>JANQNP010000048.1 GCA_028279505.1 Dehalococcoidia bacterium
CCCCTCGGTCCGCCCCTGGTACTCCGCGTACGGCGGACACGCCTCCACGCTCAACTCCCACAGCCGAGCGCGCTCGCCCTCATCCTCCACCTCGCGTACGCGGTACGCCTTCACCTCCGCGCGGTCGCGAATCTCCACCTCGGCGTTCGCGCGCAGGTTGTGCACCCACACCGGGTGCTGCGGCGCCCCGCCCTTCGACCCCACGAGGACATAGTTGCTCCCGTCGGCCACGCGCATCAGCGGCGTCTTCCGGATCGCGCCCGTCTTGTTCCCGGTGTTCGTCACGATGATCACCGGCAGCCCGGTGTCCCGCAGCGTGTGCCCCTCCGCGCCGTTCGTTCGCTCGTACAGCTCCACCTGCTCGCGCACCCACTCAGTCGTGCTCGGAACGTACTCCGCCATCGTCTCCCCCTCGTCGTCGTCTCGTGCGACCGATCTTATCGAGGTACGCGACGGCCCCGAGGTCATCGCTCCCTCGGGGCCGTGCTCAGGCACATCTCGCGGCGAACGCCGCCCCGCCTAAGGCCTCGACGCCGCCGTCGAGGTGATCAGCTCCACCGATGCCCCGGCGTCGATCACCCCCGCGCCCAGCTCATTGCGCTCCGCGGGGTTGCGCGCGACCGCGTCCAGCAGGTCATCCACCTCATCCGGCTCGGCCCCCGCCGAGAGCAGCAGCGCCGCCACACCGGCCACGAGCGGCGCAGCCATCGAGGTGCCATCCAGCTGCTCCCAGCCGTCGCTGCCGTCCGACCAGATCGTCGTCGGCTCGAGCGGGGCGGTCGACAGGATCCGCGTCCCCGGCGCCGACACCGCCCGCGCGTCGCCGGTGTTCGAGAAGTTCGCGAGCTGGCCCAGCTCGTTCGTCGCGTTCACGACGATCACGTCCACGCCCACGCGGTAGTTGCGCTTCGTGTCGTTGTCATTGCCGGCCGCCGCGATCACGACCACGCCCTCGGCGGTCGCCCGCCGGATCGCCGGGTTGAGCGCGCCACCCTTGGTCAGCCGCGAGATGAACCCGGACTCGCCGAGCGACAGGTTGATCACGTCCGCGCCGTGCTCAACCGCCCAGTCGATGCCATCCGCGATCACCTCGTCATCGCCCGCGCCGTCGGCATTGAGGACGCGCACCGGCATGATCTTCGCCTCGGGCGCGGCGCCCGCGATCCCGATCCCGTTCTCACCCGTGGCGGCCGCGATGCCCGCTACGTGCGTGCCGTGCCCGTTCTCGTCATCCGGCTCGTCGTCGTTGTCGATGAAGTCCCACCCCGCCACCAGGTTGTCCTGCAGGTCGGGGTGATCGAGGTCAACACCCGTATCGAGGATCGCGATCGTCACGCCCTCGCCACGCGTGTGCTCCCACGCCGTCTCGATATCGACCTGCGAGTGACCCCATTGCTCGGACGCGAACTCGTCGGGACCCGGCGTCGGTGTCGGCGTTGGGTCATCGCCATCGCCGCCGCACGCCGCCGCGATCAGCAGCGGGACGAGCAGTAAGGAAAGACGAACGAGCCAGCCTCGCGCTCGGCTGGGCGGGCGCCGTCTGCGCACGCTCGCGGGCGACGGCGCGGTCTCGTCCTGGTTGAACTGGAACATGGAAAGCCTCCGTGGGGTTCGTTGATGTGGATCGGCGCTGCCTATCGAGGCAGCACGCCGTTCAGCAGCAGATCGGCGACGCCGTCTGCAAAACGCTCTTGTTGCTCTGCGGTTCGGAGATCGATCGCCAGCAGCGCGTTGACGCCGGCCGGTGAGGACGCCACCGCGGGCACCCCCACCGCCAGCAGCGCGAACCACGCGTCGAGGTGAATGTCGCGGATCAGGCCGCGACTGATCGCCATCACGAACATGCCGCGCAGTTGCTCGAGTGACTCCCGGAGCGCACGGCCGACCTCTTCGAGCCGGTCCTGCGCCCCGTCGCCGCGGTCCGTCAGCAGCGCGGTCTCCATCCGGTCGCTCTGGAAGGCCAGCAGCACCCGCTGCTTGATCTCCGCTCGCAGCCGGCCTTCCACGTCCGGGATCGGTCGCAGGCCTTCCTCAGCCTCGGGCACGCCCTGCGCGCGGGCGGTCTCGACCACGCCCGCCCACAGATCCTCCTTGCGCGGGAAATGGTGCTGCACGGCCGACAGCGACACGCCCAGCTCGCGGGCGAGCCCGCGCACCGAGGTGGCGTCGTAGCCGCGCGCGGCGATACTCCGCCGCGCCGCCACGATGATCGCCTCGCGCGTGACGGCGGGTGGCTCGTCACGTGACGGCCGGCCCGCTCGCCGGCGCTGGGTGTGGTCGTTGCTGCCTGCTCGGCTCATCTCACTCCAACCGTTCGTGAGTCACACAATAGGTCAGTTGACTTATAAAGGCAACAGTGCCAACCTACGCCGCCATGGGACATCTACTGGACAGCTTCAGTTCAACAATCACCCGCTGGCCGGCCTGGACATTGGCCGCGCTGGCGCTCATCACGATCGCCCTCGGACTGGGCATCACACAGCTCGCTGACCAGGCGGGGAACGAGGCGTTCCTCCCGCCCGACAGCGAGGTCACCATCGCGCTCGAGGAGATCGAACGCGGATTCCCGGACTCCGCCGGCCTCTCGGCGACCACCGTCCTCTTCCGAGGGGACGCGATGACTCCCGAGGGCCTCGCCCAGATCGACCGCACACTGGAGGCGATCACCGGCGACCCGACGGTCCAGGTCCGCCTAGCGGTCACCGACCCGATCGCCAGCCCGACCATCCCGCTCGCCGCGGTGCTCGGCACCGACGACTTCGCCTCGCTCTCGCAAGCCGAGATCGACGGAGCGCTCCAGCTGATCGAAACCCAGCCGGAGCTCGCCGCGGTCTCCGAGGGCCTCACCCAGCTCGTTGGCGTCGACGAAGACGGCGACCCGCTCGCCATCGCCCGCGTGCGACTGCGCCAGCTCGAGGACCTTAACGCGCTCGCTGAGGCCGAACTCATCGCCCGCGACCTCGTCGAAGAGGTCGACGGCCCGCTGGACGCACGCGCTCTCTCCGGCGCCACCCTCGACGAGGAACAAGACGACGCGACTCAGTCGTCGATGAACACCTTGATGGTCGTCGCGCTCGGCGTGATCGCCGCGCTGCTCTTCGTCTTCATGCGATCGCCCACGGACCTCGGGCTCGCGGTCCTCGGCCTCGTCGTAGCCATCGTCTGGACGCTCGGTGCGCAGGGCTGGATCGGTCCGAACGGGCTCGACCTGATCGGCGCGCCGAACACGATCACCACGATGGTGCCGATCATGTTGATCGGTCTCGCCGTCGATTACGCGATTCAGACCACGAGCCTCTATCGCGAGCAACGCGCCGGCGGCCACTCGGTCGTCGAGGCGGCGCGTCACGGCCTCAGGCACGTCGTCGTGCCGCTGCTGCTGGCAGCAGTCACAACCGTCGTCAGCTTCCTCACCAACCTCAACTCCCCGATTCCGGCGAACGGCGACTTCGGCGTCGTCGCAGGTCTCGGCGTTGCCTTCGGCCTCATCGTCATGTTGACCCTGCTGCCGTCGGCCCGGATCCTGCTCGACCGCCGCCGCGAGGCGAAGCGAACGCTTCCCCCGGCGCGCCCGATCTCGGATGCCGTGCCCGGCGCCGGTCGTGCCTTTGAGACCGTCGGTCGCGTGCTCGCCAATCAGCCGGTGCCGGTCCTCACCGGCGTCGCGATCGTCACGATCGTCCTCGGCATCGCGGCCACGCGCATCGAGACCGCCTTCGACTCCCGCGACTTCCTCCCCTCCGGAGGCGAGTCGCTCGAGGACCTCGAGACGCTCGAGGCCGCCTTCGGCGGCCAGACCGAGGTGGTCAACGTCCTCATCGAGGGCGAGATCACCGACGACCGCTTCATCCGCAACATCCTGGACCTCAGCCTTGCCTTCGAGGACGACCTCCGCCGCCCACGCGGCGCGGTCGGCCCCATCGAGGCGTCACTCGGAACGCTCTTCCAGGACTGGATCACCGACGACGGCACGCCGGGCGACAACTACGACCCGGAACTCGTCGCCCTCGCCCAGGAAGCCGACCTCGGCATCACCGTCGACCCGGCGGGCGTCCAGGCCGTGCTCGACCGTCTCGAGGAGAACGACCCCTCCGGCTTCGCGGCGGTCGCGGTCGAAGACCCGAACGGCGAGGACGTCCTGCTCGCGCAGTTCACCGCGGTCACCGGCGATCAGGACCTGACAGCCGGCATGGTCGAGGACATCGAGGGCCTATGGTTCGGCGATGACGCCCAGATCACCGCGACCTCGGGCGACATCACCGGCCTCGAGATCACCACGGCGATGACCGACAGCCAGACGGACGGGATCATCGCGACGATCGTCGCCGCGCTCGCGATCCTCTTCCTCTTCTTCGGCATCACCGACCGCAAGCCGGCGCTCGCCGCAATCGCGGTCGGCCCGATCGCCCTCGTGCTGGTCTGGGTCCTCGGGACGATGTCGCTGCTGAACATCCCCTACAGCGTCGTCACCGCCCTGATCACGGCGCTCTCCATCGGGATCGGCGTGGATTACACGATCCACATCATCCACCGCTTCACAGAGGAGCAGGCAAAGCGCGGCGACATCGCCGAGGCGACGCGCGTCACGCTCGCCACCACCGGCTCGGCGCTACTTGGCTCGGCCCTCAGCACCGCGCTCGGGTTCGGCGTCCTCGTCTTCTCGCCGCTCACGCCGTTCCTGCAGTTCGGGCTGGTCACCGGCATCACGATCACCTACGCGCTACTCGCGTCGATGGTCGTCGTCCCGCCGATCCTCATCGTCCGCGCGCTCTACGAGGAGTGGAGAACCTCACGCGCAGCGGCCGCTTACGCCGCTGCTGCGGCGGCGGCGGAGGGGAGCTAGCCGCAACGCCCCACCCGCCGAGGATGGCGGCCCTCCGGCCCCGGCTGACTGCGGTCAGCCGGGGCCGCTGGCGTTAACGGCGCCCGGCTAGCCCCGCGCGTCCAGCTCCGCCAGCAGTCGCTTCCCCGCCACGAGGCGAAACGCATCCTCGATCACCTCGGCGACCTCGCCCCAGTCGACGGCGTCGTCATCGAGTTTCATCCCAACCCACCCCCGAGGCCCCTGGTACGGCGGGATGAAGTAGCGGTCACCATCGGCGGCGACCAGCTCGTCCTGCGCCTCGAAGCCCAGCGGCATCCACACCGCCACGTGCCCCGAGTCGTGGTGGTTGTTGTCCACCTGCGCGAACATCTTCCCCTTGCCCGCCCGGAACGTCGGCTCGCCCCAGGCCAGCTTCTCGATCGCGCCCGGCAACTCGAGGCAGATCGACCGCAGCCGGTCGATGATCGCCTCCGCCTCCTCGGTCGTGGGCCTGATCGGGTGCGCCATCGTCTCTCCCTCGTCGAACGTGCCGAACAACCGAACGCGCTGAAGACCAGCCTACGAGGACGCGGCCAGGCTCTGCCCGCGCTCCCAGGCGGCGCTGAACTCGGCGCCCAGCAGCGCCTCCAGCTGATCGCGCAGCACCCCGTCGCGGTCGCCACGCCACGGCGACCGGGCGGCGCCCCGCACCTCCCGCAGCGTGGTCGCCGCGCCGAGGAGTTCGGCCGCTCGCTCGCCGTCGCCCGCCGCCCGCGACGCATCCGCCGCGATCTCGAACGCCCAGGAGGCGTTCCGACCGTCGCCCACCTCCGTCGAGAGCTCAGCGGCGGCCAACGCCCGCTCCCGCGCGTCGTCGTACGCGCCGCGCGCGTGCGAGACCTGCGCGCACGCCGTCAGCGCCCAGCCCACCCCGCGCCGGTCCCCGATCTCCTCGAAGGCCGCCAGCGACGCATGGGCACTCGACTCGGCCCGATCGAGGTCCCCCGACTCGAGCGCGATGATGCTGTCGTGGTTGTCCGCCCACGCGATCCACCACGTCTCGCCGACGAGGCTGCCGGACGAGCGCATCTCCGCCGCATATCGCGCCGCCGTCTCGAGGTCCCCCGACACCCGCGCCGTGTACGACATCATCGAGTGCGCGCACCCCGCGTCGAACGGATCCTCGTTCGCCACCGCGATCCGCAGGCTCTCCGCGGCCAGCGCCTGCGCCTCCTCCATCTCGCCCAGCTCGGTCGCGAAGTAGGCGGCCCATCCGGCGGCGGTCCCCAGCGGCGGATCGACCGTGCGTCCGTCGGCCGCCGTCAGCACGCGTCCGAGCCACTCGTTCGCCTCGGCGAGCGACCCGCTCCAGTCCCAGAACTCACCCGTTGACGACGCGATCCGAGCCGCGTGCATCAGCTCGCCGGACTCGATGCTCCAGCTCATCGCCGACCGCAGATTGTCCGACTCCGAGGCGAATCGACCGATCGACTCCGTCTGCGCCGCGCCGTGCAGCTTCAGGTTCAGCTCCTCCGTCAGCGCGGCGTAGTACCCCGCGTGTCGGGCGCGCGCGCTCGCCACCCCGTCCCGCTCCTCCAGCCGCTCCAACGCGAAGGCGCGCAACGTCTCGAGGAGCCCGAACCGCCGCCGCCCCGCGACGGGACCGGACCAGAGCAACGACTTCTCCTGCAAGCTGCCGAGCCGCTGGAGCGCCAGCCCCGGATCGCCCCCCGCCGCCACGGCCGCCGCCGCATCGAGGTCAAAGCCACCGGCGAACAAGCCGAGCTCGTCGAAGAACGCCCGCTCCTCCTCGCTGAGCAGCGAGTAGCTCCACTCGACCGCTCCGCGCAGCGTGCGCTGGCGCGCCGGCGCCGTCCGGCTCCCGCCATCGAGGAGTTCGAACCGGTCGGCGAGCCGCTCCGCGATCTCCGAGGGCGAGAGCAACCGCGTCCGCGCCGCCGCCAGCTCGATCGCCAGCGGGATCCCGTCGAGCGCGCGCACCACGTTCGCGATCGCCGCGAGCGAGTCGGCATCGGTCTCGAGATCCGGCACGAGCCTCGTCGCCCGGTCGAGGAAGAGCTGGACGGCGGGCACCGCCTCGAGCGCCTCGAACGGCGAGCCGCTGTCCCCCGGCAGATCGAGCGGTGGCACTGGCACGAGCTGCTCGCCCGCGATGTTCAGCGCCGTCTGGCTCGTCGCCAGCACCACCGTCCGAGGACAGCGTTCGGCGATCGCCTCCGCCAGCTCGGCGACCACCTCGATCAGGTGCTCGCAGTTATCGAGGATGACGAGCGTCCGCCGCGGCGCGAGGTACGCCGCCAGCGTCTCCACCACCGCCAGCTCTGGGTTCTCCGGCATCCCCACCGCCGTCGCCACCGTACTGACGAGCAACGCCGGGTCCCGCAGCCCATCGAGGCGCACGAGGTGCACCGAGTCGAATCCGGCGCCGGCGGCGTGCCCGGCCTCGATCGCGAGCCGCGTCTTGCCCGAACCGCCCGGCCCCGTCAGCGTCACGATCCGCTCGCGCCCGAGCAGCTCGCCGATCAGCTCCAGCTCGGCGTCCCGCCCGACGAAGCTCGTCGGCGGACTCGGCAGGTTCCCCGGCGGCGTCTCTCGCCCGGCGAGCGCCGCGTCCGAGGCTGGCAACCCACCGGCGGACGGCCCCGGCGCTGGCGTCGCGGCCTCCGAGGCGTCGAGCCCCTCATCCTGCCGCAGGATCCGCTCCTCCAGCTCCCGCAGCGCCGGTGACGGATCGATGCCCAGCTCCTCGTTCAAGTGATGACGCGCGCGCTGGTACGCCTCCAGCGCATCGCCCTGGCGGCCGCTCCGGTACAGCGCCGTCATCAGCCGCCCCCACGCGCCCTCGCGGCTCGGGTGTTCCGCGACGATCCCCTCGAGGTCCGCGACCACCGCCGCGGAGCCGTCGCGCGCGGCCACCGCGTCCGTCAGCAGCTCGCGCGCCTCGAGCCGCGCCTCCTCGAGCCGCTCGATCTCCGGTCGCGCAAAGTCGCCGTACGCCACGTCGACGTAGGCCGGGCCGCGCCAGCACTCCATCGCCGCGAACAGCGGCGCACACGCGTCTTCGCCGCTGGCGAGTGCGGCTCGTCCCTCCGCAACCTCGGCCGCGAAACGGTCCGCGTCGACGTGATGCCCATCGAGGTCAAGGCGATACCCGTTGCCTTCGCGCACGAGCACCGCCGCCGGCGCGCGGCGCTCCCGCTCCGGCTCGAGCGCACGCCGCAGCTGAGCAACCGACTGTTGCAACGTATTCGCCGGGTCGGCCGGCAGCCGATCGCCCCAGACCGACTCGATCAGCCGTTCGGCCGGCACCGTCTCGCCGCCCGCGACCAGCAGCCGCGCCAGCAGCGCACGCTGCCGCCCGCCCGTGATCGGCAGCGGCCGGCCGGCGTCGTCGATCACCTCGAGCGGTCCGAGCACGCGGAACTGCATGGCGCTCAGGGTACCGAGGCCAACCACCCTTCCGAGGCCCCCGGATCGCCCCCGACACCCGCCTCACAGTCGATCCACAGTCGCGACGAGCCAGCGGCAGCGCCGCCGCAGCCAGCCGACAGCGCCGCTCCGCATCCTCCGCCCATCAACGCAGCGGCCGCACCCGCGGCGGCAGCCATCGAGGAAGCGCGACGTGAGCCACGTCTCCCGCGAGATCGAGATCGACGCCAGCCCGACAGATGTCTGGGCGGTCGTCGCCGACCTCGACTTCGTCTCCGGTTGGAACCCGAACGTCGTCGCCGCCCAGTGCAGCGACGGCCCGTACGCCGTCGGGACCACCCGGACCTGCGAGCTCTCGCCGAGCGGGCACATCGACGAGGTCGTAACGGCCTGGGAGCCGGAGCGCCTCGTCGAGTTCGAGGTCGGTCGGCACGGCGGCATCCGCCGCGCCCGCATGGCGATCGAACTCGCCGCGCGCGGCACGGCAACCCACGTCACGGCGTCGGCGCACTACGAGCTCGCGCTCGGACCGCTCGGTCCCGTGATGGACCGGCTCATGGTCCAGCGCCAGCTCGGACGGATGCTCGCCGGTTCGCTCGATGGCCTGAAGCAACACGTCGAGGGCGCGCGGAACGCCGCAAGCCCCAGGCGAATCGGAGGACCAACGGCGTGACCCCTTCGATCGATCAGCAGACGACGACGTCCCGAAAGGACCAGACCATGACAACCACGAACACGCAGCGAACGATCCTCGTCACCGGCACGAGCAGCGGCTTCGGCAAGCTCACCGCCCAGACCCTCGCGAGGGCCGGCAACCGCGTCTACGCCTCCATGCGCGCCATCGAGGGCAAGAACCAGTCCGCCGCCACGGAGCTCTCGAACTGGGCCGCAGAGGAAGGCGTCACCCTCGAGGTCATCGAGCTCGACGTCACGGACGCCACCTCGATCGACACCGCGGTCAGCCACATCCTCGGTGCCGCCGGCCAGATCGACGTCGTCGTCAACAACGCCGGCACCGGCAACGTCGGCATCCTCGAGGGCTACACCATCGACCAGGTGCGCCAGATCTTCGAGACCAACGCCTTCGGCGCGTTGCAGGTCGATAAGGCAGTGCTCCCCTCGATGCGGGAGCGCGGCTCCGGCCTGCTGATCCACGTCTCCAGCGCCACCGGCCGCGTGATCGTCCCCTTCGTCGCCCCCTACTCCGCCGCGAAGATGGCCCTCGAGGGCTTCGCGGAAGAGCTGAGCTTCGAACTCGCTGGCTTCGGCGTGGAGTCGATCATCGTCGAGCCCGGCGGCTACCCGACCGACGCCTTCGCCAAGCTCGTCGGCCCGGAGGACACCACCGTCGTCGAGGCCTACGGCGACCTCGGCCGCCAGCCGGAGCAGATGTTCGCCGCGATGGGCGAGCAGATGGCTCAGCCCGGCGGCCCTAACCCGCAGGAGATCGCCGACGCCATCTGCAACCTTGTCGAGCTACCCGCCGGCCAGCGCCCGCTCCGCACCGTCGTCGGTGACATGGTCACCGCCGGCGTCGAGGCCCTCAACGAGCAGTACGCGAAGTCGAAGCAGGAGCTGCTCACCTCGCTGGGCGCCGCCTAACGAGGACAGCCGCCCCCGGCGCTGCGGACCGCGCCGAGTGAGAACACACCTCCGGCGCGGTCCGCAGCGCCGGATCAGAAAACATCAGGACGGCCGGACCGCGCGACGCGCGCGACCGGCCGTCTTGTTTTGTCTGGGTGGGGAGCGGCTACATCTCTTCGAGCGGCTGCATCAATCCGAACGTCGCTCCCTGCGGATCCACCACCACCGCGAAGCGCAGGCCGGGCCCGTCCATCGCGGGCATCGGCAGTTCGGCGCCCAGCTCCTTCGCCTTCGACATCCCCGCTTCCAGGTCATCGACATGGAAGTAGGTCATCCAGCTCGGCGGCATCTCGCCCATCTCCGGTGTCATCTGCAGCAACCCGGCGACGGGCATCTCACCCATCTGCAGCATCGTGTAGGTCGCGCCCTCGGTACCCGGCGCCTTCACCACATCGAGGCCGAACAGCTCGGCGAAGAACGCGCCGGCCCGATCCACGTCCGGCGTCGCCAGCTCGTTCCAGGCGATGGCGCCCGCCTCGTTGCGAATACCCGCGCCCGGGTGCGCCTTCGCCTCCCACAGGTTCACCGCCGCGCCCGTCGGATCCGCGATCGCGGCCATCCGCCCGGCGTCCATCACGTCGAACGGCTCCGCGAACACCTGCCCGCCGGCCCCCGCCACCTTGGCAACCGTCGCGTCGAGGTCATCGACCGTGATGTACGTGTTCCAGTGCGGCGGGATCCCCTGCTCGGTCTCGTGCGGCTGCTGCGCGGAAATCGCCGCCACGTAGTCGTCGCCCAACTTCTGCATGTGATAGGTCATGCCCTCGCCGGCCGCGTTCGGCTCGTCCACCCAGCCGAACAGCCCCGAGTAGAACGCCAGCGCGCCCGCCTCGTCCGTCGTCGCCAGGTCCGACCACGACGGCATCCCCGCCTGGTAGCTCTCGATCTTCACAACGTCCCCCGTTCCGCCCGTGGTGGTGAGCCCGGCGAGTGTACCGCTATCGGTCAACGCTTCGTTACGGTTTGATTGCACCCACCGAGGCCCCCCAGACCGAGGCCGTCAGACCGGCGGCGTCCACTCGACGGCGTTCCGCAGCCGAATCCCCGAGTAGTGCAAGCTGCTGAACCACGCATCCGCCAGCGGCTGCAGCCGCTCCAGCGCGCGCAACTCGACCCCCGCCGCCGCGATCGCCCCCTCGAGGTCCCCAACCGCCTCCACCTCGATCGGCTCGACCGCCGTCGAACTCACGTGCGTCCCGTGATCTTGAATCGACTCGAACGGCGCCGCATCGAACCGGTACCGGTACAGCGCGCACGCGCGGATCCGGCTCAGCCAGCCGCTCTCAACGTGCGCCACCATCGAGGCCTGCGACCCGATCCAGCGCTCGACGTCCGCGGCCGACGAGCCCCGCAACGCCCACAGCACGATCCGCGGACAGTCCCGAGGAAACAGGTACATCGGCGCGTGGAACTCGTCGATCGCCCAGACGAGCCGCTCGCCCGCGGGGCGCCCCGCGATCGCCCGCCCGGGCCGCGGCTCGAACACCTCGATGCTCGGATCCTCGGAGAAGTGATAGAGAAACTCCGGCTCGACGCCCTCGGACGCCGGCAGCACCGACACGTCAGTCGGCCGGCTGCTCCGCGAGCAGCTGCTTCGACAGCGTCTTCGGCGCCACCGCCACATAGCTCTCGACGATCAGCTCCTCGAGGAAGTCGAGCGGAATCTCCTCGGGCCGGTCGAACCGCATGCTCACCCACCCGGACCGCCCCAGCCCGTGCGAACTCGGCTCCGCCCACGGCTCCTGCAGGATCGCGTCGCCGGATTCAGGAAGCTTCACGCCGAGCCGGAAGCAGTCGTCGTCATGCCTCCCGAAGAACGCAAAGATCTTCTTCCGCACCTTCACCACCGGCTCGTCCCAGGGAAAGTCCTCCCACGCCTCCGGGAACGAAAGCGCGAGCTTGATCAGCCCATCGCGCATCGCGTCGCAGTCAGAGTCAGCCATCGGCGCCTCCACGGACGACCGAATCTACCGCACCGGAGCAATCGCTCGGTCGACGGGGTGCTACTCGCCCTGCTTCCACCACGGGTAGAAGTCCGGCATGTCGGCGCTCACCTTGCTCGTGAACTCCGGCGGCCGCTGCTCGAGGAACGACAAGATCCCCTCGCGCCCGTCCTCCGACCCGCGCGTCGCCCGCGTCATCGCCGACTCCAGCTCTTGCGCCTCCGAGGGGTGCGACACCCCGAGGCCCTTCCACAGCGACTGCCGGATGAACGCGATCGACACCGGCGAGGTCAGCGTCGCTATCTCCTCCGCGATCTCGTGCGCCCGCTCCAGCAAGTCCTCCGGATCGACCACCTCGCTCACCAGCCCACCTGCCAGCGCCTCGTCCGCGCCGAACACCTTCCCCGAGTACATCCACGACAGCGCCTGCTCGATCCCCACGATTCGAGGCAGGAACCAGCTCGACGCCGACTCCGGCGCGATCCCCCGCTGCGAGTACACGAACCCAAACCGCCCCGCCGTCGAGCAGATCCGAATGTCCATCGCCAGCGTCGAGGACACCCCAAACCCCACGGCCGCCCCGTTGATCGCGGCGATCACCGGCTTCGGGAAGTCGTACAGCCGCATCGTGATCGAAGCGGTGCCATCCCCGGACGGAGGCGCGTCCCCGGGAAGCGGCTCCCGAGGCCCCGCCGACATATCCGACCCCGCGCAGAACGCCCGCCCGGCGCCGGTCACGATCACCGCGCGCACGTCGTCATCCGTCTCGGCCGCCGCGAACGCCTGGTGCAGCTCCGCCGTCATCTGCCCGGTCTGCGCGTTCAGCTTCTCCGGCCGGTGCAACGTGATCGTCGCAACCCGATCCTCCACGTCGTACAGGATCTCCTCGAAGTCCATGGCCGCTCCTCCGCCTCGCGGCGCAAGCGTGCCTCGATTGGCCGGTGCGGGCGACCCAGACCCGGTGTTCACACGGTTCCGCGTTCCCTGGAGGGCTCTCGGCCTCACGAAGAACGCAGCGCGAGATCACCCCGAAATGAACGGGGGAGCGGCAGCCCCGTCCCGAAGGGCACGCGGCACGCGCGAGGGCTGTCGCGATCCCTTCATTTCGGGTCAGGGCGGGTGGGTGGGACCCGAAACGGAGTCGCGGGCTTCGCCCGCGTCCTGCTTCCCTCCGGTACCGGCACAGCAGATCAGCTGCCACCGTCGGACGGTGGCAACTGATCCGAGGAGCGGCCCGCTCTCCGGCCAGCCCGCGGCGGGGGCTAGCCCGCCGTCACCGCCTCGGCCGCCTCGACGGCGGCGCTCGCCTCGCGCTGCGCCAGCGTCCGCCGCCCGATCATCTGCGACGACACCGGCACACTCGGCGGGTGGTACCCCGAGGCGCGGACGTCCCGCGTCAGCCGCTCGAGCACCGACTTCCGGAAGTACGACTTCCCGCCGGCGATCTGGTTCGCCAGCTCCACCGTCTCGACCGCCGCCTCGATCGCGGCGTCTTTCAGCGTGATCGCCGCGACCATCGCGTCGACCGGGTTGTCCGCCTCGAGGATCCGGGCCAGTCCCTGCTCGTGCGCCGCCTCCGCGCGGAAGTGCGCCGTCTGCAGCTGCCCGACCAGCGCCTCGGTCAGCGCCTCGTCGCGGAACGCGCTGTTCCGCCCCGACCCGACCGCCGCGAGGGCTTCGTCACGGGCGCGGTCGGCGATGCCGACATAGACCCCGGCCGTCAGCGGCAAGAACCACTTGATCACGTTCGCGAACTTCGGGTCCCAGGCCGGCGCGCTCGCCGGCAGCCGCACGCCAACGGACGCCGCCGGCACCCGCACATCCTCGAAGAGCACGTCATGGCTACCGGTCGCCCGCATCCCCATCGTGTCCCAGGTCTCGATCACCGAGACCCCCGGCGCCGACATCGGCACCGCGATCACCAGGATCTCGCCCGTCGCGCTGTCCGCCGCGTTCACCCGCACGACGTTCATCGCCGGCGCCTGCGACGCGAAGTACTTGCGACCGTTCACGATGTACTCGTCGCCATCGAGGACCGCCGTCGTCGGCGTCGACCACTCGCCGGCCACTACCGCCTCGGCACCGGTGGACCCCATCACCATGCCCTCGTCGGCGATCTTCCGCAGCGGCGGCTCGTTCGCCCCCGAGGCCCGGAACCCCTCGGCCGCCGCGCCCACCTGGAACAGGTGCATGTTCACCGCCAGCGCCGTGCTCGCGTCGCCATATCCGAGGGCGCGCTGCGCGCGAGCCACCTCAACGAGGTCCGCGTCCCCGCCGCCCAGCTCGGCAGGCACCGGCCCGCGGAGATAGCCCGCTTCGCGGAGCTGGTCGTAGTTCTCGTGCGGGAAGCTGCCGTCGCGGTCATGCTCGGGCGCCCGCTCATCGAAGTCGTCTCGTAGGTTCCTAGCAATCTCGATCATGTCGGTCACGTCGTGGCTCCATTCCGCCGCGGCCCGGCCGCGGTTGTTGTTCTTGATGCGAACCACGCTAGGTGCGGCCGATCACCCCGCCCAGTGCAAAATCTGGACTAGAGGAGTACAGACTCTGTACCCGGCAGGCCCACGGACTGGATGATCAGATGGCTGCGAAGACCTACGGCCAGTACTGCCCGATCGCGAAAGCCAGCGAGGTGCTCGGCGAACGCTGGTCCTTCCTTGTCATGCGCGAGCTCCTCATCGGCAGCCACAAGTTCAACGACATCGCCCGAGGGCTGCCCGAGATGTCGCGCACGCTCCTCACGAAGCGGCTGCGTCAGTTCGAGGCGGTCGGCCTCCTCGAGCGTGTCAAAGGCGAGTACTTCCTCACCCCCGCTGGCGAGGACCTCCGCGCCATCGTCTTCGGCCTCGGCGACTGGACCGCCCGCTGGATGCTCTCCGATCCAACGCCCGAGGAACTCGACTCCGAGAAGGCCATGTGGTGGGGCCACAGCCGCATCGACACCTCTCCGCTCCCCGATCGCCGCGTCGTCATCGAGTTCCACTTCTCCGACGACCAGCGCCGCTACTGGATCGTCGTCGAGCCCGCGCTCGGCGCCTCCATCTGCCTCCACGACCCCGGCTTCGAGGTCGACGTCACCGTCCGCACCGACGTCGCCACCCTCTGCGCGCTCTGGCAGGGCCGCGGCACCGTCGCCGCCGCCCAGCGCGGCGGCCGTGTCACCTTCGAGGGCCCGCGCACCCTCACCCGCCTCATGCCGCGAGTGCTCTCCATCTCCCACCCCTCGGTGATGGGCGCATCTCCCGAGGCCCCCCGCCCGCGGATCTACGCGGGCTAGGTCGGCCGAAGCCGGCACCGTCGGCGGAATGACACCGGTGATATGCTGCCCGCGAAATCGAACGGCGTTTGGCAGCCGCTGGGAGGCACGGTGAGCGAACCGCCCGAGGTCGCAATCGACTGGCCCGACCTCGCCAACGAGGACGGCGCCCCCATGCTCTGGTTCGGTGCCTGGCTCGTCGGCAACGAAGGTGTCGAGGGCGACTGGTTCCACAGCGGCCGTGGCGCCGCTCAGACCGCACACCCCGTCCCCAGCGAAGCGACCGGCATCCGCCTCCGGCGCTGGCCCAACGAGGGCCTCGCCCCCGAATACGCCGACCTGATCCCCGTGCCCGCTGACAGCGTCAGCGCCGCCGACATGCTCTTCGAACGAGAGCAACCATTCAGCCTGCTCCCCGAACGACTCGGCACGTCCGACCCTGCCGAGCACTTCGCGAGCCCGTAGCCCCGAGAGAATCTCAGAGCTGCGAGTTCGACAGGACCGGAGGTCCACATGGTCACCGTCGACAAGCCCAACGCCCAGACGCCGCTCCAGGACAACCCGAACGCCTGGCGCACCGCCACACCCGGCACCGAGGGCTGGTCCCGCACCGCTCGCCCCGACGACCCGAACAAGTACTTCATCATCTCCGCCGACTGCCACGGCCAGGAGCCGGCCGACCTCTGGGCCAAGCGCATCGAGCCCGAGTACCGCCACCGCATCCCGCGCCAGGAGGTCGACAAGGACGGCGTGAAGTGGTCCATCACCGAGGGCCATCGCCCCATCAAGATCCGCGACCTCAAGCTCGAGGGTGAAGACGAAGAGCGCAACGGCGCCGGTTACGTCGTCGACGAGCGCCTCCGCGACATGGACCGCGACGGCATCGACGTCGAACTCATCTTCCCGAACAAAGGCCTCTCCATGTGGGCCACCCCGGACGCCGTCTTCTCCCAGGCCATGTGCCGCGTCTGGAACGACTGGTCCATGGAGCAGTACGGCCAGCACCGCGACCGCATGGTCCCCGTCGCCGCCATCGCCCCTAACGACCTCGAAGGCGCCATCGCCGAGGTCAAGCGCGCCGCCAACATGGGCCACCGCGCGCTCTCGCTACCGAACCGCCCCGTCTGGGGTCCCGGTGACGGCAACGAACTCAACTACAACCTGCCCCACTACGACGACCTCTGGGCCGCCATCCAGGACGCCGACCTCCCGATCACGCTCCACATCTCGACGGGTAAGGACCCGCGAGGCGCCCGCGGCAACGGCGGCGCCATCATCAACTACGCCGTCCACTCCCTGAGCCAGTCGCTCGAGCCCGTCGCCAACTTCTGCAGCTCCGGCGTCCTCGAGCGCTTCCCCAACCTCCGCATCGCCACCATCGAGGCCGGCATCGGCTGGGTCCCCTGGGCCCTCACCGCCATGGACGAGGCCTACCACAAGCACCACATGTGGTCGTTCCCCAAGCTCCAGATGCTCCCCAGTGAGCACTACCGGAACAGCTTCTTCGCGAGCTTCGGCGAAGACCCGCCCGGCCTCGCCCTCGCCAGGGAGTTCGACCTCATGGGCAACTTCATGTGGGCGAACGACTACCCGCACCAGGAAGGCACCTGGCCCCACTCAGCAGCCGCGATCGAGCGCACCATGGGCGACCTCACCGACGAAGACCGAGCCAACCTCCTCGGCCTCAACGCCGCCCGCTTCCTCGCCCTCGAGGTCCCCGCCGACAAGCGCTAACGCGGTCCCGCCCGAGAACCGAGACGGCCGCCGTGAGGCGGCCGTTTCGGATCGGGCCCGGACGCAAGCACCCCAGCACAAAGAAGTCCGGGACGAGCGGCGCAACTCCAGCCGGACCCTCCGGCGGCATCGGCCGATCGGTGGTGCGGGGGCCCTCGCGGGTAGCGCGGTAAACCCAAATTGAGCCCCGCTGGGCAT
>JANQNP010000067.1 GCA_028279505.1 Dehalococcoidia bacterium
ACCCGAGGTCTGCTCGCCCTCGGCGGCATCACCGCGCTGACCCGCGTCGCGCTCACCCCGCTCTCGGTCCTCGGGACCGACGCCTTCGGCGTCGACTCGGTGATCTTCCTCCTCGTCGGCGTCGCCGCCCTCGCTGCGGCAGCCCGCGCCTCGGATCCGGCTCGCGCCCCGACCGAGACGGCAGCGACCAGCTGACGCCGGCCGCCTGGTACACGCGCTTCAACTCCTCGAAGCGGCTGTCGCCCTCCGACGGCGGAACGAGCACGCCGGTGTCGATGTACGTCCCGAGGCGTTCGAGGATCTCGTGCCACCCGGCCGCCGCCCCGAGGATATGCGACGCCGGGATGTACTGCACGAGCGTCACCAGCGTCTCTCCGTCGCCGACCTCGACGAGGTCGAACCGCACGAGGCCGGGCGCAACGTTCACGTCGTCCCACGTGAACTCGAAGATGTACGGCGCCTGCATCACCTTCACCGTGCCGTTCAGACCAGCGTCCGCCCGCTGGATCCGCCCACCCTCACGAGGTTCCAGCACCTCGCATTTCCACCACAGCGCCAGCTCCTCGGGACTCGTGATCGCCGCCCAGGTCTGCTCGATTGCAGCGCCAATCACCCGCCTCACCTCCAGGCGCCGCGCCGCCCCATGCCCCGCGATCGTCGCCAGCTCGTCGTTACTCACCGGAGGTCCCCCCACTCCTGCGCGACTCACGGCCCGTCCGGCCACCCGCCGCGCCAGCAGCGAGATGCGCCTCTAGGTCGTCGAGGCTCCTCTCCCAGAAGGTTCGCTGGTCCGCCAGCCACTGCTCGGCCGTCCGCATCGCATCCGCCGTCATCCGGCAGATGCGCACTCGGCCCACCTTCTCCGTGCGCACCAACCCGCTCCGCTCCAGCACCTTGATGTGCTGAACGAACGACGGCAGCGCCATGTCGAACGGTTCTGCCAGCTCCGAGACCGATGCCTGCCCGCGGCTCAGCCGCGACACCACGATCCGCCGTGTCGGATCGGCGAGGGCGTGAAACACTTCGTCGAGAGTCGCGGATTGGTTAGCCATGTACCTAACTATCCTTGAGCTGAACAGTTAGGTCAACAGCTAAGTGTCGCTCCGAGTCGCACGAGAGGGGTCAGGGTGGTCGCAGTCGATCGACAGCAGTAAGCACGGGCCGCCACGCGCTGGCTCTACATCGCGAACACCGCCCTGCTCGCGACGCACCAGGTCGACGCGGCCTACTGGGAGGAGTGGGACACGTTCCGCCTGCCAATCGGCATCGAGGGCTTCCTCCTCTTCACCGTGGCGGTGCTGATATCCGTCCTCCACGGCCTCGGCCAGGTCGCCCGCCGCGAGCCTGGAGCGGAGCGCTGGTCGTACGCGATCGCGGCGCTGGGCGTCTTCACCTTCACCCTGCACGCGGTCATCCTCGCCCTCGGAAACGACGACTTCCGCAGCGCCACCTCGCTCGCACTGCTGCTCGCGATCCTCGGCGTCGCGGTCGCCCAGGCCCTCGCCACGAGGCGAGTCACCACGAGCTGACGAACGACGGCGACCTCCGATCGTTGATCGATCTGTGGCCCGCGACACGCAACCTCCCGAGGTGGCCCGGCAGGATCAACCTATGACGCACCGCCGCACCCTCGCCCTCCTCGCGACCTTCGCACTAGCGATCGTCGCCGCCTGCGGCGGCGACTCAGACGAGCCGAGCGGGGCCCCAACCACCGAGGACCGCGCCGCCCCCGCCTTCAGCAGCGTCACCGTCGACGGCCCGCTCGACGTCACCGTCCGACTGAAACGCGGTGCCCCCGAGCGAATCGAGGTCACCGCACCCGGCGGCGGCCACGAGCGCATCGTCACCTCGGTCGAGAGCGGCGCGGCCACCGTCACCGCCGACAGCGAACCGCTCGAGGGCACGTCGGTCCTCCTCGTGGTCGCCACGCTCGAGGCCATCGACGCCACCGAGGGCGCATCCGTCTCCCTCGTCGGCGAGGTGGAGCTCCCCGTCTTCGAGGCCGCGGCGACCGCCGGCGCCTCGATCGTCGCCCGCGACGTGATCGGCTTCGAGCGGACCAGCGGCTCCTGGCAGCTCCGCGTCGAGGGCGACTCGACCATCGACCTCGCCGAGATCCTCGCCTCGTCGGTCAACGTCGAGGCGAGCGGGCGCAGCACCGTCACCGTCGAAGCCCTGATCTCGGTCACCGGCACCGTCGAGCCCGGCGCGACCCTCGAGGTGCTCGGCTCACCGAACCGCGTCGACGTCACCGGTGGCGGCTTCGTCCGAGCGGAGCCAGCGGAGCCGATAACGCCACCAACCGACCCGGCGCCCGAACGCCCAGACGCCCTCACCGGCGCCCCGCTCCCCGCGCTCGAAACCGAGTCCGTCGCCTTCGACGAAGACCGCTTCAACCCGAGCGCCGGCACCTTCCCCGCGCTCACCGATCCCGCGGTCGTCCCCGCCGAGGATGCCCGTTGGCTCGACGACGACACGCTCGTCCTCGGCGCGACGCAGAACGGCGAGGCCCGCGCCTACCCGATCTTCATGCTCACGTTTCATCACGTCGCGAACGACACCCTCGGCGGAGAGCCCTACCTCGTCACCTTCTGAATCGTCTGCTCATCGGGGGTCGGCTTCGACCCCCTCCGACCCAGCGAAGACGGCGGCGGCGACCGCCTCCTCTTCCACACCGCCGGCATCTACAACGGCGTCTTCACGATGTTCGACGACCGCACCGGCAGCGTCTGGTCACACCTCGACGGTCGCGCCCTCGGCGGCGAACTGGCCGGCGAGGCCCTCGAGGTGCTCCCGCTCCAGACCACGACCTGGTCAGCCTGGGTCGCCGACCACCCCGAAACCACCGTGCTCGCGCTCGACACCGGATACCGCTACCGCAATGAGGTGAGGCTCGCCGGTGGCGGCCTCGGCCACACCTTCGCCGACAGCCTCGTCAGCACCGACGATCGCCTGCCCATCAACGAACTGGTAATCGGCGTGCTCGTCGGCCAGCAGGCCGCCGCCTTCCCCGTCGACGTCATCCGCGAGGACGTCCCGCTCCACGCCGATGTCGACGGCGTCCCCATCGTCATCCTCGCCGACACCGAGGGCGAGCCCTCGCTCGCCTACCACCGCGCCCTCACCGACGGCCGCGTCCTCGACTTCGAGCGTTCCGAGGACGGCACCCTCCACGACACCCAAACGGCTTCCCGCTGGACCTCGAGCGGCCTCGCCGTCGACGGCGAGCTCGCCGGCGTCCAGCTCACCTTCGTCACCTCGTTCCTCAGCGAGTGGTACGGCTGGGCCGCCTTCCACCCTGAAACCACGATCGAGGGCTAGCCTCCGTCGCGCCGACCGCTCGACGTTCGGGACCTGGACGCGGCCACCACCCCGCTCGCACGAGGCGCGAAGCGTCAACCGAGGGGTCGAAGACCCCTCAGAAGCCGCCGCCGTTCACGCGGATCTTCTGGTTGGTGATGTAGCGGCCATCCTCGCCGACGAGGTGGGCCACCGTCGCTGCGATGTCGGCGGGCTCGCAGACGTACCCGAACGGCGAGCTGGCGTCGCGCTCGCGCATATCGACGTCGTCGTGGCCGGTCAGCGCCGAGACCAGCGCGCGACCCATATCCGTGTCGACCAGCCCCGGCGCCACGACGTTCACGCGAATCCCGTGCTCGCGCTCCTCCTTGGCGAGGGTGTGCGCCATCGCCTCCATCGCCGCCTTGCTGAGCGCGTACAGCCCGTAGCCCGGCGCCATCCCTTCCGTCGCCACCGAGGAGATCATCACCACGTCCCCACGATCGGCCGCTCGCATCTGCGGCACCAGCGCCTGGACGGTGTGAATCGCGCCCCAGAGGTTCGCGCCGAGCAGCGTCTGGTACTGCTCCGTCGTCGCCTCCGTGATCTTCGGCCGGTTCACGTACGCCGACCCGAGCCCGGCGTTGTTCACAAGGATGTCGATCCGCCCGAGGTCCCCGACCGCCTGCTCGCACATCGCCTCAACGGCGGCGCGATCGGCTACGTCCGCCTGGTACACCTCCGCCCGCCGCCCGAGCGCCCGCACCTCGTCGGCGACCTCGTTCGCGGCCTCGGCGTTGTTCGCGTAGTTGATCGCCACGTCGGCGCCATCCGCCGCAAGCCGCACGCAGATCGCGCGGCCGATGCCGCGGCTGCCACCGGTCACCAGCGCCGTTCGTCCCTCGAGACCTGCCATCGGGTGCTCCGTTCGTTCGCGAAACCGATCGTTATGAAGTACAGATTGCTACATTCAACCTCGCAGCTCTCTGACGATCGAAGCGAACGATGCCCGTCCCCACATACAACGAACTGATGCGGCCGGTGCTGGCTGCGCTCGATTCCGGAGAGACCCTGCCCGTCTCCCAAATCAAGGAGCGAGTGATCGACTCGCTCCCGGACGAGGCTGCTGACACTCGAGCGACAACACCTGGCGGGGCACCGCTGCTAGTCAGGCGAATCGAGTGGAGTGTCCAGTACCTGCTGAAGGCCGCGCTGATCGAACGACCGGAGCGCGCCCACTACCGGATCACGCCTCGCGGTTCGGATGTCCTCACGAACGGCCCCGCTACCCTCGACTGGCGTTTCTTACAGACATTCCCCGAATTCGCGGGCTGGCTAAGTCGATCGAACTCGGTCCGACCGGGACGAGCCGGCGATGGAAGCGCCGAACTCGGGGCGCAGTCGGACGGGGACTCGACGCCGGACGATCTGCTCAGCAGGGGCGTCGCCGCAATCGAGGCGCGCGTGATCGATGAGCTAGTCGAACAACTCACGCAGATCACACCGACCCAGTTCGAGCGCCTAGTCACACGACTCCTCGAGTCGATCGGATACACCGGCACGGAGGGCGTCGGCGAAGTCACGTCCGGCGGAGCCGACGGCGGCATCGACGGGATCATCCGACGCGACCGTCTTGGGCTCGAGCGAATCCTCCTCCAAGCGAAACAGTGGTCTGCCGACCGCCCTGTCGGGCGACCTGAGATCGATAAGTTCCTCGGAGTCCTCGGGCGCGAAGGTGTTTCACTGGGTGTGTTCATCACCACGTCCAGCTTCACCCGCGACGCTCGTGAGGGCGTCACGCACCTGGGTGGTCAGGTAGCGCTAATCGATGGGCAGCAACTCTCGCAGCTCATGTACGAATACGACACCGGTGTGAGTATCGAATCCCGCTTCGTGACGAAACGCCTCGATACTGATTTCTTTGAGAACCTCTAGCTCAGCTCAGCCTTCTGCGCCGTGCGCATCCATCAACGAAAGCGCGAGGACCACCTCGCCGTCCTCGACCTCACCCGTCGGCGTGAACCCCAGCCGCGCGTAGAACGGGCCGGCGTTCCCCGCCCGCTCCGCGTGCGACAGCACCACGCGGTCGACCCCATCGAGGGCGCGCGCCCGCTCGATCACCAGTCGCATCGCCGCCGCGCCGTACCCGCGCCGCTGGTGCCCAGCATCGATCATCATCCGCCAGACGTAGACGCACCGCTCCTCGAGGACGTCGATCCCCTGCACGAACCCGACCGGCTCGCCGTCGGCGGTGATCGCGCGGAACCACGCCTGCGGCTCGAAGTGCGCTTCCGCGATCGACCGCGCGTTGTCGGCGACCAGCTCGCGCTGCTCCGGCGCCACCGTCAGTCCGAGGATCGCCCGCAGGTTCTCCTTCGTAACCTCCCGCAGCTCGACGCGCGCGGCCCCGGAGCGGCTCAGCTGAGGACCGCCGTTCGCTTCCGCTCGATCAGGTCGAAGTCGATCTGCGCGCCGAGCCCGGGCTCGTTGAACGCGTACACGAAACCCTGCTCGTCGGGATCGATGTCCTCGACCAGCCCGTACTTCTGGGCGCCCGAGGGCAGCAGCACCTCGAAGTACTCGCAGTTCTTGATCGCCATGATCACGTGCAGGTTCGCCACGTTGTTCAGCGAGTTGCCGCCGTGGTGGACCTCGTAGTTCATGTGGAACGCCTCGGCCAGGTGCGCCGTCTTCAGGCAGGCCGTGATCCCACCCTTCACCGCCACATCGCCGCGCAGGTAATCCGTCGCCTGCGCCATCAGCCACGGCGCGTAGGCGGTGAACCCGCCCGGCGAGTACTCCGTCGCCATCAGCGGGATGCCGAGCTGCTGACGCAGCTTCACGTAGTTGCCGATGTCGTCATCGGCGAGAGGGTCTTCGTACCAGTAGAAGTTCAGCTCCTCGGCGACCTTCCCCACCCGCAGCGCGTCCGGATAGTCGTACGCCCAGGTCGAGTCGAGCATGATCCGGTAGTCGTCCCCGACCGCCTCCCGCACCGCCCGGCAGACCGCGATGTCGCCCTCGGCGCTCACCGTCGGCGGGTGGATCTTGTACGCGGCCCAGCCGTCCGCCTGGTACTGCGCCGCCTGCTCCGCGTACTCCTCGGGGGTCTCGAGGGCAGGCGAGCTGGCATACGCCGGCACCCGGTCCCGGTACGACCCGATCAGCCGGTGGATCGGCAGCCCCGCGATCTTCCCGCCGAGGTCCCACAACGCCACGTCGATGGCGCCGATCGCTCGAGGCGTCGTCATCCGGTAGCGGCTCGCCAGGTCCTGGTAGATCCGCTCGCGGTCCAGCGGATCCTGGTCGACGACCACCGGCTTCAGGTGGCGCGTGATCGAAAGCGCGTCCAGCTCCGCGCTGCGACTCGCATTCCCGAGGAACGCGTGCCCCTCGAACGCCTCGTCCGTCGCGATCGTGACGAGGCCGAGCTGACTGCTGCCCTCGAACGTCGGCGCGAGCTTCCCGTACTTCGTCGCCGGAATGTCGTCCCAGGCGAACAGCGTGACCGTCAGATCCGTGATCTTCATCGCGCGGAACCTCTAAGCGCCCGGCGCGCAGGCCTGCATGACCGCCCGCGTCGAGTCGATGCCCGGCTGCGCGTTGACCACCCGCACGATCGCGATGTCGAGTCCCTCCGCCAGCACCTCGAACTTCGCCTTCGCCTCCGACGGCGTGGCGTACACGCCGACCGCATCGAGGAGCGCATCCGGGAACGCCGCGATCAGCTCCTCCTGCGTCGCGTGCTTCTTGCGCATCTCGTCGAGCTCCAGCAGCTCGTCGGCGAACCCCATCCGCTCGAAGTGGCCACGGTAGGCGAACTGCCGCTCGCGCTCCGTCGGGACCGTTGCGCGCAGCGCGTAGCCCATCGTCGCCCGCGCCAGGGCGTCGCGCGCGACCTGGATGTCCTCGTCGACCGAGACGCGGATGTACTCCACGAGCTGCACCTCCGAGGGGTCGCGACCGGCCGCGCGCGCCCCCTCGTTGACCTGTTCGCGGCTCCAGTGCACGCGCTCGGTGCTGCACCAGTTCATCGCCGCACCGTCCGACAGCTCGCCCGCGAGCTGCAGCATCTTCGGCCCGAGCGCGCCCAGCAGCACCGGCGTCTTCGGCGCCCGACGGAAGCCGGAGATGCTCATCCCGCGGAGGGTGACCGCCTCGCCCTCGTAGTCCACCGTCTCGCCGGCGAGCAGCTTGCGGGTGGTCACGAGGTAGTCCCGCATCACCGCCAGCGCCGACTGCGTCCGGAAGCCGAGATTGCGACGCGTCGAGGGCTGATAGATCCCACCGGTGCCAATCCCGAGCATGAACCTGCCGCCGGTCATCTGGCTCAGTGTCCCGGCGCTGCTCGCGAACGAGACCGGCGACCGGAACGCCACCGGCGAGACGGAGATGCCGGTCGTCAGCCCCTCGGGCACCACATCCCTCGAGGCCTGCCAGCGCATGCCGCAGAGCTGGAACCCGTCGCTGCCGGCGCCGTCTGGCGTCCAGATACTCGTGTAGCCCTGCTCCGCCGCCTCGCGGCTGAGTGTCACCTGCTCGTCGAAGCTGAGCCGGAGGCTCGCGTCGAGGCCGACACCGATCTGCATCACATCACTCCCGCCGCGATCCTCGGTGGCTGCGTTCGCGCGAGAGCGTACCGGTGAGCGCGGCGGTTAGGCAGCCCCGTCGCCGGAGACGCCGGCCTCGGCTCGGTCTTTGGCCTCGGCGGGAGCCGGCTGCTCCGTGGGCCGTCCGGCCGGTCGGCCACCCGGCGGCCCCATCTGCGGTCGCGGCGTCGGCGGCCGCAGCGACGATGCGATCGCCCCCAGGAGTGACAGGCCGGCCGCCACCCGGAACGCGACGCGAATGCCATCGAGGAGCGCATCGGGCGGCAGGTCACGCGCGTTCTCGACCGTATCGATCCCCGCCGAGTTTGCCGCCACGTAGACCAGCACCGCCCCCGAGATCGCCAGCCCGACCGAGGAGCCGACGTTCCGCCCCGTGGCAAGACTCGCCGCCGCCGTTCCCAGCATCTGCCGCGGCACGCTCCCCATCACGTCGCTGCTGTTCGGCGACATGAAGATCGCGGCCCCGATCCCGCCGATCGCGAGCCGCGCCATGATCCACGGCGCGGTGGTCTCGGCGTCGATCGTCGAGAGCGACAGCAACCCGATCGCGACGATCAAGATGCCGATCGTCGTCTGATGCCGGAACTGATAGCGGTCCGAGATCTGCCCGCTGTACGCCGAGAACATCAGCATCATCGCCGGCACCGTCGCCAGGATCAGACCCGTCTGCACCGTCGAGTACTCGCGCACCTCGATCAGGTAGAACGGCATCAGGAAGATGCTCGCCGACTGCCCAAGGAAGCTCAGGATCAGCGCACCCACCGAGATGCTGAACGTCCGCTGAGCGAACAGGCTCAGCGCCAGCACCGGGCTCTGGCTCCGCGTCTCGATGTTGATGAACGCGATCAGCGACACGACGCTGACCCCGGCCAGCCCGAGGATCGGCGGCGATGCCCAGCCCCACGCCTGACCGCGGTTGACCGCGAGCAACGCCGCCGCCAGGAAGACGAACAAGGTGATCGCGCCCGGGATGTCCAGCTTCCCCGCCGGTCGATCTGACTCCGGGTCCCGGATCAACCACACCGCCAGCGCGAACGCGACTAGCACGATCGGGATCCGCAGCCAGAACAGCGCCCGCCAGTCGCCGACCCCCAGCAGCACGCCACCGACGATCGGCCCGGTCATCAGCCCGGCCCCCACCACCGACCCGACGATCCCGAGGGCGCGTCCACGCTCCTCGTCCGGGAACGCCTCGGTGATGATCGCGTTGCCCGTGCCCAGCGCCCCCGCCAGCCCGATCGCCTGCACCGCGCGGAACGCGATCAGCATCTCGATGTTCTGCGCGACGCTCGCCAGCACCAGCCCGACGCCGAACACCAGCCACCCAACGAGGTAGATCCGCTTCCGGCCGAACAGGTCACCAGAGCGTCCCGCGGTCAGCGTCAGCCCGGTCGACACCAGTGAGGCGGTCAGCGACGCCCACACCACCACATCCGGCGGCCGGTCGAACTCATCGGACAGCGTTGGGAGGGCGACGTTGATGATGGAGAAGTCCATCGTCGCCATGAAGGTGCCGAACGTGACGGCCAGCAGCGCGCGCCACTTGTACGGCAGGTTGGTGAGCGGCATCGAGCGACTCTACCGCGCACGTGAGCTTCGGTCTGTCCTGGCCTGGCGCCGGCGTCGGCGTTGAGATCGTATAGCGACTTAGTTATACATCTCGCATGAACGTTTTCGCGGCGCTCGCCGATCCAACTCGCGCCGAGATCGTGGACCGGCTCGCCGGTGGGCCGCTGACAGCCACCGAGGTCGTCGACCAGTTCGAGATCTCGCAACCGGCAATCTCGCGGCACCTGCGCGTCCTGCGAGAGGCCGGCCTCGTCACGGTCCAGCCGGCCGGACGCCAGCGCATCTACCACCTCGACCCGGCGCCGCTGCGCGACATCGACGGCTGGCTCGACCGCTACCGCCGCTTCTGGAGCGGACGCCTCGACGCCCTCGAGGACTTCATGGATCAGGAACCAGCATGACGACCTTCCCGAATCTCGACCCCGCGGTCCTCGGCGAGATCAGCCGCGGCTACAACATCCACTACGAGCGCCGCTCCAAGCACCCGCCCGCCCGCGTCTGGCGCGCGATCACCACGCCCGAGGAAATCGAACGCTGGGTCACGTTCCCGGCCCGCGTCGACCTTCGCATCGGCGGCGACTACTTCATCGACTTCCAGGGCAACTCGCCCGACAACATCGACGGCGTGATCGTCAGACTCGAGGCCGAGCGACGCCTCGCCTTCGTCTGGGGCCTCTCCGTCCTCGAGTGGACGATCGAACCCGCCGAGGGCGGCGGGAGCCGTTACACCTTCATCCACCACGGCATGCCCGTGCGCGGTCGCCCGGACGAGGAAGGCGTCGCCGCCGGGTGGCACACCTCCCTCGACCGCTTCGACCTGCTGCTGGAGGACGAACCGATCCCGACGTTCGACGACGCCGGGTGGCGCACGTTGTCAGCCGAGTACCGCGCCCGCATCGAGGCAGCGATCGGCGCCGTCTAGCCGCGTACCGGCCGCGCTCGCCCAACGCCTACAATCAGCGCCCACCTTCCGAGGGCTGCGCGGATTCGAGGCGAACCGATGGCGACACAGGCACAGGTCCAAGAGTTGATCGCAAAGATGTCCGAGGAGCGCGCCGCCCTGCTCGAGGCCGTCGCGAACGTCGAGGAAGCCGAGGCCGACGTCCGGCCGCCCGAGGGCGAGGGCGAAGCCGGCTGGTCCGTGAAGGAGCAGCTCTCCCACCTCGCCGAGATGGAGACCTCCTACCGCGCCTGGGTGGAGCGCGCCCTCGTCGAGGACCGGCCCGACGTCACCGAGGGCACCACCTCCGACCCCGTCGCCGTGCCGCACGACGAGGCCCACTCCGCCGACCTCGCCACCCACCTCGCCGAACTCGCGAAGCAGCGCGAACGAACGCTCGAGGTGATCGCCACCATCCCCCTCGACGGCTACGAGCGCACCGCCTCCACCCGCATCTTCGGCGAGCTGACCGTGCTTCAATGGCTGCGGTCCTACTACCGGCACGACCGCATGCATGCCGCGCAGATCCAGGGCCGCCAGTCCGACTACGTCCCGCGCTGGGCCGAGGGTCAGGGCGAACCGCAACGCGCCACCAAGATCGACTGATCGAGCGAGTCGAGGACACGATGCTCAAGACCACCGCCGACACATTCCCCGACCGCGAAATCGAAGAGACGATCGGCCTTGTGATCGCCAACGCGGTCCGCGCCCGCAACATCGGCCGCGACATCACCGCCGGCCTGCGGAACCTCGTCGGCGGCGAGATCGGCGCCTACCAGCAGCTCCTCGTCGAATCGCGGGCGGAGGCGCTCAGCCGCCTTGAGGAA
The DNA here is from genome assembly GCA_028279505.1 of Dehalococcoidia bacterium. Classification (GTDB taxonomy): domain Bacteria; phylum Chloroflexota; class Dehalococcoidia; order UBA2979; family UBA2979; genus UBA6627. Next base: position 11,226 of record JANQNP010000067.1, read on the forward strand.
CAGGCAGCCGAACAAGGCGCCGACGCGATCGTCGCCCTCCGCGTCTCCACCGCCAGCGTCATGTCCGGGGCTGCCGAGGTGCTCGTCTACGGCACCGCCGTCAAGCTGCGGGCGCAGTAACCGATGACCAAGGAACCGCCCACCGGCTCGCTCCCCGGCGCCCTCGACGGCGTCCGCGTCATCAACGCTGGCCAGATCATCGCCGGCCCCTTCACTGCCACGCTCCTCGCCGAGTTCGGCGCAGACGTGATCAAGGTCGAGTCACCCGAGAACCCGGCCGTCCGCACCGTCCAGTTCGCACAGGACCACCGCGGCCAGCGCGGCGTCACGATCAACCTCCGCCATCCCGAGGGCAAGGCGCTCTTCCAGAAGCTCGCCTCCACCGCCGACATCCTCGTCGAGAACTTCCGCCCGGGCGCCCTCGAACGGCTCGGCCTCTCGCCGGACGAGCTCCGCGACGAGAACCCCGGCCTGATCGCCATCCGCATCTCCGGCTACGGTCAGACCGGTCCCTACCGCGATCGCACCGGCTTCGACCGCGTCGCCCTCGGCTTCTCCGGCATGACCTACGTGACCGGCGACGAGGATCGCCCACCCGTCCGCCCCGGCTACTTCGTCGCCGACTACGGCACCGGCATCTTCGCCGCCTACGGCGCCGTCCTCGCGCTCCGCGCCCGCGAGACCACCGGCCGAGGACAGGACATCGACCTCGGACTCTTCGAAGCGCCATGGAGGATGTCCGGCACCCACCTCCCGAACTACGGCCTCAGCGGAGAGAATCGCGAGCGCGCCGGCAACTACTACCCCGGCGTCGTCCCTGCCGAGCAGTTCGAGACGAGCGACGGCCACCACCTGATCATCAACGCCACCACCCAGCGCCCCTTCGAGCGCCTCTGCGAGGCGATGGGCCAGCCCGAGCTGATCACCGACCCCCGCTTCACCCCGCGCGAGGCGCTCGTCGCGAACGCCCACGCGATCCACGACATCATCCGCCCCTGGGTCGCCAAACGAACCCTCGAGGAGAACCTCAAGATCCTCGACGAGGCCGCGGTCCCCTGTACCAAGGTCTACGCCACCAGCGACATCGTCGCCGACCCCCACTACGAGGCCCGCGACCAGGTCCTCACCGTCGACTCGCCGATGGGCGAGCAGCTCCTCCAGCCCGGCATCGTCCCGCGCCTCACCGAGACCCCCGGCGGCATCCCCCGCCGCGCCCCCAAGCCGGGCGAGCACAACGCCGAGGTCTTCACGGAACTCGGCTGCTCACCCGAGGACATCGAGGCCCTCCGCACCGCCGGCGCGATCTAGCCCGCCCCGTCGGGCAATCCCTACTGCTGGCACCTCTTCGAAGCGTCGACCATCACTCGGATCACTGCGCCCGTGGGGCGCCGGACCGAGGTGCCCTCGATGCTCGGCTCACGCCACCACTCGTTCGAGACACTCGCGATCGCACTCGTCGCGCTGATCGCGCTCGCCGCATGCTCGCCCTCCAACTCCGCCGACGACGGCACCTTCTCACCCACCATCGCGGGCGACGCCCCTGCTGGCCTCGAAGTCTCGATCCCCCTCAACGCCCTCCCCGATGGCGTCGCCCCCGAGGACATCGAGATCACCTCGCTGCCAATCGAGACGTCCGAGGAGCGCGAGACGACCAGCGCGGGGCCGCCGGAGTTCGCGCTGAGCTTCTCGCCGGATGGCCTCAAGCTGGACGAGCCGATCACGGTCTCGGTGCCCGTGGACATCAATCAGCCCGCGGCGTTGCTGGCGCTCCACCAGTCAGGCGACAGCTTCGAGTCTCCGGAGATCACGGTGGTCGAGTCCGACGGCGGCTTCAGCGCGCAGATGACGATCGAGCACTTCAGCACGCTGGTGTTCATCTCGCCCGGCAGCCTCTCGCTGATGACCGCGTTCGAGAACAGCGCGGAGGCGTCTGTAACTCCAAGGGCCGCTCAGGCGCTGGTCGGAGACGAGCTCCTGGTCGACCTGAACGTGACCGCACCGAGCGCCGAACCTGTCACGACCCGCGGCTGGTTCTACGTCTTCGATCTCGAGCCGCGACCGGACCACCCTGAGACGGCGGCTCCCCCCGGGGCCCAGATCGGCACGACGCACGACCAACCGGTCGTAGTGGAGGTCCTGGTCCCCGCCGGTCGGCGCCACACGCTCCTGTTCCTCGAGCTGAAGGCGAGCGGACCGGTCTCACCGGAGCGCGACACCGTGAGTCGCCGTATATCGCTCGCGTCGAGCGAGACCTGGACGCCGGAAGACCCGGTCGTCTTCACGTGCGAAGACCTCGGTGAGGTCGCGTTCGAGTTCAGTGCGCTCGGTCGGGTGAGCGCGCTCGCGACTGTCACCTCGGCCGCCGACAGTCGCGTCGAGGGGCTCGATGCCAACATCCTGGTCCTCTACTCGGTCCGGCGCGATGCTTCTGGGCCCGACGCGGAGTGCGTCACCAGCATCGCGACCCCAGCGCCGACCCCGACGCCGGTGAGCGCGCCCACGGTCACGCTGACGGCGTTGTTCATCGGCAACGCGCACTACCCGGTCGAGCAGTTCTATACCGCGCTCCCGTTGGACGACGCGTGCGACTTCACTCACTGGCACGCAGCCGGCCCGGTCTTCTCCATCGAGGGTACGCGCGACGATCCGACCGGTGGCACGTCGATCGAGGACGAGGACCCGGATGGCTGTGGGTTCGGCACGGTCACGGCTGTGCCATCGTTCGAGATCGACGTCCTCGAAACCGAGTTCAGGAACTACCGCGACATCATGGCCGGCTCGTAGCCAGGCGCACGCTCCGGGCTTGACCCGCCCTCCCCGGGTCTCCAGCATGACCGCGCAGCCGCGCGTCATTCCTGGAGGCCACCGATGGCATCCCTCTCCAACCGCATCACCGACATGCTGGACATCGAGTACCCGATCATCCTCGCGGGGATGTCGCCCGTCGCCGAATGGGAGATCGCGGCCGCGGTTTCCGAGGCAGGCGGGTTGGGCGTCCTCGGCGCCGCCGGCATGACCCCCGACGAGATCTCCGAGAGCGTCCGCAAGATCCGCGACTACACCAGCAAGCCCTTCGGCGTCGACATCCTGCTGCCCAACGCCACCGCATCGCTCGCCGACCTCGCGCGTGAGTCGCGCGACGGCGGCGACCCAAACGCGAAGCCGGAGCTGCCGCAGGAGTACGTCCAGTTCCAGCAGCGCGTCTACGAGGCGTTCGACCTCGCGGACCCTGGCCCGGCCGACCCGCCCAAGGACGAGGCCTGGCAACGCCTGAGCACCGCCGAGCGCCAGAACGCCCAAGTGCAGCAGATCATCGATGACGACGTCCCAGTCTTCGCCAGCGGCCTCGGCAATCCGGCGCAGTACGTCGACGCCTTCCACAACAACGGCACCAAGGTGATCGGCCTCGTCGGCAATGTGAAAAACGCCCGCCGCATCCGCGACGGCGGCGCCGACGTCGTCGTCGCGCAGGGCACCGAGGCCGGCGGCCACACCGGCCGCATCGGCACCATGGCCCTCGTCCCCCAGGTCGTCGACGCCGTCTCGCCCCTCCCGGTCGTCGCCGCCGGCGGCATCGCCGACGGCCGAGGGCTCGCCGCCGCCCTCGCTCTCGGCGCCGAAGGCGTCTGGTGCGGCACCGTCTTCCTCGCGACGAAGGAGGCCCACCTCGATCAGGAGCTCAAGGAGCGCGTAATCGACGCCGTCGACGAGGACACGATCATCACGCGCCTCTACAGCGGAAAGACGATGCGCAACATCAAGAACCCGCTGATCGACCTCTGGGAGCAGAGCGACATGCACGCCCTCCCGATGGGCGCGCAGGGCGCCGTCGCCGAGCCGACCCAACGCGCCGCCCGCAAGGCCGGCCGGATCGACCTGATCCGCAACGCCGGCGGACAGGCCGCCGGCCTCGTCACCGAGCAGCTGAGCGCCCAGGACGTGGTCAAGGCCATGGCCGCCCAGGCCGAGGAGGTGCTCGATCGCATCCCCTCCGGCGCCCTGACCAGCTAGCATCGAGGCAAGATCGACACTATCGAGGAGCCCACATGACGACCGAGACCGCGCCGGCCGAAGCGGCCACGCCTACATCGACACTCACCACCGTTGACACCGGGACCGACCAGCTCCTCGCCGAGCGCGACGGCGCGGTGCTGATCCTGACGTTCAACCGCCCCGACCGCATGAACGCGATCAGCACCGAGATGCTCGGCGCACTCAGCCGGACGCTCGTCGCCGCGAACAAGGACCCCGAGGTCCGCGCCGTCATCCTCACCGGCAACGGCCGCGGCTTCTGTGCCGGTCTCGACCTCGTCGACAGTGGCCCCGGCGCCCGCGAGGCCGCCGGCAAGCAGGTCCAGACCCTCTTCGACCTCCACGACTCGCCGCCCACGGTCCTCTGGAACATGGACAAGCCGGTCATCTGCGCGCTCAATGGCGCAGCCGCCGGCTACGGGATGGACCTCGCGCTCCTCTGCGACATCCGCATCGCCGGTGAGAGCGGCCGCATGGCCGCCGTCACCGCGAAGCGCAACCTGCTCCCGGAGAGCGGCGGCACCTGGCTGCTGCCCCGCCTGATCGGCTGGGGCAAGTCCGCCGAGCTGTTCTTCCGCGGCCGCGTCGTCGGCGCCGAGGAGTGCAAGGAGCTCGGCATCGTCAACGAAGTCGTCCCGGACGAAGACCTCCTCGACACCGCCCGCCAGTGGGCGCAGGAGATCGCCGTCAACGCGCCGATGGCCGTGCAGGCCACCAAGCGCATGATGCGCCAGGGCATGAACGAGACCTACGAGACCACGGTCGACCACCTGCTGGTTCACCTCCGCGTCCTCTTCGGCATGGACGACTTCAAGGAGGGCGTCAGCGCCTTCATGGAGCGCCGCGATCCGGAGTTCACCGGCCGCTAGCACAACCCGCAGCGCGAGACCGGCAAGGCCGCGTCCGCAGGGCGCGGCCTTTCTGCTAGGCAAGCCCGGGCAACGGGGATCACTGAGGGTACGGTTATGTCGATGCTCACATTGGTCCGTTCGGCCGCCGAGCGATCGCAGAGGACGTGAGTCGAAACTGGCGATGACCAACCCGATCCACGCCGTCGTCCTGGACGCGAACCAGTCATGGGTGGAGTCGCTGTTCGTCGCGATGTCCCGGACGGCCCGCGTCCAGCTGCTCCGAGTCGAGAGCCCGCCCGAGGTACTGAAACGACTGAGCGGGCGCGCCCGCCCCGCTCCGCGCGGCCTCGAGACCCGGTCCATCGCCGTCCCCGGCCTTCGCCGCTTCACCTCGCTCTCACAACGCCGGGTGAGCCAGGCGCTTCGCCGAGTCGCGAACACCGCCCCGATCGATCTGCTGGTCTGCACCAGCCCGTGGCACGCCCCGGCTATCGAGGAGACGCTCGCGGCGCTCAAGATCTACTACGCCACCGATCCCTTCCAGTACTTCGCCTGGCCACGCGAACGAACGCGCGACCTCGAGGATCGCGCGCTCGCGGCCAGCGACCTCGTAGTCGCCACCTCGGTCCAGCTCGCCGACGACCTCCGAGGGCGCGTCGATGTCCCCGTCGAGCACCTGCCGAACGCCGTGTCGCAGTCGTTCCTCGACGCGCTCGACCGCTCGCTCCCCCGCCCGACCGAGCTGGCCAGCGTCAAAGGCCCGATCATCGGCGTGATCGGCCAGATCAACGACTCCTACGACTGGGACCTCGTCGACGCGCTCAGCCGCGACCTGCCCGACGTCACTACCGTCTTTGTTGGCCCGGTGATGCGAAGCGAGACCGCAAGCGATCGGTTCGAGCAGCTCGCGACCCGACCGAACGTGCTCTGGGTCGGCCCGCAGCCGCACGCCTCCCTGCCGCGGTACCTCGCGGCCTTCGACGTCTGCCTCAACCCACTGAGGAAGGACCCGCGAAACGACCGCCGCAGCCCACTCCGTCTCTTCGACTACTGCGCCACCCGCGCCCCGATCGCCTCCACCCCGATCCGCGAAGCCGAGACGTTCGGCGACCAGCTCACCGTGATCGAAGCTCCCGAGGACGCCGCACCCGTGGTCCGCGCGCTCCTCGACGCCCCCGCGATCGACGTCGCCGCGCGGCAAGCGTGGGCGCAACGCAACACCTGGGAGGCCCGCGCCGACGCCTGGCTGCGACTCGTCGAGGAGCGGCTCGGCCGCAGCGACCCCACGCCCTAGGGCGTGCTACGAGATCCAGTCAAAGCGCCGTCCGAGGCGCCCCACGACCCGCTCCGGCAGCGGCCGCTTGCGCCACGGCACCTCGGTCGCTGGCTCCCCGAGGAGATCCCGCCCAAAGTCGCCGGCCGGATCGCGCCAGACCGAATGCACGTGGTTCGCGTGATCTTGGGTGTTGTTGTTCTCAATCAGCAGCCGCTCACCCCGGATCCGAAAGTACGTCGCGCCCGCCGAATCCACCGGGCCGGCCCACGCGAACGACGGCGGCTCGCTGGCCGCGATCATCGTGCGATAGCCCGTCGCGACCTCCTCGGGGACCAAACCGGTGTAGTAGTCGACGATCCGCTGCAATCGATCAAGCGGCGCACCCGACAACTCGGCGCCGGCGACCCCATCCGGCTTGGCCGGCAACCGCAGCGCTTGATCGCCCTCGGCGCTCGCGCCCAGCTCCGCCCGCAGCTCGTCGCGCCATCGCACCCAGTCCGGCGTCAGCACGCCCCCGATCATCTCCGACGCCGTCCGAGGTTCATCACCCGGCGCCGCCACCGCGCGATTCGACGTCACGATGTCCGTCGGCGGCGCCGGCGCGATGATCGCCCGCGCCCGCTGTTCCGGCGACAACCCCTCGAGGAGTTCGACCGCCAGCGCGATCGGGAGCAGCGGCGCCGTCAGCACATCGTCGTTCGGCAGCGCCGGGCGCGCCGGGTGCAACCCGATGAACAGCGGCGTGCAGCTCACGAGGTCGCCCGACACCGTGTACCGCACCGACAGGTGATGACCCTCGAAGCGCCACCCCCACACGTCGGCCGTCGGGTCGCCAAAGATCGCGACCGCGTACCGCAGCGGGTCGCGCCCGCCAAGCCGCCGGCGACGCTGCCGCCACGACTCGTGCCGGTCGAGGAGATTCTCCAGCGCCATCGAGTGATTCGCGAGCGTGAACCCGCCCTCGGAAAGCCCGCTCGCGAGCAGCTGCAGCGCGAGCTGCTGCTGGCGCGGTCGCATCTGGTTCAGCGCGAGTCCGCGGCGCGGATTCGGCGTGTAGAACCAGCGCGCGCGCTCCTCGCGATCGGCGATGTCCACCGTCGCGCGGCGCCGCGAGATCCGCCCCAGGCTCTCCAGGAACGCGTGCGCCCGTGCCCGCATCGCCCGCACCGTCGGAGGCGCGCTGATTCCAGTCGTGGTCATCACGGCCGCCCCGCGAGGTAGCTGTCAGCACCCGTTCGCTAGATTGGCCTCCATGCTAATCGACGCCCGCAGGCTGCCCGACGGGCACCAGCTCCAGGTCGACCTCTGCATCGTCGGCGGCGGCCCGGCCGGCCTCACCGTCGCCCACCAGCTCCGCCACACCCGCCTCTCGATCTGCATCGTCGAATCCGGCCCACCGAGGCCCGACCCCGCCTACGAGGCGCTGAACGACACGCGCGCCATCGAGAGCGACCTCGCGCCGCCCGTCGACACCCGCGCCCGCGCACTGGGCGGCACCTCCCACCGCTGGAACATCGTCTCCCGCCGCTTCCCCCGCGGCGTCCGCCTCCTCCCGTTCTCCCCCATCGACTTCGAGGCGCGGTCGTGGGTCCCGGACTCCGGTTGGCCATTCCTTACCGAGGAACTACAACCGTTCGAGGTCCAGGCGCGCCGGATCGCCGGACTCCCGACTACACCTGACGCCCCGGAGGCCGCGTCCTCCCCGGAGCGGCCACTGCTCCCCCTTGCCTCCGACCGAGTGCGAACGACCGTCGAGTGGTTCACTCCCTCGCGACGGTTCTACGAGCAGCTCCCGCGCGCAGTCGGCGACCGCGACCAAGTCACGATCCTCACGCACGCAACGGTGACCGCAGTGACGGCCAACAAAACCTCGACGGCCGTCTCCGGCGTCACGTTCCGCACGCTCGACGGGCGTGAGCGTTCGATCGCGGCGCGGCGAGTCGTCCTCGCCGCCGGTGGCATCGAGAACGCGCGACTGTTGCTCGACTCCCGCGACCAACACCCAGCCGGACTCGGCAACGCCCGCGACCTCGTCGGCCGCTACTACATGGACCACCTGAAGCTGATGGCCGCAGACTTCATCCCCGCCGATCGAACGCTCTTCGATCGGATGGGCTTCTACGACATCCACGACCGCGACGGAACGACCGCCGCCGGCAAGCTCCAGCTCACCGACGAGGCCCAACGCGACGGCCAGGTCCTCAACGCCGCCGTCCGGTTCGAACCGCGACCGTCCGACGCCGTCGTCCAGGGCACGCTCGCGGCGCGCGAGGTCGCCTCGAACCTCAAGCGCCGTCGCCTCCCACGAACAGTGACCCGCGATATTCTCGAACACCCCCGCGCACTGCCGGCACTCGCTACACTCGGCCTGGAGCTCGCGGCGCGCCAGCGCCGCGCCATCCCATCGCTGACCGACGGCTGGTCCCGCCTCGGCCGGCCGTCCCGCCACCTCGAGCGATTCGTGCTCGAGCTGCAGATCGAACTGGCCCCCGACCCCTCGAACCGCGTCACACTCACCGAGGAACGCAACGCCCTGGGCCAGCGCCTGCCCGCCATCTCCTGGCGCTGGAGCGACCTCGAGCGCCGCACCGTCACCGAGACCACCCACGAGCTGGATCGCGCCTTCGCCCGTGCCGGCCTAGGCTCCGTCCACCTCCGCGCGCCCGAAGACATCGAGGAGCTCACCCCCGCCGGCGACAACCACCCGACCGGCACGACGCGCATGCACCGCGACCCGGCGCGCGGCGTCGTCGACGAGCACGGCCGCGTACACGGCATCGACAATCTCTACGTCGCCGGCAGCTCGGTCTTCCCCACCAGCGGGTACGCCAACCCCACGCTCACGATCCTCGCCCTCGCCGCGCGCCTCGCCGACCACCTCGCACGCTCGGACTAGCGAGGCCCACCGCCCTTCCGAGGTACCCGGCCCCTCCGAGGCGTGCGCGCCGGCCGACTCACGCGCTCGCGAACGCCCCCTGGTAGTGCATCTGCAGCGCCTCGAAGTGCTCGTCGCTGTCCACCTCCGCCGGCACACTCCCGGCGAGATGCGTCGCGAGGCGGTCGAGGTGCCAGTGCCACCCTGCCGCGAAATCGGGATTCGAAGCATCCGGCAACAGGTGATCGAAGGTGAGCCGGGTCCCGTCGCCGTCCTCAGTCAGCTCGAACCGGATGCGCCACGGCATCTCGGTGTCCGCGCCCCACTCGTACTCCAGCACCGACGGCTCGTCCCAGACCAGGACGGTCCCATCCGCCGAGCCGGCCTCCCCATAGTCGAAGCGCACCGCCCCGCCCGCCCGCGGTTCGAACTCCGAGCGGAACGCCCAGCGCGCCGTCCGATCCGGGTCGGTGATCGCCGACCACAGCTCGGCCCGCGACACCGGGAAGTAGCGCGAGAAGCGGACCGCCTGCCGCCCTCCGAGGTCGATCAAGCTCCCATAATCGTCGCGATCGTCAGGCACCCTGGCTCCTCCGCTCGCCTCGCCGTCGAGGCGCTGTTCTTGTCGCACGACCGCGGCGGACCCGCCTACCGCGCCGCACCTCCGTATCGAGGGCATCGAGCCGGCTGTTCCAGAACGCACGGATCGGCGCCAGCCACCGGTCGATCTCCATCAACGCATCCGCCTCGAGTCGATAGATCTGCCGCTGCCCGTCGCGGGTCGCCGACACCAGCCCGCCCTCCCGGAGCGCCCGCAGATGCCGAGACACCCCCGGACGCGCGATCTCGAAGTGCGCCGCGATCTCCCCCGCCGACAGCTCGCCCTCCGTCAGCAGTTCGACAATCCGCCGGCGGGTCGGATCGGCAAGCAACGCGATCGCGTCCATACCAGAAGCGTACCCAAATTGGTACGTAACGCAAGTAGTACATATCAGTCATTGTCGAGACAGGTGAGCGAGGCCGTCAGCCCTCGTCGAGAGCCGACAGCCACTCCGACCAGTACCCCTGCCAATCCTCCACCTCGGATGGCGATGCCAGGCGCTGGTGCTGCACCGTCACCTTGGTCCGGCCCCCGCTCGCCTCGCCGATCGAGATCAGCGCGACGCCCGAACCGATCGCGATCCGAATCCCCTTCGAGGTCGGTCGAGACCGCAACTCGGTCGCGAGCCCCGGGAGCAGGTCCGCGCGGTCGTCATCCTCAAGGAGCCACGACCGCAGAGCGCCCCCATCGACGGACACCGTCCGCGAACGATTCACATTGAAGGTGCCATCCGGGCTCTGGTGAGGGAGCCGACGACCCGTGATCCGCTCGTAACCGACCGTCACCGTCTGGGCCCACCACCCATCGACGGCATGCTCACTTTCGAGGTACCCAGCGATCGCCGCGTGGCCCTCGCTGCGCCCGGGCCAGGCGTCGATCAGGTCGCACCACTCGTCCCATGCGCGGCCGGTGGCGGCGCGCACCGCCTCGTCGCTCATCTCCGGCTCGGCGGCCCGTTGGCGGACAGCCACTTCCGAGGGCAGGCGATCAGCGGTCGAGTCGGTGCTCTGGTCGATCAGGACGCGCCGTGCGGCGCCGTAGCGTTCACCGGTCTTCGCCATCCGCGCGCGGATCCGGCGCTTGAAGCTCTCGTGCTTGGTCATGCAACGATCTCCCGTGTCAGGCGTGCACGACCGGCGACCCGCGCTCACCGACGCGCACGAAGACACGTCGTTGTCAGACCATCGCCGAGCACTCGTGGTCCCCTTGGCCCTCCGGGTCGACAGCGCGGGCGTCGATGAGAGGGTCTGGCGTGGCGATCCGCCGTCGCCAGCATAGCGAAGCGCTGCCACGTGGAGCGCCCTTCGCGGGCCGCTGGCGAGCGGACGGCGCGGCAGGCTGCCGCTAGCATTCGGCTCCGAATGAGTCGCGCGAGCGAGAGAACCGAGGCCCCCGATGACGACCACCCTCCCCGGCACCGCCACCGGCCGAGGCCGCCACGACTTCCCGACGGTGAAGCAGCCCGCGGTCGGGTCGAAGGGCATGGTCACCTCCAACCACCCGCTCGCCTCGCTCGCCGGCACCGAGGTCCTCGTCAACGGCGGCAACGCCGTCGACTCGGCGATCGCGACGATGTTCGCGCTCACCGTCGTTGAGCCGATGATGGTCACCATCTTCGGGGCCGGCTTCGTCAACATCCGCATGGCCGACGGCACCGCCGTCGTCATCGACAACTACGCCACCGTCCCCCACGCCGCGACGCCCGACCTCTTCGACCCGATCCCGCCCGCGCACAACCACGAGGTCGAAGGCGACCTCAACGCCCTCGGCCACAAGGCCGTCGCCGTCGGCGGCACGCTCCTTGGTTGGTGCACCGCCGTCGAGAAGTTCGGCCGGCTCCCGCTCGCCGACGTCATGGCGCCCGCGATCCGCTTCGCGCGGCACGGCTTCCGCGTCAGCCCCTACCTGAACAACATCATCACGCTCGAGCTGGAGGGCATGCGCCGTTTCGAGGACACGGCCAAGGTCTTCCTCAGGGACGGCGACCCGCCCGGCGTCGGCGCCACGATCGTTCGCGAGGAGTACGCCGACACCCTCGAGGCCATCTCCACCTCCGGCGCCGAGTACCTCTACCACGGCCCCCTCGGCCGCGCGATCGCCGACGACATGGCCGCGAACGACGGCCTGATCACGATGGACGAGATCGAGGACTACGAAATCTTCGAGCGGCCACCGGTCCGCGGCTTCGTCCGCGGCCACGAAATCGTCGCCCCGCCTCCGCCCAGCTCCGGCGCGACCCACATCATTCAGATGCTCAAGATCCTTGATCACTTCCCGATCGCCGAGATGGGCTTCGCCTCACCCGACTACACCCACCTGCTCTCCGAGGCGATGAAGATCGCCTTCGCCGACCGAACCGAGTTCATGGCCGACCCGGCAACCGCCGACATCCCCCTCGACTGGCTCACCTCCGACGAGTACGCAGCCCAGCGTGCCGACGAGATCAGCCTCGACCAATCCCAGGACTACGCCCCGACGATCCCACCCGACCGCGAGCACACCTCCACCACTCACTGCTGCGCGATCGACGAGAATGGCAACGTCGTCGCGACCACCAACACGCTCCACTACGGCTTCGGCTCGAAGGTCACCGTCCCCGGGACCGGCATGCTGCTCAACAACAACATGCAGCTCATGGATCCGATCCCCGGCCGCACCAACTCGATCGCCCCGGGCAAGCGCATCCTCTCCTCGATGTCGCCGCTGATCGTGCTCAAGGACGACCAGCCGTTCATGGCCCTCGGCACCCCCGGCGGGCTGCGCATCTTCGGCGCCGTCGCTCAGGCGGTGGCCAACGTCATCGTGCACGGCATGACCCTCCAGCAGGCAATGGAGGCACCGCGCATGTGGGATCGCGGCCTCGGCCTCGAGTTGGAACAGGGGTTCGAGGTCTTCGGCGGTTTCGAGGCGCTCTCGTCCGACCTCGCCGGCCGCGGTCACGAGATCCAGCAGGTCTACAAGGTCGCCGGCGGCATGAACGGCCTGATGCGCGACCCGGAGACGGGCCTCTTCATCGGCGCCGCCTGCTGGCGCGCCGACGGCGCGCCGATGGGCTACTCGGGCGGCGACGGCCTGATCCAGGCCGGCGACACCATAGATGCCATGCGCCGGACCTCCGGATAGGCGCTCCGTGACAGCACTGTGCCGAACCTCCGGCTAACCACCGCCTCTCGTCCGATCTCCGGCTCGCCGAGGCGAATCACCCCCGCGGAGGGAACCGTGAGCCGTTCGGAGCCCTCAGATTCCCCTTCCGCCCCGCAAGGCTGGGACCTCCGACACTGCTAAACATCCTCTGCCGGTGTGAGGCTGATCCGCAGAACGGAGGAGCCGCTCATGCCGGAACTCGCCCTGATCTACACCACCCGCGAAGGCCAGACCGCGAAGGTCGCAGAGCGAATCGCCGAGCGGTTCCGCGCCGCCGGCTCGAACCAGGTCCAGGCGTTCACCGTCGCCGAGGCGCCACGTTCGATCGCCAACTTCGACGCAATCGCGATCGGCGGCTCCGTGCACTTCGGGCACTACGAGAGCGACCTGGTCACCTTCGTGAAGCGGCACGGCAACGAACTCGCCGCCCGCCCTTCCGCCTTCTTCTCCGTCAGCGGATCCGCTGGCTCGGACGTCGAGCCTTACGCCAGCGAGTCAGCTGGGTACGCCAGCGAATTCGTCGACGCGACCGGCTGGAACCCAGACGTCGTTGGCATCTTCGCCGGCGCCATCAAGTACACCCGCTACGGCTTCATCAAGAAGCGCGTCATGCGCCACATCGCCGGTCGCGAAGGCGAGCCAACCGACATCTCCCGCGACCACGAGCTCACCGACTGGGACGACGTCGACGCCTTCGCCGACGACATCCTGCGCCACCTCGCCCCGGCCACGACCGGCGCCACCTAGACCGAGCGGAAGAACGCCCCCAGCCGCTCGGCGATCACCCCAGCCTGCGCCTCGCTCACCTCTCGAGGATCGACGAGCACCACCCCGTCATCGAGGTGGTGGTTGCGTGTGCGAATGCTCGGCGACCCACCTTCGAGGAAGGCGACCAGCTCGCGCACCTCGAACGCCCCGTCTGCCGCCCGGATCGCCACCCGTTCGATCGGCCGCCCCGCCTCGTCGCCGCGAATCGACGCCTCGACGGCGTCGACGCCTTCGAGCGCCGCGCACACGATCGCGTTCACCCGTCGCCGCCGCTCCAGCTCCGCGGCCTCGTCCTGCGATTCGTACCGTTCGAGGGCAACCAGCAGTCCGAGGATCTGCTCCTTGCCAACCTTCATCGGCCGCGCGATCCCGCGCGTCTGCGCCTCGCACGCCTCGATCAGGTCGCGCCGCCCGGCGATGAACCCGACCGTCGGCCCGCCGAACGCCTTCCCGCCGGAGTAGGCGACCAGGTCGCAACCCATCGCCACGTAGCGGCGAAGGTCCTCCTCGGCCGCCGCGTCGACCAGCACCGGCACGCCCGCGGCATGCGCCAGCTCGATGCAACGTTCCAGGCCGACCATCCGCTCCTGCACGGAATGGTGCGACTGCACGTACATCAGGGCCGCCACCGGCGTGCCGTCCGCGAGCGCTCGCGCGAGCAGCTCCTCGGGCACGTTGTTCACCGAGCCGACTAGCTCCGGCCGCCCGCCTCCGAGGCGGATCATCTGTTCGACGGGTGCGCCGAAGTTGATCCAGTGGCCGCCCTGCACCAGCACCCGGTTCGTCCAGCCCTCGGAGTCCGGCAGCCGCGCCACCCGGTCCGGGTCCGCACCCGCCACCACCGCCGCGGTCGCGATCACGACCCCGGCCGCCGCCCCGGTCGTCACGCTCGCCGCCTCGGCCCCCGTGCGTTCCGCGATCAGCTCGCCGGCCCGCGCCCGCAGCGAAGCCAGGTCCACGTGCGAACCGGCCGCCTCGGCCTGAGCCTGCGCGACGTCTGGGTGCTGCGCCGTCCCACCGAGGGCGGTCAACTTGCCGGCGGCGTTGATCACCGGCGTCGCACCGAACTGCTCGTAGACGTTCGCCATCCGCGCGCCCTGCCGCTCACCCCCGGGTCAGCCCAGTGTGCCCGGATCCACCAGCCGTCGCGATCAGGGAACGCCAACGGCGGACACAACGCCCACGCGGGGTGACCAACGAGGAGAGAGCGCCCGCTACGCTGCCTCGCGCTCCGGTTCGTCCGTGGCGCCCGCGTCCAGCTCGGCGAGGTGCGCGCGGAACTGCGACATCTCCTGCGCGATCCCCTCGGCCCGCTTCCGGTCCGACTTGAACGACACGTCAGCGATCTGCAGCAGGTCATCCACCTCCGTGCGCGCCGTGCCGATCTGCTCGCCGATCGAGTTGAACACCGTCAGGATCCCGCTCGTGCTCGGCAGGTGCACCGCCTCGATCCGGCCGTTCACCTCCAACGCCCGCATCAGCGACAGGTCCTGCCGCAGATACTGGACGTAGCGCCGCACCGCGCGGATGTGCTCCTCAACCTCATCGAGGGCCGCCGAGAGCCGCCCGACGTTCCCCAGCACGCACTCCGACAGCGCCGTCATGTTGCTCAGCCCGGCGGCGTGATCGCCCCCGTCCTCCGCCAGCTCCTGCGCAAAGACCATCGCCATCTCGGACTGGAGCTTCGTCCCCGCGATCACGAACAGAATCTCGCCCAGCGCCCCCGTCACCGCCGTGATCGACTCGTCGATCAACTTGAACGTCGGCTCGCTCCGCTCCGAGTTCGATCGCAGCAGCCCCGCCACAGCGGACAACGCCGCCCCGGCCGTTCCCGCCCGCGCCGAGGCGAGCAGCGCGTTCAGCGAGAACAGCCCGACGTCCCCCGACAGACCGAGGATGTAGTCGGCCTTGTCGGTAAGCTTCGGCCCGAGCTGGACGTACGCCTCCAGGTTGAGCAGCTGGTCGACGTAGTCGTTCACCAGCGCGCTGGAATCGAGCAGCGAAACGATCGTCGGATCCGCACCCGGCGCGATCGAACCCAGCCGTTCGCGCGCCGGCGCGCCAAGCTCCGCGTCCCGCCCCTGGATCTCCGCCGGTAGCGCGGTGTGCATGAACGCCTGGTAGCTGTTGAACCCCGCCTCGACCAACAGCTCCCCGAGCCGTGCCGTCGACGCCTCGATCGCCGGCTTCCGGTCGCGGACGTTCTCGCGCTCGATCGCCTGCTCCACCTCGAGCAGCTCGCGATAGATCGACTGCGCCGCCTCAAAATAGGCGGTAGACGGCTTCAGCCGCACCGAGAGATACCCGCGCTCGATCGGCACCACCGTCGCCATCACCCAGTAGTAGGCGCCGTCCTTCGCCCGGTTCTTGACGTAGGCCGCGATCGGCCGTCCGGCCTCAATCTCGTCCCACAGCAGTTGGAACACGCAGCGCGGCATGTCTGGGTGGCGAATGATGTTGTGCGGTGCGCCCACCAGCTCCTCGTCGGAGTAGCCGCTGATGCGCGTGAAGACCTCGTTGCCCGAGAGAATCAGGCCCTTGAGATCCGTCGTGGAGAAGAACAGCTCTTCGATCTTGAACGGACGCTCAACCGACCGAACCATCGACCCTTGATCGCCCATGCGCACGCCTCGCTGGTTCCAACTCGCCTCCCAGCCCGGCGCCGCACGCGGAGCATCTCCGTCGCACGGATCGAGACCCGCCCGGATTCTCGCGGCCGGCGTGGCCACGACAGATCAGGGTTGCCCCCTGCGAGGGCGCTCGTGAGCGTGTGGTGTCCGTACGGTGAGCGAAGGAACGAGGAGTCGGCAACCCGTCGCGACGCACCTGACCTCAGACTGATGCCGTCCGGTCGAACCGCTCCCCGTCGACCCACACCGCCACCGGCTCGACCCATCGAGGTGCGGTGCGCACCTCGTCCAGCGTGTCGACCACCTCGATCGGCGCCTCGTTGATCCGGAAGACGGTCACGTGCGCCGGCCGTCCGACGGCGAGGCTCCCGAGGCCATCCGCATCCAGGTGCCAGGCGCGCGCCGGGTTGATCGTCACCGCCTGGATCACCTGCTCGATCGAACGGTCCAGCATCAGCGACTTCGTGAGGTTGTGCGCGACCGACCGGGAGTAGCGCTCGATGTTCCCCGGGTGCATGTCCGTCGAGATGATGTCGAGCGGCATCCCCAGCTCCCGCACCGCGCGCTCGGCCACCTCGAACGAGTACGACGCCCGCCCGTGGCTCGTCGCCACGATCACCCCGCGCTCGACGGCATCGAGGAACGCGCGGATCGGCGTCCCGTCCCGCTCGAGGATCCCGCCCGCCTTGCCGTGATACGTGTGCGTGACGATGTCGCCCCGCCGCAGCAGGTCGAGCACATCCTCCAGCAACGGCGGCGCGTTCCCGATGTGCGCCATCAGCGGCAGCCTCGTCAGCTCCGCCGCTTTCCGCGCGATCTTGACCGCCTCGAGGCCCAGCAACCCCGTGTGCGACGACGACGCCTGCACCTTGATCCCGCGCACCCACTCGCGATGCCGCTCCACGGCCGCCACGGTGCGCTCCAGCGACACGTACTCCCACTTCGAGGAGTGCCCGCCCTCGATCCCGGGCGCGCCGCTCGATCCGATGTTGATCGCGCCGAACACCTTGGTCGACGCGCCCTCGATCATCCCGGCCGGGAACTCGTCGGCGGTCGGCGCCCCCATCGAGCCCGCCTCCACGATCGCGGCCACGCCCTGCTCCACGCCGAACTGGTCCGCTCGCAGGTTCTCCTCGCGCGAACGATTGGCGCTCCACCCGCGGCTGTGCCCGTCGATCCAGCCGGGTGAGACGTACATTCCGCTCGCGTCGAACCGCTCGTCGACCCCGGACGGATCCACCGCACCGAGGCCGGCCACCACCCCATCGCGGATCAGCACCGCGCCCGGCGCACTCGTGCCGGTCGTCACGTCGATGAGCGTGCCGCCCTCGATCAGCGTCGTCGTCATGAAGCGCCGCTACCGATCCGTCGCGGCCAGCCGCGCGGCGAACCCGATCAGCACCGCGCCGAGCGACCGCTGGATCCAGCGGCGCACCGCCGGCGCGCCGAGCACGAACGTCCGGAACGCCGCGCTCGCGTACGCGTAGCCGGCGAACACCGCGAGCGTCATCAACATGAACACCGCACCGAGGCCCATCAACCGAGGATCGAGCGGCCCCGCCTCCCCATCGAGGAACTGCGGCAGGAACGCGAAGAAGAACACCGTCAGCTTCGGGTTCAACAGGTTGAGGAGCACGCCGCGGCGAACGACGGCCGTCATCGCGCCGCCCCACGCTCGCTGCTCGCCGCCTCGCGGTCCCGCCTCGTCGTCGAACTGCAGCATCCCACCCTCGCGCAGCATCGACAGGCCCATGTACACGAGGTACGCGACCCCCGCGTAGCGCACGACCTCGAACGCAACCGCCCCCGCCTGCATCACCCCCGACAGGCCAAGCATCGCCGCGAGGAGATGCGGCACGATCCCCAGCGTGCACCCGACCGCGGCGAACAACCCGATCCGCAGGCCACCACCGAGGGCGCTCGACACCGTGTACAGCACCCCCGTGCCCGGGATCACGACGACGATCAGCGACGTCACGAGGAACTCGGGGCTCATCGCCGCCCCCTCGATCGGAGCTCGTCGTCCATCACAGGTGTCCCGTCATCTCCTCCCGCTCGTCGAGCGGGCGCAGCGCGTCGTTCACGCGCTGCCAGTCCTCGTAGAGCGCATCGTAGCGGTCGGCCCGCTCGGGGTCGGGCGAGACTACGCGCGAGACCTGCACCATCGCCTCGGCCGCCTCATCGATGTCGTCGTAGATCCCCAGCGCCACCGCCGCGTACATCGCGGCGCCGCGCGCCTCCACCGCGCCGTCGGTCGCCTCGACCGGCCGCCGCAGGTTGTCCACGATGATCTGCGGCCAGAGCGGGCTCGCGCCCCCGCTCCCCGTGAACCGCACCACCGTCGGCTCACCGCCCCACTCGAGGACCTGGTCGAAGATCGCCCGGATCGCGAACGCGCCGCCTTCGAGGACCGCGCGGAACATTTTGGCGCGCCCGTGCGCGCCGTGCAGGCCGACGAACGCTCCACTCGCGCCCGGGCGTAGCTCCGGCGCGACCTGCCCGGCGAGAAACGGCAGGAACCGTACCCCCTCGGAACCCGGCTCGACCCCCATCGCCGCCGCATCCATCGCCCCGAACGCGTCCGGCCGCGCCGCCTCGTCCGGGTGCCCGAGCCACGTATCGAGGAACCAGTCGGCCGCGCGACCGGCCATCACCGCGTTCCCCCCGTAGATGTGTCGCTCCGGCGGGATCCCGTAGAACCGGTACCCGTCCGCCACCAGCTCATCCGTCACCGCGCGAACCACCGCGTGCGTCCCGATCGTGATCGCGTACGCCCCCACGGTCCCCGCCGCCGCACCCACGTTGGCGCAGATCCCGTCGTGCCCGCCGACCGCGACCGGCGTGCCCGCCGGAATCCCGAGGGCAGTCGCCGCCTCCGAGGTCACCTCGCCCGCCAGCTCCCACGGCGCCGCGACGCGCGGCAACAGATCGCGCGCGATCCCGAGCCCGGTCACCGACCGCGGATCGAAATCCTCACGGTCCGGTCCCGAGGTCGGATCCGTCACCGCCTCGCCGGTCAGTCGGTAGACCAGGAAGTCCTTCGCGTAGAGCAGCTGGGCCGTTCGCTCCGCGATCGTCGGCTCGTGCTGCTCGAGCCAGCGCCACTTGGCGACCATCCCGGCTGCGTAGTTCGCGAGGTGGTACCCGCTCGCCCGCCACTCGTGCAGCAACCGCATCTGGTCGAGGTGACGCCCATCCGACCAGGAGGGCGCGACCAGCGCACCACCCGCGTCGACGGCGGCGAACCCGTTCGCGCGAGCCGAGAGCCCGATCCCCGCGACCTCGGCCCCGTCGAGCGCCGGGCTGGCAAGCAGACGCCGCGTCAGCTCGCCGGTATCGCTCCACCACTCGTCCGGATCCTGCCAGACCCGTTCGGCGCCGCTCGTGTCGTCCGGTTCCGCCTCGATCGATCGATGCTCGCGATTCCGCGCGGTCTCGCGCCCAAGCAGCCGCCCATCCTCGGAGAACGCGGCGACCTTCAGCCGGGTCGTACCGAGGTCGATCGCAAGCAGCACCCGCGAGTCGGACATCCGCTACTGCACCTCGAAGATCGCGAAGGAGCCGAGCGCCTTCGCGACGAGCCGGTCGCCGTTGAACACCTCCGACTCGAGGACCGCGACGCGCCGCCCCCGGTTCACGATCGTCGTCTCGGTGCGAATGCTGCCCTCGCGCACCGGCGCGAGGTAGTTGATCTTGATCTCGATCGTCGCCGTCCGCTCGTTCTCGGCCAGCTCCGGCGAAAGCATCGCACCCATCGAGGTGTCCGCCAGCGAGTAGATCACGCCGCCATGCACGACGCCGTACGGATTGAAGTGCTGCGGCCCGACCTCGATCCCGTTCTGTCCGCCGTCGGCGTCATCCAGGTGGCGCAGCCCGATCAGCTCGATGAAGTCCGCAGCCGATTCCGGTTCGTTCATCTCGCTCCCTGCAACGGGCCTCGTTGATTCCACACGGCGAGCACATCTGCCAGAATCACGCCCGACAACGTACCGAGCATGCCACGCCATCACCGCGCGAACCGCCTCGAGGAGGCCATACGTGAACTCACCCGAGATGCAGGCCTTCCTCAAGGAGCGCGAAGAGCAGATGGCCGCGGCCGCCGACCAGCCCCGCCCTGACCTCGCAACCCAGCGCGCCGGCGCGGACTCGATGGCGCGGCCGGCACCCGAGGACGTGCAAGTCACCTCGGTCGACGCCGGCGGCGTCCCGGGCGACTGGGTTGTAGCACCAGGCGCCGACCCGGGACGGCGCGTGCTCTACCTGCACGGCGGCGGCTACGTCCTGCTCTCCGCGCTCACCCACCGTCGCCTCGCCGCCGACATCTCGCGTGAGTCCGGCTGCGCCGTCCTCGTCCTCGACTATCGCCTCGCCCCGGAGCACCCCTTCCCTGCCGCGGTCGACGACGCCCTCGCCGCCTACCGCTGGATCCTCGAGAACGGCCCGGACGGCGCCTCCCAGGCCACCAGCACCTTCATCGGCGGCGACTCGGCGGGCGGCGGCCTCACCTTCGCCACCGTGATCAACGCCCGCGACAACAACGTGCCGCTCCCCAACGCCGCCTTCGGCATCTCCTCCTGGACCGACGTCTCCAACACGCGGCCATCGAGGGAGACCCGCCTCGGCATCGACCCGCTCTTCACCGACCCGGCGCTGCTCGCCGCCTTCCAGGCCCAGTACATGGGCGAGCAGGACCCGAAGCAGCCGCTGGCATCACCGCTGTTCGGCGACCTCGCCGGCTTCCCGCCCGTCTACCTGCTCGTCGCCGATCACGAGGTGCTCCTCGACGACTCCCTCGAGTTCGCCGAGAGGGCCCGCGCCGCCAACGTCCGCGCCACCGTCAGCGTCGAGCCCGGCGGGATCCACTTCTTCCCGCAGATGAACCCCGACCTCCCCGAGAGCCGCGCCGCCATCCTCGAGATCGGCGCATTCCTGCGCGGGCACGGCTAGCCGCGGGACTCGTGAACGCCGGCACGAGGGCGCCCGGAGCGACCGGCATACTGATCGAGACCATCGAACCACTTGATTCGATGAGGGAGGCACAACATGGGACTCGGTGACACGGTGATGTCGCTCCTCGCCGGTCGGAGCTGGCGCGTGGCCAGTCAGGCCGCCGCCCAGCGCCTCGAACCGCTCGAGTTCCCTGCCACCGTCGAGCTGAGCGGTGGCCCCGTCGAGCTACGACCGATGACCGCGAACGATCGCGTCGCGATGCTCGCCTTCGCGAACAGCCTCCCGCCCCACGACCTGCTCTTCCTCCGCCGCGACATCACCCAGCCCGACGTCGTCGACGCCTGGGTGCACGACCTCGAGAGCGACCGCTACGTCACCATCCTCGCCATCAAGGAAGACGCCATCGTGGGCTACGCGACCGTCGCTTCCGAGGGCCTGACCTGGACCCGCCACGTCGCCGAGCTGCGGATCCTCGTCAGCCCCACGATGCGCGGCCAGCAGCTCGGCCGGCTCCTCACCGAGCAGGCCTTCGCCCTCGCGAGGGAGCGCGGCGTCCGCAAGATGATCGCCCAGATGACGACTGACCAGACCGCCGCGATGCGCGTCTTCGGCCACATGGGCTTCGAGCGCGAGGCGCGCCTCCGCAACCAGCTCATCGACCGTGACGGCCAGCTCCACGACCTCCAGATCATGAGCCTCGACGTCGACGAGTTCCGCGCCAAGGTCGACCTCATGGCGGTCAGCGCCCAGCACGAACTCGTCTAGCGGGCCCCACCCTCCGAGGCCAGCCAACCCTCCGAGGCCGCCCACCCTCCGAGGCCAACCAACCCCAGGTAGCTCGCACGACCGCGCGCCGCGAGCCACGGCCCTGCGAGGTGGCCGGACCACGCACCCCGAAGGGTCAGAAGAGGGGTCGAAGACCCCCCGTCAGATTTGGCCGGCTCGTCTCGACTCCGTTGCTGACCAGGCGAAGAACGCCATCGCCAGCCGGGCCATCAGGATCGGCATCGTGCCCATCCACATCAGAAGCCCGGCGATCACCTGGTCATCCTTTGCTGAGAGGTCCGAGAAGGCGCGCGTCGCGAACTCGAACGTCGTGTAGAGCGGGAACTCCGAGAACACGAAGAACGCGCCCGGAATCGTCGGCAGCACCGTGATCCCGAGGACATACACCAGCCGGCGCGCGTTCGCCGTCGACATGTCCCCCTCCTGGTCGAACGCGCCGATCGCGCTCCAGAAGATCAGCCCGGCCATCAGCCACAGCACGTCCATCGCCATCGAGCCGAACTGGATCGGCTTCAGCGTGTCGGCGACGAACGGCAGGTGTGTCACCGCCAGCACCGCGTTGAACGCGACGAACGCCAGGAACGGCCGGTCCACGAGGTAGCGCGCCCAGCCCATCCCCGGCGCGCCCCACACCAGCTCGCGCATCCACGGCGGCGTGCCACGGATCAACAGCGGTGCCACGATCAGCGAGTAGAGGATGTACTGGATCATGTGCGCGGTGAGCAGGTACCCCGCGCCCAGCACCCCCAGCGGCCAGTCCGTCGCGATCCACAGCAGCACGTACCCCGTCGCGAACGAGGTCACCTGTGACCGCGTCACCACCGGCTCGCCGGCCGCGACCTTCGCCGGCCCGATCCGCCTGATCGCGTACACGTACCCAACGAGGAGCGCGATCATCGCCGCCCAGATCCCCGGGTAGAACTGCGGCGTCCACGACCACGGCCCTGTCTGAGCCGAGCACCACCAGCCGACGTTCGTCATCGCGCGCCCTCCGCGTCGGCGTACGTCAGCACCGGCACCTCGATCGTCACCGCCCCCGCGCGCTCGAACTGGAGCGTCACCGCGATCGTGTCGCCCTCCTCGAGGCGCGTCCCGAGCGCCATCAACATCACATGCAGGCCACCCGGCGTCAGCTCGGTCAGCCCATCCGGCGGCAGCACGATCCCGCCCTCGACCGGCACCATCCGCGACGTGTCCCCCTCCGCCACCGTCGAGTGCAGGTGAGTCATCGCTGCCACCGAGGTCGTTGCACCCAGCAGCCGGTCCCCCTCGCCGTCCCGGTCCACCATCGTGAAGTAGAGCGCCGCCGTGTCCGCCGGCGGCGCCGGCACGAACGGCTCGTGGATCGACAGATTCGAGGTCTCCGCCACCGCCTCGCCGAGCGCCGCATCGCCGCCCGCACCGTCGTCGGGCTCGTCATCCTCGCCACAGCCCGAGGCCAGCAGCGCGACCGACGCGATCAGCAGCACCACCGCCATCGTCGCTCGGCTCACGAGCTCGGCCACCCCTCCCGCACCAGCAGCTCCAGGTCGTGAGCCCACGCCGACTGCCGAATGCCGCTCGGGTAGCGGAGGTGCGTCTGATCATCCTGCGTGTAGAGGAAGATCCACCCGGCGTGCGCCACGGTATAGCCACCCTCGAACTCCGAGTCCACGAACGCCACCGGCACGGCAGCCGCCTCCTGCGCGGCGATCAGCTGCTCCTCGGTTCCGGTCAGCCCCACGAAGTCGGTGTCGAAGAAGCCGAGCCACTCCGTCACCCGCTCCGGCGTGTCACGCGGGGCGTCGACCCCCACAAACACCACCTTCACCCCGCGTCGGGTATCCCCGGACGACTGGTCCAGCGCGGACGCGATGTTGGCGAGGTGCACCGGGCAGATGTCCGGGCAGTTCGTGTAGCCGAAGTACAGCAGGGTCACGAACCCCGCCGTCTCCTCGACGAAGTCGTACGGCTCACCGGTCGCAGCGTCGTCGAGCACGAAGTCCGGCTTCGCCAGCGGACCGGGGAACGCCGAACCGGCAAGTCCGAGGTCCGCCACCACCTGTTCCTGCGGCGTCAGCGGTGCCTCCGTCGACCCCGAGTCGGAGTCGCCACAGGCCACCAAGACCAGCGATCCAACCACGAGGACCGCGAACATCTGCGTCCGAAACCGGAGTGGTGGCGAGTGCACGGTTGAGCCCTCGAACCCTGCGCGCGTGGTGGAGGCGCGGCGCTCAGCCGACGGTAGCGAGCAGCCGAAGTACCGGCAACGAGCCTCACGTGAGCGCGATTACGGTCGCGACACGCCCCTCGAACGGATCAGTCGGCGGCCTGCAGTCGGAACACCCCGCCGCTGGTCAGATCGAGCACCAGCACCTCGCCCTCGGCGTCCACGCCGAACGACACGAGGTTGCCGTCGAGCTCTGCGACCACCGCGGGCGGCTCATCGCCGTCGCGCTCCAGCACCCAGATCTCGCCGCTGCAGAAGTCCCCGAAGAGGTAGCGCCCACCCAGCCCCGCGATCGCATCGCCCCGGTAGACGAGCCCGCCGACGATCGCGCAGCGCCCGTCGCCGTGCGAGTAGGTCGCCTGCGGCAGCACCAGCCCGGTCGGGTCGCAGCCGGCACGGCTCAGACACCCCGAGCCCTCCATGATCGGCCAACCGAGGTTGTCCCCCGCCTCGACGCGATCGATCTCCTCCTCGCCCGAGACCTGCACATCGCCGAGCCACACCTCGCCGCTCTCCGCGTCGATCGACATCCGCCACGGGTTCCGCAGCCCGTACGCCCAGATCTCGGGCCGCGCGCCCTCGGTCTCGAGGAACGGATTGTCGTCCGGGATCGCGTACGGCGCATCTTCCGAGGCGTCACGCACGTCGATCCGGAGCACCGTGCCGAGCAACGTCCCGAGGTTCTGCCCGTTCTCGAACGGATCGGTCGACGCGCTGCCGTCGCCGAGGCTCAGGTACAGCATCCCGTCGTCCGGCCCGAACTGGATCGCCCCGCCGTTCTGGTTGAACCCCGGCTGCTCCAGCTCAAGCACCACCAGCTCGCTCGCCGGATCCGCGACGTCGTCGAGCACCGTGAACCGCGACAGCAGCGTGCGATCCGGCTTCGGGTCGACGAAGTAGTACACCCATAGGTGCCCGTTCTCCTCGAACCCCGGATCGAGCGCTACCGACAGCACGCCCTCCCCGAAGTCCGAGTCCACGCGGTCGGTGAGTTCGAGGAGCACCGACCCACCTGGGTCAGCCTCGCTGACGAGGAGCACTCGCCCGTCCTGCTCCGCCACGAACAACCGCCCGCCCGGATACGCGCCGATCTCCACCGGCGACGCGTACCGCTCCCCACCGAGGGCCGGCGCCAATTCGAGGACCGGCAACTCCTCGTCGCCACACGCGAGGAACACGGCTGTGAGCAGTGCGACAGCGAAGGCAGCAGTGCGCAGGATCGAGTACCCCTCGGTGTCGTGGCGGTCGGCAGACGATAGCGCGGCCTCCGGTTCCGCGCCCAACACGCACGTACTGGACAACCGTCGCCCGATCAGCGAAAACACGGGCGAGGAGCGATGCCATGACCACCGAAACGACGCCACGCCAGATCGAAGACCCCACCGTCGGCAAGGTTCTCTCCGACAAGCAACTCACCGTCACCGAGTCACTCCTCGAGGACTACTTCGAGGGCCTCGAACTCGATCGCGGCCCGTTTGACCGCGGCGAGGCCCCGGTCCCCTCCCTGATCGCCCGCTCCTTCGACAACTACCACGAGGAGTCACGCTTCCAGCAAGACAAGGGCCACCTCTGGATGCGCCAGCAGTGGGCCTTCCAGGCCCCGCTCCAGCTCGGTCAGACCTACACCACCCACGCCCGCATCGAGGACATCTACGAGCGCCGCGACCGCACAGTCGTCAACACCGCCGTCGACGCCACGGACGCCGACGGCAACACCGTCCTCACTTCCAACCACCACCAGTCGTTCCTCCTCAACCCACCCGAGAACCAGGTCGAGTTCCGCGACCCCACGAAGAAGGAGGGCGCCCGCAAGTTCATCGTCCCGGACGGCGACGCGATCGAGCCGATCGACCGTGCGATCACCCTCGAGATGTGCGGGCAGTACTTCCACGGCAGCAAGAGCTACCACACCGACCTCGAGGCCTCGCAGGCCCTGGGCTTCCAGCAAGTGGTCGTCGGCGGCGCGATGACGATGTCCTACCTCGGCCACCTCATGGACGGCCACTTCGGCGCGCCCTGGTGGACGAGCGGCGTCCTCGACGTGAAGTTCACCAACCCCACCTGGCCCGACGACCGCATCACCGTGAAGGGCGTCGCGACCGGACCCTCCGAGGACGAGCCGGACCGCGAGCACGCCTTCGCCTGGATCGAGAAGGACGACGGCACGATCGTCCTCATCGCCAACGCCAGCGTCGCCCGCTAACGAGGATCGCAACCCGCCGCCTCGTCGGCGCCCGCGCGTCGAGCCGATGACCGCCCTCGACCGCGTCGCGCGAGCGTCCCGAGCACCCTGGGCGCCGCCGCTGGCGCTGCTCGCGATCACCGTACTCGCGGCGTTCCTGCGCCTCTACGACCTCGATCGCGTCGGCCTCGGCAACCTCTTCTACGCCTCCGCGATCCGATCGATGGGCGAATCCGCCCACAACTTCATCTACGCCGCGTACGACCCCGCCGCCACCATCGCCGTCGACAAGCCACCCGTCGCCCTCTGGCTCCAGGTCCTCTCCACGAAGCTCTTCGGCTACGAGGGCTGGGCGATGGTCCTGCCAATGGCGCTCGCCGGCACCGCCGCCGTCCCGCTCGTCTTCGCCGCCGGCCGCCGCTCGCATGGACTCGCCGTCGGCCTGCTCGCGGCCGCCCTCCTCGCCGTCTTCCCCGAATCCGTCGCTACCGCCCGCGACTCCACCATGGACGCCCTCGTGATGGCGCTCCTCGCGGGCGGCGCATGGCTGCTGATCGTCGCTGTCGAGGACCGCCGCCCCTGGCTCCTCGTCGCCTGGACCGCGTTGATGGGCGTCGCCTTCAACGTCAAGTTCTTCGAGGGCTTCGTGATCCTTCCCGCGGCGATCCTCTACGTCGGCTGGCGCTGGCGCGACGACTGGCGCGCGCTCGTTCGCCCCGCCGCCGTCGCGATCGCCGTCGGCTTCCTCGTTTCGCTCTCCTGGATCACCGTCGTCGAACTCACCCCCGAGGACGATCGCCCCCTCGTCATGAACGACGAGTCGAACAGCGCCTACGGGCTCGCGTTCCGCTACAACGGCCTCGAGCGCGTGCTCCCCGGCGAGGTCACGATCTTCCAGCCCGTCGGCAACGCCCCCGCCTCTGAGCGCCTGATCTCCGTCACCAACTCCTTCGGCGTCGGAACCCGCGGTCCGTTCCGGCTCTTCGAAGACACCTACGGCCCGCTGATCGGCTACAGCGTCCTGCTCGGCCTCCTCGGCGTCGCGCTCGCCGCGTGGCAGCGGCGCGACTGGCTGCTGAATGGGCCCGGCCTGCTCTGGGCGGCCTGGCTGATCACCGGCGCCGTCCTCTTCAGCGCCTCCAACCGCGCCGCCGCCCACTACACCGAGTCTTACGCCCCGGCCATCGCCGTCCTAGGCGCGGTCGGCATCATCGAGGGCTGGCGCCTCGCCGCACGTGGCAACGTCATCCCGCTCCACCTCGGCGTCATCGCGCTCCTCGTCTTCGCCCGCGTCAGCTACGAGGAGTTCGAGCCGCTGAGCACCAACACTTTCCTCGCGGTCGGCGCCATCGGCATGATGGCCTCGCTCCTCGCGCTGATCGGCCGCAACCGAGGTAGCGACCGCCCCCCGCTCCCCGCGCTGCGCGCCACCCTCCGAGGCGCCAGCGTCGCCGCCGTCCTCTCGATCTCGCTCCTCACCTCGCTCTGGATCACCGTCGACGCCCCTCGAGGGGGACAGATCACGCGCCCCAACCCACTCGACTACACCCGCGCAGACGAGCCCCCGCCCACACAGCGCCAGGTCCCCGCCGAGGCGATGGTCGCCCACGCCGAGCGCCAGGCCCCCGGCACCCGCTACGCCTTCGCCACCACCGACATCAACGACGCCGGCGAATCGATCGCCTACACCGGCGCCTCGGTGCTCCCGATCTGGAACGAGTACCAGCGCGTCCCCGTCCTCCACGAGGACGATCTCGCCGCACGCCTCGCCGCCGGTGAGGTCCCCTTTGTGTTGGTCGAAATCGGCCGCCAGCGCGGCGGCCTCCTCAGCGAGGTCATGCCAACCATCGAGGCGCACTGTTCAATCACGACGATCCCCGGTGCTACGAGCCGCTTCTACGACACCTGGGACTGCCGCCCGTAGTCGGCGGCGGCGTCATTCCCTCGGCGGACGTTTAGAACTGATCGAGGAGAATCGTGTTCCCGTTCGGATCCTTCAGCACGGCGCTCGCGGGCCCCTCGCCCGGCTCGGCCGTCTGCTCGAACGTCACCCCGGCCTCCAGCAGCTGTGCCTGGATCGCCCGCACGTCCGGCGGATTGAAGGTCAAGATGTTCTCCTCGAACATCCCCGCGAACAGCCCGATCGTCGTTCCGCCGCTCTCGAGGATCAGCCACCCCTCGTCCGCCTCCCCGCCGATCACGCCGAAGCCGAGCCGCTCGTAGAACGCCCGCGAGGCCGCCAGGTCCTGCACAGCAAGGCTGACGGAGAACTTGCCGAGGTCCATGACCGCATCGTAGCCAACGCCGCGCGAAGCATCGCTATCCTCCGCTCACAGCCGAGGAGGAAGCGCATGGTCACCGTCGTCCGTACACCAGACGAACGTTTCGAGGGCATTCGCGGCGCTGACCTCGAGCCCCACTGGCACGAGTGGACCGAGCCGGGCGGCACCACGCTCCGCATGCACTACCTCGACGAGGGCGACGGCCCGCCGATCCTGCTGCTGCACGGCCAGCCCTCGTGGTCGGTGCTGCTCTACCGCGATTTCATCCCGCGCCTCGTCGCCGCGGGCCACCGCGTGATCGCGCCGGACTACATCGGCTTCGGCAAGAGCGACAAGGTCGTCGAGGACGAGTGGTACGTCATCGAGCGACACTGCGAGGCGCTGCGTTCGCTGATCGACGCCCTCGACCTCCGGGACGTCAGCATCGCCGTCCACGACTGGAGCGGCCCGATCGGCCTGCGCCAGGTCCGCGACATGCCCGCCCGCTTCTCCAGGATCTTCATCTTCAACACCTGGCTGCACCACATCGACATGAAGTACACCCCGGCCATCCGCGCCTACCACGCCCGGATCGCGGAGCTCGAGGTCGGGACCGGCGACCCGCTCGCGATGATGGGTCAGGGCGATGGCTCCAACGAGATCCTCGCCACCTTCCTCGCCCCGTTCCCCGATCCCACCCACATGGCCGGACCGCGCCGGTTCCCGCTGATGCACCCGTACGCCGATCCCGAGGGCGGCAACGCCATCGACCAGGCCCGCTCATACGAGTTCCTGCTGCACTGGCCGAAGCCCGCACACGTGATCTTCAGCCACGACGACGGTGTCTTCCGCGAGTCGTGGGGACGCGAATGGGCGCAGCGGTTCCCGTTCGGCACCTTCGACGCGGTCTCAACCACCGCGGTCCACCACTTCCCGCAGATCACTGCGGCCGACGCGGTGGTCGACCTGATGCTGGGCTACCTCGCCGGCGACTGAGCGCCGCCCGGGTCTGAATTCTTACGTTTCGACCCCGAACGTCTCCCGACACGTCCCGTTGTAGGGCTTGTGAGGACGGCTTCGTCCTCGACAGCTCTCGCAGGACGAAGAGGAGACTTGAGAATGAAGAGATGGCAAAAGCTGGCCGCCCTGCCGGTGTTGGTGGCAGCGGTCGCCTTCGGCGTCATGGCGCCCGCGGCCGCCTCCGCCGAGACCGATCGCGTCACCGATCGAGCGGTCACGGACCGCGCGACCGACCGCGTCACCGACCTCCGGCCCACCGATGTGCGCCCCGACGTACTCGAGGAAGGTCGCGTCGAACTACGTGAACCACACACCCTCGAGGCCCGCGGCCGCGGCAACGTCGCCCTCGCCGGCCGCCTGAAGGTGACCGGCATCGCCTACGGCCACTCGGTCACCATCACCGACCTCGCCGGTGACGCCGAAATCCGCGTCAGCGCGCGTGCTCACCGCACCGACGACGCCGGGAACCACATCTACCGAGGCCTGAACGGCGAGTTCTCGATCAGCGGCTCCGAGGTGATCGTGAAGTTCCACCGCGTCGGCATCCACTTCGAGGCGACCGGCAACGGCCGCGCCGAGCTGGACGGCCAGGGCTGGTTCAAGCTCGACGGCGGCCGCCCCCACCGGTGGCGCGCGTTCTAGCGAGCCAGCGGATCAACGTTGGGGCGCTGGCGAGCGTTCCAGCGAGCCGCCGAACCGACCCAATCCGAGAGGAGCGAGCGCCCCGCTGCTCCTCCGGTCCCGCCCAACGAAGGCCCGCGCGCGAGCGCGGGCCTTGCCGTCCTCCCCCACTCTGAGGCACGCTCCACCACCTCGGCCGCACTGCGCCCGGTTCTTCCGCTGTGCTAGAACATGCGCACATGATTCTGACATCGAGGCCAAGAACCGCTGCGCTCCTCGCCATCGGCATCGCGTTCCTCGCCGCGGTGGCCGCCCCGAGGTCGGCAATCGCTCAGCAGCCGAGCGAGTTCGTCGGAGGGCAGCCTGTCCCCGGAATCAGCCTCGCCGCCTACTCGGGTGGGCCGGTCGCCACCCTGCCCGCCGCCGCACCCCGGGCCGAGTCGTTCTGGACCACCATCGACGGACGAATGGTCGGCTACCTCGTCAACTCCCCGGAGTTCGTGAACCGCGAGTTCATCGATCACTTCAGCGAGGGCATTCCCGCCGGCACGCCGATGCTGGTCGTCACGCCGCTCTCGGCTCTGGTGTCGTCGCCTGATCCCGACTGCCCACAGTGGCCCAACGATGCTCAGGCCACGATTCGTCAGGACGGCCGCGCGGAGGCGGTCTACCAGAACATCCTCGAGGAGGAGCAGCGGGGCTGCTTCGAAGGTCTCGTCTACTACCCGCGCAACGACTCGTATCGGATCACCGCGACCCCGGAGCTCGTCGATGCCACCGAGCAAGCAACCCCGGTCTACATACCGACGAGCGGCACCCACCTCGCCGAGTTCTTGCCGTGGGCGCGGGTGAGCTTCACGATCAACGGTCAGGACGTCTGGCTGATGATCGTGCAGCGACCGCAGGACCAGTCGCTCTTCCTCTCGTTCCGCGACGCGACCAGTGGCGTAACGACCTATGGAGGAGGACGCTACCTCGGTGTGTGGCGGCTCGATAACGGCGACGTCTCCTTCGACCTCAATTCGGCGTACAACCCGCCATGCGCGTACAACGCCAACTGGATCTGCCCGCTCGTGCACCCCGAGAACCACCTCGCGGTCGCCGTCACCGCGGGCGAACGCGCCTACCCCGACCCCCGATGATCGACGGCGAGCGCCCCGCGCCCGCACACTCGAGGCCATGCAACCCTCGCGTCGCGGAACGAGCGCCCCGATGATCGCACCACTAGGACGGCGACCGCGCCGAGTCAGTCCAGAGGAACCTCAATGCGACGAAGCCTGATCCTCCTCGTGGTCGGCATCGCGATCGCCGCCCAGGCCCTCATCGCCGGCCCCGCCGTCCAGGCCCACGATGGCGACGTCGTCGCCGCCCGAGTCGCCGGCGATCTGCCGGTCGAGGGCGTCTTCCTCGGCCTATGGGAAGGCGGCTCCGTCGAGAGCCTCGGCGTCGACCAGCCGCAGGTCAGCTCCGTCTGGGTCAGCGCCAACGGCGCGCTCGTCGGCTACCTCGTTGGCGCGCCCGACTTCGTCAACGCCGACTTCCTCGGCCGATTCCCGCAGGGTCAGGTCGGACCTGGCACGCCCGTGCTCGCCGTCGTCGTCCAGACCACGACACCGCCGCCGGCCCCGGTCGGCGCCTACTCCCTCGCCACCTGGACCGCCTTCTCCGACGTCCTGCTCGCGCCCAACTACGAGGTCGCGAGCTGCGCCGGCTGCTGGCCGGGCTACACCGGCACCACCATCGGCCTCACCACCCGCTGGATCGAAGGCGCCACGCTCGACGTCTACGTCTACTCCGGCGACGTCGACGACATCGCGGCTCTCGAGGCCCAACTCAACGAATTCCAGACGCGCCTCGATCTCCCGTGGCGGTACGTCGCCACGCCCGCCGAAGCGAACCTCCACATCTTCATGAACTTCGACCGCCTCAACGTCCCGACCTCGTTCCCGGCCTGGGCACAGGACAGCCTCGCCGCGCGCGCCAACGTCAGTGGATGGACCGCCTACGCGACCACAAGCTCCTCATTCACCATCGGCCCGAACGGCGTAGATCCCGCGGATCGGTACGCGATCGATGAAGCAGCGATCTACGTCCCCTTCAACCAGCAGAACGGCGACCTGATCGCGCAGCCGTTCATCGACTCGATCATCAAACATGAGCTCGTCCACGCCATCGGCTGGGGCCAGCACTGGGACGTCCCCGGTCGCCTGATGTCGCCCGTGGCGTCGAACCCCCTCGACGTCAGCGGTCTCGAATGGGACATGCTGAAGCTGCTCTACGAGGACGACGTGCTCCCCGGCATGTACGACGACCAGGTCCTCGCGGTCATCACCGTCACCCAGTAACCACCCGCCGCCGCCCCGCGGGCTCAGCCGTCCCCGGACTCGCAACCACGCCGCCGGTCGACCCCGCGCCGAGCGCACCGCGGCGTGACCATCAGCCATTGCGACCCGAGCCACCGCCCGCGACACTGACGAGGCGCGAAGCGTCTAAAGAGGGCCGAAGGCCCCCCGGAGTGCGTCATGACCCACGAAGTCGTCCTCATCCGCCACGGCCAGAGCCAGTGGAACCAGGAGAACCGGTTCACCGGTTGGGTCGACGTCGACCTCGCGAACGCGGGCCGCGCCGAGGCCCACGAGGCCGGTCGCCAGCTCCGCGAAGCCGGCTACGAATTCGACGCCGCCTTCACCTCAGTCCTGAAGCGCGCCATCCACACGCTCTGGATCGTCCTCGACGAGCTCGACCAGGCCTGGATCCCGGTCCAGCGCAGCTGGCGCCTCAACGAACGCCACTACGGCGCGCTCGCCGGCCTCAACAAAGTCGAGACCGCCGAGAAGCATGGTGACGAGCAGGTCTTCATCTGGCGTCGCAGCTTCGACACCCCACCCCCCGCCCTCGACCCCACCGACCCCATGCACCCCAGCCACGACCGCCGCTACGCCGACGTCGGACTCCCCGAGGCCACCCCCGGCTCCGAGGCGCTCAAGCAGACCCAGGAGCGCGTCCTCCCCTTCTGGAACGAAACGATCGCCCCCTGCATCGAAGCCGGCGACCGCGTCCTGATCGCCGCCCACGGCAACAGCATCCGCGCCCTCGTCATGCACCTCGACCAGATCCCCGAAGACGAGATCAGCGAGCTCAACATCCCCACCGGCATGCCCCTCATCTACGAGTTCGACGACGACATGAACGTCCTCGGCCACCGCTACCTCGGCGGCGAAGAAGCCGCCGCCGCGGCAGCCGCCGCCGTCGCCGCCCAGGCCAGCGGCAGCTCGCAGTAATCGAGGAATCCTCGGCCGACCCGAGTCCTCGGACCCGAGCGTCTAGCTCAGCTCGGCTGATGTCTCACCGGAGACCTCGAAGGCGTGTCGATCGACGACTAACGGTCGCTGCCAGCCTTCAACGACCGGACCCTCACGCGACAGCGATTCTGGAGCAGGGTCGCGAGGGGCGCAGCCCCTCGCCTAGCAGGGCGGGCGGGTGGGCCACTCTCTAGTTCCGAAGACAACGCCGAAGGCGAGCCGCATCACGGCACCGGAAGAGCGCCGCGAGAGGGGCCGCACCTCCCAAGGCGCGAAGCGTCCTGGAAGACCCGAAGGGTCCTAGGTACCGACGGGCGCTGGCGTCTGCGCGTGCGCCTCAGCCGCCTCGTTCAACAGCGCCTCGGTCTCGCTCCAGTCGATGCACGCATCCGTGATCGACACCCCGTAGCGCAGCTCCTCGCCGTTCAACGGCTGGTTCCCGGCGAACAGGTGACTCTCGAGCATCAGCCCGACGATCCCGTCGCTCCCCGCCTGCCGCTGCGCCACCACATCCCGGAACGCCACCGCCTGCCGCGTGTGATCCTTCTCCGAGTTCGCGTGCGAGCAATCCACCATCACCAGCGGGCGCGACTCCGAGGCCCGTAGCTTCTCCTGCGCCGCCGCGATCGACGCCGCATCGAAGTTCGTCGCGCCCTGCCCGCCGCGCAGCACTAGGTGCCCATACGGATTGCCCGTCGTGTTCATCACGCAGGTCCGACCTTCCTGGTCGATACCCACAAATGCGTGCGGCGCTCGCGCCGCCACCATCGCGTCCACTGCCACCTGCGAATTGCCGTCGGTCCGGTTCTTGAACCCCACGGGCATCGACAAACCGCTCGCCATCTGCCGGTGCGTCTGGCTCTCGGTCGTGCGCGCACCGATCGCCGCCCAGGACACTAGGTCCGCGAGGTACTGCGGAACGATCGGGTCCAGGAACTCCGTCCCCGTTGCCAGCCCCATCCCCGTTACCTCGAGCAGCAGCTGGCGTGCCCGCCGCAGCCCCTGGTTCAGGTCGAACGTCCCATCGAGGTTCGGGTCGTAGACCAGCCCCTTCCACCCGAGGGTCGTGCGCGGCTTCTCGAAGTAGACCCGCATCACTACCAGCAGCTGCTCGCGCACCTGCTCCTCGAGACGTGCGAGCCGCTCCGCGTACTCGAGCGCCGCGCGTTCGTCGTGGATCGAGCAGGGCCCCACGATCACCATCAGCCGCGGGTCGTCTTGGCGGAGCACCGCCTCCACCTGCGAGCGCCCGCGATGGACCGAGCTGACGTGATACTCCGTCGCCGGAAGCTCCTCGAAGAGCTGCGCGGGCGTGACCAACGGGTCCGTGCTCGCGATATGGAGATCTGAGGTCTGCTGGTGCATGTGGGGAAACCAGTTCTACCTGGGCGCCTCCTCTGGGGGAGTGAGGTCGCCGGGTCTACCCGCCTCCGTGCGGGGCGATGCTTGGAGCGCCCGTTGCGAACCGGGCGTTGAGAACGGTCAGTCTAGCGATCCGCCGAAACAGTCGCACGTTAAGTAAAGCGCCTCACGGCGGCCAAAGTTACCGCCAGCAAGCCCCGCCTCGGCGAGCCGTCGCCTACTCGTCGTCGCCGAACTCGTCTGCCCACAGCGGCGACGACTTCTTGAGGAACCGCATCTGCGTCGTCGTCTTCGCGACCAGCGTGCCGTCCGGCTCCAGCAGCCGCGCCTCGTACCACACGTACTCGGACCGCTTCGACGACCCGATCGCCACCAGTTCGCTCTCGCTCACGTAGTCATGATCGAGGAACACCGGCCCCGCGACGTGCTTGACCTCCTGCGCGCCCAGCATCCCGACGATGCCCTCGCTGTTGAGGTTGAGCTGCCCCGAGGACCGCCCCGCCGCCATCGGCACGTTCGCCGGATTCGCGATCGGCCCGCCCCACGGCGACTCCGTGCGGAACCACGCCT
This sequence comes from Dehalococcoidia bacterium, assembly GCA_028279505.1. Taxonomy (GTDB): domain Bacteria; phylum Chloroflexota; class Dehalococcoidia; order UBA2979; family UBA2979; genus UBA6627. The sequence continues at coordinate 46,666 of JANQNP010000067.1, forward strand.
CCGGCGCCAGCGGCCCGCTCGGCTCCTTCGCCAGCTCCGCGCTGTCGATCCGCACGGGAATTGCCTCGGTCTTCTGCCCGATCACGTGGTCCGCGAGGATCCGCACCTCGTCCGCCCCCGTCGTGTTCAGGATCATCTGCCCCGTCAGCGACCCGCCGGGCGGATCGCCGATCTCGGCCGTCCCGTTCACCAGGTGCAGCCCGTCCGACTCGCGCTCGACCCAGATCTGGACGCGCTCGTCCTGGCCGCCCATCTCCGGCTCCTGCAGCCCGATCCGGCACATGTCTCCGTGCATCGTCGGCTTGATGAACATCGACGCCACGCCGCCGCGCTCGAACCACGCCTGCCCGAACCCGGCCAGCAACACCCGCGGCATCTGCGCGATGTGGACCACCCCGCGCACCACGCCGCCTTGGAAGCCCACCTTCTTGGCGACCTCATCGTTCTGCACGGCGCCTGCTTCTTGCGCCCAGTAGTTCTCGACCACGCGGAACGGCGTGAACAGCGCGCCCTCATCCTCGATGATCTCGCCGACGTCGTATTCGGTGTGCACGAAGCCTCCCTCGATATACGCGAAGCGCATCGTACTCAGGCGTTGCCGTGTACGGGAGTGTTCGATCGTCCGTCAGCGGACAGGCAGCCGCAAACAACCGCCCGAGGGCGCTACGCCTCAGGCGACGCCGTCGCCACGAGCCACCGGATCCGCCGCGTCCCGTCGAGCTGCTCGCGCAGCACCAGCGTGCACGTCCCCCAGCCACGCCGCGCGTCACCTTCGAGGACTTCGAACCAACCGAGGTGCGCCGACTGATGGCGGCTCAGCGGCAGCGCGTCCAGCTCGTGGAAGACGAGACGCCCCTCGCCGCGGCGCGCGGCGACGAGCTGGTCGGCGACCGCTTCGCGCCCGATCTCCCAGCCGCTACCCGGCAGCGACGCGCACACATCCGAGGTGAGGAGATCCTCGAACGCCGGCGTGGCGCCGTAGAGCGCCTCGCCGATCGGCGCGATTCGCGCCGCACGAGGCGTGTCGCCAGCGTCGTCGGCCGGCGAGGCAGCGGACAGCGCCTCGAGCACCTCCACCTGCCCAGCCCACATCTCGGCGGTCATCGGCGCGAGGTAGTTCATCTGCTGGCTGACGATCTGCCAATCGTCCTCCAGCCTCGCGAGCACCGTCAGGTACCCGCCCGACAGCATCCGCGCCGACCCATCGTCCGATGCGAGCACGTACACCCCGCGCGACACCGCACGCTCACCGAGGACAAACCGGTCCTGCTCGATCAGCGCGAGCCGCGGCGGCACCGACTCCATGAACCAGGTGAGCGCCGCCTCGATCGCCGGTCGGCCATCGAGCACGATCCCGCTCGCGGCAAGCCAGCGCGCATCCACGGCGTACAGGTCCGCGACCGCAGCCGCGTCCCCGTCGTTGTAGCGCTGCTGGTACGACTCGAAGAGCCGATCGATCCCGACGGTCGGCGGCAGGCGATCAGGTGGCCGGACAGTGAGGGCACTCATCGACGATCAACCTATCGAGCACCCTCGATCTTCACGAGGGCACAACGTCACGAAGTGAGGGGCCGGAGGAGCATACGGCTCGGGACCTCTAGCCAGAAGCCGCCTCCGCATGTTCCTGCGCGCGATCGACGCGATCCGCCTCGCGCCGCTCGATCGGCCGCCCCGCCGTCCGCGCGATGAACGCGAACGCACCGAGGACAATCACGATCGCCGCCGTGACGAACACCGCACGCGTCCCCACCGCATCGTTCACCACACCCGTGAGCATCGACCCCAACAACACGCCCGACCCGAACGCCGTCGAGGTCACGCTCATCACCGTCGCCATCCCCAGACCGCGACCGATGTCCACCGTCACCGCCTGCGCCGCGACGTTCACCACCGAGGACCCGACCCCGACGCCGAACATGAACCCGAGCAGGATCACCCAGTAGCTGTCCACGAACGCCGGCGTCAGGTACCCGACCCCCACGAGGCCCGATCCCAGCAACACGAGCACGCGCCGGCTCACCCGGTCCGCGAACAGCCCGGACACCGGCTGCATCAACCCGCTCGTCACCTGCTGCGCCGCCAGCACCGCGCCCACCATCGTCGCCGTCGCCGCCAGCTCGTTCTCCAGGAACAGCGCCACGAACGTGAAGCTCGCCCCCATCGCGAACGCAAGCGACGTCCGCACGATGTAGAGCGCCTGCACGTACGGGTGCAGCAGGATCTCCCGCCACGGCACCAGCGCCGGCGCGCCCGAGGCGCCCACACGCGTCGACCGCGATTGCGGCAGCAGCAGGAACGCCAGCATCGTCGAAGCCGTGAACAGCGCCGCCATGCTCAGGAACACCGCGTCGATGCTGAACTGATCGCGGATCACCCCGGCCACGATCGGACCGGTCCCGAACCCAACGAAGTCGAAGACCCCGTAGGCGCCCATGTAGCGCCCCTCGTGACCGTCCGGCGCCAGGTCGCCGATGTACGCCGCGGACAGTGAGAAGATGAACGCCGACCCGATCCCGGAGAACGCCCGGAACGCGATCGTCCAGAACACCGCGTCCGTCGCCCACCACCCCAGCGCCGTCACGATGTACGTCGACAGCCCCAGCACCAGGAACTGCTTCCGCCCGTACCGGTCCGCGATCCGCCCGCTGAATGGGCTGATGAACAGCTGCGTGATCGCGAACGCGGAGAACGCCAGCCCGATCTCCGCGCCCGACGCACCCTGCGCCTCGGCGTAGACCGGCAGGATCGGCGTCACCATGCCGATGCCCATCGTCGCCGTGAACATCGCCATCGCGACCGTCAGGAAGGTCCGGCTCAGCACCCTGTTGTCCTTCGACGCCGCCGCACGGCGGCCAATGCACCCCAACGAAAAGCCCGCCGGATGGCGGGCTGGTCAGTCACGGTCGAGGTAGCAGCCCGCTACCAGCTCGACTTCTTCACGCCCGGGAGCATCCCCTGGTTCGCAAGCTCGCGGAACACGATCCGCGAGACCCCAAACTTGCGCATGTACGCCCGAGGGCGCCCCGTCACGCCGCAACGGTTCACCAGCCGCGTCGCGCTCGAGTCCCGCGGCAGCTTCCCGAGCTTCGTGTACGCCTCCAGCTTGTCGTCTGGCGAGGCGTTCGGATCGGAGATCACCTTCGTCAGCTCGGCACGCTTCTCGGCGTAGCGCTCGATCAGCACCTGTCGCCGGGCGTTCTTCGCAAGCTTGGATTTCTTGGCCATGGAGAGTTCTGTCCTGCTGTAAGCGCGAAGAGCGAGTATGACGGTGTATCGACCGAGCGGCAACGGGGCTCCCGCAACCCACCGACCGAGTGCCCGCCCCGCCCGCGACCACTGCGGACCGGAGCTCGGCTCTGGTGACCAAGCCGCCCCCTGCGTAGGATCCGCCCACCCGTAACCGGTCACGAAGAGCGGTGACCCGATAGAGGAGGATTCATGGCGTCCGGCCCCCTGAACGGCGTGCGCGTGCTGGAGTTCACACAGATCATCGCCGGCCCGCTCTCGTGCCAGCTCCTCTCCGACCTCGGCGCGGACGTCATCAAGATCGAGCCTCCGCAGGGCGAACCGTGGCGCCTCGCACAGCAGTTCATCCCACTCGAATCCAAGACCTACCAGGGCCTGAATCGCGGCAAGCGCTCCCTCGCCATCGACCTCGCCCACCCCGACGCCCGCGAGGTGATCTACAAGCTCCTCGAAGACATCGACGTGATGGTCATCAACTACCGGCCGGACGTCCCCACCAAGCTCGGCATCGACTACGAATCCGTCCGCGCCATCAAGCCCGACATCATCTACGCCGACAACACCGCCTTCGGCCGCGAAGGCCCCTGGGCCACCCGCCCGGGCTACGACATCGTCGTCCAGGCCGCCTCCGGCCTCATGGCCGGTCTCGCCAAGCTCGACGACCGAGGTAACCCCAAGGTCGGCGGCGCCTACGCCGACTACACCACCGGGTACTCGCTCGCCCTCGGCATCTCCGCTGCCCTCTACCACCGCGCACAGACCGGCCAGGGCCAGATGCTCGAGACCTCACTGCTGATCAACGCCTTCCACATCCAGGGCCAGTCGATGTCCCTCCCCGCTGCCGACGCCGCCACACGCGGCAAGCTCCTCGCCGACCTCGAAACCCGCGAGGCCGATGGGGTCGACTACGCCCAGTTCGTCCGCGACCACGAGCGCATCCCGCAGATCTACTACCGCGCCTACGCCACGAAAGACGGCGCGATCGCCATCGGCGCGCTCTCGGCGTCCCTCCGCGCCAAGGTCCGCGCGGCCTTCGAGGTCGAACACAACCGCGACGAACCCGGCTACGACATGCACGACCCCGCACAGCAGGCCATCGACGCCGCCGTCACCGAGCAGGTCGAAGCGATGGTCCGCGAACAAACCTCCGACTACTGGGAATCCCACCTCGAGTCCCACGGCGTCCCCGTGAGCAAGGTCAACTTCGTCGAGGAGCTCTCATCGCACCCGCAGGTCACCGAGAACGACTACATGGTCCACCTCGACCACGAACTCTCCGGCCCGCAGGAGATGGCCGCCCCACCGTGGCGAATGAGCGAAACCCCGCCCGCCGCCCAGGGCGCCGCCCCACCGCTCGGTCGCGACACCGACGCCATCCTCGAGGCCGCCGGCTACCCCGCCGACAAGATCGCCGCCCTCCGCGAGGCCGGCGCCATCCACTAGCGACGCCGGTCCGAGCAGGTTCCCCCCGTCACGGCGTTGGCATCTCCTCAATCACCACGTCGACCCAGACGGAGGTACCACCCTCGGGGTTCGGAGACTCGATGCGGGTCGGCAGACCATCCGTCCAGTGCTCCGTGACGACCGAGCCATCCGGGTTGGTGGTGGTCACACGTGAGTCGCCGCCACCCAGGCGTAGCTCCTCAACGGAGCTGCCATCATCGAAGTCGACTCTCATGCTCGTCAGCTCCCCGGAGGCGTCGTAGTCAGAGGTCATCCTCGAGCCCTGGAACACGTCGGTCGTCGTGCGGCTCCCATCCTCGTGAGTGTCGGTCGTCGACGCGCTCGCGCCGGAACGCTCGAGTGGAGCCTGCATCCACTCGTCCGTGACCTCGCCGTTGGCGTCCCGCACGGTCACCGTCCGCAGCCCATCCTCGTCAAGGACTGACTCGACGGTCGAGCCATCGGCGTTCGTCGCCGTCGCGCGGCTCGGCCCGCGCTGATTCGCGATCCTCGAGGGCCCGCCACCACTCGCGGCCGCCGGTCCCGGGTCGAGCGTCGCGCCCGAGCCAGCTCCACCCGGAGCCCCACCGCCGGCCGCCGGCTGCGGAGTCTGAGGTGCGTTCGCTACGTTGCCTCGTTCCATCGATTCCTCCACGGTCCGGCGCCGATCAGCGCCATCACTTCCGTCAGTCCTGCTGAGGGTTCCGCTCGCACAGGTTCTCGATCGCCCGATTCGATGTGCCGAGGCTCCGAAGATCCTCGAGTACATACGAACACCACTCGCCGATCACCCGGGACGCAAAGCGCGCTTCCGGGAACTCTGGATCGATCACCGAGGTCTCCGGGTCGACGACCCGGCGGTTAGTCGTGAATTCGACCGTGGGACCGAACCCGCAGCCACCCGGGTCGGGATCCGCGACCGCGATCCAGGGACGTTCGAACGAACGCACCACCGTCAGCGGCAGCCGGACGTGCGCGGCGTAGGCCCCGGCCCCGCACGAGTAGCGACCGCTGTCCGGCGAGTCCACCAGGTCGAACGCGTAGCGGTAGAAGTGTTCGCCATCGATGATCACCGTCTCTAAACGGACACCCCGCCCGCCCTCGGCGGTCCCGAACGGCGTCGCGAGGCCCGGCGCCTCCGTCGCCGCGAGCGAAGCATCACCGCCGGGCGCGGCGACGCTGTCGCCTGTGTCCGAGCCACCTCCGAGGACCAACACCGCGACGAGCACGACGCCGATCGCACCGATCCCCAGACCGATCACGAGTGGCAGATTCCAGTTCTCCCAGAACGGCCCGGACCCTGGCAGCGCAACCTCGCTGCCGCTCCCCTTGTCGCCCGACGTCGCGCCCAGAGGTTCGGCAACCGCTGGACCCGGCGGCGCCGACGTGCCAGCGCCGCCTGATGCCGGTCGCGCCGGCGGTGCCGCCGTCGTTGCGGTGGCCCCACGCCGGGCCTCGGTCGTTGCCCGCAACGCGCCCGAGGACAGCGCCGCCAGCCGAGCCACCCCATCTCGACCGCGCTCCGGCGGCGCGAGCGCGGCGCCGGGCGCCACCTCGTCGAAGAGCCCACCGTCGACGGCATCGTGGTAGCTGCGAAGCACCCTCCGCGGCGACGCCGCGCGCAGATAGCCCTCAACCAACCGATCCAACCGCCCCGTAGCCAGGTCTGAGCGAACCTCGGCGAGCCGGTCGCGCGGCACAGCGAAGTAAGCGCGTCGCGCGCCGTCGACCTCGTAGAGCACGTAGTCCCACGTAACGCGAAACGGACGGACCGCAAACCCCGGTCGAACGATCGAACCCAGCGCCTCGCCCATCGGATGAGTGCGAGGCTCGGATGCACAATCCCTCGAGGGCGCTCGCGAGACCTGCGACTCGAGCGGTAGCGCCTCCATGCCCGCGACGAAATCGTCGACGAGCTCGAGCTCGGTATCGGTCAGCGCGGAAGACAACCGCTCGCGGGCTGCGTCCCAGCTCCGCTCCAGCAGGCGCTGACCGCTGATCGCCGGCGCCAACCGCCGTCGCAACGAGGCGTCACGCCCCTCCGCGTACAGGTCGACGCCGAACGCGCTTCGATCGATGTACCAGCCGAACCGATCAACCGCCGGCGCGACATCAGCCTCAACCGCCGGCGGCAGCGATCGGCGGCTTCGAAGCCCGGTCGCCACATCGAGGCAGAGCAGCGCGCCGCCGGTCGCGACCGCGAGCGCCGCCGCCAGCGGACGCCCCTTGCAGTAGTCCCCGCCGAGCTCCAGTCGCCCCCACCGAGGCCGCACAAGCAACCCCGGCGAATCGCTCCGCTCCATCAGCAGCATCAACGCCGGCGCGAACGTCCGCGCAAACAACCCGGCCACTTCCACCACGTGCTCATCGGGAATCGCGACCGAGAGGTGCGTCGACACACCCTCGATGGCGAACTCGTCCTCCAGGAGGTCGGTCAGCGTGCGATCGCCCGCGGCGATCCAGCGCAGCGCCTCATCGGTGAACCCGGGCTCGAGCGCGATCGGAGGAGTCGCGAACTCCGCCTCCGACCCATCGCACGTCAGCGCGAGCCCACTCGGCAGCCGCACAGCATGCCGGTCGCCCGGATCGAGCCGGGCGCGCGGAACCTCGAGGGCGGGCAACAGTCGACGGAAGTCGACAGGCGCGCCGTCCAGGGCGCGAACGATGAACTCGTGCTCGATCCCGACAACGGTGCCGGAATCGACCGGAACAGCGAGCCGAGGCTCGGCGACGCCACCCCTACTGATCGTGACCACGCCTCGTCGCCCCTCGTCACCAATTCGCCCCGACCGACCGGACTGTACTAGAGAACCATGCAGCCTCGGCTACTCCCGGGGCGCCGGGGAGTATCACCCATCGCACCCGCCTCCGCCCGACAGCTCACATCGAAGCGCCCATCGCTTCGAGGAACCGTCGAAACGGAAGAGGCTGCAACCGGCTTCTAGGCCGGCGTCGCTTCGGGCGTCGGCTCGACGGTCGGTTCGGGAGTCGGGTCCGGTGTCGGGGTGGGTTCCGGAGTCGCCGAGGCACCCGGTCCGGGCGTCGGCTCCGGCGTTGCCTCAGGAGCCGGCTCCGGCGTGCTCGTCGGTTCGGGCGTCGCCGCCGGCTCGGGCGTCGCAGTGGACTGGGGCGTGCCCGTCGGCTCAGGCGTCGCAGCTGGCTCCGGAGTGCCCGCAGGCTCGGGCGTCGCCGCCGGCTCGGGCGTGGCTGTGGGCTCCGGCGTCGCCGACGGCTCCGAGCCCGAATCGTCTGACGTCCCGACGGTCTGATCCGCGATCTCAACCTCGTTCGACGGCTCAGACTCCATCCCCGACGCATCGATCCCGACCACCCGGTAGTAGAACGTCACCCCGTCCTCGATCGGCGAGTCGACGAACTCACTCCCCAGCGGCGCCCCAACGATCTCGTACGGCCCGCCCGAACTCCGCGAACGGAGCACGACGTACCCCACGCTCACATCGTCATCCGGCCAATCCAACGTCGCGTACCGAATCGAGTGATGCTCCGACCCAGTCAGATGCCCACCGAGGAAGTACGTGAACTTCGGCCGGCAATGCACGCGGGGCGACTCCGCCGGCTCCCCTGGCGCCCCGCCAACCACCGCACTCACCCGGTACTGATGCCGGAGGAAGCTCGGCTTCAGCGCCAGCTCCGTCGTCCCCCCACCCACCGAGGCAAGATCGCGATACCCCGAGGAAAACGGCCCTTTGTGCTCAATCTCGTACCCCTCGGCACCCTCGACCGCCCCCCACTCCAGCTGCGCGATCGGGTGGCGGTACCAGTCGATGTCACAGTCGACGTCCGCCGGGGTCCCCGACGGCACGTCGATGTCCGCCGGGATCACGAGGGCGTCGAGCTGGCTATCGCCAACAGAGATCGTCGCCGCGTTTGCGGTGATCGTCGTGATCGCCACGACCAGCAGTCCCAGAACGACGACGCGCCTGATCACTCGCGGTCGCCCGCCAGCTCAGTGAGATTGGAGAAGGGTGAGCCGGCTGGCTGACCATCTCCTTGGCCGGTCACGTACTCGTACGAATCCTCGCCTTCACGAACGAAGTAGCGCGTCCCACGCAGCCCTTGCTCCATGAAGATGATGCCGCCGTCGCGCCGTGCGAGACGCGCCAGGTCGGACATCGTGGCAAGCACCGTCACCTTCGAGGCCGTCCCGGCCTGTCCTGGCTGAACACGCAGCAGCATCGAGTGATAGCGCGCCTGGATCCTGCCGTCCTCGTCGCGCCCGACGCCGAGCAGCCAGACGGCGAGCGCTCCCCCGAGCACGACTGCCCCGAGAACGAACCCGGCGACGGCAACCTGCCGCCAGCGGGCGACCGTCAGCTCGAGGCCCAACGGCGCGTAGGTGTTCGACACCTGGATCGTCTCACCGAGGCTGGTCGGTTCGCTCTGCGAGAGCAGCGTCGCTGGCCGGATCTCAGTGTCGCTGTACTCCACCGACAGCACCGGACTGAACTGCTCGCTGATCTGATTCGGGCCGAGCGCCCCTTGTAGGTCGACGGTCGGCACGACCTGCAGCTCATAGCGGGCAGGCGTGAAGCCGGTCTCCGCCTCCAGCGCCTCGACCAGGGCCGCAATCTCAGAGAACCGGAACCGCAGTTCGCCGCTGGTCTCCGCACCCTCGAACGGCATCGGGTCGATCGTGATCGGCGTCTGCGTCCACCCGTCCCCCGCACGAACCTGCAGTTCGAACCCTAGCTCGCCGCCCACGACCGGAGGCAGCGACGAGCTCAACGCGTAGTTGAAGCGAACCACCATCTCGCGCGCCAGGTTCGTGTAGACCGGCTGATCGAGGACCGCGGTTCCCTCCTCGTCGGTCTCGGACGGCGCGATGATCCCACCCGGATACAACCGCGAAGGCTCCATCACGAGGTAGTAGTCGAACCCGCCCTGATGCTCGTACGCGAGCTGCTCATCGAACGCCGAGTGCGACGAGTCCTCCCGGAACGCCCCGAACCCGATCGCCGCGAACAGCAGGATCGCCCCGGCACCCAGGGCGAGAGGCAGGAACAACGCCGCGGGAAGCGGCGGCATCGATCCGAGCCCGCTCGCCGACTCATGTCGCTCGCCGCCATGCTCGCTCGTCATCACCGTCCTCCTTCGCGCACGACCACTCGAGGTCCGCCAGTTGATCCCGCCGATCGCGAACAGACCGGCCGCCGCGATCCCGAAGTGAACCGGCTCGCCAAGCCGGAGCAGCTGACTCGCCCCACCGGGCACGGCGAACCACTGCCGCCCGAGAATCTCGTCGGGCGTCGGTCTCCAGTCATCAATCTCGTTCCGGTTGTCACCCTGAGGAACGAACCCCTCGGCCGCGTTGCCACCAACAATCCGGTGGATTACCACACCGCCCTCCGGCACCCGGAAGGCGATCACATCTCCGACCTCGTAGTCCGAAGCACGCCGAACGACCACCAGGTCGCCGGTGTATAGCGTCGGCTCCATGCTGATGCCCGAGACGAAGATGTAGTCTGCCGGACCGTTCAGCATGAACCCCGGCCGGAGCAGCACGAACCAGCTAGCGAGCAGCAAGACCGGGATCAGCGTGGCTAGCTTGCGCACGATCTGATCCCGGTCATCTGCTCATCCACCAGGTCCCGGCGTCACAGATCCACGCAGGTACCGGGGCTGGCGTTCTGGAAGCAAACCGTCAAACGAATGGAATCGATCTCTTCAAGCAGGATCCCCTGCCCGAAGAAGTTGAAGTCCGCCGTCGACGGCGCCCCGTTCGGTGCCATCACCCGATGCAACGTCGACCCGAGGGGTGCGCCGCTTCCATCTCGAAGCGTGAGAAACGCATCCACCTCGACGAGTCCTGGAGGCCCATCCTTCGCCAGTGTGACGAAGACTCGGTGCAGCTCCAACGGCGAACTCGCGTCCGCCTGCCAGGTCACGTCTGTGACCTTGACCGGCGGCGCATCAACGACGCCGGAGCCACCCGCCCCAGAGCTCCCACCCACGCTCCCGCCGGTCGCGTGCGCGACCGTAAGAGCGAGGGCGAAGACCCCGAAGACGACCGGCAAGAGCCGAGTGAGTCTCCTCATCGGCCCTCCCTCACAACGATCTCGCTAGAGGAGCTCTAGTGAGCACGCGGACCTAGTTGACCGCGACCACATTGAGCGCCGTGACGGTCTCGGGATCGATGCCAGCCGCCGCGGAGCAGGTCACCGCGCCTGCCGTGTTGGTGCAGTTGGGGCTACCCCAGTTGCCGAAGCTGTCGGAACCACCGATCCCGAGGGTTCCATCCGTCGACACGTCCACGTCTGCGTCCGTGTCATCGATGTCGAAGTCAACACCCGTGATCTCGCCTGAAGTCAGCGTCCAGACGACGTTGGTCACGTCATAGCCGCTCACGGTGCCACTCCCCGCGCCGACGCTGCCAGCATCGGGGTCGCTGAACGTAATCGCAGCTGCCGCACCAACGGTCATGGCGGCGAACAAGCCGACCACCGGAATCAAGAGAAGCTTCTTAATCATTCCGATTCGTTCTCCTCGCATCTCCACCATCCATGGCGGAGTTGATTGTTCTCGTGTTCGCCCGCGCACCACGCGCGGACCGGGACGGTCCTCGTCGTCCCGGAAACTCGAGGTCCCTTCGCCCACACCTCCGTCCGAGGTGCGAGGGGTTGCGAGGCGCGTTAAACGAAGAACGCGGGCTCGGACCCGTAAGAGGTCGCGAACCCGCGTACAATCTGAGATTGCACTGGGTGCGGGCTCACGCACCCTCGCACAGGCCCCGGCGTGGTTGCCGCCACGTCGGGGCCGTCTGCATTGCTCGCCAGATCGTCTACCCCGGCCAACTGCGTGTCATCGTCGGGCCGCGCCCCGTCGAAACCACGCCGCTACTCGCCGGGAGGGACTCCCTCCGACTCGCATCCATGCCGGTTGATTGAGGTCCCCCGCCAAGAGGACCGGCCCCCGGGTCCTTCCGAGGAGCCGTCGACCCACTCGCTCGCGCGAAGTGGATCGGACCGCACTCTACAACAGTTTCGGTGCGCCGGGAGTGAGATTATGTCGAATGGATCGTCAGCTTTTGCACAAGCTCTACCCACCCGACGCACATTCCCCGCGTCGCGGCTGTGACAGAGCCGTGATCTAGCCCGCGTCCCCTCCGAGGGCGCGACGGGTCGCCAGCGCCCGGTACGCGAACAGCGCCTTCAGCGGCAGCGTCGAGAACAGCGCGCGCGTCAGAATCCCGCGCCAGCCGGCCGGGTGCTGATACCAGATCTGGTCGAGGACCTCGGTGTGCCCATCGTCGAGCGCGCGATAGCTGTGCCGGTGGATCCAGCGCGCCATCGGCCCCAGCTCCTGCGTGTCCGTGAACCCCTTCAGCGCCTTGAATCCGCTGTGCACTGCGCGCCAGCGGATCGGGATCGGCCCCACCCACATCGTGAACTCGCTGACCGAACCCTCGCCCAGCGGGTCCATCCGGTGTACCTGCATCACCGTCGGCGGCGGGGTCAGCTTCGTCAGCGCCTTCGGATCGGCGTGGAAGCGAGCCACCGCCTCCAGCGACGCCGGTACGACGAACCGCGACACGAACGACGGCTCGCCCAGGCTCCGCCGGCGCTTCAGCGCCGTCGCCGCCATGGCGCCCGCCGCCGCCACCGCACCCGTGATCGCGATCCCTCGCACGCCCATCTCGGCCCCCGCTCCTCCGAGGATGATCGTACCGCCGAGGCCACTCCGACAGGCCCGGTGCGCGCGACGCGTGGAGCTACTCGAAGAAGTTCGGCTTCCGCTTCTCCGCGAACGCCCGCACCGCCTCGGCGTGCTCGGGCCACGTCCGGGCCAGCCGGTCGCGCACCTGCTCGCGCTCCATCACCACGTCCAGGTCGCCCTCGACCGGGTTGTCCGCCAGCAGCTCCTTCACCAGCATCACCGCCGGCGTCGGGTTCTCGGCGAGTTGGCGCGCCTTCTCCATCGCCGTGTCGAACAGCTGATCGGGCTCCACCACCGCAGTCACCAGCCCCATCCGCAGCGCCTCCTCGGCGTTGACCATGCGCCCCGTCAGCGACATGTCGGTGGCGTGCCCGAGCCCAACGATCTGCGCGAGCAGGCGCGTCGAGCCCAGCTCTGGCACCAGCCCCACCCGAATGAACCGAATCGACATCAGTGCGTCGGTGGCCGCGATCCGCACGTCGCCCGGCAGCGCCATCGTCAGCCCGACGCCCACCGCATACCCGTGGATCGCAAACACCGAGGGCTTCCCCTGCCGCAGCAGATGCGTCAGCGGCGACGAGAACTTCGTCTGCTCCGCGCGCGTCGGCGTGTGATCGAGCCGCGTTCCGAAGCCGTCCATGTCCGCGCCGCCGCAGAACGCCCGTCCCTCGCCGGTCACAACGAACGCGCCGATCCCGTCGTCGTCGTTCCACCGACCGACCTGGTCCTGCAGCTCGCGGTTCATCGTGTCGGTCCACGCGTTGAGCTTCTCGGGCCGGTTCAGCCGAATGATCCCCACCCGACCGTCGGTCTCGCTCAAGATGTGCTCGTACGTCATGCCCCCACCTTTCCGGGGCGGGATGGTAGCAGCGACCGGAACGCCGACCGCCCGTAGAGCACCGCCACCACCGCCTCCAGGCTGAGCGTGAACGCGATCGCACCGGCGCCGATCGCCGCCCCGGACCAGTCCGTGAGCGTCGGCACCAGCACCACGAACAGGATCAGCCCGAGCAACCGCCACGCGTTCACGTACACCAGGGCGCGTGTCCGTTTCGTCTGCAACAGCGCCGCGGCGTAGAGCTGCTCGATCGTCAGCAGCGGCGGCAGGAACGACAGGATCCGCAACCCCACCACCGTCAGCTCCGCCAGCCGGTCGTCCGCCCCCAGCAGATCGCGGACCACCAGGTCGCTCAGCGGCGGCACCCACGCGACCAGCAACCCGCCCACCATCGCGATCACCCCAACGAGGACCGCGAACCGCCTCACCCCGTACGGCTCATCGCCGCGACTGAACAGCGACAGCACCGTCGGCTGCACCCCGCCCGAGATCAGCGTCACGAACGTGAACACGCTCATCGCCAGCGGGAACGCCGCCAGCGAGACGTCCGCCTCTGAGGAGCGCGCCACCGTCGCCGTGATCAGCGGCGTGCTGACCGCCGGCAGGAACGCCGCGAACAGCAGCGGCGTGAAGAACGCCATCAGCGCCCGCTGGCTCGGCGACTCGACGCTCACGAGGCGCATCGAACCCGCGTCCCCGGTGATGATCGCCAGCCCCACCACCTCGACCCCGGCCCCTACGCTCACCGCGATCGCCGCCACCGGAGCCCCATCGACCCCGGCCGCCAGCAGCCCGGCCGCCGTCCCGAGGACCGCGACCGCGCCCCCGACCGTGCCCGCCCATACCACCGCCGGCCGCTCCGCCCGCAGCGCGATCCCGTACAGGTGCATCCGCGCGATCGCGAACGCCGGGAACGGGATCAGCGCGATCAGCGAAACGGCGGCCTCATCGCGAACCCGCCCGTCAGTCGCGAACAGATCCTCGAGCACCAGATCAGACAGCGGCGTCAACGCGACCAGCAGCGCAATCGCCGACGTGATCGCCACGAAGATCGCGATGAACCGGCGCAGCGCCAGCAGCGAGGGACGGCCCTCGAAGAACACCAGCGTCAGGTGCTGCACGCGCAGCTGCGGCAGCGCGATCAACCCGCTGATCCCCAGCGCCACGGCGAACCCGCCGATCGCCGGCTCCGGATCCGAGGTCCGCGCCAGCATCGCGTTCAGCGCCGGAGCCAGGATCTGCGCGATCCCGAGGTTCAGCGCCGACGGCAACAGCAGCGCGATCGCCCGCACCGGCGCCACCGATGCGTCCGGCGGCCTCGCCTCGGGGCCGCCGTCGGGCGGTTCGGATCGCGGCGCGTCGCTCAACCTGGCCTGCCATCCAACCGTGGCGGGCCTCGACGGACCACGTCCCGCCCGACCCGCTCGCACCCGATTACGGCCGCCGCCGTCCGAGGAACGCGAACGCTCCCCGCGCGACCGAAACGCCGTACCCTGCACCCCATGCCGGCCGGGCCGACACAGTACCGCTTCCCCGCCCCGTGGCTCACCCGCTGGCTCCTCGGAGTACCGGCGCGCTCGCGGCGTGACGTCGGCCTCGACGGTGGAACCCTCCTGGCGGCGAACGGCGCACGCTGCCGCGTCGAAGGCAGCGGCTACGTCCCGGTCGACCAGCCGTTCGTCCTCGTCACCAACCACTTCGAGCGCGAGGGCATGCGGGTCTGGTGGCCCGCCATGTTCCTCTCCTCGATCCTCCGCGAGCTCCGTGGCCCGGACGCCCCCACCATCCGCTGGATGGTCAGCGTCGAGTTCCACGGCTACCACCTCGGCCCCGTCCCGATCCCGGACGCCCTCATGCGCTGGGTGCTCCGCCTGATCGCGGACCGCTACGCCGCCATCCCCGTGCCGCGCGACACCTCCGAGGCGTCCGGCCGCTCCGCCGCCCTGCGCCTCGCCCGCCGCGCGCTGGCCGATGGCCACCCCGTCGGCATCACCCCCGAGGCCGCCGAGGCCGCCGATCGCCCCGAGGTCCTCGCCGAGCCCGACGAGAACGCCGCGCTCGCCGTCGCGCTGCTCTCCCGTGGCAAGATCCCCATCCTCCCCGCCGCGGTCTTCGAGGAAGGCGACACCCTCGTCGCCCGCTTCGGCGCCCCGGTCACGCTCGATCGCCGCCCGCCCCGTGCAGCGGGTCGAGACGGCACAGCGGGCGGAGCCGCCGAGGGCGCAACCGCCCCGGCAACGACCAGTGCAGGCGCCACCGCGCCCGCTGTCCGCGACCAGCTCATGCACTCGATCGCCGCACTCCTCCCCAACGACCTGCGTGGCCCCTACGCTACGCCGGCCAACGACCGCGGATGACCGCGGCACCGGGATCGGAATCGGAGCGCGGCCGGCGCTGGCGCACCGCGATCGCGGTGCAGGTCCTCGTCGGCGTCCTCGTCCTCGCTGCCTTCCTCTGGCGCGTCGACATCCTCGGCGCACTGCAGAACCTTCCCGAGCTCCAGCTCAAGTGGGCCCTCGCCGGCACCGTCACGTTCTCGCTCTCGAAGTTCGTGCACGCCTACCGTTGGCGCTGGTTCCTCCGCCACCGCAAGGAGCTCCCGTTCCGCCGGCTCTTTGAACTCTTCCTCGTCTCGAACCTCGCCAACGCCATGATCCCGCTCCGCGCCGGTGACCTCCTCCGCGTCGAACTCCCCAGCCGGCGCTACGGCGTCCCCCGCGCCGAGCTCGCCAGCAGCGTCTTCCTCGTCGAGTCACTGCTCGACGGCGTCGCCTTCGTGCTCCTCGCCTTCGGCGGTCTCCTCATCTTCGACCTCCCCACCTCCCTGCGCCCGGGCGTCGCCGTCCTCGCCGCCATCGTCTTCCTCGTCGCCTACGTCTCCGTCCGCGCCGCCCGAGGTGGCGACGACTGGTCCGTCGACACCTCGCTCTGGCGCTACCTCGTCCCCCGCCGCTTCCGCCCGAGGATCAACGGCTGGCTCACCGAAGCCATCGACGGCATGTCCACCCTCAGCGACGTCCGCAGCGCCACCATCGCCGTCGCCCTCTCCGTCGTCGCCTGGATGCTCGAGGTCGGCGTCTGGTGGTACATGGGCAAGGCCTTCGGCATCGAACTCGCCTTCTCCGAGGCCCTCACCGTCATGATCGCCGCCAACATGGCCCAGGCGATCCCCATCACCCCCTGGAGCATCGGCCCCTACGAGGTCGCCGTCACCGAGGTCCTCGTCCTCCTCGGCTCGAGCCGCCTCGACGGCTCCAGCTACGCCATCGGATCCCGCATCCTCCTCATGCTCTGGATCGGCGCCACCGGCCTCATCGCCATGTGGTCGCTCGACCTCCGCATGCGCGACCTCCTCGGCTACGGCAAGAACCAGACCCCAGCCCCCGCCACCTCCGAGGCCGATCCCTGATGTCCCTCGACGATCGAATCCACTTCGCCCGCAGTGACATCACCCGCTTCGAGGCCGACCCCTGATGTCCGTCAACGACCGAATCCAGCTCGCCCGCGGCGACATCACCCGCTTCGAGGTCGACGCCATCGTCAACGCCGCCAACTCCACCCTCCTCGGCGGAGGTGGCGTCGACGGTGCCATCCACCTCGCCGCCGGCCCCGGCCTCCTCGAGGAGTGCCGCACCCTCGGCGGCTGCCCACCCGGTGAGGCCCGCATCACCGGCGCCTACGCCCTCCCAGCAACCTGGGTCATCCACACCGTCGGCCCGATCTGGCGCGGCGGCACCAACGGCGAAGACCAAACCCTCGCCTCCGCCTACCGCTCCTCCCTCGCCCTCGCCGCCTCCGTCGAAGCCCGCACCGTCGCCTTCCCCTCCATCAGCACCGGCATCTACGGCTTCCCGATCGACCGCGCCGCCTCAATCTCCCTCACCACCATTCGCAATTCCCTCGCAACCCATCCCACCATCGAGACCGTCACCCTCGTCTGCTTCAACGACGCCAACCACACCGCCTATGCCACCCTCCTCGACAAGGCCAGCTAGGCACCCGAGCACCGACCCAACCACGCTCTTCCGGCCAGCGACGCGCGCTCACGCCACGCTCCGACCCGACCGCCGTCCGCGGGAACAGCCGTCGCACACGACTACCCGACGAACCACCCGACGATGCTGACCAGCCAACGGCGCGAAGCGCCAAAGCGGGGCGTGGGGCGCAGCCCCACATTCTTGGGGTGGGCGGGCGGGATCCCTCTAGAAGAAACGTAG
>JANQNP010000071.1 GCA_028279505.1 Dehalococcoidia bacterium
CTCGCCTCATTCAGCGCGGTCGGGGCGGTGGGCCCGGACCGCGGCCGGCGCCCGTTAGACCTCGTCCTCGCCGTCTTCGTCGTCGAAGTCGTCCTCGAGGTAGTCGTCGCCGTGCAGCGCGGCCTCGATCTCGTCCTCGTCGTACTCGTCGAAGGCGGGGCGGCGTCCGCCACGCGGGGCGCGCGCGGGGCGCGCCGGCTGGCGGGAGGCACCGCCGCGGCGGCGGCGGCCGCTCTGGCGCTCGCGCTCGCGCTCTTCTTCTTCCTCGAGCTGGCGATCGCGGATCTCGTCTCCGAAGCGGAGGCCGCCAGGCTCTTCGCGCCGACGCGGAGCCGGCTGGACGGGCTCCTCGACGGGTGGCGCGGGGGCGACGGCCTCGGGCTCCTCTTCGACGAGCTCGGCGATGATCTCCTGCTCGGGGGTGAGGCGCACTTCCTCCTCGGCGGCGGCGGGCGCCTCGGCGGCGACGGGCTCTGGGGTGGCGGGAGCGCCCTCGCCGGGGAGGCCGGGGCGGGCGTAGTCCGGGCCGGCCGGTGCCGCGACCTCGGCTTCGGCCTCGGCGACGGCGGGGATGGCGGCGTGCTCGCGGACGGGGATGGGGTCCATGTTGGGCTCGGGCGGCGGGTAGAGGTCGTCGCCGGCGGCGATCATGGAGCCTTCACCGCGGATGTCGATGCGGTAGCCGGTGAGCTTGGCGGCGAGGCGGGCGTTCTGGCCCTCCTTGCCGATGGCGAGGCTGATCTGCTTGTCGGGGACGGCGATGAAGGCGGTGTGGGTGTCTTCTTCGACGTTGATGGAGACGACCTCGGCGGGGCTGAGGGCGTTGGCGACGTAGGCGAGGTCGTTGGGGTCCCAGCGGATGACGTCGATGCGTTCGCCGCTGAGCTCGTTGACGATGTTCTGGATGCGCGCACCTCGGACGCCGACGACGGCGCCGATGGGGTCAACGCCTTCCTGGCGCGAGATGACGGCGATCTTGGTGCGGTAGCCGGGCTCGCGGGCGATGTTCATGATCTCGATGGTGCCGCGTGCGATCTCGGGGACTTCGAGCTCGAAGAGGCGGCGGAGCAGCTCGGGGGCGGCGCGGGAGACGACGACCTGCGGGCCGCGCGTGGCGCGGTAGACCTCTTTGACGTAGACGCGGAGCCGCTGCCCGATGCGGTAGTGCTCGGCGCGGATCTGCTCTGAGTAGGGGAGGACGGCCTCGGTGCGACCGAGGTCGAGGATGACTTGCTGACGACCGCGCTCGACGCGGAGCACGGTGCCGGAGACGATCTCGCCTTCCTTGCCGGTGAAGTCCTCGAAGACGGAGTCGCGCTCGGCCTCGCGGAGTCGCTGGAGCACGACCTGCTTGGCCGTCTGGGCGGCGATGCGGCCGGTCTGCGGGGTGGCCTCGATGGGGCGGCGGACGGTGTCGCCGATCTTGGTGTCGCCGAAGCCGAGTTCCTTGGCTCGCTCGGGCGAGAGCTCGATCTCGTCATCCTCGATGTCGTCGTCGTCGGTGATGGTCCAGGTGCGCCAGGCCTCGATGTCGCCGCCGTCGCGGTCGATCGAGACTTCGATCTCGGCGTACTGAAGCTCGTCCTTCTTGAAGGCGGAGGCCATCGCGGCCTCGACGGCGCTGAACACCGCGTCGGCGTTGAGATTCTTCTCAGCGGAGAGCTGAGTGATGGCGATGACGAAGTCGTTTTTCATGCGCTGTCGTGCGCTCCCGAGGGTGCCCGCACCGGCGCGGCAGGCCGAATCCGGATCAGGCGGTAGTCAACAAAAAACGTGGGCACGGCGCCCACGTCTCTGAGTAGAGGCCGTGCGAGGCAATAGCGTAGCACCGTGGCGAGCGGCGGCTCAATAGAGGAGGGTGTGGTTCTCCCCCCTTCCCCCTCGGGGGGTGCCCGGGTGAGTCGCGAGCCGCTGGCGGGCGGAGCAATGGACGCGCGCTTTGCGCGCGCCGTGTTGTCCGGAGGACCCACCCGCCCGCCCTAGGACGAAATGAAGGGGTCGCGACGCCCCTCGCGCCTGCGGCGCGCCCTACGGGACGGGGCGCCGCTCCCCCGTTCATTTCGTCAGGGACTGGGTTGCGTCACCTCGGTGGCCGAACTCAGTTGTGGTGCCCCTTGAGGCGCCGGCGATTGAGGAGCTTGCGGTCGAGGACCAGTCGACCGACGCGTGCCGACGGATGGACGTAGGCGTTGCGCGTGCCGGTTGTTCGGAGAAGCAACCCGGCCGCTTCTAGACGAAGTAGGGGGTGGGGGGCGACTCCCCCCACTCAGTCGATCGGCCTGCGGCCGCGGGCGCCTGCGGCGCGCCCTACGGGACGGGGCGCCGCTCTCCCGTTCATTTCGTCATGGACGGGGTTGCGTCACCTCGGTGGATCGAGGCGTGGAAGTGGCCGGGCTGATCGGCCGCTCATCTTCTCGCCGATTGGTGGCGAGACCTCGGTTCGGACCGCTATGGGACGAGGGTGTCGAGGAGGTCCTGGCGGATGGCGCGGATGCGGGCGACGACTTCGTCGCGGGGGATCTGTTCAGCTTCTTCGGCGTCGCGGCGTTTGAGTTCGACGACGCCTTCCTTGTAGTTGCGGGGGGAGACGGTGAGGCGGATGGGGACGCCGATGAGGTCGGCGTCGTTGAATTTGACGCCGGGGCGTTCGTCGCGGTCGTCGAAGATGACGTCGAGACCGGCGTTCTGGAGTTCGTCGTAGAGGGCGTCGGCGTCGGTGGCGACGGTTTCGTCGCGGTCGAGGCTGAGGCCGATGAGGTGGACGTCGTGGGGGGCGATGGAGGCGGGCCAGATGATGCCGTCGTCGTCGTGGTGCTGTTCGACGGCGGCGGCGACGATGCGTTCCACGCCGATGCCGTAGCAGCCCATGGTGGGCATGACCTGCTCGCCCTCCTCGTCGAGGACGGTGACGCCGAAGGGGTCGGTGTAGGTGAGGCCGAGGCGGAAGACGTGGCCCATCTCGATGCCGCGGCGGGCGGTGAGGGGGGCGTCGACGCCGTCGGGGCAGTGGGCGCAGAGGTGGCCTTCCTCGGCGAGTGCGATGTCCTCGACGAGGTCCGCGGTCCAGTCGCGGCCGTAGTTGGTGTTGCGGAGGTGGGTGTCCGGCTTGTTGGCGCCGGCGACGAGGTTGGGGGCGCCGAGGATGGAGACGTCGGCGACGACCTTGAGCGCCTCGTTGACGCCGATGGGTGAGGCGTAGCCGGCGGTGAGGCCGTAGGCGTTGATCTGGGCGTCGGTCATGGGCTCGAGCGCGCGGGCGTCGAGGACGTTCATGAGCTTGACCTCGTTGACTTCGAGGTCGCCGCGGACGACGGCGAAGACGGGGAAGGGGTCGCCGCCCTCGCGAGGATCGGCCATCACGAAGACCGCCTTGGCGGTCTGGCGGGTCTCGATGTCGAGGTACTCGGCGAGGGTCTCGATGGTGGTCGTGCCGGGGGTGTCGACTTCCTCGATGTCCGCGACCGGGGCCTCGAGGGCGGGGGGACGGACGAAGTCGGCCTTCTCCTGGTTGGCGGCGTAGTCGCAGGGCTCGCAGAGGAGGATGGTGTCCTCGCCGGTGTCGGTGAGGAAGATGAACTCCTGCGAGCCCTTGCCGCCGATGGCGCCGGAGTCGGCTTCGACGGCGACGGTGGGGATGCCGCAGCGGGCGAAGATGCGTCGATAGGCCTCGAACATCTCGTTGTAGGAGCGGTCGAGGCCCTCGTCGTCGACGTCGAAGGAGTAGGCGTCCTTCATGGTGAACTCGCGGACGCGGACGAGGCCGTTCCGCGGCCGCGTTTCGTCACGGAGCTTGGTCTGGATCTGGTAGAGCGTGACAGGGAGGTCACGGTAGGAGCTGGCGTGGTCCTGGAAGAGGCGGGTGATGACCTCCTCGTGGGTGGGGCCGAGCACCATGGCGCGCTCGCGCTTGTCGCTGAGCTGGAAGAGCACGTCGGCCATGGATTGGGCGCGGCCGGAGGTTTCCCAGATCTCGGCGGGTTGGATGGTGGGGAGGAGGACTTCCTGGCCGCCGGCGCGGTCCATCTCCTCGCGGATGACCTGTTCGACCCGGCGCTTCACGCGGCGACCGAGCGGGAGGTAGGAGTAGACGCCGGCCATGAGCTGGTCGACGAAGCTGCCTCGGACGAGGAGCTGGTGGGCGATGGTGTCGGCGTCGGCGGGCGCTTCGCGCAGGGTGTGGCCGAACTGGCGTGACATTCGCATGGCGGCGAGTCTAGGGCGGGCGCGGCACAGCGGACAGTGGCCGTCGTCCGCGTCCGCGGCGCGGTGGGTCGAGCGGGGAGCTGCGCGTACACTGCGGGGAGCAGGAGCCGCCTTATGTGTGTGATGGTCATCCGTGTCCGGGCAGCGGCGACGACGCCGGCGCGCGGATCTTTCTCAGCACTTTCTTCGTAGTCGAGGGCTTGCGCGGGCGCTGGTCCGCCGATCCGAGCTGAGTCGCTCCGATCTCGTCGTTGAGGTGGGGGCTGGCAGCGGCGTGCTCACTTCCGTGCTGGCGGAGGTGGTGCGTGAGGTCCGGGCGATCGAGGTGGATGGGTGGCACGCCTCGAAGCTGCGGCGGCGGTTCGCGGGGGTGGCCGGGGTCGCGGTCCTCGAGGGGGACTTCTTTGCGACGGCGTTGCCGCGGGAGCGGTACTCGGTGTTCGCGAACGTGCCGTTTTCGCGGACGGCGGATGTGGTGCGGCATCTGACGGAGGCGCGGTCGCAGCCGGAGGATGCGTACCTGATCGTGCAGGCGGAGGCGGCGGCGCGGTTCGTGGGGCGGCCGTACCGGAACGAGACGGTGCAGTCGCTGAAGCTGAAGCCGTGGTGGCACACGGAGATCGTGCACTGGTTCGAGCGCTCGGACTTCGAGCCGCCGCCGGGGGTGGACTGCGTGCTGCTGTGGCTGGCGCGGCGGCCTCGACCGCTGGTGGCCGAGGGGGAACGGTCGCGGTACCTGCGGTTCGTGAGCCGGTCGTTCGGGGTCGACGACGTGAGCCGAGGGCTGCGGGGGCGGTTCACGCCTCGGGATCTGGCGGTCCTCGGGCGGCGGCTGGGCTTCACGCAGCGCGCGGCTCCGACCGCGCTGAGTTTCGAGCAATGGCTGGCGTTGTTCCGGCAGCAGGGAGGTGGGGCGACCTCGAAGGCGCGCGGGCGCGAGCGCAGGGGTGGTGTGAGGCGGGGGTGAGTATGATCGCCGGTAGGAGGACGAGTGGCTGACGTTCTGTTCATCGTCTGGCTGCTGGGGGCGGCCCTGGCGCCGCTGCCGGTGGGGGTCTGGGCGTACCGGCGATCGGACCGGCGGCCGCTGCTGGTGATCCCGATGGGGATCGTGTTCGTTCCCATCGGATGGTTCGTTGTGGTGGTGCTCGCCCAGCGCCTCTTTGACACGGAGTACTCGCCCTGGACTTCGTGGGTGCCTCTCGTGGTCACGACGCTGGTGATCGTCGAGGGTGTGCGACGGCTTGAGCGGCAGCTCTCATGACGCTGGCCGTCGAGCCGCTGATCGCGGCGTTGCTTTCACTGGGGCTCGCGGTCGTGCTCGCTTTCGTCTCGCTCCGTGCATACCGGCGGACCGGTAATGCCGGCTTCGTATTCATCGCTCTCGCGCTGGTGGTCGTGCCGCAGGTGAGCGGTCTTGTGGATCACTCGATCCACGAGTGGTTGCGGGATCGAGTCGGCGAGGAACGCTCGCGCTCAGACTCGATGCGGCTCTATCACGCGGTCCGGCTCTCGCTGACCGCGGTGCTGTTGTCGGCTGGTCTGGTGATGTTGTCGCAGCGAAGCAGACGGCGCCCGGCCGAGGGAGCGAGGTCTGAGCGATGACGACCGAGACAACGGAGCCGGCGCCGAAGCCGGAACGGCCGCGGGATGAGCTGGGGCGGCCGCTGCCGGCCGGGTCGGAGAACCGGCTGCACCTGCCGGACTTCGATGCGCTGAGCGTGGAGGAGAACCACGCGCTGGCGATCGAGTTCTTCAACGCTCGGAACTTCTTCGGGGCGCATGAGGCGTGGGAGACGTGCTGGGCGCAGTCGAAGGGGACCGAGGAGGAGGAATTCTTCAAGGGGTTCGCCCAGCTGGGCGCGGGGTACACGCATTGGATGCGGGGGAATCCGCACGGGGTGCAGGCGTTGTTGGGACGCGCCCTCGAGCGGATCGGGGTCCTCGGAGCGGTGCATCGCGGCGTGGATACGGGGGCGTTCGCGGCGGTCCTCGAAAGAGACATCGGCGCGATGGAGGGGCTGGGGCGCGGGGAGCAGCCGGAGCTGGGGGAGCGGCGGGTGCCGGAGGTTATCTAATCGTCCCGAAGATCCCCTCGGGTTTGTTGCTTCGCGCAGGAGCGTCCAAGAAGCGAGTCAGCGGACCAGGAGGTCGAGGTTGTACGGCCCTTCGGTCTTGGCACCGTCACTCGACGTGACGATGATCGAGCGATCTTCGTCGGCCTTCTTGAGCAGCCACTCATAGAGACGCAGAGCTCGGCGGACCACCTCGGCCTTGCTCGCGCTGCCTGAGTCTTCGACCAGCGCCTCCAGACGCTGGTACATCTCTTCGTCGAAGTCGAACGGCACGCGCCGTCGTGACCTCTTACTCACGGCTCACCGGGATAGAACGAAAGCGGCTCGGAGCATCATGGCTCCGGCAACCGCCAGTACGGGGACGCTCACGCCCGCGAGACCGAGCATCGTCACGGACGTGGCTGCGATCCCAAAGAGGATGGCCTTCGTCGCCAGCGAGCTGTCGCGTGGAGTTTCGTCCGGCTTCGCGAGCATAAGGGGAGGAGGTGCGTCGAGTGGTTCGGGAGGCTCCGTCCCCGTTGGCTTCTCGTCGCCCGTGCCTTCGCTGGCGTCCCATACGCGGAACTCCGGCGGGAAGTCCGGCGGTAGTCCTGTCTCTGTCATCGGGTATTCCGAGGCTCGCCCTCCGTGCGGCAGCGGGGCAGTCGGACCCGTGTGGGTAGAGCTCAGCGAGGGCACTCGGCTCTTGAGTCCGATTGTGGCTCTCGAATCGCCGGTGCACGTAAGTGGCGTGCGTGCTGGTGCGTCTGCTGACGTGTTGGCAGACAAAGACGTCGGAAGGGGGCATCGAGAGGAGCCACGCCCGGCCATCTGCCGAGCTCGCGCGGTCGTCGATGAACACCGCGAGCCGATAAACCCTGAACACCTGCTCGCGATCGTTTGCTCGTTCAAGGAGCCCGAGGACGCGGCGCTGCACGCCCGTACTGATGTGATTCTGGAGATCGCGCGCAGCGATTTCTCGCCAGAGCTTGACGTCCACACGGACGACGAAGTCGCTCAGGATCCGCTGAAGCCGTTGTGCCGAATCGACTCGCGTGGGTGCGAGGATCATCGAGCGCCGGCGGTCAATCCAGTCGCTGGTCGGCGACGCGCCTTGTGACCGCGCGCTGGGGCTACGCGCCGGTCGATCGGGTGTCGGGGGGACCAGCGCACGCTCGCCGCACGCAAGGAGCCTTGATAGCGAGCGTCGGTATGTGCCGAGCGATGTATCGAACGCCCGGCGTTCTGACCACCGCGGCCTGGCGTCGAACCGCCACGACGCGCGAGACCGCTCGATCGTGCGACGCAGGCCTAGCAGAGGCGCCCAGTCGTTCAGAGCATCCCGACTGTGCCACGGCTCAGCTGCGACATCGTGTTCGACGACGGTCGGCGACAGCCATCGAGTCGCCTTGGACTCCACCAAGGTTAGCTGCGTGTCGCGGAAGGTAGGAAAGGCGCTGCGTTCGGAATTCGTGAGCGGAGGGCTCGAAGTTCCCGCCATCTCCAACAGTGCGTTGAGCGCGGCCTCGCGGCTCCGATTCCCGACCGTGGGCCGCGCGACGCGCCAGTCAAATCGCGTGGGATCGCGGTCGAAGTGACAGTCGCCGCCCAGGCGAGTCCCGAGGTCGGCGTCACAGAACTCGGACTGGATCTCGTTGCCGCGACGAGCTAGCTCGCTGTCCACATGGTCAGAATATGTGCCAAACAGGTACGTCGCAACCGCTAGTCTTCGACGCCGGCGGGGGCGGCGGCTGGCGTCTTATCCTCGATCAGCTCGTCGAGGAGGCGCTTGGTCTCGTTGAGGACAGTGTCGTAGGGGAAGTGGCCGACGAGCTCTTCGCCTCGTTTGAGGTTGACGCCGAGGGGGCCGCACCACATGCCGATGTCAGCGTCGTCGGTTTCGCCGGGGCCGTTTACGCGACAGCCCATGACGGCGATGGTGACGTCGTAGTCGGCGGCGTAGGTGGACATCTCTTTCACGTCCTGAGCGAGCTCGATGAACTTCTCGTTCTCGACGCGGGAGCAGGAGGGGCAGCTGATGATGTTGAGGCCGTGGTCGAGTGAGGCGGGGACGGAGCGGAAGCGGCCGTTGGCGATGTCGTCGAGGATTTCGCGGCCGACGGTGATCTCCTGGCCCTTGTCGTCGAAGGGGAGGGTGAGGCTGACGCGGATGGTGTCGCCGATGCCTTCGGAGATGAGCTGCTCGAAGGCGACGCGGGTCTTGATGATGCCGTCGGGGGGCATGCCGGCTTCGGTGACGCCGAGGTGGAGCGGGATTTCGGGCCGGTCGATGGCGAAGCGGCGGTTGCCTTCGACGACTTTGCGCCAGTCGGAGTCCTTCATGGAGACGACGTAACGGGTGAAGCCGAGGTCGTCGAGGATGCGGGTGTGCTGGAGGGCGCTCTCGACCATGGCGCCGACGTCGTCTTTGCCGAACTTCTCTTTGAGCACGGGGTCGACGGATCCGCAGTTGACGCCGACGCGGAGCGCGACGTCGTGGTGGACGGCCTGCTCGGCGATGAAGGCGACTTTGGCCTCGACGGGCTTGTCCTTCTCGTGGTGGTGGAGGTGGCCGGGGTTATAGCGGACTTTGTCGACGAAGGGGGC
The DNA here is from genome assembly GCA_028279505.1 of Dehalococcoidia bacterium. Classification (GTDB taxonomy): domain Bacteria; phylum Chloroflexota; class Dehalococcoidia; order UBA2979; family UBA2979; genus UBA6627. The sequence continues at coordinate 8,865 of JANQNP010000071.1, forward strand.
GACGTCGGTGATCAGGCGGTAGCTCTCCTGGAGGTCGACGGAGAGATTGGCGCCGGTCGGCCTCGTACGGTCGCGGACCTCGGAGAGGGCGCGGACGTCGGCCTTGGAGTCGACGGCGATGCGGACGAGGTCCGCGCCGGCGGCCTGGATGAGCTCGACCTGGCGGACGGTGGCGTCGATGTCCTGGGTTCTGGTGGCGGCCATGGATTGGACGGCGATGGGGGCGCCGCCGCCGATCTGGATTGCGCCGACCTGGACGGGGCGGGTTGGGTTGCGCTTGATCTTGTTGAAGGCCACGAGCCTGCCTCGGCTGGGCGGACGCGCCTCGGGAGGGCGCGGTACGACGCCTCATCGAGGCTATCGCATTGGCCTCGGTGGGGGCGCCTCTCGCCGAACCGGGTCCGTGGGAGGCGATTTCCCCTCCGGTCTTCAGCTCCCGACGGCAGTGCCGAGGATCTCGATTCCGAACGCGGATTCGTCAGTCAACTTGAGGCGCCCCGGCAGGCAATCGCCGGTGTCCGGGCTGGCGGAGCCGAGCCAGACCTCTGTTGGCGGCATTCGCCCGTTAACGATGGTCCCGCGGTAGGGGATCGGTGGAGAGTCGCAACCCAGCACGCGCTCCAGACTCTCTTGGGCCTCGTCGGTTCGAGGGAAGAGCGCCACCACTAGCCGTTCTTGAGCAACCGGTTCGTTGTCGGTGTGCAGTCGACCTTCGAGCGATGCGAGTTGCTCGAGAACGGATGCCAGCAGCTGCATCACCTCGTCGCTTCGCGGTTCGGACCCTGTCTGAGCATCGATCGACGCTCTGAGGTTGGTGACCTCCTCTGCGATCGGTCCTAGCCCACGCTCCAAGGCCTCCAACGAGATCGATTCGCTCGTGGGTGGTGAATGATCGCCGCCGATCACTATGGCTCCGAACATAGCGGTGAAACCGAGCAGCGCTGAGCCGAACGCTGCGGGGAGCCACAGTCCGACTGCGTTCACGAAGCGCGAGGCCGTTTCGCGGCGGTCGTACCAACTTCGTGCAAGTGCCTGGTGTCTAATGCCGGACTCTCTGCTGCCGGACTGAGCGAGCTCACCCTTGATGCTGTCGACTTCGAGGCTAAGTTCGGTCTTCAGCGATGACCGGACGGCCGTGTCGCCGACTAGGTCCTTCCAAGTGGCAGCGGGAGCTAAGACCCTCGCTGTGCGGAAGATCGCAACTGCGCAGGCGCCAAACGCGACGGCGGCTCCGGCTAGCGCTAAGGCCGCCCAGCCCGAGTCGAGCGAACGGACGTCGTTCGCGCTTACTGTCACCAACCCTGCTGCAGTCACAGCGGTCGCCCCGAACGCAGCCATGATCCACCTCGCGGCTGATCGGTAGGCTTCGGACTCGGCGCGGTATGAGGTTTCGTCCATAGGTCACCGACGATTGATGCAAGAGATGGCTCTCTGGGCCTTCCCAGCGTGAACCCTACTACGTTCGTGATTGTGCCGGTGGCCAGGTGCTCGCCATCTGATCGCGTCGTGAGCGGCTTGTGATCGAGCGCAGCAGATCTGCTCCCGCTTCGCCTGTCAGCGCCCCGAGAACGATCGCGTCAGGTCGAGGAGGGCTAGCGGAAGACGGAGTCGCCGTTCGCGATTCGGCTGATGTCGATGAAGGTGATGATCAGGGCGAAGCTGATGAAGACGAGGAAGCCGGCCATGTGGACGACGGCCTCTTTTTCGGGGGCGATGCGTTTGCCGCCTCGGGCGATCTCGACGAGGAGGAAGAAGATGCGGCCGCCGTCGAGCATGGGGAGCGGCAAGAGGTTGAGGATGCCGAGGTTGATCGAGAGGAGGGCGGCGAGTTCGAGGAGCGGGGAGACGGCGTCGCTGGCGGTCTCCTGGGAGCGGGCGACCTCGCCGACGGTCTGACCGATGCCGACGGGGCCGGCGAACTGCGGGCCGTCGCCGGCGCCTTCGAACCAGCCGCGGATTTCGTTCTGGGCGAGGATCAGGGTGTCCCAGGTGAGGCGGACGCCGTTGGGGATCGATTCCCAGGGCGGCTGGGAGACGGTCTCGGTGAAGGGGCGGCCGTCGGGGGCGACGACGGCGGGGGCGATGCTGATGCCGGTGGGGCCCTGGCCAGCGGGCGGGGCGCGGCGTGCCTGGACGGGGACGGTGATGAACTCACCGTCGCGGCGGACCTGGACATCGACGGTGTTGCCGACGTTGACGCGGATGTAGCGACTGGCCTCGGAGACGTTGAGGGCGTCGCGGCCGGCGATGCTGAAGATGACGTCGCCGGACTGGAGGCCGGCGGCCTCGGCGGGGGAGTCGGGGACCACCTCCGAGATGACGGCGCGGCCGACGGCGACCTCGTGGGGGAAGGTGAGCGCGGCGGCGAAGAGGAAGACCGGCAGGATCAGGTTCACGATGGCGCCGGAGGCGAGGACGATCAGGCGCTGCCAGCGAGGGCGGACGGAGAGCGAGCGGGGGTGGTCCGACTGCTCTTCGCCCTCGAGGCGGACGAAGCCGCCGATGGGGAGCCAGTTCACCGAGTATTCGGTCTCGCCGTACTTGAAGGCCCAGGCGCGCGGCGGGAAGCCGAGGCCGAACTCGTGGACGTAGATGCCGAAGGCCTTGGCAGTGAAGAAGTGGCCGGCCTCGTGGGCCATGACGAGGGCGAGCAGGATGAAGAGGAAGAGGAAGGCGGAGGTGAAGGCGTCGTAGAGGAAGACGAAGCCGAGGGTGATGCCGACGACGAGGGTGATGATGGTGATGAGGCGGCGCGCCCAGTCGTAGCCGCTGGGCGGTCGTTCCGCCTCGGCGCGCGCTTCAGCCTTGCGCTCGTGCCAGCGTTCGTTCATGCCACTCCCGCGGAGACGGCCTCGTCGACCGTGCGGCGGCCCCACTGTTCGGCCGCGAGCAAGGCTTCGAGGTCTGGTTCCATCGTCGGGTGGTGGGACTCCAAGGCTAGCGCCAATAGTCGGGGAATGTCCGTGAATCGACAGTTTCCGGCGAGAAATTGCGCGACGGCGGCCTCGTCGGCGCCGGAGACAGCGGCGGCGGTGGTGTCCTCGCGGCGGCCGGCCTCGAGGGCGATGTCGAGGGCGGGGAAGCGGTCGTGCTCGACGACGCCGAAGTGGAGCGCGCCGCGGGCGGCGAGGTCGAGCGGCGGCGCGGGTTGGGCTGGCGCGCGGTCGGGGTAGGCGAGGGCGACCTGGATCGGGAGGCCCATGTCGGGCTCGCCGAGCTGCGCCTTCACGGAGCCGTCGGCGAAGGTGACCATGCTGTGGATGACGCTCTCGCGGTGTTGGAGGATGTCGATCCGGTCGAGCGGGATGTCGAAGAGCCAGCGCGCCTCGATGGCTTCGAGTCCCTTGTTGAAGAGGGTGGCGCTGTCGACGGTGATCTTGCGGCCCATGTCCCAGTTGGGGTGGTTGACGGCCTGCTCCGGGGTGACGGCGTCAAGCTCGGCGAGATCGAGGTCGCGGAAGGCGCCGCCGGAGGCGGTGAGGGTGAGGCGGTCGATCCGCTCGGGCGGCTCGCCCCAGAGGCACTGCCAGATCGCGGAGTGCTCGGAGTCGACGGGGCGTAGCTCGGCGCCGCGGGCGCGGCCTTCCTCGAGGGCGGCGAGCACGACGGGGCCGCCGACGACGAGCGCCTCCTTGTTGGCGATGGCGACGGGCTTGCCGGCACGGAGCGCGGCGAGCGTGGGGGCGAGGCCGACGAGGCCGTTGGTGGCGGCGAGGACGACGTCGACGTCGGGGCGAGTGGCGATCGACTCGAGGGCGGACCACTCGACGGTCCACTCGGCCTCGGTGGCGGCGCGGAGCGCGTCGGCGTCGGGGCCGGGGAGCGCAGCGAGGGCGGGGGGTGTGAACTCGCGGGCCTGCTCGGCGAGGAGGGTAACGTTGGCGCCGCCGGCGAGCGCGACGACCTCGAACTGGTCGGGTGCACCTCGGATGACGTCGAGCGCCTGACGGCCGACGGAGCCGGTGGAGCCGAGGACGGCGACTCTCGTCGGGCGGGAGGTCACGCGGGTGTGGCCCTTCGGCGAGGTGGGTTCAGGCGGGGATCCACTGCAGGATCCAATATATCCACGGGGCGGCGAAGAGCAGGGAATCGAGCCGGTCGAGGAAGCCGCCGTGGCCGGGGAGGATGTTCGACACGTCCTTGACGCCGAGCCGCCGCTTCAGCCCCGACTCGACGAGGTCGCCGATCTCGGCGACGAAGGGCGTGCCGAGGGCGATCGCGACGATGGTGGCGGTGCCGTAGGCGCCGACGACCTCGTTGCCGAGGACGTCGAGCGGCGGGTCCGGGTCGAGCGCGAGGATCGCGATGGCGGCGGCGGCCGCGCCGAAGACGTAGCCGCCGACGGCGCCCTCCCACGTCTTCTTGGGCGAGATTTTGGGCGCCATCTTGTGGCGGCCGAAGGTGCGGCCGACGGCGTAGGCGCCGGTGTCGGTGGCGAAAACGGTGGCGAGGAGGACGACGAGCCAGCGCTGGCCCTCGGCGACGTCGCGGAGCAGGACGAAGTGGGAGCCGAGGACGCCGACGTAGAGGACGGCACCCAGCCACCAGCCGGCCATCGAGTCGCTGAAGGGGTTGCGGCCTCGGATGAGGAGCGCGAGGGCGATGGCGGTGAGGGGCATGAGGGCCCAGATGGCGGGGCCGAGGCCGGCGCGGCTCAGCGCGACGAGGAGCGCGGTGGCAGCGGCGGCGCCGACCGGGATGGCGAGGTCGCCGCGCCGCTCCTCGGGCTGGGCGGCACGGGCGAGCTCGAAGGTGGCGACGGCGAGGACGGCCTCGACGACCGCGGAGAAGACGGGCTCGGGGACGAGCAGCAGCAGCGCGAGTAGCGGCAGTCCGATGGCCGCGACGATCAGTCGCTGGGTGAGCACCTGCGGCCTAGGAGCCGGATTCGGCGGGGAGGGACTCCTCGTCGTCGCCGTTGGGGACGAGGCCGAAGCGTCGCTGGCGACGGCTGAACTCGATCAGAGCGGCGTCGACCTCGCCGGCGTCGAAGTCTGGCCAGAGGGCGTCGGTGAAGTAGTACTCGGCGTAGGCGGCCTGCCAGACGAGGAAGTTGGAGATGCGGGTCTCGCCGCCGGTGCGGATCAGGAGGTCGGGCTCGGGCAGCCCGGCGGTGGCGAGGCGGGCGGTGATCGCCTCCTCGGTGACGTCTTCGGCGGCGACGCCGTCGCGGATCAGGCTCTGGACGGCCTCGACGATGTCGGCGCGGCCGCCGTAGTTGAAGGCGAGGTTGAGGATCAGCTTCGAGTTGTCGCGGGTGCGTTCGACGGCGCGGGCGACGCGGCCGCGGAGGAAGCCGGGGAGGCGATCGAGGTCGCCGAGGTGGCGGAGTTGGACGCCGGCAGCGTCGAGCTCGTCGAGGTGGGTGTCGATGAAGTCGCGGCCGAGCTTGAGGATCGACTGAACCTCGGTGTGTGGCCGGCCCCAGTTCTCGGTGGAGAAGCCGAAGAGGGTGAGCACCTCGACGCCGTGCTGGCCGCAGCGTTCCATGACGGGGCGGATGGTCTCGGCGCCGGCGCGGTGGCCGTCGGCGCGTCGCAGCCCTCGGGCCTGCGCCCAGCGGCCGTTGCCGTCCATGATGATGGCGACGTGTCGCGGCACGACGTGGAGTCGTGGGAGCGGCGGCGCAACTGGGGCGGATTCGACTACCAAGTCGCTCTCCCGTGATCCGCCGAGGCGGATGTGCTTTCGATCAACGCCGGGCGGGATCCGCTGGAGGTGTTGAGACGCCGGTGGGGGCGGCTCAGACCTGCAGGAGTTCCTGTTCTTTCTCCTTGGCGAGCGCTTCGAGCTGCTCGACGTGCGCCTGGGTGAGGCGCTCGATCTCGTTCTCGCCCCGGTGCTCATCGTCCTCGGAGACGTCGTGGGCGCGGAGGGCTTTCTTCAGCTCGTCCATGCCGTGGCGGCGCGAGTTGCGCACGGAGATGCGGGCGTCCTCGGTCTTCGCGTGGAGCTGCTTGACGAGCTCCTTGCGCCGCTCCTCGGTGAGGGCGGGGATGGGGAGGCGGATCATCTTGCCGTCGCTCTGGGGGGTGATCCCCAGCTCGCTGGTCTGGATCGCCTTCATGACGGAGTCGACGGCACCCTGGTCCCAGGGCTGGATGGTGATGAGCTGCGCCTCGGGCGCGCCGAGGGTGGCGAGCTGGTTCAGCGGCATGCGCTGGCCGTAGTGCTCGACCTGGAGGTGCTCGACCAACGAGGTGCTGGCGCGGCCGGTGCGCACGGTGGCGAGGACCTGCCGGTAGGCCTCGACCGCGTTGTCCATGCGCTCCTCGGCGTCGAGGAGGATCTCATCGATCATCGCCGTCGCCTCCATCGTTCGTCACTCCACGAGGCCCCACGATACCGCACGCGGCGAACGTGCCGCGACAGTGAAACCCCGAAGGTTCGCTCGGGAAGCGCGGGCGCGTTCTGCCTCGGTAGGTGCGGGTCCGCTCGCCGGCGGGCGCGCGTGTCCTCGGAGGGAACGCGTGGGCGAGGCGGTTAGTTCCCGCCGAGCTCGAAGCGAGCGAAGCGACCGATCTGGATGTTCTCGCCGGTCTGGCCGACGGCGGCCTGGACGAGGTCCTCGATGGTCTGGCTGGAATCGCGGATGAAGGGCTGCTTGAGGAGGGCGTGATCCTCGAGGTTGCCGGGGGCGTCGGCGGGGACGTCCTCGACGGTGAGGGCGAGCGGGTTCATCGCGGCGATCTGCATGGCGACGTCGCGGGCGAGCTGCTTGAAGGTGTCGGTGCGGGCGACGAAGTCGGTCTCGCACTGGACCTCGACGATGGCGCCGATGCGGCCGCCGCCGTGGATGTACGACTCGACGACGCCCTCGGAGGTGGCGCGGTCCGCACGCTTGGCGGCGGAGGCGATGCCCTGCTGGCGGATCAGCTCCTTGGCCTGCGTGAAGTCGCCGCTGGCCTCTTCGAGGGCGCGCTTGGCGTCCATGACGCCAGCGCCGGTCTCTTCGCGCAGTTTCTTGATGTCACTGGTGGTAACCACGGGGACTCCTCGTCCTGACGGGGTGGCTTGAACGTCTGGTGTGCGGCCGGGTCGCGTTGCCTCGGAGGGGTCTACTCGGCAGCGGGGGCGGCGGGCGCCTCGGCCGGGGCTTCGCCTGCCTCGGCAGGTGGCTCGGCGGCGGCGGTGGTCGCCTCCTGGAACTGCTGTTCCACCTCGCCGACGGCGACGCCCTCGAGGACGGCGTCGGCGACCAGACTCGTCATGAGCTGGATCGCGCGGATGGCGTCGTCGTTGGAGGGGATCGGGAAGTCGATCACGTCCGGGTCGGCGTTGGTGTCGCACATCGCGATGATCGGGATCTTGGTGCGGTTCGACTCGTGGACCGCGATCTCTTCCATCGAGGGGTCGACGATGAAGACGGCGCCGGGCGGGCGCTCGAGCGAGCGGAGGCCGGAGAAGGCGCGGGTCAGGCGCTCGTACTCCTTCTGGAGCATGACGCGCTCGCGCTTGGTCTGGCGCTGGCTGATGCCGGCGGTCTCGGGTTCGCCGGCGGCCTCCGGGTTGGCCTCGAAGCCTTCGCGGAGCTCGTTGTAGTACTGGATGCGCTTCGAGATGGTGCTGAAGTTGGTCAGCGTGCCGCCGAGCCAGCGGTTGTTGACGTAGGGCATGCCGCAGCGCTCGGCTTCGCGCTCGACGATGGCGCGGGCCTGCTTCTTCGTGCCGACGAAGAGGACCTTGTCGCCGCTGGAGGCGACTTCGCGGACCTTGTCGAGGCCGGCCTGGAGCCTCGGAACGGTCTGGGCGAGATCGAGAATGTGGATGCCGTTGCGTTCACCGAAGATGAACGGGCGCATGTTCGGGTTCCAGCGACGGGTCTGATGCCCGAAGTGGACGCCAGCCTCGAGCAGCTGACGCATGGTGGTAGCTGTAGCCACCGCGTACCTCCTGATGGCGTCCGACGCATAGATTTACCCCCACAGGCGGTGAGGGCAGGCGCCGGCTTACTGTGTTCTTCGCGCCGGTCAGTATAGGAGTGCTTTCTCCTGAGGAACCAGCGCGGATTCCCCGTCGATCTCGCGCCGATGCTTGCGAAGCGTCGGGATCGATCCGAACATGAAGGCTTGCTGCCGTGCGGTCTCTCAGTTTCGGCGGCGATGATCCGCCGAGGAGTGCCTGCGTGCCGACATACGACTACCGATGTGCCAAGGGGCACCGCTATGAGAAGCAGGAGCCGTTCGGTTCGCCGTCCGAGCACCCGTGCGAGAAGTGCGGCCAGGTCGTAGCCAAGCGGCAGCTGTCCGTTCCGGCGATCGCATTCAAGGGCAGTGGGTTCTACAAGACTGACTCCCGCAAGTCGGGCAGCGACAGCGGTGGGTCGAGCAGCTCCTCGTCGAGCAGTTCCTCGTCGGGTGGGGACTGGGACTCGTCAGCCGACGGCAGCGACGCGCTTTAGTCGCGCCGTCGCGATTCGCTGATGCGCGCGGTCGTTCAGCGCGTTTCCGCCGCCCGGGTCACGGTCGAGGGCGAGACCACAGGGTCGATTGGCCTCGGGCTGCTCGCATACGTCGGGGTGGGGCCCGAGGACGGCGAGGACGAGGTCGGTTGGCTGGCCTCGAAGCTGACGACGCTGCGGATCTTTCCGAACGACGAGGGGCGGTTCGACCGCTCGGTGACCGACGTCGGTGGCGCAGTCCTCGTGGTGTCGCAGTTCACGCTGTACGGGGACACGCGGAAGGGGCGGCGGCCGTCGTTCACGGGGGCCGCGCCGCCGGAGGTGGCGGAGCCGCTGGTCGAGCGGCTGGTCGAGGTGCTCCGTGAAGACGGGGTCGAGGTGGCGACCGGTCGCTTCGGCGCGCACATGCTGGTCGACGCGGTTAACGATGGGCCGGTGACGATCCTGCTCGATTCGACCGACCGCGATCAGCCCCGCCGCGGCTAGAGGTTCTTGAAGCGGAGGCGGCCGCTCGCACGGCCGAGGTGGCCGAGGCCGGTGGCGCCGAGGTGGGAAGCGACGATCAGCTCGCCGGACTCGGTGAGCTGCGGGATCAAGCGCTGGCGGGTGGCGATAGCGGTGGCGTCGTCGCCGTCGAACATGTTCGTCCAGTCGGGTTCGTTGAGGTTGATCTCGTCGACGATGGCGTCGCCGAGGACGAAGGCGGTTTCACCGCCGGAGCTGATCTGGATGCTGGTGTGGCCGGGGGTGTGGCCCGGGGTCTCGACGAGCGTGAGCTCGTCGGTGAGGGTCGTTTCGCCCTCGAAGAGGTGGAGGACGCCGTGGCCCTCGAGAGGGGCGAGCATGGCGTCCCAGTTGGGGCCGCCGGCGGCGCGGTAGTGGTCCCAGTCGGCGCGCGGAATCCAGTAGGTGGCGTTGGGGAAGAGGGGCCGGCCGCTCTCGCGGTCGATGTTCCAGCCGGTGTGGTCGCCGTGGAGGTGGGTGAAGACGACGACGTCGACGTCGGCGGGGGCGACCTCGGCGGCCTCGAGCTCGGCGAAGAGGTTGCCGTCCGGGCCGTTGCCGGTGTCGACGAGGACGGTCTGGGCGCGGGAGCGGAGGACGGCGGCGCCGCAAATCATCGATACCTCGCCGTCGGCGGTCATCAGGTCGGCGTAGCCGTTGACCTCGGTGGCGTCTGCCTCCGGGAAGAGGCGGGTCGCGGGGAAGGCGAAGTGGGTGTCGACGAGGGCGAAGACCTCGACTGAGCCGACCTGGGTGCGTTGCATGCTGCGTCCTCCGCGCTGAGCTGGGTCAGCGCGGATTCTAGCGGCGGTTCCTCGACGGAGTTGCCGGCTAGCCGGGGAACGCCGGAAGCATGGCGGGATCGCCGGCCATGAACGCCGGGTAGCTGGCCATGTCGGTGACGAAGGCGATGTCGGCGATGCGGCCGTCGCGGACCTCGAAGCGCTCGGCGACGCGGAGGGTGACGTCGCCGTTGCGGGCGTCGTAGAGCTGCATGGCGACGTCGCCGTCGTAGGCCTCGGAGACGAGGTTGACGGAGACGCCCTCGGGCCAGCGTTCGCCCTCGAGGAAGGTCTCGCGGCCGTCGACGGTGATGCCGGTGCCGAGGGTGAAGTGGAGCGCCTCGTCGAGGAGGGTGCGGGTGGTGTCGGTGTCGCGGGCGGTCCATGCCTCGAAGTAGCGGCGGGCGATGGTGCGGGTGTCGTTGGTGGGCATCGGGATCCCTTCTTGAGGATGATCTGGAACATGATCATTCTATATTCGGTGTCTCGAATATTCAATGAGTATGATGTAGCAATGCAGACGGCGCTCGAGGCGATCAGCAATCCGGTGCGGCGCGAGGTGCTCGCGTTGCTGATGGACGACGAGCTGCCCGTGGGGGAGGTGGCGACGCGGAGCGGGCTGCGGCAGCCGACGGCGAGTCAGCATCTGAAGGTGCTGCGCGACGCCGAGCTGGTGCTGGTCCGCGGCGACGGGAACCGGCGGCTGTATCGCGCGAACCTGGAGGCGGTTGAACGGCTGCGGAGCGAGCTTGAGGCGTACTGGGGCGGTGGGCTGGCGCGGCTGAAGCGAGCGGCGGAGGGCGCCGCGGAGCGGGATGACCCGGATGGTTGATGCGGCCTCGGCGGGTGAGGCGGGCGCGGGGCCGGTGCGGCTGGAGGTGGAGATCGCGGCGCCGGCGCGCGTGGTGTACGCGCACCTCGTCGAGCCCGAGCTACTGCTGGACTGGATCGCTGTCGAGGCGCAGGTGGAGCCGGTGGTGGGCGGGATGGTGCGCTGGCGTCACGAGAACGGGGACACGATGCGCGGGCGGTTCGTGGAGCTGGTGCCCGACCGACGGCTGGTCTTCAGCTACGGCTGGGAGGGCGATCTGATGGGGGTGCCGCCGGAGTCGACGACGGTGGAGATCGATCTCGTTGAGGTTGAGGGCGGGACGAGGCTGGAGCTGGTCCACCGCGATCTGCCGGCGGCGGTGGCCGGGCAGCACCAGGCCGGGTGGATGTACTTCCTCGAGCGGATGGGGAAGGTGGCGGCGGCCGCCGCCTAGCGTCGATCGGAAGTTCAGTCGTCGTAGACGATGAACTCGACGAGGTTTTGTTCCGGGTCGCGGGTGTAGATCGAGGTGCCTCGGGCGTCGCCGCCGCCGGCGCCGCCGCGCATGGGGATGGGGCCGCGCTCGATCTCGGCGCCGGTTGCTTCGATCAGGGCGCGAATCTCCTCGATGGTGCCGGTCCAGACGAAGCAGAGGTCGGCGCTGCCGGGCTGAGCCGTCGGGCCGCGCAGGGTGAACTCGGGGTTCTGCCAGAGGTCGGGTGGGTGGACGTTGATCTTCTGGTTGTCGCCGACGGCGATGGCGGGGATGCCGTTGCCGGCTCGCCACTCTTCCTCGTAGAGGATGGGGAAGCCGAGGGCGCGGTAGAAGGGGAGGAGGGTGTCGGGGTCTGCCGACGGGAGTGCGACGTGGTCAAAGCGGGGGACTTTCATGGTCACCTCGGGCGGTGGGCGCTGGGAGGCGGCGCTGGCGCGCCGGCTACGGCGCGGGCGTTCGCCCGCGGCGGGGATGGTAGCTCGCGCCGCGAGCGGTGGGCTGCGCCGCGGGGCGGCGGCCTCGGTTGGTGGTTGGCCCGGCCGGGCGACCGCGCACCTCGGTAGGTGGTCGGGGCCTCGGTGGGCGCTGGCGTGCCGGGATGCCGCTAGCGCGGCCTGATGGACGCGGGCTGCGCCCGCGACTCGGTTTCTAGTTATGCCCGCCCACCCACCCCATATGCGTGTGGGGCTGCGCCCCACACCCCGCTTTTCTCGCGGCTGCGCCGCGATCCGGACTGCGGCTGGCTACGCATCTCGAGCCGGATGGCAGGCGCGTCCACCCAGCGCGGGAGGAAGAGGTGGGGAGGCAGAAGGGGGCGGAGCGGGGAGGTTGCCGGTGAGCGAGGGCGGCTCAGCCTCCTCGGAGGGTGGCTCGCGAGGGGGGTGAATGTGTTGGAGGCACGGAGACGCGGCCCAACGGGCCGCGTCTCGTGATGTGGTCGGGTCGCTGGGGTTAGGTGAGGCCTTGCTCCTGGAGGACGGCTTGCATGGTCTCGCCGATCTGGGAGGGGGATTCGACGACGGTGGCGCCGGCGTCGCGGAGGGCCTGTTGTTTGGCGGCGGCGGTGCCGGCTTTGCCGGCGATGATGGCGCCGGCGTGGCCCATGCGGCGGCCGGGTGGGGCGGTGGCGCCGGCGATGAAGGAGACGACGGGTTTGGTCATGTCCTTGATGTAGTCGGCGGCTTCCTGTTCGGCGGTGCCGCCGATTTCGCCGATGAGGACGACGGCGGCGGTGTCGGGGTCGTCCTGGAAGAGCTGGAGGGCCTCGCGCTGGGAGGTGCCGATGATGGGATCGCCGCCGACGCCGACGCTGCTGGTCTGGCCGATGCCGATGCGGGTGAGCTGGTCGACGGTTTCGTAGACGAGGGTGCCGGAGCGGGAGATGACGCCGACGCTGCCGGGTGTGTAGACGTCGACGGGCATGATGCCGGCGCGGGCGCGCTCGGCGACGGAGATGACGCCGGGGCAGTTGGGGCCGATCAGACGGGTCTCCGACTGGTTGAGGTAGGCCTTTGCCTTGACCATGTCGAGGGTGGGGATGCCCTCGGTGATGCAGATGGCGTAGGGGATGCCGGCGTCGGCGGCCTCGATGATGGCGTCGGCGGCGAAGGGGGCGGGGACGAAGATGAGGGCGATGTTGGCGTCGAACTGGTCGACGCCCTCGCGGACGGTGTTGAGGACGGGGACGTCGTTGATGACCTGGCCGCCTCGGCCGGGGGTGACGCCGCAGACGACGGTGGTCCCGTAGGCGAGGGAGGTGGCGGCTTCGCGCTGGCCGGCGCCGCCGAAGCCCTGGATGAGGACGCGGCTGTCCTCGTTCATGATGACTGACATCGGGGGGCGCTCCTAGCTGGCGTCCGCGGCGGCGGCCACGGACTTCTGTGCGGCCTCGGCGAAGCCGTCGGCGCGGATGAGGTCGAGTCCGGATTCGTCGAGGATCTTCAGTCCCTCCTCGACGTTGGTGCCGGCGAGGCGGACGACGGTGGGCTGCGGGAGCAGGCCCTCGTTCTTCGCGATGACGACGCCGTCGGCGATGATGTCGGTGCGGGCGAGGCCGCCGAAGATGTTGACGAGGACGGCGCTGACGTCCGGGTCGGATCCGATGATCTTGAGCGCGGCGACGACGGCGTCGGCGCTGTTGGCGGTTCCGATGTCGAGGAAGTTGGCGGGCTCGCCACCCTCGAACTTGAGCGCGTCCATGGTGGCCATGGCGAGGCCGGCGCCGTTGACGAGGCAGCCGATGTTGCCGTCGAGCTTGACGTAGTTCTCGATGCCGGCCTCGTTGGCCTCGACCTCGCGGGCGTCTTCCTGGGAGGTGTCGCGGAGTTCGGTGAGCTTCGCGTGGCGGAAGTCGGCGTTGTCGTCGGTGGAGAACTTGGCGTCGGCGGCGAGGAGCTGGCCGTCGCCGGTGACGACGAGCGGGTTGATCTCGGCGATGGCGCCGTCGTTCTCGTTGAAGGCGCGGACGAGGTTTTCCATCAGCGCGGCGGCGGGGCGGAGCAGGTCGCCGTCGAGGCCGGTGGCGAAGGCGAGGGCGCGTCCCTGGTAGGGCTGGAAGCCGCAGTGCGGGTAGACGAGCTGGTTGTGGATCTGCTCGGGGGTCGACTCGGCGACCTCCTCGATGTCCATGCCGCCGGCGGCGGAGGCGATGACGACCGGCTTCCCGGCGGAGTTGTCGATCGCGACGCTGAGGTAGAGCTCGCGGGCGATGTCGACCTGCTCCTCGATGAGGACGGTGGAGATGGGGAGGCCGGCGGGGCCGGTCTGGTGGGTGACGAGCTGCATCCCGAGGATGGCCTCGGCGGCTTCGCGCGCCTCGTCGGGTGTGCTGGCGAGCTTGACGCCGCCGCCCTTGCCGCGGCCGCCGGTGTGGGCCTGCGCCTTGACGACGACCTTGGTGCCGAGCTCGGTGGCGGCGGCGTGGGCCTCGTCCGGGGTGCGGGCGACCTTGCCACGCGGAACGGGGATGCCGTAGTCGGCGAGGAGCTCCTTCGCCTGGTATTCGTGCAGCTTCATGGAGGCCGGCTCCGTTCCGTGCCCGGGTCAGCGGCGGGCCCGCTTCCTCGGGAAGGGCTTCGGTCGTTGGGATGGCCGCGTTCAGCGGCCGGATCGGACGGATCCGGCGACGAGGCGCGGACGCGCCGCATCGTAGCACCGGGGGATGTGCGGGCAAGGCGGGGGTGACTAGCGTGCGCGCGGCGCCGCCGCGCGGTGAGCGGAGCGCGTACGATCGTCCGCCCACGAAACGGCGAGGTGGACCAGTGATGCGGCGATCGCTAACGGGACTACTGACGGTGGCGATCGCGGTCGCGCTCGTAGGACTCGTTGCGTGCGGGGGCGATGACGACGACGGCGATGGGGATGGGAGCCCGACGGCGACGGGCACGGCCGGTGTGCCGGCGGCGACCGGGACCGCGACGTCCGGCGCCGCGGCCGCTGATACCGCCACGCCGGATCCGACGCCGTCGCCGGCCGAGG
>JANQNP010000075.1 GCA_028279505.1 Dehalococcoidia bacterium
CCGCCACCCCGAGCCCCACCGCGGAGCCGGCCGGCTCCGAGGCCACGGCCACCGCCGCACCGACCGAGGCGGCGACGGCCAGCCCGACGAGCGAGCCGACGGTCGAGCCGCGTTCGATCACCTTCATGGCGGGGTTCCGCCCGCAGGCCAACCTCCCCTTCGTCGCCGTGTATGTCGCGGAGGCGGAGGGCTTCTTCGCCGACGAAGGCCTCGACGTGGACATTCAGCACTCGTCGGGGCAGGACGAGCACCTCAAGCTCCTGCTCGACGGCCAGATCCAGTTCACGACCGGTACCGCGGCGCAGGTGATTCGGCGTCGCGTCGACGAGCTGCCCGTCCGCGCCGTCGCGTTGTTCGGCCAGCGCGGCGACCAGGGCTACATCGCTCGTGCCGATTCCGGCATCGAGGGCCCGGCGGACTTCGAGGGGCGCAGCGTCGGATTCAAGGCCGGGGTCGTGCCGGCCGAGCTCCAGGCGCTCCTCGGCACCGTCGATCTCACCGTCGAGGACGTCGACCTGCAGGCCGTCGGCTTCGACCCGCGCGTCTTCATCGAGGGCCAGGTCGAGGTCTACCCGGTGTTCCTCAACAACGAGCCGGACACCGTTCGCCGCACCGGCCTCGACATCAACGTGATCGATCCGCACGCCTTCGGCATCCCCACCCTCGGCCTCACCTTCCTCGCGCACGAGGACACCGTGGCCAATGACCCGGAGCTGGTCGAGCGGTTCCTGCGCGCCACCATGCGTGCGGTCGCGTTCATCGAGGACGACGTCGACGCCGGCGTGACGGCGACCCTGACCCATGCCGAAGGGGCCGACCCGGAGCACCAGCAGTTCCTGCTCGAAACCGATCTCGCCGCAGCCCAGCGCGACGACGGGATCGGCCGGGCCGACCCCGCGCAGTGGGAGGCGCTCCTCGATCTACTCTTGGAGTTCGAGGTCGTCGAGCGGCCGATCGACGTCAACGAGGCGTTCGTCGGTTCGTTTGTCGACGAGCTCTACGAATCAGGCGCGATCGACTGATCGAGGGGATGCGGGTGATGTCGCTGGAACCGCCGACGCTCGAGGATGTGCGCGCGGCAGCTGCCGAGATCGCGCCGCACCTCCCGCTCCCGACTCCCCTCGTGGCGTCGCCGGCACTCTCCGAGCTGCTCGACGCCGACGTCTCGTTGAAGCTCGAGTTCGCCACGCCGGTCAGCGCGTTCAAGGTCCGAGGTGGCCTGACCCTCGCGGTGCAGCTCACCGAGGCCGAGCGCGCCGCCGGTCTTGTCACCGCCTCGACCGGCAACCACGGTCAGTCGATCGCGTACGCGGGCCGGATGCACGACATCCACACCGCGATCTTCGTGCCCGAGGGCGCCAATCCGGACAAGGTCGCCTCGATCCGTCGCCTCGGCGCCGAGATCCACGAGGTGGGCGAGCGGTTTGACGACGCCGTCCGGGCCGCCGAGGCTCACGCCGACGCGACCGGGATGCGCTTTGTCTCCTCGGGCGATGAGCCGCACCTGATCGCTGGCGTCGGCACCGCCGCTCTCGAGGTGCTGGAGCAGCAGCAACCGGAGACGGACGTGGCGATCGTGCCCGTCGGTGGCGGCAGCGGCGTCTGCGGATGGCTGATCGTTCGCGGCGGGCTCGGTCACGCGGCCGAGGTGTGGGGTGTCCAGTCGGCCCAGGCGCCAGCCGCCTACGAGTCGTGGCAGGCCGGCGAGGTCGTGACGCGACCGAACCTCACCACGGCCGAGGGTCTGTCGACGGGCGCCGGGTATGCGCTGCCGATCGCGATCATACGCGCGGACCTCGATCGGTTCGTTCTCGTCGATGACGAAGCGATCGAACAGGCGCTGGTCGCGCTGCTCGATCAGCAGCACGTGCTGGTCGAGCCGGCTGGAGCGGCGTCGCTCGCCGCCGCGCTCGCCGAACGGGAGCGGCTGCGCGGGCGTCGCGTCGTGCTGGTCTGCTCGGGAGCGAACGTCACGCGGGCGCAGCTGCTCGCGATCCTCGAACGGGTCGATCGCTAGAAGTCGATTGCTAGAACACGTCCCAGGCGGACTCGAGCCTGAGCTCGCCGTCGACCAGCACCTGGAAGTCCCAGCGGCCGGAGCCGACGCCGTCCTCGTTGGAGTAGCCGACCCAGAAGCGGCCCGTCCCGCCGCCCGGCCAGCGGATCTCCGGCGACTGGTACATCAGCTCGCCGTTGAGGAGCACGACCCAGCGCACCCCCTGGGTGATGTCCATGCCCGCGTAGTCGAAGAACAGCAGGATCTGCTGCGCGCCGCTGGTCGGACCGGCGAGGCTCACGCCCGATGCCCCGGCGACCGATCCGAACACCGGGTTGAACATCACCGGTGGGTCCAGGTCGATCCCGACGATCGCCGTCGAGCGGGCCCGCACCACCTCGTTGACCACGATCTCGAGGGTCCAGCGACCGTTCGGCAATGCGGCGGCCGCCGCGGGTACGCCGATCTGGTCGGCGACGAGCGCGAAGTCGCCGCCGTCCCACGTGTAGCTCGACGACAGCGAGTCCTGGAGCACGCCGTTCAGCAGCCAGCGCTCCTCGATCGCCGCGCCGTCCGGCGCCCCCTGAACCGCGAACTCGAAGAACAGCTCCTCGGTCCCGCTCAGGAACCCGCGTTCGTAGTCGTAGAGGTCGAGCACGCCCGCGTTCGTGGTCGCGCTCTCGGCGAACAGCGGCCGGCTAACCCAGATCCCGTCATCGAGGACCGGCGCGTCGAACCCTGCCGGTGGCTCCTCGGCGCGGAGCGGGGCGATGAACTGCACGTTCGCCGGCAACCCGCGCGCCCCGTCGATGAGATCGGTCGCGAGGTTGAGCGGGCGCACCTGTGTGACCGGGGCGCCTACGTCGTACTGCTCCGGCACCAATACGCCGATCAGTGCGCCGCTGCTGCTGAAGGCCGGACCGCCGGTGCTGCCGTAGGGCAGGAGCGCATCGAGCTTCAGCTTCGTCGTCCCCGAGTGGTCGGGCTCGCCTCGGCGGCCGGTCACGGTACCGCCGGTGACCTGCAACGCCTGCGACTCCGCGCCCTCCTGCTCCAGTCCGGGATGGCCGAACAACCGCAGCGGATCACCGGGCCCGAGGCCACTCGCGTCGCCCGCCTCCGCTCCGGGGAAGGTGAACTCGTCGGACGTGATCGGATCGCCCTGGAATTCGCGGGTCACCCGCAACACCGCCAGCCCGAGCAGGTCGTCCGCCGCGATCAGATCGGCCTCGTACTCGAGGCGGGGGGAACCGCCGTTGCCATCGTTCACCCCGATCCCGATCGAGGTGTACGCGCGCGCGCCGGAGCTGAGATACGGACGGACGACCGGGTAGGCCGTCAGGATCAGCCCCGCCTCGCGATCGACGATCACCCCGCTGCCGTCACGCACCGTCCGGACGAAGCCGCTGGAGCTGTCGATCGCCTGGATCTGCACCACCGAACGGGCCAGCTCGTGGTCCGCGATCGCGGGCGTCGGGGTGGGCGTGTCAGTGCCAGTTTCGAGGTCGGGCGGCAGCACGATCGGCGTCGCCGTGACGGCGCCGGCCGTCGGTTCGGCGGTCGGCTCACCCTCGCCCGGGATCAGCTCGCTGGCCCGGTCACAGGCGACAAGCGCGAGGGCGATCATCGCCAACAGGGAAGGGAGGACCATGCGCGACATCGATGCGTCACCGTACTGGCTTCCGCCGATCGCTGACTAGCGCACGACTGTGATGCCCCACGACGACGGTGGAAATGCGCGGTGAGGCTCCGGATTTGCGCAGGTTCGCGCGCCGGCGCACCTCCCGGGGACTCCACGTACACTCCGCCGGAACCCCACGATCGACCCTGGCGATGGATTGAGGTACGCGACGATGGACTACGAAGCGATTCTGTTCGAGGTCAGCGACCACGTCGCGACGATCACGCTCAACCGCCCGGAGCGGATGAATGCGTTCAGCGAGGCGCTGCTCACCGAGTGGGCAGACGCGATTATGCGCTGCCAGGACGACGACGACGTCCGCGTCGTGCTGATCACCGGCGCTGGCCGCGCCTTCTGCGCCGGCGCCGACCTGAAGGCGCAGGGGGATGACGACTACGCGCTCCAGCAGCACCGAGGACCGGGCGAACGTCGCAACTCGCTGCGCTACAGCGTGCACCGGGTGCCGCAGGCCCTCGAGTACCTTGATAAGCCCTACATCGCCGCGGTGAACGGCGCGGCCGTCGGCGCCGGCATGGACATGGTGTCGATGGCCGACATCCGCATCGCCTCCGACCAGGCGCGGTTCGGCATGTCGTACGTCAACGTCGCGCTGATCCCCGGGGACGGTGGGGCGTGGCTCCTGCCTCGGCTAGTCGGCAAGCAGAAGGCGTTCGACCTGATCTGGAACGGCACCATCTTCGGCGCGGACGAAGCCCTCGAGATGGGTTACCTCTTCAAGGTCGTGCCGCACGAGTCGCTGATGGAGGAGGCACGCGCCTACGCGGAGAAGCTCGCCGCCGGTCCGCCGATCGCGATCCAGCTCGCGAAGCAGCTCGTGCGCCGCAGCGAGACGCTGCCGTTCATGGAGGCGCTGAACGCCGCCCAGCACGCGATGACGATCGTCCAGTCCACCGAGGACTCGAAGGAAGGTCCGCAGGCGTTCCGCGAGAAGCGTGCGCCGAACTTCACCGGTCACTAACAGCGGCCGTACTGGCCGCCAATCTGGGTGATCCGCGCTCCTCGCTGACTTAGCAGCTCCTTCACACTTTGAAGACGCCGCCTTGGTTCGCGTGGTCGATCCTCGATACATACGAACCGGGCGGGTCGGAGGGTTGTGATGGCAGGACTACGAGCAGGCGGGATCGGTCTCCTGGTCGTCGTATCGATGCTGGTCGGTGGCCTGATCACCGCGCAGGTTGTCGACGATGGCTCCCCGGCGGCAACGCCGGCCGCTACCGACGAAGCGCCCTCGGACACCCCGACGTCACAGCCTGTGATCCAGACGCCGGCCGACACCCCGGCAGCGACCACCGACCTCCAGGTCACGCCCTTCGAGGACCTGCCCGCCCTCATCGACTCCGTCGCTGACTCGGTGGTCGAGATCTCCGTTGGCGGCGGCGAGGGATCCGGCGTGGTGCTCGACACCGACGGACACATCCTCACCAACTTCCACGTGATCGAGAGCGCTGGCCGCATCATCGCCGAGCTGCCGGACGGCAGCGCCGCGGTCGCGACGGTGCTCGGCACCGACCCGAGCAGCGACCTCGCGGTGCTCCAGGCCGACTTCGACCCCTCGGTCTTGCGTCCCGCCACCCTCGGCGACTCGGACTCCGTCGAGGTCGGCGACCCGGTGTTCGCGATCGGGAATCCGTTCTCGCAGGCGGAGACCGTCACCTCGGGGATCGTGAGTGCCACCGGGCGGGTCACGATCTCCAGCTTCACCGGCCGGCGCATCCTGAACGTCATCCAGACTGACGCGGCGCTCAACCCCGGGAACTCCGGTGGCCCGCTCTTCAACTCCGCGGGCGAAGTGATCGGCATCAACACCTCAATCACTGGTCCGGACAACTTCCGCGGCAGCGTCGGTCTCGGCTTCGCCGTCCCCTCGAACGTCGCGCTGCGCTTCTTGCCGCAGATGCTCGACGGCGAGGACGTGGAGCACACGCAGCTCGGCGTTGGCGGTAGCGACTTGAACGAGGTGGTAGCTGCCGACAACGGCTACTCGGTGACCCGCGGCTTCCTCGTTAGCGGCTCGCCCCCGCCGAACGGGGCGGCGCTCGAAGCCGGTGTCCAGGTCGGCGACATCATCGTCGACATCGAGGGCACCGCAATCGAGTCGTTCGAAGACCTCGCGGTCGAGATCGACAGTCACGAGGTCGGTGACGAGGTTGTCCTCACCATCATCCGCGACGGCTCGGAGATCGAGCTGACCGCAACGCTTCAGGCCTGGGTCGGCTAGTCCCCGCGCGTCGACTCAAGTACCTCCACAGGCAACCCCGGTGGCTACAACCACCGGGGTTGCTGCTGTAGCGTGCCCTCCGAGGACGGCGCTTGCTGGGAGGCGAATCGTGGACACGCGGGAACTGCTGCTGATCGTGCACATCCTGGGGGCGTTCATGATCTCCGGTGGTGCGCTGTCGGCGACCACACTCGGCATCTACGCCGGCAACGCCACCAGCACCCACACCATCCGCATGGCCGCTGATCTGCAGCACAAGCTCGAGTACATCCTGATCATCCCGGGTGCGCTCATCGCGATCGTCTTTGGCAGCTTCTTGATCCTCGATAGCGACTTCATCGGCTTCGGCGACGCTTGGGTCAGCGCCTCATTCGTGCTGTGGTTCGTGGCGATGGGGCTGGGGACCGGCGTCATGAGCCCCCACGCGAAGCGCATCCGCGCGAGGGCGGATCAGCTGATCGCCGACGGGGTCGCCGAGAGCGCGGAGCTACAGGCCGAGTACGCGACACCGCGCATCAAGGCGATCGGGATGGTGCTCACCCTGCTGCTGGTGGTCTTTGCCTACCTGATGGTCGCCAAGCCGGGCGGCTAGTCGCCGGGCGGCAGCTCGAGAGCGCGCCCGGCTACGAGGAGCCACGCCCGGTCGGCGGCCAGTGACACGCGCTGGTTCGCCCGCCCCAGCAGGTCGCGGTAGACGCGGCCGAGGACCGAGGGTGGAACGACCCCGCCGCCCACCTCGTTGCTGACGACGATCGTGGCCGCCGACCGCGTTCGCGTGGTCGAGATGACGCGGTCGATCTCCGCGTCGAGTTCAGCCTCCAGCTCATCGATGGCGGCTGACGCCGGTGCTTCACCGAGCAACAGCAGCCGGTTCGAGACCCAGAGCGACAGGCAGTCGATCAGCACCGTCGCGTCGCTGGGCGCCGCCTCGACGGCGTCGGCCAGCGCCCGAGGCGCCTCGATCGTCTGCCACCCGTCCGGCCGCTGCTCGCGGTGCCGGGCGACCCGTTGGCGCATCTCCTCGTCGAGCGGCTCGAGCGTGGCGATGTAGACGACGGGCTCGCCTGCTCGGGCGGCCAGCCGTTCGGCGAACGCGCTCTTCCCGCTTCGCGCACCGCCGGTGACGAAGGTCAGCTCACCCATGCTCGCTCTCTCCCTAGCCGAGCAGCGCCGGCTCGATCCAGTCGCGCTGGTCGGCGGCGACGACGGCGAGCCAGGCCGTGGCCTGCGCGACCTCGATCGTTGCGCCGAACACGTCCCCCGTCACGCCGCGCAGCAACCTCGCGGCCGCTGCCGCGACGAGCAGCCCAGCGGCCGCGGCGACGAGCACGACGCCGAGGCCTGCCGCGCCGAACAGCGCCACTGCGGCGATCGCGACCGTCGCCGTGCCGAAGGGCGCAACCAGCGGCCACAGGCCATCGTGCACCGTCTGCCCGAGACCGCTGGGGCGCGCGGGCGGGAACAGTGCCGCGACGGGGATCACGGCCCACCGCCCGAGGGCGGGGCCAAGCACGAGCGCGCCCGAGCGGACGGGGTCCTCGAGCGACACGAGCGCCGTCCAGCCAACCAGTAGCACTAGGACCAGCGCCATTACGCCGGCTGGCCCGGTCGTGCCGTCGCGCATCACCTCAAGGCGTCGTTTGCGGTCACCCTGGACCGCGAGGCCGTCCGCCGTGTCCGCGACGCCATCGAGGTGGAGGCCGCCAGACACGAGCGCGAGCGCGGCGATCAGGAGCGCCGCGGTTGGTCCCGGCGGCAGCAGCTCCGAGAGCCCTCGGTCGAGGGCGAGGAGGCCGAGGCCGATCAGCAGGCCGATCGCCGGGTACCAGGCCACCGACGCGGCGAAGACGCGGTCCTCGTACTGCTGCACCAGCCGCAGTCGCAGCGGGGTGAGGAACTCGAGGGCGATCGGGAGGCCGGCGAGGAAGCGCGAGACGGCGCTCATCCCTCGGGTTCGACGACCGAGTCGGAGTCCGCGACGCCGGCTTCCTCGAAGGTCGCCATCTCATCCAGGAGCCGGCAGGCGGCGACGCAGATCGTCATGCCGAGTGCTGCGCCGGTCCCCTCGCCGAGCCGCATGTCCAGCTCGAGCAGCGGGTCGAGCTGCAGTGCCTCCAGCGTCGCGGTGTGCCCGGGCTCTGGCGATCGGTGTGAGGCGATCAGGTACTCACGGACGTTCGGCTCGATCGCCGTCGCGATCAGCGCCGCCGATCCCGAGATCACGCCGTCGACCATCGCCGGCACGCCTCGTGCGGCGGCGCCGAGGTAGACGCCGGCCAGCACGCCTATCTCGAAGCCACCGACCTTCGCGAGGAGCTCGACCCCGTCGGCCGGATCCGGACGGTTCACGCGCAGCGCCGTCTCGACCGCGTCGACCTTGAGGGCGTGTGTCGCATCGTCGATGCCGGTGCCGCGACCGGTCACGGTCGCCGGTGGCCGGCCGGTGACGGCGGAGATGATCGCCGCGGCAGAGGTCGTGTTGCCGATCCCCATCTCGCCGCACCCGACCAGGTCGAGGCCGGCGGCTCGCTCGTCCTCGACGATCGCGATGCCGGCTGCCAGCGCTCGCTCCGCTAGCTCACGCGACATCGCCGGTCCGGCCGTCATGTCAGCGGTCCCGGGCCCGAGGCGAATCGTCTCCAGCCGAGGATCGCTCCCGGTGTCGGTGGCGACGCCAGCGTCCACGACGCGCACCCGTGCGCCGGCGTGATCGGCGAGCACGTTGATCGCCGCGCCGCCTGCGAGGAAGTTCGCCACCATCTGGCCGGTCACTTCGGCTGGATAGGCCGACACGCCTCGGGCGGTCACGCCGTGATCGGCGGCGGCCACGACGATCACTCGTTGCTCGAGGCGGGGTCGTGGCTGGCCGGTGATCGCGGCAAGGCGCGTCGCGAGTTCCTCGAGGCGTCCGAGCGAGCCGGGGGGCTTGGTGAGCTGGCCCTGGCGGCTCGCGGCATCGTTCGCCGCCGACTCATCGGGGCGACCGATCTCCTCGATCGTTTGCGCGATCAAGTCGCGAGGTCCGCGTGGAGCGCTCACGCGCCGGCCTCGTGGGTGAGCGATCGGGCGATCAGTGCCTCGATTGGCGGCTCCATCGCCATCTCTGTCGTGATGAGATCGTGCATAAGTTCGCTTTACAAAACCTTGACAGGCCTAAGGTCGTGGGTATGCTCTTGTTACCACAATCACGAACGAATACCGCTTGTGATTGTGATATGGCGCGTAAGCGCTCTGCTGAATCTCAACTGACCGGAAACGGCCAGACGAGACCGGGGGAACCATCTTATTGGGGTGAACCCTCCTGCGGGAGGGCGGGTCAACCTGGACCGATCCGAACCCGTCAGCTAACCCCGGAAGCA
>JANQNP010000052.1 GCA_028279505.1 Dehalococcoidia bacterium
GTGGGAGTGGATCGTGACCGGTGTTGCGCGCGGTCTTCAAAACCGTTGTGGGGCTACGTCGTAGTCCTGGGTGGGTTCGACCCCCACGCACTCCCGCCACGCTAGCCTTCGGGTGGTCCGGGGCAAGATGTGACATATGGCCGTATCCGGGTGTGACCTCCGGGTGGCAGGATCTCGCGCGGGCGGTGGCGAAGCCGTCGAAGGATGAGGTGGACTTGATGACGACGGTGGAAGCGCCGAGACAGGCTGAGAGCACCGCGGTCGAGCACTTCGATGTGCTGATCGTTGGCGCCGGGATTTCGGGCGTTGGTGGCGCCTATCACCTGACCAAGCAGCGCCCGGGGACCAGCTTTGTGGTCTTGGAGGGGCTCGACAGCTTCGGCGGGACGTGGTGGATGCACCGCTACCCGGGCATCCGCTCCGACAGCGATCTGCACACCTTCGGCTACCGCTTCAAGCCGTGGGTCGGCCCGCCGATTGCGACCGCCGAGGAGATCCTCAGCTACATGGGCGAGGTGATCGACGAGAACGACCTCGCGCCGCACATCCGCTACAACCACCGCATCAGCTCCGCCAAGTGGTCGAGCGACGACTGCCGTTGGACGATCGAGGCGACCCACACCGATCCGGAGACCGGCGCCGAGGAGTCGAAGCGCTTCACCGCGAACTTTCTCTGGATGTGCCAGGGCTACTACCGGCATTCCGAGGGCTACACGCCCGAGTGGGAGGGGATGGACGACTACCTCGGTGAGATCGTTCACCCGCAGACGTGGCCCGAGGACATTGAGCTCGCTGGCAAGCGGGTTGTGGTGATCGGGTCGGGCGCGACCGCGGCGACGCTGGTTCCCAACATCGCGGATGACTGCGAGCACGTGACGATCCTGCAACGCTCGCCCACCTACTTCCGGCCGGGGCGCAACGCCGTCGATCTGGCCGAGACGCTGCGCGAGCTGGATGTCGACGAAGAGTGGATCCACGAGATCGTGCGCCGAAAGATGAACCACGACGGCGCCGTGTTCACCAAACGCTCCTTCGAGGAGCCCGAGGTGGTGAAGCGCGAACTGCTCGATGCCGTTCGCCAGCACCTGCCCGAGGGCTACGACATGGAGACGCACTTCACGCCGCGGTACCGCCCGTGGCGGCAGCGGATTGCGTTCGTGCCGGACGCCGATCTGTTCAAGGGCATCTCGTCGGGGAAGGCGTCGGTGGTCACGGACGAGATCGAGCGCTTCACTCCGCGCGGGATCATGACGAAGTCGGGCGAGGAGCTCGAGGCGGACATCATCGTGACGGCGACCGGGTTCAACATGAACGTGATGGGTGACATCGCGTTCGAGCGAGACGGTGAGCCGGTCGACTTCCACGACACGGTGACCTACCGCGGGATGATGTTCACCGGCGTGCCGAACATGCTCTGGGTGTTCGGGTACTTCCGCGCCAGCTGGACGCTGCGTGCGGACCTGCTCGCGGACTTCGTCTGTCGGTTGCTCGCGCACATGGAGGCGCGTGATGCACGGCGCGTCGACGTTCGGTTGCGTCCAGAGGACGAGGACATGGAATTGCTCCCCTGGATCGACACCGAGAACTTCAACCCGGGGTACCTGCTACGGGCGCTCGACCTCCTGCCGATGCGCGGCGACAAGCCGGAGTGGCAGCACACCCAGGATTACTGGAACGAGAAGGACTGGATTCCCGCGATCGACCTCGATGGGCCGGAGTTCGTCTACCGCTAGCGGGACGGCCAGCGGTCAGGGCGTGATCGGGAAGAACGCCTCATACTCCGTCAGCGCGAACGGGTAGACGAAGTGTCCGACGCTCTCCATCTCGCCGGCGTAGACGGAGAGCGCGGCGCGCTTCGCGTCCAGGTGATCGGCGGTTCGAACGAGCATCGCTCGGGGCCGTCGCCATTCGCGGATCGGGTCGAGGATGACCTCCGCGATCACGTGGAGCGGGTTTGACGCGCGGGTGACCCAGGGGACTCGACCCCAATAGCGCACCGGATACTCGTAGTAGCGCGCTCTGGTCGACTTGAGCAGTGTGTCTCGCGCCACCTCACTCAGCGTCCGGTGATCCGGATGCTCGTCGACGTGTGGTGCAAACAGCTCGTCGGGCTGGACCTCGGCCTCGATGGCCGCGATTGCAGCGCTGAGCGGGCCGCGATTCGCGTCGAGTGTGCCGTCCTCGAAGTCGAGGAAGCGGACGGCTCCGGGGGCGAGGCCGAGGGCGCGGGCGGCCTCGACAGCTTCGATCCGGCGGACTCGGGCCAGCTCGTCGGGGCCGATATCGAGGGAGCGTTCGGAGTGGCGCCCGTCGGTGGCGATGACGATCACGACTTCGGTGCCCGCCGCCGCTTTCCGCGCGATCAGCGCCGCGCAGCCGATCGCTTCGTCGTCTGCGTGTGGGGCCAGGATCAGCGCCCGCCCGGCGGCCGCCTGGTCGGTTGCATCGATCCCTCGGGCGAGTAGTCGACGGCGGAAGTAGGCTGCCGTGCGGGGCCGGATCGAGCGAAGTAGGCGGCGAATCACGAAGCTCTTACTCCTCGGAGGCCGGCGGGTTCATACAGTAGCAGCGGGGTCCGCGCGCCGAATCAGGTAGGGGCACGCCCATGCGCATCGCGTTCCTGGTCACGGAGTTCCCGGTGATCTCCGAGCTGTTCATCGTTCGTCAGCTCAGCGGGCTGCTTGAACGCGGCCACGAGGTGACGATCTTCGGCGAGGTTGCACCGACACCCGCGCGGCACGAGCGGATCGAGGCGTTCGGGCTCCTCGATCGGATGGTCTTGCGCCCGGCGGTTCCCGATGGCCTACCCGCCCGCGTTGCTGGACTCGCCGGCATCGCACGTCGCGAGCCGCTGGCCGGGATCGCCTCGATGCTCCGGACGCTCAACGTCGGGCGGTTCGGCCGGCATACGCTCAACCTGCGCCTCGCGTACGCGACCCCTGGTTGGACGCGTGCGGGGAAGTTCGACGTCGTGCATGCGCACTTCGGTCCCAACGGCGTGCTCGCCGTCGATCTGCGGGCCGCAGCCTGCTTCGACGCACCGGTGCTGACGACCTTTCACGGCCATGACATCAACGTGCTGCCCGGAGGGCCGGGGGCGCGCGGCTACGACCGTCTCTTCGCTCAGGGCGACGCGTTCACGACGAATTCCCGGTTCCTCGCGGAGCGTGCGATCGCCCTCGGGTGCCCCGCCGACCGTCTCGAGGTCTTGCGCATGGGGGTTGAGTTGCCGCCGGAGCTACCGGTTCGAGTGCCCTCGAGTGATCCGATGCGGGTGCTGAGCGTCGCGCGGCTCGTCCCCGAGAAGGGGGTGGATACCGCGATCGCCGCGGTTGGCCGCGCGATCGAGGCGGGGGCGCGACTGACGTATCGCGTGATCGGCGGTGGGCCGCTTGAAGGGGGGCTGCAGGCGCAGATCGATGCCGCCGGGTTGCACGAGTTCGTCACGCTGACCGGTGCGGCCTCGGAGTCGGAGGTGCGTGCCGCCTACCGGGAGAGTGACGTCTTCGTGCTGCCGAGCGTTCGCGCCGCGGATGGCTCCGAAGAGGCGCAGGGCCTCGTGCTGCAGGAGGCGCAGGCGATGGGGCTCCCGGTGCTCACAACGGCGATCGGGGGGATCCCGGAGGGTGTCGACGACGGCGGCAGCGGCTACCTCGTCGCGCCAGGCGATGCCGACGCCCTTGCAGCGCACCTCGGCGAGTTCGCCGCCGACCCGGATCTGCGTCGCCGCTTTGGCGCCCGTGGGCGTGAGCTGGTGGAGGAGCGGTTCGATATCGAGCGGCTGAACGATCAGCTCGTAGACTGCTATGCCGACATAATCCAGAGCGGCCGATGATGCGGGGTACAGCCCTCGCCGGCCGTGATACCGGGTCGGCGTCTGATGGTCCGAGTACGGGGGACCCCGCGACGATGCGATTGTTCGCTTACCACGAGAATCCGGAGAGCGTCGCCGCGCTCCTCGATGCGCTCGCGCAGCGCGTCGAAGTGCACGCGTTCCGCGTGGTGAGCCCGCTTGCGTTCGTGGGCGCTCGTCGCCGGCGTGGCGCGTTCTACTGGGCGGAGGTGGCGGACGCCGATCACCAGGATCTTGCCCTGGTACCGGGGCTGCGACGGTCACAACGCCTCTCCGCACGAATGCTGCAGCGCTCCTATCGGTCGGCGGTGGCCCGGTTCGGTGAGCCCGACTTCCTCCTCGTTGACTCGCCCTACCTGGCTCCGTGGGCCACGACGCTCGACGTGCCGCTCGCGTACGTCGCGACCGACGCGTACCGCCACTACGCGTGGCCCGTTCACGAGACCGAGGCGTTCGAGCGGAAGCTCTTCGCGCACGCGCGGGCGTCGTTCCCGGTGTCGGAGCTGCTCGCGGAGGAGTTCGAGGCGGCCGGAGCGCGCACGGTCGTTCGACTGCCGAATGGCGTCAGCGCGGGCTTCGCCGAGCGCGCCAACGGCTCGGTACCGATTCCGCTCGATATCGCGGGGATCCCGGGACCGCGCGTCGTCGTCGTCGGGGTGATCAATGCGACCTACGACTGGGACCTGATTGAGTCGTTCGCCGAGGCGCGACCGGACGTGTCGTTCGTGTTCATCGGACCGATCCACGAGCGAAACAAGCAGGATCGCGCTCGGATCGATCAGGCGTTCGCACGAGCCAACATCCACGGGCTGGGCCCGCGACCCCGCGACGAGTTGCCGTCCTATCTCAGTGCTGGCGATGTGCTGCTGAACCCGCTGGCGGTGAACGACCACAACGACCGTCGGTACCCGCTGCGGCTCTGCGAGTACCTGACGACTGATCGATCGATCCTCAGCACGTCGATCCACGAGGCGAAGTGGTTCGCTCCGCACGTCGTCACGTTCGAGGACGGAGCGGCGGGGCTTGCAGCCCTCGATTCGGCGCTTGCCGGCGGGGTGGCGGTCGATGCCGCCGGCCGACGCGAGTGGCTCGAGCGGAGCAGCTGGGACGCTCGCGCAACGCAGGTGCTCGAGGCGCTCAGGACGGTGGCGACCGGCCGCTAGGCCGGCGCGAGTGCTCGACTACGTTCGCGATGCCCTCGGCGGTCCGGTCGGGCGGGATCGGTGGCGGTCCGCTAGGCTGGCGGCGGCCGAGAGCGGGTGGGCCAGGAGTCAGCCACGATGAAGCTCTGCACCGTGATCGTTCCAGGTTCCGACGGTGACCGGCTCCTCGATCGCCTCGCCGAGGCGGAGTTCGGTGCGACCAAGATCGGCTCGAGCGGCGGCTTCCTCAGGCGCGGCAGCGTCACCGCGTTCGTAGCCGTCGAGGACGAGCAGGTCGGCGACCTGATCGGGCTGCTGCGCGAGCACTTCCCGGAGGTCACCGAAACGGTGCCGATCAGCGCGTTGCCGCTGGCCGACGAGTGGGGTCAACCGACCGATATGGTCGACGTCCGCGTCGGCGGGGCCGTGGTCTTCGTGATCGACCTCGAGCGCTTCGTGCGGATGTAGCGCTCGTCCGAGCCTGCGTCCGGAGTTCGGCGAGACCGGCTAGTTGACCACCTGCATCTGCAACGTGGTCTGTGCCGTCCCGCCGTGGCTGAAGACGAGCGTCCACGTGATCCAGTCGTCACCCTCGTAACCGGCGTTGGGCTGGTAGGTCACCGTGCCCGCGCCCGCGTCCATCGAGGTGCTGCCGTGGCTGCCCTGCGTCACGCTGTCGAGGCGGACGAACGTACTGGGCGTCACCACCTGGATGGTCACCTGACCGCCTGACTGGACGATCACGGGCCCGTGCGGGGCGACCGGAGCGCCCTCGACGCTGACGCTGACGCTCGCCGTCGCTTCGCCGCCACGGCCGTCCGTGATGGTGTAGGTGAACGAGGTCTGGCCGACGTAGCCGTCGGCGGTGTAGGTCACGGTGCCGTCGCCGTTGTCGACGACCGAGCCGCCCGCCGGCTGCGTCACAGCGCTGACGGTCAGCGGATCGCCGTCCGGATCGCTGTCGTTGGCCAGTACGTTGATGGTGACCGGCTCGTTCTCGAACGTGGCGCCGCTGTCGTCGAACGCCTCGGGAGCCTGGTTCTCGCCGGGGGCTTGTTCGCCCATGGTGATGCTGACGGTGGCGAACTGCTCGACCCCGTCGCCGTCGAGGACGCCGTAGGTGAATGAGTCGCTGCCGGTGCACTCCACGGGCG
The DNA here is from genome assembly GCA_028279505.1 of Dehalococcoidia bacterium. Taxonomy (GTDB): domain Bacteria; phylum Chloroflexota; class Dehalococcoidia; order UBA2979; family UBA2979; genus UBA6627. Next base: position 6,150 of record JANQNP010000052.1, read on the forward strand.
GCGTGTAGGTCACGGTGCCGTCGCCGTTGTTCGAGGCGCTGCCGAGCGCCGGGGTGGACACGCTGGCGACCGCCAGGACCGTGACGCCGTCGCCCGCGTCGTTCCCGAGCACGTCGATCACCGCGGGCGCGTCGCACGTCTCGAGGTGCGCGCTGTCATCGGTGAGGAACGGTGGATCTTCCTCGCCGCCCCCATCGTCCGGCGGCGGTGTGGTGCCGCCACCACCGCCTCCGCCGCCGACGGGAGGCGGACCGGCGAGCGCGGCGCCGCCGACTGCGACGAACACGGTTGCGATCGCGTCGGGGTCGCCCGGCTCGACGATCCCGTCGGTGATCTCGTACTCGAAGACGTCAACGCCGGTGAAGTCCGGGGTCGGGGTGTAGAGGATGCGGTCCCCGAGGATCGCGACCACTCCGCCAGAGGGCTGCGTGGTGCGCAGGATCTCCAGCGGATCCTTGTCGGGGTCCTCGTCGTTATCGAGGACGGCGATGATGGTCGCCAGTCCATCCTCTGCGACCGCGGCGTCGTCGTTCGCGATCGGGGCGTCGTTCTCCGCGGTGACCTTGAGGCGGAAGACACGTTCCTCGGGGCCGTTCGGGGTCATCACGGTGTACGTGAAGCTGTCGTCGCCGTTGTAGTTCTCTTCGGGGATGTAGGTGACGCTACCGTCGCCGTTGTCGATCAACTCACCGTGGAGGGGCGCGCCAAGTCCGAGGAGCGTCCCCGCCTCGCCGAACGGCACCAGCCGAGCGATGAATGGGGTGTCTTCCAGCACGATGCCGCCGGTGGCGCCGCCGGCCGCCTTGAGCCAGACAAAGTCCGTGGGGCGCAGGTTCGAGCTGTTCAGCGAGTTCACGATCGCCGGTGCACCTGGGATGTAGGTCAGGTAGCGCTGCTGTTGCACGTTCCAGACATTCATCGTGGCGGTGTTGAAGAGCTGCGAGGCGATCAACGCCTCGGGGACGTTGGTGCCGCTGATCCCGAGCGTGAGGCCGTCGGCGGGCGGGACCTCGAACAGCTGCGGCTGATCGGCGAACTCGATCAGCGGCGCGCCCGCGAGCGGCACGGCCGCGCCGGTTAGCGCTGAGGTCGTGGTTCGCTTCGCGAAGACGATGCTGTCTGGTCGGAGGTTGTGCGGTGAGAGGGTGTTGGCAAACGCGGGGGCGCCGGGGACGTAGCTGCTCCAGCGTTGCGTCTGCACGTGGAACATCGAGAGCGACGCGACCTCGAAGGGCTGTGCCTCGGCGAGGAGTTGCGGGTCGCTGGTTCCGGCGTAGCCGATGGTGACGCCCTCGGGACGTGGCACCGGGAAGGTGCCGGCGGTGGTCGTCGCGGCGCTGGTGAACTGGCTGGTGGTGATGGCTGCGACGCCCAGCGCGAGGGCGACGGCGACGATGGCAACGGCGGCACGTGCGCTCGCACGCGCGAACGGCAACGATCGGTCCACGTGGCCTCCGAGATCCAGCGCCTCCAGTAGGGCGCGGAGCCGGTCTCAGCCACATCGGAGTCCGCCCGCAGAGCGCGGGATCAAACCCCCGCGATGGAGCAGGGAGCGGTGCACTTGCCGGTTCGTCAGTGGACCTGGGGTCGGCGGGGCCTGTCGCGCTAGCCGAGGATGCGCAGGTGTCCTTCGCGCGGAGCGGTGGTGAGCTGACCGCCCTCGAGGACTCGCAGATTCCCTCGGGTGCTGAACTCGCGGACGGGTGTCACGAAGCCGGTGTTGATCGATCCGTCGACCGCGGTGAGTAGCGCGGCCTCGTACGGGGCGAATCGCTCATCGGTGCGCTGGCTCGACGGATCGGCGAGGCGGATCGCCTCGACATCGAGCAGGTCGTCGTCGACGAGATCCGACTGCTCCGCGGTTCCGTTCGTGGGCTCGAGCGTGAGTGTTGAGGCACCGTCGCGGTTCACAAGTTCGGCGGTCCCGGCGGGCGCCTGGACCGAGATGCGCCACCACTCCTCGAGGCGGTCTTGGACTGTCACGACGGTCAGGGCGCGCTCGGTGTGCCGGATCTGGATGTTGGCGCTCATCACCGTGTCGGTCGGACCTCGGAGGGTTGCGACGACGACCTGTGTGGCGCTCTCGGGCTGCAGCCGCGCGACGAGCGCGACGGCGGTGTGCACCGCGGTGTCGATGCCGTCGGCGTCGTTGACCTCGATCTGGACGAGATTCGGTGCCCAGTCGGCGTCGCCGCCGGCGAGGCTGGTCAGGAGGTCGACGCCGGCGTGGTTCAGCTCGGGCCGGACGACGTTGAGGGCGTTCGTACCGGCGGAGACGGCGTCGGTCGCGGAGCGAAGCGTGCGTGCGTCTGCGACGTCGCCGCGCAGGAGGATCGACGCACCTCGTTCAGTGGCGAGCTCCAGCAGGGCCTCGCGGTCCGTTGCGTCGCCGATCAGCACCGCGTCGTAGTCGACGGCGCGCAGCATCTCGCGGAGGTGCTGGTAGCAGGGGAGGCCGGTCGCGGCTCGGGCGCGGACCAGCGCGGCCGGCCGGTCGTCGCCGATCGCCACCGCTCGCAGGTCCGTGCGCAGCGCCAGGGCGCGCACGAGCGCCGCGCTCCGTTCGTCCCAACCGCACACAACGAGTCGCTTCATATGGGGACCTTATGGAGCATCCCGGATCGCTGGCCTCGGGGAATCCCCTCGGTTCTGTGGGCGGACTCCCGTTGGCGGGACATCGTGGTCACTGAGTCGTCAGATCGGTCATCCGGCGCGACCCCTAAGGAGCGCCCGGCCAGTGCCGATGATTTCGGCTGAGACTCCCTGTCGGTGGTTGGTCCGGCGGGATCGAGGGAGAGCCGGTACGGAAGCCGGTTCCCAGGGCATAGGAGGCCACACCCATGGGAATGTTCATCAACACGAACGTGTCGGCGATCAACGCTCAGCGAAACCTGAACGTGACCGGTGGCAAGATGAGCAAGGCGCTGGAGCAGCTCTCCAGTGGTTTGCGCATCAACCGGGCGGCGGACGACGCGGCCGGTCTGGCGATCAGCGAGAAGATGCGTGCCCAGATTCGGGGTATGCAGATGGGCCTGCGGAACGCGCAGGACGGCGTCTCGATGATCCAGACCGCTGAGGGTGCGCTCAACGAGACGCACGCGATCCTGCAGCGTATGCGCGAGCTGACGGTGCAGGCCGGTTCGACGATCCTGTCGACCTCTGACCGCACCGCCCTCGGTGAGGAGCTCCTCACGCTGCGGAACGAGCTGGACAACATCGCCAACCGCTCGCGGTTCAACGGTCTGAACCTGCTGACTGGTGCGCTGTCGGTGACGACCACCGACACGCTGGGTCCGGTGGCGCAGGCGGCCGGTGGTACGGC
>JANQNP010000120.1 GCA_028279505.1 Dehalococcoidia bacterium
CTGCTTCACGCGGCCCCGTAGTGTAGCGGTCTAACACGCCACCCTGTCACGGTGGAGATCGGCGGTTCGAATCCGCTCGGGGTCGCCACGTAACAACACCGAGGCCGCTGCCCTCGTCCTCCGCAGCGACATCGAAGATCGCCATGAAGTCGCCATTCGGCGCGACTCCCGCGACTTCCCCTGTGTCCGAGTCGATGACGACACAGTCCAGCACCAACCGAATGAAACGCTGCTGCTCCTCAGGCCGCATCAGCGGCCACAGGTCGCGGATATCGGTCAGCCGCTCGCTTGCGAGGAGCGAGTCATCAACGCTTTGAATCGGCTGTCGCAGCGATTCCAGCTCAGCCTCAAGGCGGCGGATCTCGGCCGCTCCCGTGTCGTAATCGATCAGTCCATCGAGCAATGCCCGACGATAGCGCGACATCCGGGCTCGATCTCATGGTGAGTAACGTTATCGGTCGCTTCGCGCTGTCTATCGGTGCCCCGTGCCACCTGCGTAACGCTATCGGTGGCTTTGCGCTGCTCTTGGTCAACCGACCGTTCACGAATGCGCTGCGCGCCGCCTTCGTGATCCCCGCCTGATCGGGCAGAGCTTCGCGCCGCCTGCGTCACGATATCGATCGTCTGACGTTGTTCCCCGCGTATCGACCGCTCACTGATGCGATCGGCCCAATCCGGCGACTGTTGCCACTGCTCGAACATCATCCGCACGTAACGCTCGACATTGTCCGCTCGCACGGAGGTAGACGTGACGCTGCAACGATGCCCGCGCACGCGTGACGAGCAGCGGTAGTAGTAGTGCCGGCCGTTCGCCATCGAATTTGCCCACATCGGACCACCACATCCGGCACACACTGCGACGCCCTGTAACAGATACGCGCGGTTCGTACGCCCCTTGTGGTTGCTTTGCGACGCGCTACGACGTTTCTCGCGCACGTCCTGCACGCGCTCGAACAGCTCGCGCGAGATCACCGGCTCGTGCAGACCGGTCGCAACAACCTCGCCCTTGTAGACGATGTCACCGATGTAGAACCGGTTCGCGAGGATCCCTCGCACGGTCTTGTGCCCGAACAAGGGACTTCCACGCTTCGACCGTGGCTCGAAGCCTCTCACGTTCAGGTACTGCGCAACGTCCATCAGCGACGCGTCGCCGACCGCGTACCGCTCGAACGCGCCGCGCAACACTTCGGCTTCCTCGGCAACAACGAGAGGAGGTTCCGAGGGTCCTGCGCTCAAGTAACCGAAGGGGATGTCGCCGGCGGGTAGCCCCTTCTCAGCACGCTTGCGCCAACCGGCGCTCGTCTTCTCCGACAGCTCCACGGAATAGTGCTCCGCAAGCAGCTCCTGTAGCCCATTGGTCAGGAGGGCGGCCGAACGCGACAACCCCTCGGTGCGTTTGTTGTAGGACATCAGAACGACGCCCGCTCGCTCGAGTCGCTCGCGGAAGATCGCCGCGTCCCCGCGGTTGCGGGCGAAACGGTCGAGCTTCAACACGAGAATCGTGTCGAACCTTGCGGACTCCGCGTCCTGGATCATCTTCAGGAAACCGGGACGACCATCCACGCTCGTCCCAGACGCGCCAGGATCGTCGTACTCGCTGACGGCGTTCCACCCCTCGCCCACTCACGCAACGTGTCGCGCTGTGAGTCGAGAGAATGACCCTTCGCCTGCTCATCGATCGAAACGCGGAGATAGAGCGCAACGCGGGTCATCGGATCACCTCGCTGTCGTCGCCAACAATCGTCATCACTCTTCGTCGGACAACGGCGAGGAGGTCGATCGCGGCCTCAACGCGTGGCGCGGTTGGGACGTATCGTGGCGGAGCCAGCTTCGCGAATACAAACAAGGCGAGGATGAGCACCACCGCCCCGGCGACGCCGTCGGCCTGTTGGTTCATAGGTCAACCTCGAAGGGGGGAGAGAGTCGTATATAGCCCTTCCAACCGAGGACAACAACCCAACACCGCTATGGGGCCTCGCGCCTCGAATTCGCGGGCTCGTTGTCGTCCGCGCCCTCAGCGCCGGCCGCGATGAGCAGCATCATGAACGCGAGCGTCGCCGCGCCGACACCGATCCCACCAAGCATGCTCAACCCGACGAACTGGTCGCTCGCCGCGAACGCCCGATCAGCAAGCATGACAACGAGACCAACGACCGCGCCCATCAGCGCACCGCTCCAGAATGCATCGCTCATGAGGACCTCCCGATCACCTCGATCATCGGCCAATCACAACTAATACTATAGTCTCTGGAATGCCTCCGAGGCCGCGTCGATGCTCGGTCGATGGCAAGCCAGCGCTCAGCAGTCGCGAAAGCGTTCGGCGCCGTCCTCCGCAAGCACCGTCTCGAGGCCGAACTCACTCAGGAGGCGCTCGCTGCCCGCTGCGGCTTGCACGCGACCTACATCTCTCAGCTGGAGCGAGGGCTCAAGACCCCATCGCTGGCTGTCCTCGTGGACGTAGCCGAAGAACTGGGGGTTCGCGCGTCGGCGTTGGTGGCAGCGGTGGAGCTCGAGTCCTGAACGCCCTGGGACCGTCGGCGAACAGGATCGGCCGGGGCGGAGAGGAGCGCGGGCCTTGCTGCCCCACCGAAGAGCAAGACTTCTGACAGGTTGGGCACGGGCACCGCAAGCCGATACGGGACCGAACCGCTTCGCTCAACCGTGCCTCTTGGCCGGCAAACTACGCTGCGCCGACGCGGGTTGCGACAGACACTACCGAGTCGGGGACTCGAGGCGGCGGTCCGCTCAGCCTGCAATGTCCCAGACCGCGCGAAAGCACCTTGGGGGAGACCCTCATGTGTCCCTCAGCCTCAAGCTCCAAGCTGTGAAGGAACCCTGAAGGAATCCTCGTGGCTCACCCGACGCCCACCAACTCGGCCTCCGGAGCGGGCTCGGGCCCGCCGCTAGGTTGGTCGCAACCGTTGTTGCGACCAAGCGACGTACTCCGCATTGCCGCAACAGCTGGATGTGCACCTGGGGACCTCTACGAGGAGGTACTCCGGCTCGAACCGATCGGTAGACCTCGGGTCGTCTTCGCAGTCGCGCGATCCGAGGCTCTGCATGACGCCGATCGCCTGCCCGAATGGCGGCGCAAGTCGGATGTAGCGATCTTTGACGCGGTCGTTTACGAATTCGGTCAGCTCGGGTTGCTTCGCTCGTCTGCCCCGACCGCGGAGGTCGATCGACTTTGGCGAGCGCTGTATACGCTCGAATCTCCCGAATTCGCGAAGAACTCCTACCACTCCAGGCGCGTCTTCGCGGCCAGTCAGCGGGCCGTCGTGCTCGCCAGGGAGCTAGCACTGGCCCTTGGGCAGAGTGACCTGCCACCGCTGCGCAACCTCGACGAGGTCATCGCCCAGCGCGACGTTCAGCTGCTGCCCAGCGTCGCCGCCTAGAACTCGCGGGCCCCGGAAACCACTCAAACACACCCCCGGCGGGACAAAGGTACCTTGCCGGCTTGTGCTCTACGACTATATGGTCGCGTGCCGGGTAGGCCTGGTCCCGAACCGCGGATACTGCGCGCCTACGTTATGGTAAGTGACAGGTGCGGTTCAGGTGCGCCATCTTCCAGTACTGCTGACAGCAGCCATCCTTGGGATCGGTGCGGCGCTCGTCAGCGTCGAGGGGCCCAGATCTTTCGCGCAGGCATCGGATCCGCTTGGCGTCGTCTTGCTGATGGACATGTCGTCCAGCATGCCGAGCAACGACCCGGAAAACCGTCGAGTCCCAGCCGGCAAGCTCTTCCCCAATCTACTCGACGCCAACGACCTCGTTGGGATCATCCAGTTCTCTGACGGCGCCACCGTCCCCGACGAAGGGGAGTTGAGCGCGGACCGGGAGGCGAATGAAAGAGCGATTCAAGCATCGGGCAACGGCAACATCGCGCAGAACCAACCTACGGAACTCCTCGCTGGCCTACGGCGCTCAGTGGATGAACTTCAGCGGTCGGGTACCCGCAACGGAGTGATCGTCCTGCTCACAGATGGTGCACCGTGTCGCCGAGGCACAGGCACAGACCCTGGCGAAGCCGACGCCTATGCGCAGGAGATTCGCGATGCGATCCCTGAGTTGGTTCGCGCCGGTTTCCCGATCTTCACGATTGCGTTCGCAGAAGACCACGGGTTCTCTCCGCTGGAGAACCCGTGCCAGGTACCCAACCTCCCTCTCATGCGTGAACTTGCCCAGGCCACGGGTGGTCGGGCTTTCGACGATCCGAGTGGTGCACCGCTTCGCGCGGACGCGATCATCGACGCCTATATCGAGATCATCGCGAGTGTCAAAGGCCTGCTCCGCGCCGACCTGGACCAGGTTCCGGAGGAGCCGGCTTTCACCGTCTACGCGGGGACCAAGCAGATCTTCTTGGTCGTCGATGCCGCCGAGGCGTCGGAAGACGACTTCACGGGCGTACTGGAGTCACCGTCGGGGCGGGTGACTCCAAGAGTTGGCGTCCTCGAGGGCGTGTGGCTGCTCACCGTACCCAATCCAGAGCCGGGCGATTGGGAGTTCAGGTTCGAGGGCGCGACGATCGAAGGGTTGCTGCTTCAGATTCCGTACGCGCTCGAGATCGAGGCTCCCGATGAAGGACAAGAGATCACGCAATTCCCCGCGGTGTTCGAGGTGCGAGCTCGCGGCCTCGGCGCGGAACTCGACCCGGCCGCGAGGCAGGCGGTCGACCAGGTCGTGAAAGAAGCTCACGTGCGACCGGCCGGCCGGCCGGAGTCTGCACCCTTTCGGATCTCGCTCGACGGGCAGGGCGGGCTCTATCAAGCTTCTGTTCGGGATCTGGAGAACGGAGACTACGAGGCGACGCTCCACGTGGTCTCCAGGAACCAGGGTCTCGTGTTCCAGACCCCGGCAGAGCCGCGCCGATTCAGCGTCGATGTCGACCCGACGGAGTTATTCGTGCTCATCACTGAGCCGGAGGACGCCCGTCGCTACCGGCCGAGCGAGACCGTCGAGATCAATGTGGAGCTGAGGCGGAGCGACGGGCGCGTGTCCTCTCCGTCGCTCGTCGCTGAACTCCCGGAGGTGACGTTCGATCTGCGAGTCGGCTCGCTCGGTCCGATCCCGTTGGAACTCGGGCCGGCCGGCGTCAACAGGTCGGTCTCGATCTCGGTGATGGATCTCTGGGGCGATGTCGAGCCCCTGGAAGAACGTACGGTGCTGCTATCGGTGGACTCCGCCACAGTCGAGTCCGCTGCTGACGCCAGTCTCCGGACTGGCCCTCCGGTTGAGATTGTCCTACTACCGCCAGTCACGGTCTGGATCGGGTGGGGCGAGCCGGAGGACGATGAGCGAGTCAACGGTCGCAATCCGACCGGCCTCGTCTCGGTCGTCGTTCGGAGCAGTGGTTCAACCTCTGAACTCAGCTCGCTCCTGCCGCAGTTGGTGCCGACCGTCGGGACGTCCAACGGCGAACACTTGCTGGAGTGGTCCCCAGACGACGACCGGTTTGTCGGCGAGGTTCCCGGCGGCTCGCTCGATAAGGGGGCGCAGACGCTGACGCTCATCGCCCCGACCGACCTCGGTCCGGATGTGAAGGTCGTCGTCGTCGAGCCGGAGACGATCTCGATCGATGTCTGGTGCCCCTGTCCCGCGTTCCCGTTCGTCGGCATCGGTTGCTGGTGGCTGCTGGCGCTCATCATCGCCATTCTCACTGCCGTTGCTCTCGCGGTCTGGCACTTCACTCGCCCGCAGTTCCCAGCCGAGTACGGCCTCGCAGTGCCTGGCCAGCCGACTCCTGTCCGACTTAGGCAGCGTGGCGGTGGTCGCATCGCCGGATATCGATGGCGAGGGCAGGTCTACCGCCCGCTGATCGCGGGAAGCTTCCCCTTCAAGCTGGAGGGACGGCGCGGCCGCGGCGGAGTTCTAGTCACGCGTCTCACCGCAGATACCGTCACGATCAATCGGGAAGAAATCGAGCGCGGAAAACCCGCCGCATTCTCTCTCGGACAAACACTCGACGTGCTCGGGCAAAGCTTTACAATCCAGCGACTCGCGCGATCGCGTCGACGTTCCCGCGAACGGCGCCGAGGACGGCACAGCTAGGTTCGATGAAACGCGATAGAGGAATGAACCATGGCAGGGCTCGCGTACCAACCGGCAGTCGTGATTGGCCTTGGGGGCCTCGGCACTCATCTCGCTTCGGAGGTGAAGCAACGCGTTGAATCAACTCTTGACGGTCGAGTGGCTGCAGGTGACCTCACTCGCGATCAGGCGAATGAGATCCTGCAGACTCGTCTGCAGTTCATTGGCTTCGACACGCTGGAGAACTCGAATGTCCCCGGCCTCACGATGAGCGCGTTCGTCGGCGGGCGCGGGGTCAACGCTCGCCTCAAAACGCTCGTGGACCAGGACGGCGACGCGGCTCGGGCGCTTCGTGCGTGGTTCGAATTCACTCCGATCGAGGGACGCGACCAGGTATGGGACGCGGGCGACTTCATCGACGGTGCGGGCCATATCAGGATGAAAGGGAGGTTGGCGGTCTGGCTCGACGAACAAGCTGGTGGGCGCCCTTTCGCGGCGATCGACCAGGCTATCCAAGCGACCACCAGAGTCCTCACAAGGGAAGGGGGGCGTTGGAGCCGCGTGAAGGTGTTTGTGATCGGAAGCCTCTCCGGAGGCACCTCCGGCGGGACGCTACTCCCGGTGCTCCAGTACTTGGCGGGGCTCAAGTACGCGGCGTCGCCGATATCGGTTCAGGTGTTCATTCCTGACGAGGCGCTCGCCACGATCGGTTCGTCGCCAAACCAGGCCGCGCAGGAACGCTCGAACCACTTCGGTGGGTTGCTGGAACTCGACGCTTGGATGATGGAACGCAGCAACCTCACCAACCACTGGAGGCCCTTTCTCCCGTTTCAGGAGGGCGCGCACGATGCCGCGCTGGAAGGCCACCAGCGGCCAGCCGACGTGGTTTGGCTGATGGGCCCTCAGAACCTCACCGGAGCGTTGGTTGCCGGGGAGTTCGACCCGATCGCGCGTGGGATATCTGACGCCGTCGCGACGCTGATCCTCTCGGACACCAGTGGCAGTATCGGTGAGCTTGACTCGGATGTCGTTGCGTGGCTCGACGGGGTCGGTAACTCTGATGACACCAATCTCGGGCGGCCCCAGCGCTATGGCAGCCTGGGCGTTGCCCATGTCGAATTCTCGAAACAGCACCTGTTCGAGTTGCTCGGGACCCGCTTCGGTCAGTATGTCATTGAGACCTATGCTGAGACCCCGCCACCATCGTTCGATGCGAAGGAAGCGGCCGGATCGTTCATCCGCGAGCGCGAGGTCCGCTTCTCAGACATGGAGAGCGCGCTCGGACAGGCACTGAACGCGCTGCCGGACGCTCCGAACCTCGGGGAGGAGCTTGAGTTCGAATCGGACCCGGTTGCCACCACCGTCGCCGCGCGGCAACAACTGCTGTCTCCGTCCGGCCGGATCGGCCTCGGCGCGGACGAAATCGGGGCAGCCGCGAGCGCACTCGCGGCCGAGACACGCGCCGCGCTCCGAGCGCGGATCAGCGAGCGGATACGTACCGACCCGCACGGATTCCAAGCGGCACGGGCTCTCGTTGCGGAAATGGTCGTCGCGCTGGATGACCAACAGCGCGAGATCGATAGCGCGATGGCACGGGACTCGCGAGAACGTGTCGCGATCGATGAGACCTTATCTGACGATGCCGGAGCGGTCGCTAGCCGGTTCTCCCTCCGCTCACGAGCACGGCGCGCAGCGTCGTTTGTCAGTGACTCGTGGGCCCCATTCGTCAGGCTTCACGAGAGCCGACTACTGCAAGAGGGGGCCAAGGACGTAATCGCTGGACTGCAGGAGGAGGCCGATCTCATCGGTGAGGTCCTCACGAATATCACCGAGGTAGTCGCAGAGGCACGGAAGCAGTTGGCCGCTCGGGAGGCTGGCGCGGGGGATGCGCCTGTCTTGAGTACCAGCGGCGGGTTCCGATGGTATGCGCTGCGAGATGCAGACAAGCTGTGGCAAGAGTTCGGCGCGTTCGATCAGCGGGGTCGCCAGACTACACCTCCCACCTCCGCAGCAACGCGAATGCACGACGACGCGGACGGCGGAATCGGCGTGGCGTTCGACGAACTGTACGAGTTGGTCAGCGAGCGTCGTAACCGGCAGGCCGATGAACTAGAGGTCCGCAGCCGCCGCGCGAAGGCGGCCGAGGCGCTGACCCAGGTGCTGATCGACGCTGGGAGCGATCACTACCTCAACCAGGGCGAGACGCTCGAGTACTCGATCTGGGAGGCGTTGCGTTCAGAGAACGACGAACCGTGGGACCTGTCAGCGGACCAGCTGGAGGATCGAATTGTCGATCGGCTGACAAGAACTCTGGTCGCGGGAGCGCAGCCGCTCTACCCGTTCGTCAACTCTCAAATGTCGGCACGCGAGCCAACGAACCAGCCTGATCACCAGGCAACACTCGCGTTCGAAGAAGAGGCGTTAGACGCGTTCGCGGCGAAGTACAGCCTCAACAAGGGTAGCCTGCTCAGGAAGCTGAGCGAGAGCGTGAGCAGCGCGTTCAGCGGAGTCGTTCGGACGGTGCGAACGAACGACCCACTCACCATTTCACTCATCTACCGGACCTATGGCTGGGCCTTGCTGGCGACCGATACCGGTCGACTGGCGAGCATGAGCGACGATTACACGAACTACCTGCGTTTCCGGCCGGGCCCCGTCGCGGACTCGCGAGCTCGAGAACTACCGACCGATTTCGAGCCCTATCGGCCGCGTCCGGTCGACTACGTGCTGGCGTTGGCGTTCGGCTTCGGCATCGTCAGCCATCCGGAGGGCGCCGATGGCAATCCGAACCGCGTCACGCTCGTGCACGAGCGGAGAGATTTGCAGCCGCCGTACCTGCGGAACGCACGCGGAATCGACAGCGTTCGACAGAATCTGGCGAGCACCGAGCACCGGGAATGGCTCACGGACCTCGCCAACGACGTCCGTGACGAGCTGGCATCGCCCGATCATCCTTGGCAGCGGTGGAAGCAGGACGTGGAGGAGGCCCGTGCAGTCGTCGTGAACGAGTTCCAGAGTGCCGCACCAGGCTCGCCTCGCTACCGGGCACTCGAACAGATGGTGCAGGCCATCAGCTACCGGCTTGAGGCAACGGACCAATTCAACCCGGACAATCCGAGCCAGGACGATGTCCGGGTGCTCAACATCGAGCAGTTCGAGTAGGCCGTCTGTGAATCGTCCGAACCTCTGGATCGGCATCGGGGAACTGGGACGCGAGGTGATCCAGGACCTTCGAGGCGACCCTGGCGGGGGGGCGATGGGGCGGTACCAGCTCGCCAAGCAGATGCTCGATGTGCAACCCGATCCGGGACACGAGCCGCTGCTGGGCTTCGTGCCGGGTACCGACGGCACGCACCCGTGGAGCAACGACGAGTTGGTAATCGTTGTCGACCCGAAGAACGAACGGGACTCTCTCGTCCCCCAACTCCTGGACAGCAGCCTGATCGAGGGGTTGCGCGGAAGGGGGATCGCGCAGGAACAGCTCTATGTCACGGTCTTCGTCCACGCCCACGACCTTGAGCGGCTGCGGGTCACCACATCCCCGGAGGATCACTGGCTCTGGGGGCTGATTAACCAGGCATTCGTCGAGATTCTGAAGGTCAGCTTGGTCATCGCGATTGATCCTCGGATCAGCGCCGTCGATCGATCGGATGACCAGGCACTCTCACTGGAGGAAATCGCCGGCCTGCAAGACACGCTCGGACGCGTGGACGGCGAGGGGCGCAGCCAGTACGGGATCGTCCTCATCGACCAGATCCCACGCGCTGGCAGAGGACTTTCAGACGGCGCCGCACTCGCGGAAACGGCGGAACTTTGCAGCCTCCTGTTCGAGGCGGCCCTCACGTTGTCAGACGACGAGGCGAGCGCGCGGTTCCTCGATCAGTTCTACGATACCTGGCGCGATCCACCTTCGTTCCGCCTCCTATCCATCCGTACGTGCGGGTACGACATGGAGCAGGCCGCCGCTGATCAAGCAGCCCGCGCCGCGAGCGCGATCCTGGAACGTGCGACCACGACCAAGGTGGGTGTCTCACCGATCCAACTCTGGCAGCCCCCCGCCGCCCCGCAAGCCCACGTCCGCGACGGCGACTCTCGTGAGGTGACCGGCCGCGACAAGGCCGCGTTGCGCGCTGGCGCCGACCATGGAACGTCCCCGGATCACGACGGCCTGAAGGCTGCAAGCGTGGAGGATCGGGAGCCAGCCCAGCCAGCGGGGGGCACCGGAGTTGTCTGGTCCGACCCAGACCAGGCGTTCACCTGGCTGTGGGAAGATGACGTGACTAAGCAGCTCCTCTCGGAGGATGGGGAACTGACGAGGGAGACCGAACTCAAAATCACCGAGCAAATTGATCGCCTGTATCAGGAATGGGATAAGGCGGTCCGGTCACAGTCGGCGGGCGGGTCTGTCCAGCGGGACCGGCATGATGTTGATCGAGAGCTGAAGCGGTTGCGCGATGACCTGGCAGAACGGTGGATGGCTTCGGGATCTGTCGCGGAACTCATCGAAGGCCTCGAGCAGGCACTGAAGTCAGCCAACGCGGACGACGGACCGGCTACTCTTGGTGCATCTGAGGCCACGTACGTCTCCAGCGAGTCGGAGATACCTCAGGCTGTTCTACAGTTCAGCCGCGCGAAGCTCCTCGAGACATTCCAAGAGTATCGTGAGCTGCTGTTCGATCAGGCGCCGAAACGCGCTACCTGGCTGGTCATGCTCGTGGCAGCACTCGGCGTGTTCATCGCGTCGGTCACATCGTTCGGCTGGGTGGCCGATTCACTTGACACCCTGAGGCTGGCGCTCGGCCTCGGCGTCGTGTTCGCGATTCTCGTCGCGATCGGGCTCTGGTCGGTCGCGCGAGCGATCCCCGGGCGACGAATCGCATCCGTCAAGCACCAGTTTCTCGACGAGTGGCGGGAAACGGTCAACAGCGTCAGGCGTCAAGTAAATGCTCGGGAGCAATCGCGAACTGAGGTGTTGGATCGTGCGGCGCTCGCTGACTATCAGCGCGGCGTCCGGTCGCTAGTCACGCAGCTGACCACGCTCGGGAAGGCGATGCGGAGCCGCGTAGCCGAGGTGAACCGCCGAGAGACGCGCTCGCGGATCGCGGAGCGACTCGTCCGCCTCCGCGACCTCCGCGGAGAGGGGAGTCCAGAGCAGGCCGCCCAGGAGTTTCGTGAGCAGTACGCGATCGCCGCGCTCGAGGGGACTGCGCTGAACGTGGGAGAGTCGTCGAAGTCGATGGTTCGCGACGACGCTGAGCACCCAGCCCTTCACGCCGACAACCTCCAAACCTCGGTAGCAGCATTCGCTGAGCAGTGGACCTGGGACACCCTCAGCGGAATCGGGCAGTGGCCTGACGCGGCGGAGGTCAAGGGGTGGCTCGTGATGGGGGCGCCGAGCTCGCTGCCGGCCGTGAACATCAGCTCATTCGATTCGAGGATGATCGCCGCTCCGGCCGCTCATCTCGAAAGGCTCGCGGAGCAGTCCCGAAGCCAGAGCGAGGCCGGCGCCACCGTTCAGCAGATTGAACGGCCGATTCCGAGAAACGACAAGGCATTCGTGATCGACACCGGATTGGTCCCGCTCGACACAGTCGCGGTACATGTCTGAGAGTCCAGCTGTGACGCCGTCAGCCGACGAAGTGCGCGAGAACGAGGCCGGGCCGACGGTGGCTCTGGCCGAGCTCGAGGAGGCTCGTAAGCAGCTGTGGACGCGACGCGACCTCAGCGTCGCCTGCGCCGTCGCCACGCTTCTACTCCTCCTGTTCGGCGCCATCCGCGGCGAGATGCCGCTGGACTTCCAGCCAATGTGGCTGCGGCGGCCTGAAGCGGACCTCGCCACCGCCCTCGAGGTTGCGATCGCCACGTCAATCGGCCTGCTGGTGGCAGCGGTGTTGTGGTTCGCGCTCAGCCAGCTCGGCCACGAGGATGACCACCACCTCGGGCCCTCTGGCTGGCGCAGCCGCCGGCTCCCACAGTGGGAGGCCCTGAGTGAAATTCCAGATGTCTGGACCGCCCGCGGTCTGTTCCCATTGGTATCGGCGCTGCTCTCGATCGTCGTTCTCGTCATGTTCGGCACCGCAATCGCGGGGTTGGTCTCGCCGTGGGCTCCAGTCATCGCGCTACTGCCCACCATCGGCCTGCTCAGCACGAGCGGAGGCGATGACCTCAGCCCCGTGAACGTGGAAGCGAGGGCGATCGGCACGGAGCCGGTTGAGGCCCCGGACGCCGCTGAGGAACAGCTGACCCCGTTCGAGTGGTGGACCGGCCTCCGCGACAGCCCGATCTACCGCGGCCAGGTTGTTGACCAGGTTTCCCGGACGGAAACGCCTGAGCGGACGGCGCCGCTCCCCGATCGCTACCTCTCGATCGTCCGCGAGTTGAGCATCGATCAGAAGATCTACGAACAGACCGCGCAGGCACTTCAGCGACAGGCCGAGCCGCCTGGTGATCAGGAGGTGATCATCACCGTCGCTACCGCCCCACCCGGTGATGGATCACGAACCACAGCGATGATCCTCACTGTCGAGGCGGTCTGCGAACGATTCGAGCGAGTCCTCGTCCTCGTCCCCAATCACGCTCACGGCAGGAATCTCAAGGATGAACTCGACGAAGTCTTCCGGCGCTCACCACGTTGGAGCACGATTGTGCGGGTCCACCATGCCGCAGACCCGTCACAGCAGCCCCACGACGCGGATGTGGTCATTCTGACGCCCGAGGCGCTTGACTCAGCCCTCAAAGCGTTCCGCGAGCCATCCTGGAACGCGTTTTTCCGCAACCTTGGCCTGATCGAGGTGGTCGACGCGAGCCACCTGGTCGGAGTGAGAGCGGCCCACGCCGGGATGCTCTTTCGACGACTGGAGCTGCTCTGGCGCCAGTCGGGGGTCCCGCCGCGCTTCTTCGTTGAGTGCTGGGGGGTCCGATCGCCGGAGAGCTTCGTGACCGATCTGCTCGGAGAAGCAGTAGTCGGACCAACAATCGATATCGACGCGGCACCGAAGACGGCTGTGACATTCGCCGCGTGGATCCCGACCTCGCGCGAAACCGAGACGGGGAGCCGCGTCCTCCAGCGCGACTCAATGATCGAGGATGCCAGGACGCTGGCACGTTCGGCGGCGGCGGAGTCGTTCGACGTATTGTTCGTGGTTGACGCCCGAGGGTTGTCAAACCAGGACGTACAGGGAATCGGATCGCGCATCGACCCAACGATGCTCGGCGCCGGCGAGATTGAGGTCGTGGATAGCCTCTCCGCGACTAGGCGCAGCATCACCGAGTACGACGTGCTGGTCTACGCGGGGTCGGGTCATCTCCGGTGGCGACTTGAGCAGGCCGTGACGCATCTCGGCGCTGACCGAGAGTTCGGGAACGCGGTCTGCGTCCTGGTGTGCTCACAGGACGGCAGTTCGGTCGTCCGATTGCCCGCCCGCGTGAAGCGGGCGGGGGAACTCCCGCTCGGGCTCGTGGAGTTCAACAACCGGCACCTGGTCGAACTGCACACTCGTGCGGCGGTCGGCATGCTGCCCGTGCCCGCTGAGGCAGTGGATCGAACGCTCGGACCAGTGGGGAAACAGTTCATCACCGAGCAACTGCGGGCCGGCCAGCTTGAACTTTGGGCCTCATCCGGAGGCGCCCATCCAACACCGACGGCCGAGTCCTGGTTCAGGCCATCGATCGCCTTCGACTCCTTCGGCGAGGGCGTAGTCAGGGTCATCAACACAGCGAATCGCAATGCGCCGATTCGCGACTTCGACCGTCAGCGAGTTCTCCAGGCGAGCTACCGGGGCGCGCTGATGCTGGTCGGCGGCAACCGATACGAGGTGGAGGGAACCCGGCTGTTGGACGAACCTCCGACCGTCGAAGTCGTCGGCGCCGACCAGCGAAACGGCCTCTACACCAGCCGGATCGCGGTGACAGAGGTCGAACCACTGAAGATGCCGAGCGTCAGACGGGAGCGGATCGGTGGTGGTTGGGGGCGCGCATCGGCACAGATCAAGGTCGCCGAGCGCGTGGTCGGGTTCCGAGTAGCCGATGGTAATGATCCGCTGACCAGTGTGAAGCGGGAGCCGACCTTATACGACACCCCTCTGGAAGCCAGCGCTTACCTCACCAAGGCGGAGGTGCTCATCCCACCCGGGGAGCTAGCGATAGACCAGGAGACGCTACACGCCCTCAGCCATGCGATCCGTCGCTGCGCACCCCTGCTCTTCACGCATGACTCGGAATCGCTCGGCACAACGGTGCAACCAGAGATCGAAGGGATCTCGAACGGCCCTGCCCTCGTCCTATACGACGCTGTCCCGGGCGGAATCGGCCTTGCCGAGGAATTGGTTGGCGAGATGCCACGGTTGTTCGATCTGATCACGGAGATGCTGTTGCTGTGTCCCTGTCAGGACGGGTGCCTGGGCTGCCTCAGCACCCCCAACTGCAAGCGCCTGCGGCCAGGTGAGCACGCCGGCGAAGCCGGGGTCGAGGCCGCGACGCTAGGCCTGAACAAGCGGGGGCTCCTGGAAGCGCTCCTTGACCTGATGCCCAACAAGACGGCGGAACGGAGCATCGAGCAGCGGTATCAAGCGACCGCGGAGATCAGTGAGGGGCCGACTTGGCTGCTTGGGGAGCTCTATGCCTATCGATTCCAAGATGTGCTCGGGATCTCGTTGAAGAACAAGGGACAGCCCCGACTGAAGTTCCTCGACGATAACGAGCGCGAGGAGTTGTTGGGGACTTACGACGGAGACGCTCATGAGATCCGAGTCAGGCGGATGACCGAGCGCGAGACCCTCGGGACCCTCGCTCATGAGCTAGCGCATGCCTGGGAGTACCACGGCGACGGTTCGGGTGCAGACATCCGGGCGTTTCAGAGTCGGCCGGGGCGCTATCACGTGGCGATGGAGGGGTTCGCCCAGTGGGTGGAGTTCCGCATCCTCGACCACTACGGATTTCACCGGGAGTTGGATGAGATCTTGTCTCGCACGCCGGATGCGTACGGCTTTGGGTTCCGAGTCTTCCTCGAGTTGGAGAACCAGCAGGGCGTAGCAGGGGTAGTGGAGTGGATGCGCAATCCCAACTGGGACTGGCTTGATGAGTATGAGCGGAACAGCCCACAAGCGGCTCAGGATCTCAACGAGGCCGCCCGGGACTACGACGGTCCAACTCCGCCCGAACCGGAAGAACCGTCAGATGACCCCGACCAGACAGGTCCCACCGAGCCGATGGACGCTAGTCCCCTTGCACTAGATGGCACTGCTGAGCCCTCGGAGGTTGCCGTAGTTCAGCCGTACCGTGATCAAAGCGAGCCCGCGGTCGACCCCTATCAGGACGTCGAGGGTTGATTTGACCCTGAGTGTGACCCGCCTCGCCTGCAGCCGCCCTTGCTGGTCATAGCCGCTGTTCCGGTAGGCCTCTGCATACCAATGCCAGAAACACCCGTACACGCGGTACCCACCGGGGGCAGCACTAGCCGACGTAGGCGACGAAGGGGGAGCCCGCGGCAGTCAGACTCGTTTGCCGTGCCTGATGATGCTCGGACAGTCACACCGCCCGCGAGCGGCGGCCCACCGACGCCTTCACCTGACACCCCATGAGTAGAGCTGCCATTCCTCGTTGTTACCCGCGGACCTCGACCCCGCCCGGGGTCGCCACGCACCCCCACCCTCCTGAGCCAAACCCACCCCCGAGGCCCCTCGTCCCCCACCCTCCGAGGCGAAGAAGGGCCACCCACCGAGGTAGAGTGGCGCGGTCGAACCCACCGAGGTGACCACCGGCCGCCGAGGCCGGGCCATCCGACGGTTGCGCGCCGCCGACGATCCCGCTTCGATCGGATGGCCAGCGACCGGCCCTCCCCGCAGTCAGATTGACCCTCACATGACCAACGAAGCTCAGCTCAACAAGATCAAGACCGCGGAAGGCTTCCTCGCCGCCCTAGACCAGAGCGGCGGCAGCACCCCGCGCGCCCTCGCGCTCTACGGCATCGAGGACAGCGCCTACTCTAACGACGACGAGATGTTCACCGTCGTCCACGACATGCGGACCCGCATCGTCACCAGCCCCGCCTTCACCGGCGAGCGGATCCTCGGCGCAATCCTCTTCGAGAACACCATGGATCGAGAGATCGAGGGCCAGGGTGCGGCCGAGTACCTCTGGAACGAGAAGCAGGTCGTCCCGTTCCTCAAGGTCGACAAAGGCCTCGCCGACGAGGTCGACGGCGCGCAGGTCATGAAGCCGATCCCGGGCCTCGATGAGCTGCTCGAGCGCGCCAAGGCGCACGGCGTCTTCGGCACGAAGATGCGCTCCGTCATCAAGCTCGCGAACCCGGCCGGCGTGAAGGCCGTCGTCGATCAGCAGTTCGAGGTCGCCCGCCAGATCCTCGCCGCCGGCCTGGTGCCCATCATCGAGCCCGAGGTCGACATCAAGAGCCCGCAGAAGGCCGAAGCAGAGTCGCTCCTCAAGGCGGCGCTGCTCGAGCACCTCAACGCCCTCGCTGCGGATCAGCTCGTGATGCTCAAGCTCACCCTCCCCGAGGACCACGACTGGTGCACCGACCTGGTGAACCACCCCAACGTCCTCAAGGTGGTCGCGCTCTCCGGCGGATACACTCGCGAGGAGGCCAACGCCCGCCTCACCCGCTGTCACGGCATCGTCGCCAGCTTCTCGCGCGCCCTCAGCGAGGGCCTCTCCGCCCAGCAGACCGACGAGGAGTTCAACGCCACCCTCGAGGCCTCGATCGCCAGCATCTTCGCGGCCTCCAGCACCTAACGAGGGCGCGCCACCAGACGCCAGCTAGCCGCTGAGACCCCGCGCGGCGCCTGCAGGTCCCTGCTGTTTGACAGCACCTCGCTAATTCACGACTATTTTGGTCGACTTATTCGACATTCTCCCCGACGCCGCGCCGCTACCCTCCGAGGGCGTCGCGGCTTGCTAGCTTCTCGGTCGACAGCGAAGGGACCGCCGCATGCCCGTCGAGTTCATCGGCATGATCTCGAGCAAGCCGCAATCCGAGCTCACCGGCCCCGTCGGCGGCCCCGCCCTCGACATGGAGCACCTCAACCGCTTCATCGACGTCCATGAGCAAGGCGAGTTCGACCGCATCCTGATCGGCTACTTCGCAGGCGCCCCGGACGGCTGGGCCATCGCCTCCCATGCCGCATCCAGGACCGACCGCCTCGGGTTCCTGCTCGCCCACCGACCGGGGTTCGTCTCGCCAACCGTCGCCGCGCGCAAGGCTGCGACCATGGACGTCATCAGCGGCGGCCGCTTCGCGATGCACATCATCACTGGCAGCAGCGAAGTCGATCAGCAGCGCGACGGCGACTACCTCGACAAGGTCGACCGCTACGCCCGGACCAGCGAGTTTCTCGACATCGTGCGCCAGGACTGGGTCAGCACCGAGCCCTTCGACTACGAGGGCCGCTTCTACCGCGTCAGCCAGGCCTTCTCCGACATCAAGTCCATCCAGCAGCCGCACATCCCCGTCTACTTCGGCGGCTCCTCGAACGAAGCCCTCGACGTCGCCGCCAAACACGCCGACGTCTGGGCCACCTGGGGCGAATCCCTCGACGACGTGAAGTCACAGATCGCCGACCTGAACCAGCGCGCCTCGGTGAACGGCCGCCGTCCGAGGGTGTCCGTCTCCTTCCGCCCGATCCTCGGCGCGACCGAGGAGCAGGCCTGGGAGCGGGCGCGTCAGATCCTCGAGCGCGTCAAGATCCTCCGAGGTGACACGCCCGCCCCCGCCGCGCCCAGCGTCGGCTCGCAGCGCCTCCTCGAGAACGCGAAGCGCGGCGCCGTCGTCGACGACCGCCTCTTCACCGCCATCGCCGAGATGACCGGCGCCCGAGGAAACAGCACCGCCCTCGTCGGCACCCCGGACCAGGTCGCCGAGACCTTGCTGAAGTACAACGAAGCCGGCTGCAGAACGCTCCTGATCCGCGGCTACCACCCGGTGCAGGACGCGGTCGACTACGGCCGCGACCTACTCCCGATCGTCCGCGAGGAAGTGCGCATCCGCGACATGCGCGCCAAGAACGAGGCCGATCGAGCCGCACTGGAAGCGGCGAAGCGAGCGGCCATCGAGTCGCCCGACGCCGCGCCGGCGGAGGCTGCCGCCGCCAGCCGCTAACCCCGGTCACCCGCCAACGCGACGCACCAGGAGCTGCGATGACGACCGAGACCGCCACCAGGCCCGCTCGCACCGAAGCGCAGATCCTCAAAGCCGCCGAGGCCCTCCGCCCCCTCTTCGCCGAGCGCGCGGCCGAGCATGACCGCGACGCCACCTTCCCGCACCAGAACTTCCAGGACTTGCACGAGGCCGGCCTGCTCAACCTCACCGTCCCCCGCGAGCTCGGCGGCGAGGGCCTCGGTCTCGAAACGCCACTCCGCGTGCTCCAGGCCGTCGGCGCCGGCGACGCCTCCACCGGGCTCGTCCTCGCGATGCAGTACACCTACCACGCCAGCCTCGCCTCCCCCGCCTCGCGCTGGCCGCGCGCGATCTACGAGGAAGTCGTGCGCGCCTCCATCGAGGGCGTCTCGCTGATCAACGCGATCCGCGTCGAGCCCGAGCTCGGCACCCCCGCGCGTGGCGGCCTCCCGGCCACCACCGCGACTCGGACCACCGACGGCTGGCGGATCGACGGCCACAAGATCTACGTCACCGGCGCGCCCGCCCTCGGCCACTACATGCTCTGGGCGAAGACCGACGAGGACCCCGTCCGCGTCGGCACCTTCGTAGTCCCCACCGACACCCCCGGCACCCGCATCGAGCGCACCTGGGACCACGTCGGCATGCGCGCGACCGGCAGCGACGACCTCATCCTCGATGGCGCCGAGATCCCCGACGCCTACGCAGTCGACGTCCGCACCCCCGAGGACTGGATTCCCCGCGACATCCGCGTCGCCTACTGGAACTCACTCGCCATCAGCGCCGTCTACCACGGCGTCGCCACCGCCGCGCGCGACTGGGCGATCAACTTCGCCCAGAACCGCGTCCCCACCAACCTCGGCCGCCCACTCGCCACGCTCCCCCGCTTCCAGAGCGACGTCGGTCGCATCGAGACGCTCATCTACCAGAACGAACAGCTCCTCTACGGGCTCGCCGCCCGCGTCAACCGCGACGGCCCGAACGGCGAAACGCCGCGCGAAGCCCAGTTCGTGAAGTACACCACCACGAACAACGACGTTGAGATCGCCCAGCTCGCCGTCGACATGGGCGGCAACCCCGGCCTCACTCGCCGCGAACCGCTCGAGCGCCACCTCCGCGACGCCCTCTGCAGCCGCATCCACACCCCGCAGGACGACATGGTGCTGCTCAACGCCGGCAAGCTCGCGCTCGGCGTCGAGTAGCATCCCGAGCCCGGCCCCCGGCCTCGATCACCGATCCGGCACGCCTGAGGAGATCCCCATGCCCGATGCCCCGCGCCTGCTCGCCCTGCTCGGCTCCGTCACCCCGCCCGGCCGCATGCACCGCGCCCTCGGCGACGCCGTTGAACGCGCAAACGCCACCTCCGAGGCCACCTGCACCTTCCTCGACCTCGGCACGCTCACCCTCGGCTTCGCGGACGGCACACCTACCGAGGACCTCAGCGACGACACCCCCGCATTGGTCGAGCAGGTACGCGCCGCCGACGCCGTCATCCTTGCCAGCCCCGTCTACCGCGCCTCGCTCACCGGCGCCCTGAAGAATGCCCTCGATCTGCTCCCCGTCGACGCCCTGCAGGGCAAGCCCGTCGGCGTCCTCGCCATGGGCGGCAGCCACCACCACTACCTCGGCGTCGCCACCCACCTGCGCGACGTCCTCCAGTGGTTCGGTGCGCTCCCCGCGCCGACCGACCTCTACCTCACCGGCGCCGACTTCTCCGAGGGCGTCCCCACCCCCGACGCCGCCGCCGAACTCGACGCGCTCGTCACCACGGTCGGCACGCTCGCCTCAAAACTCGCGGACGCGGACCTCGGCCCGCTCCCACTGGCAGCGCGGTACTAGAGACTCGGTACTAGAGAGCCGGCGGCGGCGCTGACGCCGCCATCGCCGCGGCAGCCCGCCGCCGCGCGCGACTCCTTCGCCAGAGCACGAACCCGCCGGCGAACGCCAGCACGTACACCAGCGACCGCACGAGGGGTAGATAAGCCCCGAGGTGCGGCGCGGTGAAGACCACCTGCCGGATCTGCTGATCGCCGAACGTCGGAAACGGATCCCGCGTCGGGTTCCCATCTCCCTGCGTGACGAACACCGGCGTACCGCCACGCGACCCGATGTCAACGACGCGGTGCGTGATCGTGTGCTCGAACCCTGGCCAGCGGAACGCGATCACGTCCCCGACCTCGACGTCCGCCGACGCGACCGAACGCGTGACGATCAACGACCCGTCGGGGATCGTCTCCCCCATCGAGGCACCAAACCCGCTGTACGTCTTGAAGCCGAACAACCCCGGCATCACGAAGACCAGCATCACCGCCAGCAGCCCATAGACGGCGACAACGCCCGCGATCAGCGCGGCCCGCTCGCCCAGCCGCCGGCTCACCAGCCGCCGATTCGCCAGCCCCGCGCTCGAGGCCTGCGACACGCTCGAGGTCTGGTCGGTCGACTCGATCATCGTTCGCCCGATCGGGACTTGGACGCCGGAGGTGGCGTCGCTCCATTCGTAGCACGCCCCAGGATCACCCGGCGTAAGAAGTCAGCGAGGACCTTCCCAACCTCGTCGCCGATCGCTATAGTCAACCATATGGTTGACCAATCGACAGCCACCGACCCGGATCTCGACCTCGTCTTCGGCGCGCTCGCCGACGGCAAGCGGCGCGGGATGCTCGCGCGGCTCATCGAGGGACCGGCCAGCATCGGTGAGCTCGGTGCGCCCTACGAGATCTCGAAGCAGGCCGTCACCAAGCACGTGCGCGTCCTCGAGGAAGCGGGCCTGATCCGCCGCGAGGTCGACGGCCGCGTCCACCGCTGCCGCCTCCAGCGCTCGCCGGTCGACGAGGCGCGCGGCTGGCTCGGGACCCTCGAGCGCTACTGGGAAGGCCACCTCGACTCCCTCGAGGCCTTCCTCGCCACCGAGGACAGCGCGAACGGCGGCGCCCAGAACAATGCGGACGACGCAGAGGAGACGACCCGATGACCGAGATGACGACCGAGCGCATCGAGCAGCGACGCACCCTCGCCGCCGGCATCGAACGGGTCTGGTCCGCCTGGAGCGACGCCGGCACCATCGCTCGCTGGTTCACCTGCGGCCCTGGCTACCGCACCGAGTTCACCAACTGGCGACTCGCGGTCGGTCAGCGCTTCTCGATCACCTACTACCCGCTCGAGGGCACTGACGACGTCATGCGCACGATCGACGGCGAGTTCCTCGAGGTCGACGAACCCCACCGCTTCGCCTACCGCTGGAACGGCCAGTCCACCGTCACCATCGAGTTCACCCCCACCGAGGACGGCACCGACCTCCACCTCGTCATGACCGGACCGATGGACGAGGGTCTCTTCCGGCTCCAGACCGCCGGCTGGTCGCACTGCCTCGACAGCTTCGCTGCCAGCGCCCTGCAACCCGTCCCGGCGACCTGAGGTCGTCCCAAACCCACGTCGCAGCTCACCCACGTTCGAACCATCCGAGGAAAGCGAGCCACCCATGACCACCGCCGCCGCCCGCGACCAGATCATGCGCTACTGGCACTCGTGGCAGACGCCGACCGACTTCGAAGAGACCCGCCGCTGCCTCGCCGATGACGTCGTCTTCGACGGCGGCGCGATGCAGATCGAGGGCGGCGACGCCGTCATCCAGATGATGAGCGCGAACCCCGTCCCGTGGGCCGACGTCGAGCTCGTCTCCGAGCTCTACAGCGACGACGGCGGCGCAATCGTCTACGAGGGCACCGTCTCCACCACCGGCGTCCGCATGCGCGTCGCCGAGCAGATGACGCTGCGCGACGGTCTGATCGCTTCCGTCATCGCCGTCATGACCCAGAAGGACGCGAACCCCTTCGCCGACGCCTGACGGTCACGACAACCGACTTCAACCGAAGACACGCCAGAGGTCTGCGATGCACGTCTCAACCGCGAACGAGCAGTTCACCGCCCTGATCGAGTTCACGTCGGAGCCATCGGAGCGCCCCGCGCTCCTCGAACAGCTCGACACCCTGGCCGGCCTGTTCCCGGCCCAGCCCGGATTCATCTCGCAGCACTTCCTCTCGAGCGCGGACGGCGCCCGCGTCCTCTGCTACGTGCAGTGGAAGGACGAGGCGTCCCACCTCGCCTGCCTCGGCAGCGACCAGGTCGCCGCCGACAGCGCCCCGCTCATGGCCCTCGTCGAGGCCGGACGCGTCCAGATGCACGTCGACGGCTACGAGGTCTTCCACACGTCCGAGGCCCGCTGACCGTTCGGCGTTCGGCCCGTTCGGGCGCCTAGCGACGCCCCACGAGCGGAATCCGGCGCCCGATCCCCTTCGCTGTGTCGAGCGTCAGGAGCCAGAGGAACCGTGCGTTCGAGACGGTGTACCGCTTCCACAGCCGTCGCGGCTCGGTGACCAGCCGGAACAGCCACTGCAGGCCGCTGCGCTGCATCCATCGCGGCGCCGTGCGTAGCAACCCGGCGTTGTAGTCGAACGCCGCGCCCACCGCCAGGATCGCTGCCGCGTTCAGCCGATCGCGGTGGTCGGCCACCCAGCGGTCCTGTTTCGGTGATCCGAGGCCGATCCAGACGAAGTCCGGGTTCGCCTCGTTGATCCGCCGCACGACCGCCTGGTCCTCCTCGGGCGTCAGCTCGCGGAACGGCGGTGAGTACATCCCCACCACCTCGATCCCCGGGTAGCGCTGCTCGAGGTTCTCCCGCAGCAGCTCGGGCACGCCCGGCGCGCCGCCATAGAAGTAGTGCGTGTACCCGTGCTCCCGGCCGCGATCGATGATCGCCAGCATCGAGTCGGGACCGTACGTTCGCGTCATCTCGTGGCCGCGCAGCCGGCCGAGCCACACGAGCGGCACGCCGTCCGGCGCGACCAGATCCCCGCGATTTAGCAGCTCCGCGAGGTCCGGCTGCCGGTTCGCCTCCACGATCGTGTTCACGGAGACGTAGTGCACTGCCAGCTTCGCGCCGTTGCGCGGCGCCGCCAGCACGCGGTCACGCCCGGCCTCGAAGGTGGTCGTGCTGACGTCGACCCCAAGCAGGTTGTAGGTGCCGGCGTTCAGATCGCCGGGCACGTCGTCGCCCATCACGTGCGGAGACGCCTCGTCTTCCATGCGGTCGGGCAGGAAATCAGCGGCGGCGGTCATAGCGTACTTTCCGGTCGAAACAGGATCGAACGACCGGCGCGACACCCTGACGCCGCGCCCAGCCCGATCTTCGGTCCGACGCGGAGATTCAGACAGCGTTGTAGCAAACGTTTGCCCCTCGGGGCAGGGCCTCAGAACCCTCCGAGGAGCGGTCGCAACACCGCTGCGTCGACCGTCGAGCGAATCAGACCGCTTCGAAGAGCGGCAGCTCCTCGTAAGGTCCACCCAGCACATCCGCCGGATCGGTGTCGAACAGCTGCGCGATCACGCTCGCGTACACGGACCGGAAGTCGACGCTGTACTTCAGGTCCCCGTTCCCATCGAGGTCCCCCACCGCCGGCTGCTCCCCGTGCAACCCGCCGCGCACCGACCGCCCGAACAGGAACAGCGGCCCCGCCGTCCCGTGATCCGTCCCGTCGGACCCGTTCTCGCGAACCCGCCGGCCGAACTCCGTCCACGCGAGGGTCGTCACCTCCCGCGCCATCCCGTGCGCGGCGATGTCGTCGTGGAACGCCCGCACCGCGTCGCCCACCACCCGCAGCAGCTCGCCGTGCTGGCCCGCCTGGTTCGAGTGCGTGTCGAACCCGCCGGTCGTCACGTACACGATGCCCGTCCCCGCCTCCGAGGTGACCAGCTCCGCCGCCGTCCGCAGCGCCCGCGCGACCGGCGTGTCCGGGTAGTCCACCCGCGCCTCGTAGCCCGAGGTCGCGGCATCGAGGGCCACCGTCGACTCGTACGCCTGCAACCCCGTCTCCGACACGAGCGCGAGCTGCCCGCCGTACTCCGCCTGCACCGCCAGGCTCGCCGCCTGCGCGGCATGCAGCCGCAGGAAGTTCGTGACCCGCCGCTCCCCGTCCGCGGGGTGCCGCGGATCGGTCTGCAGCACGTATGCCGGCACCGAGGACAGCGACGGCACGAACGGCTCCGCGCTCGTCAGCGGCCGCGGCGCCGACGCACCCACGTTCGCCGCACGCCACAGCGACTCCTGCTCGTACCGCGTGGCATCGAGGAGCCGACCGAGCCACCCCGTCTCGCTCCAGCCGTCGGTACTCGCCGTGTGCCACACATCCATCGAGGCGAAGTGCGACCGGTTCGGATTCGGGTACCCCACGCCGAGGACGATCGCCGCGTCTCCCCGCTCGTACAGCGACTGCACACCCTCGAGGGCAGGATGCAGCGCCAGCCGGTCATCCAACGGCAGCGTCTCCTCCGGCGCGATCGCCAGCCCCGGCCGCGCGTCGTAGTACGCCCCGTCGCTGTAGGGAATCACCGTGTTCAGCCCGTCGTTCCCGCCCGCGATCTGCAGCACCACCAGCACCTGCCGGCGCGGCGTCTCCAGCTTCTGGCTCGGATCGAGAGCCAGCGCGGGTGCCGACCGGTCGTCGAACGCCGCCCGCAGGAACGCCGGCGGCATCGCCGAGCTCATCCCCACGAACGCGAGCCCCCGCCGGATCAGCGTCCGGCGGTCAACCGGGCGATCGAGGAAGGTCTCGTCGTTCTCGGGCATCGCGATCTCCCTCCTCAGGCCAGCTGCGCAAGCGGCATCGTCAGTACGAGGTAGACGGTCCCCGCGAGCGCCCCGCTGGCGGCCGCCTCTTCGAGGTCGAAGTGGTGCTCCCCGCCCAGGTGCTCGATCAGCACCTCCCGCGTTCCGGCGTCGACGTCGCCACCAACGAGGAGGTCGAGCAGGAAGTCGACGACCTCCGCCGCGCTCCCCGTCGCGCCGTGACAGCGCACCAGCGCGAGCGCATCGAACACGCTCCGGCCACGCGCGCGCGTCACCTCGTTGACGTAGTTCGCTCGGGCAAGCAGCGTGTTGCTGTTGATCCACGCCGCCCCCTCCGGCCAACCGGCGGGATTCGGCGGATCGAAGAGCAGCTGCCCCATCGTCTGTGTGAACTGCGGCTCGCGCCGCAGCGGCGCCGACAGCTCGAGCGCGCGCTCCGCGCCGATCACCAACTCCACGGGCGACTTCACCCGCCAGCGGTACGCCTCGTCCGAGTACATCTCCTCCGACAGCAAAATCGTCCGCACCATCGCGGCGATCGAACGGTCCGAGGAGAAATACGCCTCGCTCGTGCGCTCGATCAGCGCCGCCGGCGGCTCTGGCACCGCGAAGAAGCGCCACAGCTTCCGCCCGATGAACGCCGCCGTCTCCGGCCGCTCCGCGAGGATCCCCACCACGTCGGTGTCATCGAGGGCGCCCGTCACCCCGAGGAACGTCTTCTCCCCGCCGTCGTGGCGCCGCGGCACGAACCGCGCCTCCGGATCGCCGCCGGTCCGCCGCGTCCCGGCGATCACCCAGCCCGTGAGCGCGCGCGCCGCCTGCTTGATGTCCGTCTCGGTGTAGAGCACGCCCTCGCCCAGGGTGTGCAGCTCCAGCAGCTCGCGCGCGTAGTTCTCGTTCGGCGCGTCCTTCACGTTCGTGCGGTTGTCCAGCCAGGCCATCATCGCCGGGTCGCGCGTGATCGCCTGCAGCAGCGCGCGGAAATCGCCGAGGGCGAGCCGCCGCAGCGTCTCGTTCTGGATCTGCATCACCGCGGGATTGCTGACCTTGTGGATCGCCGTCGCGAAGTGGTCGTGCCAGAAGTACGTCATCCGCTCGAGCAGCGGGCGCCGCGTCGTCAGCAGCCGTAGATACCACGTGCCGATCAGCGCCCCGCGCCGCTCGCGCGGGTCGTCCTCGATCAGCGCCGCGATCGCGGCATCCGAGGCGGAATCGTCCACCGCCGCCGGGTCGAGCAGCCGGTCGACCGTCCCCTCGAGCCCCAGCGCGAAGTACTCGTCCAGCTCGCCGCGGCTGGTACCCCAGCCAGCCCGGCGCAGCAGGTGCTGGATCCGCGCGCGCTCAGTCTCCAGGGCCATGACGCTCCGCCTCGACGCGTGGTGCTTCCACACCTACCAACGAGGCGGCGCCGAAAACGTTCGGCGCGGAGCGTTGAGAGAGGCTAGCCGAGGGCAGCGCGCGGGTTCGTCTGCACCATCTGCCGCACCTCGTCCGTGCTGAACCCCGCATCGAGGAAGCGCTCGATCCACCGCCCAAACCCGAACGGCGGCGGCGGATTGGCCGCCTGACCGAGGTCCGTCGACAGCACCACATGCTCCGGCCCCACCGCGCGCACCTCATCGAGGATCGCCACCGTCGCCGCCTCGGCGCCCTCCTCGCGGAACATCACGTTGCCGCACTGCTCGATTAGCGCCCCGCGCGCCGCGGCCCGCTGCTGCACCTCCAGCGGGATCCCGAACGCCGTCGCGTGGGTCACCACCGTCCGAATCCCCCGCTCCCGCGACGCCGCCACCAGCGCGTCCGTCTCCGCCGGGCTCAGGTGCCCGCTGCACAGCAGCGCATCGTGCTCCGCGATCAGCTCCAGCAACTCGTGCACGACCGGCGCGAGGGCACCCCCACCATCCAGGACGGTCGCATCGAGGACCGTGATCGGCCCGCCCCGACTGTGGAACCGCCCGAACGTCTCCCGCGACCACGCCGCGTCGAACGTCGGCATCCACACCACGCGCGTCCCGATCCGCAGCGCCACCTCCAGCGCGTCGGGATTCAGGCCGCCCACCCCATGATCGAGGGCGATTGCCCCGTACACCTCGAGCGCGTTGAACTCCGGCTCCAGCGCCCACGCGAGCGGCTGCGTCGGGTACTCGTGGCTCTTGAGGACGATCGCCGCCATCTCCGCCTCGCTCGCTGCCGCGACCAGCTCGGCCGCGTTCATCCGCCGCTCCGCGAACGGGTCCGGCGAGGCGTGCGCGTGCAGATCGATCGCCCCGCGCAACAACTCCCGCGCCTCTGGTCGCAGCTCTTCGAGGTCGGCCATCAACCGCCCGCGATCGACGCGGCGACCTCGCGAGCGCGAGCCGCCTGCTCCGTCGCCTGCCGCGCGCTGTCCCCCGTGTAGGCCGCGGGATCGAGCAACGCCGCGATCCGCTCGCTATCGAGGTGCCCCTGCACCTCCGGCCGCGCCGCCAGCAGCGCCGCGAACGACTCGCCCGACACCGCCGCCTCCTGCGCCGCCTCGTAGACCGCGTCGTGCGACCGCTGTCGCCCCAGCTCGCGACCGAGCGTGAGCATCAGGCTCTCCGACATGATCAAACCACCCGAGAGATCGAGGTTCTGCCGCATCCGCTCCGGGAAGACCCGCAACCCCTCGAACAGCTCGTTCATCCGCACGAGGATGTCGCCCGTCAGCTCGATCGCCGGCACGAGCGCCCGCCCCAGCATCACCGCCCGGCTCCCGTCCGCCTCGTGGTCGGACAGCATCGCCTCCATCGCCAGCGGCACCAGCGATCGCACGTGCGTCTCGTCCGCCATGATGTCCTGGCACAGCTTCGGGTTCCGCTTCTGCGGCATCGTGCTGCTGCCCACGCTGCCCGGCGGCACCGGCTCCTCGACCTCGCCGAACTCCTCCTTCATCAGCTCCCGGATCTCGCGCGCGATCCGCCCGCACGTCGTGTCGATCAGCGCCAGCACCATCACGTACTCGACGAGGTGATCGAGGATCGTCCGCCCCGGCACCGGCATCGATCCGAGGCCGAGCAGCTCCCCCATCCGCGTCTGCAGCTGATGCCCGTGCCCCTCGAACGACGCCGCCGTCCCGGCGCCGCCGCCAAGCATCGCCACGAACACCCGCGGCTCCGCCCCGCGCAGCCGCTCCACGTGCCGGCACAGCTCGTCGATCCACACCGCCACCTTCGCCCCGAACGTCGACGGCACTGCATGCTGCCCGTGCGTCCGCCCCGGCAGCGCATCGTCCTTCGTCCGCTCCGCCAGATCCGCGAGCCGCCCGAGGAGCCCACCGATCTGACCGAGGATGATCGCGTGCGCCTGGTGGACCTGCAGCACCGTCCCCGTCTGCGTGATGTTCTGCGTCGTCGCACCCCAGTGGACGTAGCCACCGGCGTCGCCCTCGCACACCCGGTCGAGGTCCCAGATCAAGGGCACCAGCCCGTGCCCCGTCACCCGCAACCCCTCGATGATCCGCTCCGGATCGAGGAGTTCCAGCTTCGCCTTGCTCACGATCTCGTCGGCCGCCTCGGCCGGGATCATCCCGATCTCGGCCTCCGCCCGCGCCAGCGCCGCCTCCACGTCGAGCCACGCCTGCCAGCGCGCGTCACGGGTGAACAGAGCGCGCAACCCCGGGTCCGGAATGCGCAGCGCGGTGGGTTGGTCTTCGACCATCAGCGGCCTCCTGAGCGGCTCTACGAGGGGATCGGGTACGGCGGCGGCATCGTACCCCGCCCTGCAACGTTCGAGGCCCCACGCTGGTCGCCGCCCGCCTCCGAACGTCGAGCGGCTCGACGGCGGCCTATACTCGCGCCGGATCGCCGATGCGAGGGG
Organism: Dehalococcoidia bacterium; assembly: GCA_028279505.1. Lineage (GTDB taxonomy): Bacteria > Chloroflexota > Dehalococcoidia > UBA2979 > UBA2979 > UBA6627. The sequence goes on from JANQNP010000120.1 coordinate 28,617, forward strand.
GAATCGAATGCCAGAAGTCGTCGCGAATGGGATCAAGCACTGCTACGAGATCACCGGGGACGGCCCAACCACCGTCGTCTGGATCCACGGCATCGGCGGCTCGCACCACTACTGGGACGAGGTCCTGCCCAGCTTCCCCGGCTTCCGCCACATCTCCTACGACGTCCGCGGCATGGGTGATTCCGAGGGCACCGATGGCCCCGTCGCGCTCGAGGACTGGGCCGCCGACTGCAACGCACTGCTTGACGAGCTCGGTGTCGAGCAGGCCGTCATCGCCGGGACCTCAATGGGTGGAGCGATCACGATGCGTTTCGGCATCGACTACCCGGACAAGGTGAAGGCGCTCCTGCTGCTCTCCACCTCCAGCCGCGTCGGCCAGGCCGCCACCGACCACTGGATGGCGCAGGCCGACAACACCGAGGCCGAAGGCCGCCCGCGCCTCGCCGCCGCACAGCGCGCCGTCGCCAAGTACCACATGGACGAGGACATCAAGGCCTTCAACGTGCCGACCCTCATCATCGTCGGCGACGCGGACAAGACCACGCCCGCTGGTGGGTCCGTCATCATGAGCCGCTGCATCCCCGACTCCGAGTTGGAGATCTACCCCGGCATCGGCCACTCGCCGCTGAAGGAGGAGCCGAAGTCCGTCGAGCGCGTACGCGGCTGGCTGGCCCAGTTCGCCTAGTGATACTGGCGCGGGCGGCTGGCCTGTGAGCCGCTCGCAACGGAGACTGGAACGCACGAACATCAGGCGACCGGCGATCCGGACGCCTCCAATAGAGGAGCATCCGGATGGCTGACGCCGCGGTCGGCGCCATCGACGAGTTCATCGCAGCGCAGGGCGTCGACACGTCCGGTTCCGGCTGGAAGACCAGCCTCGCCAAACCGCCGATGGTCGAGTTCGACGGCGACAGCACCTACTTCTGGGACCTCGAGACCACCGAGGGCAAGATCACCGTCCGCCTCATGCCGGACGTGGCGCCGATGCACGTCTCCAGCACCATCTACCTCACACGCCTCGGCTTCTACGACGACCTCACCTTCCACCGCGTCATCTGGCAGTTCATGGCCCAGGGCGGCTGCCCGCTGGGTACCGGCACCGGCGGGCCCGGCTACCAGTACGACGGCGAGTACGACCCGTCGGTGAAGCACGACAAGCCTGGCCTCCTGAGCATGGCGAACGCCGGCCCTGGGACCGATGGCAGCCAGTTCTTCCTCACCTTCGTCGAGACCGGCTGGCTCGACGGCAAGCACACCATCTTCGGGGAGGTCGTCGAGGGCATGGACGTGGTCAAGCAGCTCGAGGCCGGCGGCTCCGAGTCCGGCCAGCCCTCGAAGCCCATGGCCATCACCACCGCCACCATCCGAGTCGAGTAGGCGCGGCCAGCCCTCGGACGCCTGCTCGTCGCGTCCGAGGGCCATCCACCCACCGAGGCCAGCGGGGAGCGCTCGTGGCACTCGAGGTCATCGGCGCGGGCTTCGGGCGGACCGGCACCCGCTCGCTCCAGCTCGCGCTACAGCAGCTCGGCTTCTCGAAGTGCTATCACATGGCCGAAGTCGGAGCGAACCCGGACCACCTCCGGCTCTGGAAGGCCGCGACACGCGGCGAATCCTTCGACTGGGATCGCATCTTCGAGGACTATCGCGCCGGCGTCGACTGGCCCGTCTCCGCCTTCTGGCGCGAACTCGCCGAGTACTACCCCGACGCGAAGGTCGTCCTCTCGACGCGCGACGAAGACGCCTGGTTCCGCAGCGTCCACAACACCATCTACCCGAACTCCGCGCAGGGGCTAGCCTCGGAGGACGCAGCGGTCCGGCGACGCGCTCGTTGGGTCACCGAGTTGATCTGGAACGGCGTACTCGACGGCAAGGTCGAGGATCGCGAGGCCGCGATCGCCATCTTCCGGCGTCACCTTGACGAGGTGCGACACACGATCCCGCCCCAGCGCCTCCTCACCTTCGAAGCGGCCGACGGCTGGGAACCGCTCTGCGCGTTCCTCGACGTCCCAGTACCCCGACGAGCCGTACCCCCGCACCAACACCACCGAGCAGTGGCGGGCCAGACAAGAGTCAACCGACTAGAGCCAGGCCAGCCCTCGAGGCGGCCTAGGACGCGAGCGGCATCAGCGCGCGCACCTGAGCTCGCAGCTCCTCGCTGTCCGTGTCCTTCAGGATCCACGCCGTCCGCGCGTCCACCTCAACGCCGCTCACGTCTCCGGGATGCACGAGCAGCACGAGGATCGCCAGATCCGGCACACGAGCCCGCAACGCGCTGATCAACCCATCCACAGACCGGCGTGGGAGCTGATAGTCCAGCAGCACCACGTCCGGTGCCGCCTTTGCCAGTTGCGCCAGCAGCTCATCCTCGGTCTGCGCCGTCGCCCCCACCTCGATCGCCGGGTCGCCGCCGAGCAGCCGGGCTAGTGCGTGACAGATCTCCTCGCTGCGATCGGCAACAACGACGCGAATGTGCGGCTGGGGGGCGGTCATCCGGACATCTTCATGGGCGCACCCGCTACGCTTGTCCATCGTTCGGACGACAGCCGGTCCACCCTTCGGCCGACAACGGCCGCGGTGAGCGGGTGGCGACACGGTCGGGCATCGGAAGGTTTCGAACGTGCGGCCATCTGGCAGACTCCCTCAGATGAACTGGCTCACGCCCCGCTGGCGTCTCGGTTCGCTCGTGGTCGCCGCCGTCGCCGGCGCGGCGCTGTTCCTCGTCGCCTGCGACGGCGACGAGACGGACACCATCGTCTTCATGCCCGGCTTCCGCCCCCAGGCCAACCTCCCCTTCGTCGCCGCGTACGTCGCCGACGCCAGGGGCTTCTACGAGGAAGAAGGTCTCGAGGTCGAGATCCGGCACTCCCCGGGCGGCGCCGAGCACTTCGACCTCCTCGAGGCCGGCGACGTCGACTTCACCACCGGCACCGCCTCCGGCTTCATCGGCCGGCGCAGCGCCCGCCTCGGCAACGGCGGCGAGCTCGACGTGAAGGCCGTCTCCCTCTTCGGCCAGCGCGGCGACCGAGGTTATGTCGTTAGTCGCGGCTCCCAGATCGAGGGCCCCGCCGACTTCGCCGGCATGACCATCGGCCGCACCTCCCCCGCACCCCCACCCGAGCTGCTCGCCATGCTCGCCACGGTCGGCCTCTCCGAGGACGATGTCACCTTCGAGCGCGTGCGCTTCGGCGAGATCGATCGCTTCCTCGTCGGCGAGATCGACGTCTACCCCGTCTTCGTGAACAACGAGCCCGACACCCTCCGCCGCGACGGCCAGGACGTCATCGTCATCGACCCCGCCGACTTCGGCATCCCCACCCTCGGGCTCGCCATCTTCGCTACCAACGAGACGATCGCCGACACTGACCTCACCACCCGCTTCCTCCGCGCCACCCTCCGAGGTGCCATCTTCGCCAGCGAGAACGTCGACGAGGCCGTCGAGATCACCCTGACGTTCGACGAGAGCCTCGACGCGGATCACCAGAGCTTCCTGCTCGAAACCGAACTCGTGAACGCCGCGCGCCCGGACGGCATCGGACGCGGTACCGTCGAGCAGTGGCAAGCGCTAGTCGACCTGCTCGATCAGTACGAATCCCTCGAGGTCCCCGTCGCCGCCGAGGATCTGTTCGACGGCGCGATCGTCGACGGAATCTATGAGCGAGGCGAGCTCTTCTAGGCGCCGATCCTGGCGTCGCCTCACCGCCCCGAGCCTCGGGCTCACCGCGCTCCGCGAGCGGTTGGTCGGCCGCAGCCTGCTCGCCAAGAGCCTCGTCGCCGTCCTCACGCCCCTCGTCATCGTGCTGCTCGTCGTCGGCATCGGCGGCTTCTTCGCAGCCACGAGGATCGCCGAGCAGGTCGTCCAGCAGCGCGACGCGGAGCTCGCCCGCGTCTCCGCCGACCGCCTCTCCGAGCGCCTCGACGAGCTCTTCGGCCCGCTCGAACGCTCCGCCACCACCCTCTCCAGCCCCTCCGCCACTCCCGAGGAGCTCGAGACCCTCGTCGCGGAGATCCGCGCCTCCGCCGAGGTGCCCTTCGACGTCGGGCTCCTCTTCTACGACCGCCAGGGCACCGTCGTCGCCTCCGACCCGCCCTGGCTCGTCCGCCTCCCGCAGTGGCTCGAGTACCTCGACCGCTCGCAGCTCCGCCAGGTCCGTGACGAACGCCAGTCCTCCTTCTCCAGCGTCTTCTCCGACCCGGTCACCGGCGTCGACTTCATCCTCGCCTCCGTCCCCGTCGAAGACGTCACCGACGAGGTCAGCGGCATCCTCGCCGCCGCGATCTCCCTGCAGTCCGACTTCCTCGAGGCGATCGCCGACGTCCGCGTCGGCGACGAGGGCATCGCCTATCTCGTCGACGAGCGCGGCAGCGTCATCTACCACCCCGACCTCGACCTCGTCGGCGACAACGTCACCGACCTCGAGGCCGTCGACCTCGCACTCGGCGGGCGCAGCGGCGCCGTGATCGCCGATGGCAGCGACGGCGAGCGCAGCATCTCCGGCTACGCCCCGGTCGGCAGCACCGGCTGGGGCGTCGTCACCGAGCAGCGCTGGGACTCCGTGATCGGCCCGATCCGCCAAGCCGCCCAGGTCGCGCTCCTCGTCATCATCGCCGGCGGGATCGTCGCCGCCGGCTCGCTCGCCTACGTCATCCGCCGCCTCTTCAGCCCCATCTCACGCCTCACCGAGGGCGCCGAGCAGATCGCCGCCGGCGACTTCTCTCAGCGCGTCGACACCGACATCGACGAGGAACTCCGCGGCCTCGCCGAGCGCTTCAACTCCATGGCCGGCGCCCTCGAGGAGTCCTACGCCAACCTCGAGGACCGCGTCCGCCAGCGCACCGCCGAGAACCAGCGGCTCTACGAGGAAGCCGCCGAGCGCGCACAGGAGCTCGCCGAGCTGAACCGCCGCGCCGTCGCCGTCGCGGGCGTCGCCCAGGAGGTCGGCACCCTCACCCGCCTCGACGCCCTGCTCCCCGCCGTCAGCCAGCGTCTCCTCGACACCTTCGGCTACTCCTCCGTGATCGTCTTCCTGCTCGACGAGGCCACAGACGAGCTCGTGCCGCAGGGCGAGGCCGCCGAACACACCCCGCGCCGCCTCCTCGACGACGGCGCCGTCGGCCGCGCCGCCGCCAGCGGCGACAGCCTCGTCGTGCATGACCTGACCATCGAGGACGGCGAAGACGGCGTCACCGGCAGCGAGATCGCCGCCCCCATTCACGTCGGCGACCTCGTCGTCGGCGTCCTCGACGTCCGCAGCCCCGAGCCCAACGTCTTCGACGAGGCCGACCGCTTCACCGTCGAGACCTTCGCCGATCAGCTCGCCGTTGCCATCGAGAACGCGCGGCTCTTCGAGCAGACCAGCGACCTCGCGGTCCTCGAGGAGCGCAACCGCTTCGCCCGCGAGATCCACGACACCATCGCCCAGGGCCTGACCGGCATCGTCCTCCAGCTCGAGGCCATGGAGCAGTCGCTCGACGGCGACCCCGCCGAGTCGCTCGATCACCTCGAACGCGCCCGCTCACTCGCGCGCGAGTGCCTCCAGGACGCCCGCCGCTCCGTCTGGAACCTGCTCCCCGACCGCCTCGTTGAGAACTCCCTCGACGAGGCCCTCGACCAGGAGATCACCCGCTTCGCAGGCGACGGCTCCGAGGACGGCAAACTCGTCGTCGTCGGCCGCCCCCGCGCCCTCCGCCGCGACGTGCAGTCCGCCATGCTCCGCATCGCCCAGGAGGCGATGACCAACGTCCGCAAGCACGCCGAAGCCGAGGCCGTCGAGGTCGAGGTCGCCTACCTCCCCGGCTTCGTCCGCCTCCGCATCACCGACGACGGGCGCGGCATCGAGGGCCAGCCAACCCGCCACAGCAACGACGGCGGCGGCTTCGGCCTCGGCGGCATGGAACAGCGCGTCCAGCAGCTCTTCGGCACCCTCGACATCCGCAACGTCGACGCGGGGAGCGGTACCGTTGTGGAAGCGACCATCCCCGCGGACTAGCATGAATTCGGCCGCATCGACCGGGGAATCGCCCGGTCGCCGCGCGGACACTCGAAGCGAGGCCCCGATGGACCCGATCCGCGTCATGATCGTCGACGATCACACCGTCGTCCGCGACGGCATCTCCACGTTGATCGACAGCCAGGACGACTTCGAGATCGTCGGCAAGGCGAGCGACGGTCAGGAAGCCGTCGAGCGCGCCCCCGCGATCCGGCCCGACGTCGTCCTCATGGACCTGCGCATGCCCCGCATGGACGGCGTGGAGGCGATCCGCCGCCTCCGCACCGAACTCGACGACGTCAAATGCATCGTCCTCACCACGTTCGACACCGACAACTACATCTTCGAGGCCATCGAGGCCGGCGCCCGCGGCTTCCTCCTCAAGGACGCCTCGCGCGACGAGCTCTTCAAAGCCATCCGCGCCGTCAGCGAGGGTGAATCCCTGATCGAGCCGAGCATCGCCGCCCGCGTGCTCGACCGCATGGCCAGCCTCGAGCGCGGCGAGACCACCGGCCCCTCCCTCTCCGAGCGAGAGCTCGAGGTGCTCGGCGAACTCGCCCAGGGCCGCGCCAACAAGGAGATCGCCGCCTCACTCAGCCTGAGCGAGAGCACCGTCAAGACCTACGTCGCCCGCATCTTCGGCAAGCTCGACGCCTCCGGCCGCACCGAAGCCGTCACCAAGGCGCTCCAGCTCGGCCTGATCAAGCTCTAGCCCACCCCGCCCGAGGGCCATCCGGCCATCGAGGGCGTCACGTCCGCGCGCGGTGTCCCGCGCCGGTCAGTCCTCAGCCTCCGCGCGAGCCAACCCCAGCTCAGTCAGCGCCTCGTGAAACACCTCCGGCACCGCCGTCTCCCGATCGAGGACAGCGGGCTCCTCGGACGCGGCACGCTCGGCAGAGGCGGTGCCCTCGGCGGGAGCGGCATGCCCATCGGCGATGGCTGGCTCCGCCAGCACGTCCTGCCGTAGGAAGATCGGCAGATCCAGGTGCCGCGCGGCTAGCATCGCCACCCCCGTGTCCCACTCCGCCTCGGTCACGCCCAGCGCCCCGCTCAGGCGGACGCTCACCACGATTCGCCGCTCCTCGGGGGTCACGATCACCGCCTCCGGCGCCTGCCCCATCGCAGCCAGCGAGGACTCCAGACTACTCAGCAGCAGCCGCGCCCCCGGACCGACCCCCTCCGTCATGAAGAACGGCACCAGTTCGCGATGCACCCGTAGCCGCACGTGGGCGTCGCCGTCCTCCTCCAGCAACACGACCCAAGCATGCCGCTCGCACGGACAGGGTCGTAGGCCGTGGATCCGCATCAGTCGGTTCGACACTCGTCACTCCCTGCTACCGGGCGGCCATCGTTGGAACTGGTGGTTGACCATAGATAGCACACTCACTCAGAATTCGTGCGCACTACATTCAACTCGTAGGCATTCAGGTGTGAGGAAGACAGATGATACGACCATCCTTCGCGATCGGGGCCATGCTCGTGGTTGCCGCGCTGGCACTCGCCGCCTGCGGCGGCGATGACGGACCGTCGAGCGACCTCAAGGAGGAGGTCGTCCAGCAGTACGCCGACGGCGTGCACGCCTCCTACGCCGCCAGCCTCGAGTCCGCCACCACGATGGACGCCGCCGTCGACGCCTTCCTCGCCGACCCGACCGACGACACCCTCGAGGCCGCCAAGCAGGCGTGGCTCACCGCCCGCGATGACTACGGACCCACCGAGGCCTTCCGCTTCTACGGCGGCCCGATCGACAACGAGGAAGATGGTCCCGAGGGCCTGATCAACGCGTGGCCGCTCGACGAGGCCTACATCGACTACGTCGAGGGCAACCCCAACGCCGGCATCATCAACAACCCGGACCTCCACCCGGAGATCACCGCCGACGTGCTCGTCTCCCTCAACGAGGAAGGCGGAGAGGCCAACGTCTCCACCGGCTGGCACGCCATCGAGTTCCTCCTCTGGGGTCAGGACTTCAACGACGACGGCCCCGGCGATCGCCCCGTCAGCGACTACACCACCGCCGACAACGCCGACCGTCGTGGCGTCTACCTGGAGACCGCCAGCGACCTGCTGCTGGTCCACCTCCAGTCGCTCGTCGACGCCTGGGACCCGGACGGCAGCGGCAACTACTACGACACCTTCCTCGCGCTCGAGACCGACGAGGCCCTCGTCAACATCATCACCGGCATCGGTGAGCTGAGCCGCGGCGAGCTCGCCGGCGAGCGCATGACCGTCGCTTACGAGGAGCGCTCACAGGAAGACGAGCACTCCTGCTTCTCCGACAACACGACCGCCGACATCGTCGCGAACGCCGTCGGCATCGAGCGCGTGCTGGATGGTGACTTCCCGGGGACCAACGGCCCTGGCATCTACGACCTGGTCAAGGAAGCTGACGAGGACTTGGCCGACCAGCTGCGTGACGAGGTCTCCTCGAGCGTCTCGCTCACCGAGGGCATCCCCGCGCCATTCGACCAGCACCTGACCGCGGACGTGCCGGACAGCTCGGAGGGCCGGACGGCGATCCTCACCGCCATCGAGGCGCTGGAGTTGCAGACCGACAGCATCGTCGCCGCTGCCGAGGCGCTCGGCGTCTCCATCAGCGTCTCCTAGCGCACAGCCCGGGAAGGGCGACAGCCTGTGAGCCTCCAGCCGTCGCCCTTCCCGCCTCTGCGCCGCCTTCTCGGGCACGATCGCGGCTGGATCCCGATCGTCGCGATCAGCGCCCTGCTCGTCGCCCTGATCGCCATCAGCTGCGGCGACGACGCGGACGAGGACGTCGACGCCTTCCTCATCCCGGAGCTCGGCGGCGACACCACCGCCTTCAACGACACTCGCAACGCCTTCAGCCTCTCCGCCCGCAACCTCTCGAACGACAACCGCCGTCGCTTCGAGGTCGGCGACTCCTTCTTCACCCAGAACTGGGTCACCGCGCCCGCCTCCACCACCTCGCGCGACGGCCTCGGACCGCTCTTCAACGCCCAGTCCTGCTCCTCCTGCCACGTCCTCGACGGCCGCGGCCGCCCCCCGACCGACAACGACGACCCGGAGCGCGGACTGCTACTCCGCCTCTCGATCCCCGGCACCGGCGAACACGGTGGCCCGAACCCGGACCCGAACTACGGGGGCCAGCTCCAGGATCGCGCCCTGCTCGGCTTGACCCCCGAGGGCGCCATCCACATCGAGTGGACCGAGATCACCGGCGAATACGACGACGGCACGCCGTACACCCTCCGCTCCCCCGTCTACTCAATCGCCGACCCCGCCTTCGGCCCGCTCCCCGACGACCTCATGATCTCGCCGCGCATCGCGCCAATCGTCATCGGCATGGGCCTCCTCGAGGCCATCGCGGATGAGCGCCTCCTAGAGCTCGCCGATCCCGACGATGAGGACGGCGACGGCATCTCCGGCCGCGTCAACATGGTCTGGGACGTCCGCTCCGGCGAACTCGTGATCGGCCGCTTCGGCTGGAAAGCCGGCCAGCCCTCCGTCGAGCAGCAGTCTGCCGGTGCCTTCCTCGGCGACATCGGCATCACCAGCAGCCTCTTCCCCACTCAGGGCTGCACCGCGGTCCAGACCGTCTGCCTCGACGCCGTCTCCGGCGGCGACCCCGAGCTCTCCGACGACCGCCTCGCCGACGTCACCCTCTACGCCTCCACGCTCGCCGTGCCGGCGATGCGCAACACGGACGACGAGGTGATCCGCCGCGGCGCGGAGGCCCTCGTCCGCAGCGGCTGCACCGCCTGCCACGTCGCCACCCACACCACCAGCGACCACCCGATCCCCGCGCTCCGCGACCAGCTGATCGTCCCCTTCACCGACTTGCTGCTCCACGACATGGGCGAGGGCCTGGCCGACAACCGCCACGAGTTCGCCGCCGACGGCCGCGAGTGGCGCACCCCGCCGCTCTGGGGCATCGGCCTCGTCGAGACCGTCAACGGCCACACGAACTTCCTCCACGACGGCCGCGCCCGCACCCTCGAGGAAGCCATCCTCTGGCACGGCGGCGAGGGCGAGGCGTCTCGTGACGCCTTCAAGGCCCTCAGCGCCGAGGATCGCGACGCGCTGATCCGCTTCCTCGAATCCCTCTAGTGCCCGGACCCGTGCGCGCCCGCCGCCTCCTCCTCCTCGCTGCGCTCAGCGCCCTGCTCGCCGCGGCCTGTGGCGGCGGCGGCCCATCCCGCACCGAGGTCGTCACCACCATCGCGACCGACGTCGCCATCCCCCAGTTCGAGCAGCTCAGCGCGGACACCGCCACCCTCGCCGGCGCCGCGTCCGCGCTCTGCGCGGCCCCGTCGGCGAACCTCGTCGAGGGCGCGCGAACCGCCTGGCGCGACACCCGCGTCACCTGGATGCACAGCGCCGCCGTCTGGTTCGGCCCCGTCATGGACCGCCGCTCCCGTTCCCTGATCGACTGGCCCGAGGTCGACGCCGACCGCATCGAGGAAGCGATCGCCGCTCGCGACTCCGTCACGTCCGAGGACGTCCGCGAGTTCTTCGCCGCCACCCAGCGCGGCCTCGGCGCCGCCGAGCACCTGCTCTTCGACGGCGACGCCGGCGAGGTCACGGCCGCCCTCGCCGACCCGGTCCGCTGCCAGTACCTCAACGCGATCCTCACCGTCGCCGAGGAGGAGGCCGCGGCGGTCCTCCAGGAGTGGACCGTCGGTTCCGAGAACCAGACCGCCTACCTCGACCGACTCACTGGCGACGCCGCCATCTCGATCGAGGTCGGCGCCGCCGTCGACGAGATCGGCGCCACCCAGGTCTTCCTCCTGCGCATGCTCACCGACATGCAGCTCGGCGCCGCCCTCGCCATCAACGCCCCCGCGCCCGACCTCGCCGCCATCCCTGGCGGCCCCGCGAACCACGAGACCATCGACCTGCAAGAGCAACTCCGAGGCATGCGCACCCTCTACCTCGGCCCCGCGGGCGATCCCACCGAGGGCGACGCCACCGACAGCGGCCTCACCGCCCTCGTCGCCGACCGCGCCACCGACGCCGACACGCGCGTCCGCGCCGCCTTCGACGCCGCGATCGCGGCCGCCGAGGCCATCCCCACCCCCCTCCGCGAAGCGGCGGAGGCCCAGACCGCCGAGGCGACAGCCGCCTACGACGCCCTCAAGGAACTCCAGCTCACCTGGAACACAGACGTCGTCAGCCTGCTCGGAATCACCGTCGGCTTCAGCGACGCGGACGGCGACTCCGGCTAACCCGCACTAAGGCGACCCACCGGGGGGCAACACCCACGCCTTCGGCCCGGGTCGATAGGCCACCGCCGCCAGATCGACCTCCGCGTCGATCAACCGCGCCGGCGCCCGCCCGTTGAACGCCACGAACACGTCCGACCGCACCTCGACGTCCGGGTACCCGCGCTCCGCGAAGTCGTCGCGAACCGCGTGCGCCGCCTGGAGGATCATGTCCGGCTGCGAGGACATCACCCGCACCTGCAGCGGCGTGTAGTGCTCCTCGGGCGACACGAGCCACCGCTCCCCGCTCGCCGGATCGAGCACCCGGAACTCCACGAACCCGGCCTTCTCCGACAGCATCACCCGCCACGCGAACCGGTACCCGTCCTCGGACCAGCGCACGTTGCTCGCGTACGCGTAGTGCCGCAGCGGCAGCACCACCTGCACCGCCGCGAACACCACCAGCGCCACCACCCCGGCCCGCGCCACCCACCCCACCGAGGCGTCCCGGCCCCTCCGAGGTGCGCCACCCTCCGCCGCGAGTCCGTGCCCGCCCCGCGCCCTGTCGAGCGACTCGCGCCGCAGCCGTCCCACCACCCGCCGAGGCCAGTCGGGGCTGAAGAAGATCAGCGTCCCCGCGATCATCAGCCACGGGAACACGCCGATCGGGAAGAGCAGCCACGTCAACGTGTGGAAGGTGATCACCGCGAGGTAGGCGAACGGCCGCGATCGCCGCCACAGCAGCCAGCCCACGATCGTGCAGTCGAAGAGCGCCCCCGCCCACGAGAACAGGTACGCCGTCGCCGTGACCGCGAGCAGCGGACCGACCAAAGGCAGATCGTCGTGGTTCGCCAGCCAGATACTGAGCGGCTGCGCCTCGAACAGCCAGTCCGGGTTCAGCTTCGCCAGCCCCGCGAACACGTAGACGACCCCGAGCTGCGCGCGCAGCGCCCAGATCACCCACACCGGCACCGTCGAGGACCGCGCCACCCGCCCCGCCCGCGCGTCCAGCGACCAGACACGATCCAGCGGCATGAAGACCATCAACAACGCCGCAAGGCTGACCCAGTAGTAGTGGTTGAGGTAGGTCGTCTGATCGATCAGCTCGACGTAGCTGAACAGCACGAAGTACGACGCGATCGCCAGCCGGTAGCGGTAGCCGACCGTCACAGCCACCGCCGCCGCGCCCATCAGCGCGAAGTGGAGGTACATCCCCCACGCGGGCCACGGCTCGACCCAGCCGAACCCCCAGTACTGGAAGTGCCGCGCCGGCTCGACGTAGAACTCGTCGATCCACCCGTACGCGAAGAACCGCGCCACCCCGAACAGCGCTAGCAACCCGAACGCCAAGCGGAGCACCGCCGCCGAGCTGCCGTCGACCGGCCGCGCCCCCGCCCGCGCCACCCGGTCCACGAGGCCAATCGCCCCACCCGAGGTACCCGACGCTCGCTGCCGCTCCTCGAGGATCGTCGTCGCCGCCATCCGCCGATCATCCGGTCCCGCCAGGCGACGGACAACCAACCGACATCCCGGCCAACCATTCCTCGAGAACCCCGAAACGCCTCGAAACAGCGCCGAATCCGCCGATCGCGTCACCCATCTGACCGACACGCTGTCGCCTCCCGGTCCCGAAAGCCGTCGCCCGGATGAGTCGGACATCGTCATCGCACGACGGACGCGGCGACAGCCCGCCAAACCCAATACTTCAACCACAACGAAACAAGCCGCCGAGGAGGCGCAAGATGACGACCACGACGATGACCACGACGCAGCGCTCGACCTCGACGCAGTCCGGGTCGGTCGAGGCCCGCCTTGCCCACGTGCGCGCCGCCTTCGGCTACCTGATGACCCAGCCCGCCGAGCGCGACGCCACCGTCCGCGAGCAGCTCTTCTCGCCCGAGTACGAGATCTTCGGCCCCGCCCGCGAGAACTGCGGCAGCCTTCCGGCTGCCCGCCCCGGCCACGACCTGTTCAGCGGCTTTTCCGAGTCGGCACTCGACCTGACCGACATGGTCACCTCCGGTGACCGCGTCATCAGCTACGTCCGCTTCAGCGGCCGCCACACCGGCGACTTCGAGGGCCACCCGCCCACCGGTCGCCGCATGACCGCCGACGGCATGGTCGTGCACCGCTTCGGCGGCGACGGCCGCATCGCCGAGCAATGGAGCGTCCTGCGATGGCGCTAGCAGCCGCCCCCGCGGCTTTCGAGGAAGCTGCCGCTCCCGCAGCCTTCGAGGACTCCGCCGCCCCCACCTACGGGGCGGCGGACCTCGACGACACCGCGACCCCGGCGCCCCCCGCCCCCGCCGAGGCCCAATCCGCCGCCGAGGCCACGCGAACCGACGCGGCGACGAGCGATCGCCGCCACGCAATCCGCGCCGGCCTGATCGACGCCCTGCCCGTGATCGCCGGCGTCCTGCCCTTCGGTCTCGTGATCGGCGTCGCCGTCGGCGAGAGCACCGTCAACAACGCCGCCGGCTGGGCGGGATCGTTCCTCATGTTCGGCGGATCGGCGCACCTCGCGGCGATCTCGCTCCTCGGCGGCGGCGCGGGCGCAGCGGCCGTGCTGGTCACCGTCCTCGTCATCAACGCGCGGCTGCTCGTCTACAGCGCCTCGCTCGGCCCGAGGTTCCGCCACCAACCGAGGTGGTTCCGCTGGACCGCGCCCTACTTCCTCGTCGACCAGATGTTCGCGCTCACCTGGAGCCGCCTCGACACCGGCGTCAGCGCCGGCTGGCTCCGCGCGTACTACCTCTCGGCCGGGATCGCCGTCGGGCTCGTCTGGGTCGCCGCCATCGCCACCGGCGTCCTCGTCGGCCCCGTCATCCCTGCCTCGTGGGAGCTCTCCTTCGCGACCCCCGCACTGATGCTCGCGCTCCTGATGCCGTCGCTGGTCAACCGCCCGGCCGTCATCGCCGCCATCGTCGGCGCGACCGTCGCTGTCCTGCTGATCGGCTTGCCGCACGGCCTCCACCTGCTGATCGGCACCGGCGTCGGGACCATCACCGGCATCGCCACCGAACGGATCCAGCGATGACCGACCTTGCCATCATCGCCGCCGCCGGTCTCGCCACCTGGGTCCTACGCGCCTCGTTCATCACCCTTGTCGGTGATCGGCAACTGCCCGAGGCCAGCGAGAGCGTTCTCCGCTACGCGCGCCCGGCCGTCCTCGCTGCGCTCGCCGCCAGCGCCACCGTCGGCAGCGGCGGCCTCGTCGCCAGCGCCACGCTCCTCCCGAGGGTGATCGGTGCGGCCGGTGCCGGCATCGCCGCATGGCGAACCGGAAACATGCTGCTGACCCTCGGCGTCGGCTTCGCCGCCCTCGCCGCCACCCGCCTCGCCATCAACGTCGCCGGCTAACGCACCCCCACGACGAAACGAACGGACCAACGATGACCATCGTCACCCTCGAGCCACCGACCACCGTCAGCGATCCACTGGCGACCACGCAGGCGCTCCTCCCGAGGATCCGCGACCTCGCGATCGAGACCGAGCTGACCGGTCGCGTCCCCCAGCCCCTCGTCGACCAGCTCATCGAGGCCGGCCTCTTCCACCTGCTCCTGCCCCGCTCACTCGGCGGCAGCGAGACCGACCCGGTCACCGCCGCCCGCGTCGTCGAGCTCCTCGCCTCAGCTGACGCCTCCACTGGCTGGGTCGCCATGCTCGCCATGCAGAACAGCTACATGGCCGGCTTCCTGCCGGAAACCGGCGCCCTCGAGGTCTGGGCCAACCAGGGCGTCGTCTCCGGCACCGCCCGCCCGATCGGGCGCGCCGTCCCGGTCAGCGAACCGGAGCCGGGCTACGTCATCTCCGGCACCTGGCCCTTCGCCAGCGGCAGCAGCCACGCCACCTGGTTCTCCGCCGAGTGCGTCGTCTACGACGGCGACGAGCCGCGCCTCGACGAGGAGGGCAACCAGTTCGCGCCCACCTTCTTTGTCTCGCGCGCGGACGTCACCGTGCGCGAGACCTGGAACACCACCGGCCTCCGCGGCACCGCCAGCAACGACTTCACCATCGACGGCGTCTTCGTCCCGGAGCGCCGCACCTTCCGCACCTTGATCGACCCGCCGGTGCACGACTGGGCGCTCTACCGCGCACTCCCGCTGCTCTTCATGAACCAGGGCGCGCACGCCCTCGGCGTCGCCAGCGGCGCCATCGAGGAAGCGCGCGCCGCGTTCAGCACCCGCAACGGCTGGGGCGGCGTCCCGCTCGCCGAACAGCCCCGATTCCAGGCCGCGATTGCCGAGGCCGTCGCGAAGGTCCAGTCCGCCCGCGCCTACATCTACAGCTCCGCCGAGGAGCTCTGGCACGCCGTACAGGCGGACGCGGATACGCCCGAGCTCCGCGCCCGCGTCCGCCTCGCAACCAGCCACGCCGCCTCCGCCAGCCTCGAGGCCGTCGACCTCCTCCACCGCACGATGGCGACCAGCGCCGTCATGACGGGCGCCCCGATCGAGCGCCAGTTCCGCGACCTCCACACCGCCGCGGCCCACGTCATGGTCGGCCCCCTCACCTACGAGGCAGCCGGCCGCGTCGAACTCGGATCGGAGGCGTCATTCCCCTACTTCTAGCCGCCACCGAACCGCGATCGACCGAAGCGAACTGAATACCCTCAAGAGAGGTCACGGCCATGAACACCCTCGACGTCCTGCGCTACGGGCACGGCACCGTGCTCGAAACCATCGAACGAGTCCCGGAGGACGCCTGGGACGTCCCCGGCGCCGCCGGCCACTGGTCACCCCGCGACGTGATCGGCCACCTCGGCGCCTTCGAGCTGCTGCTCGGCCAGGTCCTCGAGTCCCTCGACGGCGCCGACGGCATCCCGCTCGTCGAAGCCTGGGGTGAACTCGGCGAGGAAGGGTGGAACGAGCAGCAGTGGGCGCTCCGCCAGACCCTCCCCGCCCGCGCCGTCATCGAGGAGTACACGCACGCCTACGAGCACGTCATCTCGCTCGCGGCCCGCATCCCCGAGGAAGCCTTCTCGCGGAACGGCCTGCTCCCCTGGTACGGCGAGCAGTACGACCTCGACGACTTCATCGTCTACTCCGCGTACGGCCACAAGCGCGAACACACCGCCCAGATCGGCGCCTTCCTGGACCGCTGGCCCACCGCCCAGTAGCCCGCCGTGCCAGGCGGTCCCTCTACCGCGACGGCCGGGCTCACGCCCGGCCGTCGTTGCGTGTCGACCTCGAGTCGGGCACGCGCGAGGGCGCTCCAGCCACTAGTCGGTGAAGAGGCAGAACGGATGCCCGGCCGGATCGAGCAGCACCCGCAAGTCGTCCCGCCCCTGGAACGAGGCCAAACGACCGCCCGAGGCCAGCGCATGCGCGACCGCCGCCTCGAGGTCCTCCACCTTGATGTCCAGGTGCAGCATCTTGTCCTGCTGCCCCGGCTCCTCGGGCCAGACCGGCGCCCGGTAATCGTCGCGCTCCTGGAACGAGAGCCCGGTCCCGCCATCCGGATCGCGCATCAGGATGAAGTCGCTATCCCGATAGCTGATCTCCCAGCCGAGCAGCCGGCCGTAGAAGTCGGCCATCGCGACGGCGTCCGCGCAGTCGATGTTGACCGTCTGCAGCCTCAGCGCCGGCCGTCGAGGCCGATCGTCAGCCGCCACGACTGATCCGGTCACGCCGCCGAGCGGAGCCGCACGCTACAGGTAGTGCAGCTTCTTCGCCTCGGCGGTCAGCTCCTCGCGGAACTTCGGGTGCGCGAGCCCGATCAGCGCCTTCGCCCGCTCCGCCGTCGTCAGCCCCTTCAGGCAGGCGACGCCGTACTCCGAGGCCACGTAGTGCACCTCGTTCCGCGGCGTCGTCACCACCGCGCCCGGCTTCAGCGTCGGCACCACGCGCGACACCTCGCCGCTCTTCGCCGTCGAGTAGAACGCGATGATCGACTTCCCACCCCGCGAGTCGAACGCGCCGCGCGCGTAGTCGTGCTGGCCACCCGTGCCGCTGAACTGCCACGGCCCCATCGACTCGGAGTCGCACTGCCCCGTCAGGTCGATCTCGATCGTCGAGTTCACCGAGATCAGGTTGTCGTTCTTCGCGATGTTCGGCGGGAAGTTGGTGTAGGACACCGGCCGCGCCTCGATGTACGGGTTGTCGTCCAGGAACTCGTACATCCGCTTCGAGCCCGCCGCGAACGCGTACAGCGCCTTGCCCGGGTGGAACGTCTTCTGCGACCCGTTCGCGATCCCCTCCTCGACGAGGTCGACCATCGAGTCGACGAACATCTCCGTGTGGATCCCGAGGTCCTTGTGGCCCGCCAGGCTCTTCGCCACCGCGTTCGGCACCCCACCGATGCCCAGCTGGATGCACGCGCCGTCCGGGATCATCTCCGCGATCAGCTTGCCCATCGCCGCGTCCTCTTCGCGGTCGGGCGGCACCGGCAGCTCGTTCAGCGGTGCGTCGTGCTCCACTACCGCCGTCGCCTCGGAGATGTGCACCCAGGAGTCGCCGTGCACCCGCGGCATGTTCTGGTTGATCTCGAGGATCACCACGTCCGCCTTCGCGATCGACGCCTTCGCCGTGTCGACGTTCGTTCCGAGGCTCATGTACCCGTGCTCGTCGATCCGCGACACCGCCATCATCGTGACGTTGATGTCCATGAACTCGGTGATCAGCCGCGGGATCTGGTGGAAGTACGCCGGGTTGAAAACCGCGTGCCCCTCCGCGATCAGCCCACGGTCGGCGCCGCTCGCGAACAGCGACTCCCACTGGATCACCTCGCGCAGCTCGGGCTGCAGGATCGTCCGCGCGCTGGCGCCCATCGGCAGCAGGCTCGTCATCCGCAGGTTCGTGTAACCGCCGTCCTTCGCACGGTTCGCCACCGCCTCCAGCATCGCCGGAGGCTCGCCCACCGCGAGTCCCTGCATCACGTAGGAACCGTCGGGGATCAGCGCCGCCGCCTCGTCGGGCGTGCGTAGCTTCTCCCGGTACATCTCGGTCCAGCGGCTCATCGACGACTCCTCATTCGGGTGGGCCTCTCGGCCGAATAGCTTCGGCGAGCCTGAGAATACAGGGCTCGCCATCGTTTTCGGAGCCGCTACGGCTCCGTGCGCAGGAAATCCACCAGCGCCGTGATCTCGCGGTCGTTCAACCCCGCCCGCCGCCACGCCGGCATCGAGGTGCCCCCGCGCCCCTGCGCGATCACCTCGAAGTAGAACGCGTCGTCCTCGCCCAGATCGTCCGGCCGCAACGCCGGCCCGATCCCACCACCGCGCTCACCGCCATGGCACGAGGAGCAGTTGCTCCCGTAGTACTCCGCCACGCTCCGGCCACCGAACAGCGGCTCCCCGTCGTCCGGCACCGGCGTCGACGTATCCACGCTGCTGCACGCCGCGACGACGACCCCAACGAGGATCGCGATCCCGCCGAGGGCTGCCCTCAACTCGCAGCCCGCGCCACCGCCGCCGTCGCCGCGGCGATCGAACCTTCGCGATCCTCGGACAGCAGCGGATGCGCGATCAGCTCGCCCATCCCCGCCTCGACCCAGCGCTGCAGGCCGGCCACGACCTCGTCCTCGGTCCCCGACACCACGAGGTCGTCGAGCAGATCGTCGCCGTAGCTCCCCGCCACCTCGTACCCGGCCGCGGCGAACATCCCCTGGTAGTTCGGGACGTTCGCGTACATCGCCAGCTGCTCGCGCGCCATCGCCCGCGCCGCATCGCGGTCCGTCGTCACCGCGATCGGCACGTGCGCGACCAGCGGCGGCGCCTCCCGACCCGCCGAGGCCGCCCCGGCCTGCAGCGCCGGTAGCGCGATCTCCTCGAGGTACTTGAGCGGGCTCATCCACGAGAT
The DNA here is from genome assembly GCA_028279505.1 of Dehalococcoidia bacterium. Lineage (GTDB taxonomy): Bacteria > Chloroflexota > Dehalococcoidia > UBA2979 > UBA2979 > UBA6627. The sequence continues at coordinate 47,583 of JANQNP010000120.1, forward strand.
CGCCCCGTCGGCCAGCTCCCCGCACAGCTCGTAGGACTTCGGCCGCAACGCCGAGGCCATCACCGGCACCGGCGCATGCGGGTTGATCCGCCCCCGCAGCGACACGTGCACGCCTTCGAACTCGACACGCCCTTCGTGTAGCAGCGCGCGAACCGTCTGCAGGTACTCGCGCAGGTTCGTCAGCGGCTTCGAGTACGGCCGCCCATACATCCGCTCCACGAAGAACTGCGTCGTCGGCCCGATCCCCAGCCGGAACCGCCCCGGCCCGAACCCCTCGATCGCCATTGCCTCCTGCGCGAACGCCACCGGCTGCCGCGACCACGTGTGCACGATCGCGCTCCCGAGGAGAATCCGCTCCGTCTGCGCCGCCGCGACCGCGTAGACCGGCATCATGTCGACGCCACCGGCCCCGCCCATCGTCGCCCACGCGGACTGAACCCCGGCCGCCTCCGCCGCCTGCACCTGCGCGACAAACGCCTCCGGGTTCGCTTCCTGGATCGCAATCCCGTACATCAGGCTTGCCTCTCTACCACCGAGCTTCGCGCGCACCTGAGCCATAGGCGTGTCACGAGTGCTCTGACTACTCAGACCCTGTGGGCCTGAATCGTCCTGCGCCGTGGGCGCGTACTGACAGCCACGAGGTGCGATACAAGCTCACGCTATGCGTGAACTTGTATCGCGCCGTCGACCACGAACGTCTCGCTGTCGACGAACGCCGCCAGCTCGGAGCTCAGGTACACCACCGCCCCCTGCAGATCCTCGGGCTTCCCGAGCCGCCGCAGCGGGATATACCGCTCGAGGATTGCGTGGATCTCCTCGTCGGCCTGCACTCCCGGCACGTCGTCGTAGAACCCGAGGCCCAACGCGTTCACCGTCACGCCGTTGCGCCCCCACTCGAGGCCCAGCGACTTCGTGTAGCCGAGCACCGCCCCCTGCGACGCGCCGTAGAGCGCCGCGTTCGGAATGCCGCGGTCGTGCAGGATCGACACCAGCGTCGTGATCCGCCCGTACCCACGCTCGACCATCCCCTTGCCCACGGCCTGTGTGGCCACGAATACCGAGGTCGCGTTGCGGTCCAGCTCGCGCTGCCAGTCAGCGAGGCTCGAACTCAGCACCGGCTTGATGTTCGCCCCGTGCTGCGCGTTCACCAGGATGTCGATCGGCGCCACGTCCGACTCGATACCGGCCACCGCCGCTTCCACGGCACTCGGATCGGTGAGATCCACCCGCCGCACCGCGCTCTTCCGTCCGAGGCCAGTCACCGCCTCCGAGATCGCGGTCGCCTCGGACTCCTCGCCGGCGTCGTCGCCAAGCGTCGTCACCGAGACATCCGCCCCGGCCTCCGCCAGCGCGGTCGCCAGCGCGCGACCGAGCGGTCCGGTCGCACCGGTCACCAGCGCGTGCCGTCCACTGAGGTCGAACGGGTTCACCCCGCCGAGGTCGTACTCGTCCGCGGGCACGTCCATCTGCGGGACAGGAATCTGTACAGCCATCGGTCTAGCCCTCCGCCTCTGGTGCGTACCCCGCCGGCAGCAGCCCGCCCGCGATCGCGCCGCCGTCCAGCAGCACCGTCTCGCCCGACATGTACGCCGACGCGTCGCTCGCGAGGAACACCGCTAGCGGACCCATCTCCCGAGGCCAGCCGACCCGCCCCACGGGCTGGAACCCGTTGCGCTGCTCGCGCAGATTCAGCTCGATCTCCTTCGGAATCAGTCCCGGCGCGATGCACGTGCAGCGAATGTTCTCCCGCGCGTACGTCATCGCCAGCGCCTTGGTGAACTGAATCACCCCACCCTTGGCCACCGAGTACATGAAGTTGTTCCGGCCGCCCCGGAACCCCCACCCGGACGTGAGGTTGATGACGTTCCCACCGCCGTGCTCGAGGAAGTGCGGAACGATCGCCCGCGAGCAGTAGAAAGCGGAGCTCAGATTGACGTCGATCCCGATCCGCCAGTCCTCGTCGTCCAGTTCCGGGAACGTCTTGCCTCGCCCCCGGTCGGTGATCCCCGCGTTGTTCACGAGGATGTCGATCCGCCCGAACTTGGCGATCGCATCCTCCGTCATCGCGTTCACCTGCTCGGTGACCGTCACGTCGGCCGTCCCGACCTCCATCCGCCGGCCCTTGGCCTCCACGAGCGCCTTCGTCTCGTTCAACGGATCGAGGCGTCGCGCCGCCCCGTAGACGTCCGCGCCGGCGTCCGCCATCGCGAGCGCCATCGCTCGCCCCAGCCCTGTCCCGGCGCCCGTGATGATCGCGGTCTTCCCGCTCAGATCGAACTTGTCGAGGACCATCGCCCCCTCCTCTATTGCGTTCGTGGTCGCCGGCGCAATCGCGCTCGACGCGGCGTGAATGTACCCCGATCGGCAACCACGCGCAGGGCGTCCTCGCTACGATCGAACCCATGCCCTTCACCCTCGTTCCCGCCCTCGAGGTGCAACGCCGCCTCTACGATCAGCCGCGCGATCTCAACCGCTTCCGCGCCTACCTCGACGAGCTCACCGGCGGCGGCGACGAGCTCCAGATCCAGCTCTCCACGTTCAACCCCATGGCCCGCGAACACGCCGCCGAGGCCGTCGACCGCCTCATCGCCCTCGATGCCGAATCCCTAGCCGGCGCTGCCATCGAGGACGCGAACGCCCGCCTCGCCGAGGTCCCCGACCTCCCCACCTGGCGCGTCACCGTCGTCGTCTCGGACGACCTCGGCGGCATGTGGACCCACCGCCCCACCGCCGAGTTCGACCGTGCCACCCACCCCGGCTACCGCGACTGGCTCGCCGCCACCTACTGGACGAGCGACCACCCCACCGAGGACAGCGTCACCACCGAGGTCTTGCGCACCTGCTACCGCGCCGCCCACCTCCAGCGCCTCGGCCCACCGACCACCCTCGCTGCCCTGCTCCGCCAGGAAGCCCTCGCCGCCCGCTTCGCGGGCGCGACCGCTGCGCCGCTCGAGCCCACCGAGGCCACTCGCATCGCCGCCGCGATCGACCCGCTCCGCGACCGCACCGACCGCCCGGCCCTGCTCACCGCCCTCTACGGCGACGAAGCAGGCGCATCGCTCGGCTACGCCGCGCTCGGTCTCGAGGCAGGCGAAGCCCTCGCGCTCGAGGCAATCCGGCTCGGTGACCTCGATCCCGTCGCAGCCCTCACCGACGGCAACAATCAGCGGAGGTAGGACGCCTCGACGGTCTGCGCCGCGGGACGCCGCACGGCGAAGCGAGCGAGCCATCTCACCCACGGCACCCGAAGGAACAGCAGGAACGTCACGATCCCGAACACCTGCATCGCAACCGCCTGCGGTCCCGTCGCCGCGTCGCGCACCAGCGCCGCGCTCGCCGTCGTCGCCCCCACCACGAGGAACATGTCGACCACGGCGCGCCCGGCCCAGTAGCCGAGGAAGATCGGCCCCAGCGGCGTCCGGAACACCCCCGCCCCCATGAACAGCCAGCTCGTCGGCAGCGCCAGCGAGTACACGAACGCTGCCGGCACCACCTGCCGAGGCGGGCGATCGAACAGCCCCGCCACCGCCTCGATCTCCTCGGGGCGCGCGCCGAACAGCCCTCGCCCGATCCGCCGCGAGATCAACGCCAGCGTCGCTCGTCCGAGCCCCGCCGCCGCCGTCGAGGCGATCACCGCCGGAACCAGCCAAACGTCGCCTTGCACCACGAAGAGCGCCACCACCGTCCAGAGCGGCGGCCCGAGCACCGGGACCACGTTCATCGCGTACGCGATCACGAGGAGCAAGGCCAGCAGCACGAGGACGTCGACGTTCACAAGACCCTCCCCCACTCCAGGTGTGGAGATCTCGCAACTCGATCGTCGATCCGCCTCGCAAAGGCCCGGCTATCGTCTGGTTAAAGCTCTGTGCGGCACGAAGTCATCCCCAAGGTCTCCAAGGTCTGCCATCGGTATGCTCGGTCCCTGCCAGCGCCTGACGGCGCCGACCCGCTGCGATGAAGGGACCCTCCGATGGATGCCGACGCCCGCAAAACCACCCTCCGCATGATTCCCTACGGCCTCTACGTCCTCACCTCGGTCGACGGCGACAACGTCGGCGCCGGCACCGTCAACTGGGTCTCGCAGATGGCCTTCGAGCCCCCACTCCTCGCCATCGGCGTGAAGGACGGTACCGCCTCCCTCACCAACATCAAGGCCGGCGGCGCCTTCGCCATGTCCTTCCTCGGCAGCGGCCAGGGCGACCTCGCCTTCGCCTTCTTTGGCGACGCACCCCTCGAGGGCGATGAGTTCGTCACGAAGGATGCCCGCGTCGCCGTCGAGCGCGCCCCCTCCGGCGCCCCCGTCCTCGCCGCCGCCCCTGCCTGGGCCGACCTCAACCTCGTCGAGGTCGTCGAGAAAGGCGACCACGCCGTCGTCGTCGCCGAGATCACCGACGTCGGCCTCCGTGAAGAGGCCCCCGAGGTACTCACCCTCAAGGAGCTCGGCCTCAACTACGGCGGCTAGCCCCGGGCGGCGCCCACCCCACCGCGCCGGCTCCCCACTGGCGAGGACCGGCGCCCCGACCGAGGATCGGAGGTAACGCGGGGAAGGATCCCGATGCGCCGCCTTGCCCTCGTCCCCATCGCCCTCGCCACCCTCGCCCTCGCCGCCTGCGGCGGTGACAGCGACCCCACGCCCGCCCCCACCGCGCCCCCAACCACCGAGGCCACCCCAACCTCCGAGGTGACGGCCGCCCCGACTCCGGAGCCGACGGCCGGCCCCCTCGAGCCGCGCGACATCTTCGCCCGCGTCTCCCCGTCCATCGCCTTCATCGAAACGCCCATCGGCACCGGCAGCGCCATCCTCATCGACGAGCGGTGGCTCGTCAGCAACGCCCACGTCGTCTGGCCCTTCGAGCAGGTCCGCGTCGTCTTCGGCGACGGCACCGAGTTCATCGACGCCCAGGTCCACGCCTGGGACCTCATGGCCGACCTCGCCGCCATCCGCCTTCCCGAGGGCCACGGCATCCCGCCCGCCGAGTTCGCCGACCCCGCCGGCCTCCCCACCGGCAGCGAGCTCTTCCTCATCGGCTACCCCGCCGAGACCGAAGAGTTCCCCGAGCCCACCATCAGCGGCGGCGTGCTCTCACGCGTCCGCAGCTGGGACGTCGCCGGCCTCACCTACATCCAGACCGACGCCGCGATCACCGGCGGCCAGAGCGGCGGTGCACTCGTCTCCGACACCGGCCAGGTGATCGGCCTCTCCGGCTTCAAATTCGCCGGCACCTTCGGCCTCGCGCTCGCTGCCCCCATCGTCGAAGAGCGCACCAACAACCTCATCGACGGCACGGACGTCAACTCCTTCAGCGACCGCCGGCTCGCCCGCAACAGCACCGACAACGCCATCGACTACCGGCTGAGCAACTTCTACGACCAGCGCGCCTTCATCGTCCGCGAGCCGCTCGGCGCCACCGTCGACATCGACGTCAACGGCCTCAACGACGCCGTCATCGACATCTACGACACCTCAGGCGTCTACATCACCACGTTCGACGAATCCGCCAGCGGTTTCGAATCGGCCAACTTCGAGATCGACCTCGAGATCCCCTTCGTTGTCGTCGCCAAGCAACTCAACATCGGTCTCGGCGACTTCGAGATCAGCGGCTCCGGCGAACTCGCCCTCCAGAGCGACCCCGACGACGGCCGCCTCCTCCGCCGCGGTCAGACCATCGCCGGCAACATGGACTACCCCGCCGACGTCGACATGTTCGAACTCGACCTCGAGGCCGGCGAAACCGTCACCGTCCGCGTCGAGTCCGTCAACTTCGACCCCGACCTCGTCATCGACGCCCCCGACAACACCGAGGACGCCCTCGCCTACGACGACGATGGCGGCAGCGGCATCTTCGGCACCGACGCCGCACTCACCTTCACCGCCCCCACCACCGACCGCTACATCGTCAGCGTCGCCGACGTGAACTTCGCCGAAACCGGCGGCTACTTCCTCATCGTCGACTAGCCACCCACCGGGGCCAATCCACCACCCGAGGCACCCGCACCCCGACCTTCCGAGGCCTATCCTCCTCCCGAGGTGGCAAGGTGGGAGACGCGACGTGATCCTCGACGACAAGCTCGCCGCCGGCGACATCGTCGTCCTCGACGGCGCCACCGGCACCGAGATCAGCCGGCTCGGCGGCCAGATGGACGGCGCCGCCTGGTGTGCGGTGGCGAACAAGACCGATCCCGACATCGTCCGGACCGTCCACGAGGAGTACATCCGCGCCGGCTCCGACGTCATAACCACCAACACCTTCGGGACGGCGCGCCACGTGCTCGCCGGTGCGGGGCTGGCCGAGGAGACCGTCGCCATCAACCGCCGCGCCGCCGAACTCGCGAAAGAGGCCCGAGCCAACGTCGACGCCAGTCGCCCCGTCGCCGTCGCCGGCTCCATCTCCTGCATGGTCGCCTGGGAGCCTGGCTCCCTCAGCGCCGACCAGCGCTACCTCCCCTCGCCGGAGCAAGAGGCCGCCAACTACCGAGAGGTCGCGGAGACGCTCGCCGAGGCGGGCGTCGACCTCCTGATCATGGAGATGATGCTCGACCTCGAGCGCGCCCCCCGCGCCGTCGAGGCTGCCGTCGCGACCGGCCTCCCCGTCTGGATCGGCATGAGCTGCACGCAGCGTCCGGATGGAACCCTGGTCGGCTGGGACCAGGCCGCCGAGGAGCCCGAGCAGGTCACTGGCCACGACCAGCTGTTCCAGGCCCCGCCGCTGGGCGACCTGATCGACGAGCTAACGACCATCGGCGGACAGGTCGCCGGCATCATGCACAGCTCGATCGTGACCACCACCCCGGCCCTTGACGAGCTCTACAGGCACTGGAACGGCCCCGTCATGGCCTACCCGGAGACCGTCGAGCGCGCTGGCACACCCGGCCAGCGCGGCTCCGATGTCTCCGCCGCGGACTTCGCCACCGCCACCCGCGGGTACGTCGAACGAGGCGTGCAGATCATCGGCGGCTGCTGCGGCACCACCGTCGAGCACATCCGCGCGCTCGCCGGCGCACTCCCGGCTGCGGTCGGCCCGAGGCAGCTTCCAGCAAGCGACTAGTCGGCGCGGACGGCGAACGCCCTGCCTGGTCCCGGCTTACGCTCCGGCAACCTCGAGGGTCGGCGCCGCCTCCTCGCGAAACTGCTCCCGGTACAACGAGGCGTACAACCCATCGAGGGCCAGCAGCTCCTCGTGCCGCCCGCGCTCGACCACCCGCCCGCCGTCGAGCACGAGAATCTGGTCCGCGCTCAGCACCGTCGACAGCCGGTGCGCGATCACCACCGTCGTCCGGCCGGCCGCCAGCTGCCCCATCGCCTCACGGATCACCCGCTCAAGGCGCGAGTCCAGCGACGCGGTCGCCTCATCGAGGATCAGCACCGGCGGGTCCTTCAGGATCGCCCGCGCGATCGCCACACGCTGCTTCTCGCCGCCCGACAGTCGGTAGCCACGCTCGCCCACCACGGTGTCCAGGCCGTCCGGCAGCCGCTCGATCATCTCGTCCAGCCCGGCCGCGTTCGCCGCCGCCAGCACTTCGTCGTCCGTCGCGTCCAGCCGCCCGTAGCGCACGTTGTCCATCAGCGAGCTGTGGAAGAGATACGTCTCCTGCATCACCGCGCCCACGGCGCCGCTCACCGAGTCGAGCGTGAGGTCGCGCAGGTCGTGGCCATCGAGGCGTACCGCCCCACTCGTCGGGTCGTAGAAACGCTGCAGCAGGTACGTGATCGTCGTCTTCCCGGCGCCCGACGGTCCGACCAACGCGAGCATCGAGCCCGGCTCCACCTCGAACGACACGCCGTCGAGCGCCTGGCGGTCGTCGACGTACGCGAACGAGGCCCGATCGAACTCCAGCGCGCCTCGCGCGCCGTCGAGTCGCCGCGCGTCCGGTCGCTCGTCCACCTCGACGGGCAGGTCGAGGTACTCGAAGATCCGCTCGAATAGCGCGAGCGACGACAGCATCGTCGTGTTGATCCGGGCGATCGAGGCGAACGGCCCGAACACGCGCTGCGCCAGCATCGCGAACGCCACCACCTGTTCGACGCTCATCTCCCCGTCGAGCACGAGGCCGCCGAGGAACCAGTAGGCCACGCCCGGGATCAGCGCGCCGAACAGGCCGGTCCCCATGTTGAACCAGCGCCCGGCCATCATCCGTCGGATCGACAGCGACTGCAGCTCGTCGTTCGACTGCTCGAACCGCTCGCGCTCGTACTCGGAGCGACCGTAGGACTTCACGAGCATCGAGCCGGAAACCGAGAGCGTCTCCTCCAGGTGGGCGGTCATCTCGCCCATCTCGTCGTGCCACTGGCGCATCAGGCGGCGCATCACCAACCCGACCTTCACGGTCGGGAAGACCCAGAGCGGCAGCACGATCAGCGTCGCGAGCGCCAGGCGCCACTCGATCGTCAGCATGATTCCGAAGGCGATGACCAGCGTCAGCACGTTCGTCAGGAACTCGGTGAACGTCCCCGTCACCGACTGCTGCACCGCGTTCACGTCGGTGCCGACGCGCGACAGGATCTCGCCGGTCCGCGTCGAGGTGAAGAACCGCACCGACACCCGCTGCAGATGGTCGTGCAGCGAAGTGCGCAGCTGGTGCATCACCCCCTGACCGATCACCTGGTTGGTGTACGACTGGAGCACGCCGAGCAGCGCCCCGGCGACGATGATGACGCCGTAGATCAGGAACCCCTGCGTCAAATCGCCACGCGAGCCGTCCGGCTCCGTCATCTCCCCAACGAGGCTGGCGAGCACCGTCAGCGAGTACAGGCTGAGCGCCACGGTCGTGGCGACCAGCAGCACGAGCGCGAGCGCGTGCCAGCGGTACGGTCGGAACAGCCCGACCGCGCGTCGCACGATCTCGAACTTCGAACCGGTTGGCTTGGCTTCGCGCGCCCGTCGGCCGCCGCCCATCATTCCCATCCATCGATGCTACCGCCGTCATAACGGCACGCATCGCCCATTCGGGCAGGGCCGCCCCCCGACCGAGCGGGGAGGGTGTCAGGATACGGTGTGAGTCGTCGGTCCCCGGTTGGGAGCGCTCAGGCCGCCGCCAGCACCCGCAACCCGCCCGAGGGCGTCCACAGCTCCACCTCGAGCCGCACCTCGTCCACCACCCGCGTCAGCACCGCCTCGTCGATCGCCAGGCGCAGGAACGTCGCATCGTCGGGCCGCGCCTCGAACGCCCGTGCGATCACCTCGTCGTCGGTTTCCTCCACCACCCGGCCGGAGAGCTTCGCGTCGCCCTCCACCATCTTCGCGTCGAGCGGAGCGCAGTGAACCGCCACCCGAGGGTCGCGCAGCAGGTCCCGCACCTTCAGCGACTTCGTCCCGCCACCCAGCCACAGCTCGCCGTTCTTGAACGTCGCCTCGGTGCCGCTGATCCGCGGCGATCCATCCCGCCGCAGCGTCGCCATCGTCTTGTGAATGTGCGCATCGAAGATCCGCTGGATTCGCTCCGCGAACTCAGGCTCCGCTGCCGCGAACTCATGCCAGAACACCATCGCCACCTCCGAACGCCGTTTGTCGCACCCTGGCCGACACTATCCGACACCCCGCCCCCTATCATCCCTCCCTGGAGGCCCCCATGACCGTCGACCTCGACCAGATCCGCGCGCTGACCTTCGACGTCGGCGGCACCGTCTTCGACTGGCACCACGGCATCCGCGACGAGGTCACCCGCCTCGCCACCGAGCGGGGCGTCGAGGTCGATGCGCCCGTCTTCGCCAACGACTGGCGACGCGAGATGTTCCGCCAGCTCGGCCAGGTCCGCTCCGGTGAGCTCCCCTGGATGAACGCCGACCAGCTCCACCGCCGTGCGCTCGACGTCGTCGCCCCCAATCACGCCGCCCTCGCCCTCTCCGAGGCCGACAAGGACGAGCTGAACACCATCTGGCATCGCCTCGACGCTTGGCCCGACTTCCCGGACGTGCTCCCCCGCCTCCGCACCCGCTACACCACCACGGTGCTCACCGTCCTCAGCTTCGCGATCGTCGTCGACAACTCGAAGCACAACGGCCTCTCCTGGGACGCCATCACCTCCTGCGAGGTCTTCGATTACTACAAGCCCGATCCCGAGGCCTACCACGCAGGCGTCAAGCTCCTCGGCGTCGCCCCCGCCCAGGCGATGATGGTCGCCTGCCACCCCGGCGACCTCCGCGCCGCCGCCGCTGCCGGCCTCCACACCGCCTACGTCCCAAGACCGACCGAGAGCGGCGAAGCCGGCGGCCCGGACATGTTCGCCTCTGGCGGCTCCGACGCCGGCACCGAGTTCGACATCAACGCGACCGACTTCCCCGACCTCGCGACGCAGCTCGGCGTCTGACGGAGTCAGCCAGCAGACATTCAGGCAACGTCGAAGCAACACTATTACGTTTATGATGCGGCCATCGCCCCCGAGGACCGGGCGAGAAGGCGCAGGCGGACGGTGGCCCAACCAGCGAGAGCTCAACCGACCAACCCCCAGGCGACCGGCACCTCGACAGCGGAGTGCACAGCCTGCTGCATCTGCGGTGCCCCGAAAGACGCCCCCTGGCACGTCGCCGGGGCCATGGCCGACGCCAGCTACGCCTACGTCCCCTGCCGCGTGACGCTCGTCAGGTCCGAGGTCACCCACGAGTTCGAGCACGACGGCCCCTGCAACGGCGTCGACCACGCCCCCTTGCCGAGGGAGTCCGAGACGCCCAGCGGCAGACATGCGGAGCTCACGACGAGCTGATCCTTGACGGCCCCATCCCTTGACGGCCTGGCCCAATACATAGACAGTCTATGTATGAGCGATGACTGGATCCGCGGACACCTCGACCTCCTCCTGCTCGCCGTCCTCGCCGAGGAGCCCCGCCACGGCTACGCCGCCATCGAGGCGCTGAAGGCCCGTAGCGGCGGCCGCCTCGACGTCCCCGAGGGCAGCCTCTACCCGGCGCTCCACCGCCTCGAGGCCGCCGGCCAGCTGCGCAGCGCCTGGTCCACCGCCTCCGGCCGCCGTCGCCGCGTGTACGAGGTCACCGAGGACGGTCGCCGCGCCCTCGAGGCCGGCGCCACCGCCTGGGCCGGCTTCGCCGGCTCGGTCGCCGCGGTGCTCGGAGTCACCCCGTGAGCGACCGCACCGACGCCTACCTCGCCACCCTCGACGCCGCGCTGACCGTCGGCGCCCGGCACCGACGTCGCATCATCGAGGAGACGCGCGACCATCTCCGCGACGCCGCCACCCGCCTCGAATCGGTGGGCCTCGCCCCCGCCGCTGCCGAGGCTCAGGCGATCGCCGACTTCGGCACGGCCGCCGCCATCGCCCGCGCCTTCGACCCCGCTCCGACCCCGGCCCGCGTCGCCTCGACCATCGCCCTCCACGTCGCCCTCGTCGCCGCCTTCGCGATGATCACCCTCGGCCTCAGCGGCGCCCTCGCTGGCGCGATCGGCCTCGTCGCCGGCCCCGACGCCGTCTCCGGCGCCGCACCCGAGGGCCTGACCGCCACCGACTGCGCGCGTCTCGCCGTCACCGAACCCGGCGCGGCCACCTGTACCGAGGCCTGGTCCTGGCACGCCCTCGAGGAGAGCGTGCTCTACCGCGTGCTCGCCGGAGCGCTGGGCGCGGTCGTCGGTATCGCCGCGTTGGCGGTCGCCCGCCGCCACCTCGCGCGCACCACCTGGGCGCGACGCACCACCCGCCTCAGCGCCCTGACAGCCGCGGTCGCCTTCACCGCGCTCTGCGCCCTCGCAAGCGCGGGCGCACTCGGCCTCACGACAAACCTCGGCCTGTTCGAGGGCTTCGGCCCCGGTTGGTGGCTCTCGCTGACGCTCGCGACCGCCAACGCGGCGATCGTCTCCGCAGCGGCGTACGCCGCGTCGAAGCGAGGCGTCACCCTCGCGGGCTAGCCCGCCGACACCGCCGGTCGCTCTTCGTCGACCACCGGCGACGCCTCCGGCGACACGACGTACCGCCAGTTCCCGATGCTGACGAGGGCGATCATCGCCGCAACAGCGATGCCCTGAGCGATGAAGAGCGCGCTCGCGCCCGTCCGGTCGGCAATCGCGCCGAGCGGGGCGGACATCATCGGCATCGTGCTGAAGGTCAGCATCATGATGCTCATCACCCGCCCGTAGTACTCCTGCTTCGACGCAGCCATCACCATCGTCATGTTCAGCGTCTGGAACGCCGTCAGCGCGAAGCCGAGGAAGACGATCGCAACGAGCGCGCCGCCCAGTCCCCACGCCGCCGACATCACGCCAAGCAACACCAGCCCGAGCGCGCCGAGCTGTCCGGACCCGAATTGCAGCAGCGGCTTCCGAGAGTGCTCGGCGAACATGGCGATCAGCAGCGACCCGACGAGCGCCCCGATCCCCGTCGCCGACATCAGCAGTCCGACGTTCGAGGCGTCCAGCTCCAGGTCACGCTCCACGAACCCGGGCAGCAGCGCCATGTAGGGCATCGCGAAGATCGCCGAGATGAACGCCATCGCCATCAGGAAGCGCAGCGTTCGGTCGCGCAGAACGTAGCGGATGCCCTCGGAAATCTCGCCGATCATGCCGGAGCGCTGACCCGGCATCGGGCGGCCGTGGACACGCGGGACGACCGCCAGGCCGATCACGCTGAGGACGTAGAGCGCGGCATTCGCGAAGTACGCCGCCTCGACGCCGCTCCACACGATCAGCAGACCAGCGAACGCCGGACCGACGAGCCGCGTCCCGTTCATCGCCGCGTTGCTCATCGCCATCGCGCTCATGATCTGCTGCGGCCCAACAACCAGCGCCATCAGCGGCTGCCGCGCCGGCATCCCGACCGCGAAGAGCGTCCCTTGGATCAGCCCCAGCACGAATAGGATCTCGATCGTCATCACCTCGGTCACGATCAAGATCGCCGTGATCAGGGCGAGCCCCCCGATCCCGATCTGCGTCACCAGCGAGAGATCGCGCTTGTTCACCCGGTCCGCGAACGCCCCGCCGAACAGCGAGAACAACAACATCGGCAGCCCGAACGAGAACATCATCAGCCCGAGCGCGCCGAAACTCTCGGTCAGCTCCCAGGCCAGGACGCCGCGCGCCACCTGCTGCATCTGCATCCCGGTGAACGAGAACAGCGACGAGGCCCACAGGAACCGGTAGTCCCGGTTCTCGAACACCTCCACCGCCTTGCGCAGCGATGGCCGGTTGCCACCGCCCATCCCGGGCGGCCCCATGCCGGGCGGTCCGCCCATCCCCGGCGGCCCACCCATCCCACGAGGCCCGCCACCGCCGGGCGGCATCCCGCCGCCGCCCCCACCGGGCGGCATCGCGCCACCCTCCGAGGGCACGCCGGGCCCACCTGGCGCCGAAGGCGGAGCGACCGCGCGGGTGTGCGGCTCGGGTCGGAGCGAATCGCTGGTCAAGAGTGGTCCTGTCACGTCACGGCGCTGCACGCGTCCGCGCCCGCCGAGGATACCCAACCTTTACGTGCACGTGAAAGTGCGAAACCCTACCTCTTCGGCGAGGCCATCGAGGCCAGCGAACGCCCTGGGCCAGCGAACGCCCGAGGCCAGCCAACGCCCGGTCGCTCAGTTCAGCGACAGGTCACGCGGATAGAAGCTCAGCAGCTGCAAGTCGCCCCGCTGTCGCCGCAGCACGTTCCGCCACAGCAGCTCCGGCTCCGAGGTGTGTACATCCCCCGGCGCCCGGTGCACGACGAACCACGCCTCCGCCGCCAGCTCCCCGGCCAGCTGTCCCGCGCCCCAGCCCGCGTGCCCGGCGAACAGCCGCACCTGCCGCAGATCCGCCGGCGGCGGCTCCGACAGGTTCACGAGGGCGATCTCACCGTCGATCGCCCCCTCCGCCTCGGCCCCCGACGCCACACCGAGGATCGTCTCCGGCGCCACCGGCCCGCCGCCAAACAGCGTCGCCGGCTCCGCCAGCCACCGCGTCCACTCCGGCAGATCGTCATCGGTGTCGATCCCCAACGGCCGGTTGAGCACGATCCCGAACGTCCCGTCCGGCCCGTGATCCCCAATCAGCACCACGCTCCGTGCGAAGTTCGGATCCTCGAGCAGCGGACTCGCGATCAGCAGATGCCCCGGCGCCGGTTGCAGCATCCGCAAATCATCGCAGACCCACGGCGCAACGTCGCCGCGCCCGCGGTCCACCCATCGAGGTCACGCGAATCAGTCGGCGCGGCGCCGCTTCTTGTCCGCGTGATACCGCAGCGCCAGCGCGATGCAGTGGCTGACCGCCTCGGTCGGGATCGCCTCGTCCAGCTCGAACACGAACCCGCGGTCGCCCAGCATCGTCAGCCGGTCGCCGTACAGCTCGCGGTAGGTGTCGCCCAGGCTCGTCTGGCAGTTCACGTACATCGCGTACTGATCCGGCTCGCCACGCACCGGCCCGACCCGGATCGTCGTCCCGCTCTTCGTCTCCGGAGTGAGGTAGCTCGGCTCACCCCACCGCAGCGCCTCCTCGATCGCACCGACCCCCTCCGTGGACTCGGCCGTTTCGAGGATCAACGACCGCAGCTCGAGCAGCCGCTCCCGCAACCGCGGCGGATACCCGTCGAACGTCGCGGCTACCTCGGGATCGTCGATGCGCTCCATCCCTCCAAGCTATGCCCCCTCCGAGGCCGCTCGCAACGCCGCCCGCGCCCGCTCCGGCGCTCCCCCGCGACGTGAGAGACTGACCCCCTCCCGAGGAGCACCGATGCCCGACGACCCCCGCGCCGCCTGCACCTTCTGCCGCATCATCGACGGCGATCCCGAGGGCGACGTCGTCCTTGATGAGCCGCACGCCGTCGCCTTCCTCGACCACCGTCCGCTCTTCCCCGGCCACGTCCTCGTCACCCCGCGCGAGCACACGGCGACCCTCCCCGACCTCCCCGTCGCGGCCATCGGCCCCTTCTTCGAGACCGTGCAGCGGATCGCCACCGTGCTCCCCGGCGCGATGGACGCCCAGGGCACCTTCGTCTCGATCAACAACGTCGTCAGCCAGAGCGTCCCGCACCTGCACGTCCACGTCGTGCCGAGGACCAAGGGCGACGGCCTCCGCGGCTTCTTCTGGCCGCGCCACCCCTACGACGACGACGCGCACCAGCGCGCCGTCGCCGAGCAGATCCGTCAGGCGCTCGCCGGCTCCAGATAGAACACCCCGAACCACTCGCGCGGGTCCGTCCACCCCTCGACGATCGTCAACCCCCCGAGGCGTGCCAGCTCCTCGAACCGCGCGCGCGTGTACTTGTGCGAATGCTCCGTGTGGATCGTCTCGCCGGCCGTGAAGTGGAAGGTCGACCCCGCCACCGTCACCTCCTGCGCGACCGTGCTCACGAGGTGCATCTCGATCCGGTGATCGACCTCGCTGTAAAACGCCAGGTGCTCGAAGCTCTCGAGGTCAAAGTCCCCGTCCAGCTCCTCGTTGATCCGCCGCAGCACGTTGAGGTTGAACGCCGCCGTCACGCCCCGCGCGTCGTTGTACGCCGGCTCCAGCACCGACAGCGGCTTCTCGAGGTCCACCCCGATCAGCGCCCCGCCGTCGGCGCCGGCCAGCGACGCCATCCCCGCCAGCAACCGCCGAGCCTCGCCCGGCACGAAGTTCCCGATCGTCGAGCCCGGGAAGTAGGCAATCCGCCGCGCGGTCGCGGGCAACGAAGACGGCAACTCGATCGGCTGCATGAAGTCCCCGACCACCGGCTCGACTCGCAGCCCTGGGTAGTCGCCCGCGATCCCCGCCGCCGCTCGCAGCAGATGCTCCTCCGACACATCGATCGGCACGTATGCGGCCGGCGACTCCAGCGCGTCCAGCAGCAGCCGCGTCTTCACGCTGCTCCCGCTCCCGTACTCCACCAGCACGCAGCCCGGCCCGAGGCGAGCCGCCATCGCCCGCGCGTCAACCTCGAGGATCGAGCGCTCCGTCCGCGTCGGGTAGTACTCCGCCAGCTCCGTGATCTCGTCGAACAGCGCCGACCCGCGCTCGTCGTAGAAGTACTTCGACGGGATCGCCTTATGTTCCCGAGCGAGCCCCTCCAGCACATCCGTCGCGAACTCCGCGACGGCCGGCGAGAGCCGCAGCGACCCTGGCGTGCTCATGCGTCCCTCGCGAGGCGGATCCCGCTGAACTGCCATCGCGCGTCCGGCGGGAAGAAGTTGCGGTAGGTCGGGCGAATATGACCGGCGCTCGGCGTCGCGACGGAGCCGCCGCGTAGCACCATCTGGTTCGACATGAACTTGCCGTTGTACTCACCGATCGCATCGTCCGAGGCGTAGAACCCCGGGTACGGCAGGTACGCGCTGCTCGTCCACTCCCACACGCCACCGTAGATCTGGCGCAGCGGCCCCTCCGAGGCGTCATCCGCGCTCGGTTGCCATCGGAAGTCGTCGGCGAAACGCCCCGCGCGAGGCTGATCGGTCGCCGCCACCTCCCACTCGAACTCCGTTGGCAGCCGCACCTCCGCCCACCGCGCGTAGGCGTCCGCCTCGTAGTGGCTCACGTGCGTCACCGGCGCGTCGAGGTCCAGCGGCTGCTCCCCGCCCAGCGTGAACTGGAACCACTCGCCATCGCGTCGATCCCAGTACAGCGGCGCGCGCCAACCCTCGGCGTTCACCTGCGACCAGGCCGCCGACAGCCAGAGGTTCGACCGCTCGTACCCGCCGTCATCGATGAACGCCAGGTACTCCCCGTTCGTCACCGGTCGCGACGCCAGCTCGAAGGCCCGCAGGAACACCTGGTGTCGCGGCCCCTCGTTGTCGAAGAAGAACGGCGCATCGTCCGTCCCGACCCAGTACACCCCCTCCTCGAAGCCGGCCCACCCCAGCGGCCCGGCCGGCGCTCCCGAGGGCGCCCCGCTCCCCGGCCGGAACTCCGGCAGCAGTGGGTTCTGCGCGAACAGGTGCTTCACATCCGTCAGCATCAACTCCTGGTGCTGCTGCTCGTGGTTGAGCCCCAGCTCCACCACCGGCTCCAGCTCCGCGGTCATCGCGCTGTCGAACAGCCGGGCCATGTGCTGGTTCACGTGGGCGCGGTATTCGAGGACGTCGGCCACCGTCGGCCGCGTGATCATCCCGCGCTGCGGCCGCGAGTACTGCGGCCCGACGGCGTTGTAGTAGGAGTTGAAGAGGTAGGCGTACTCGTCGCGGAGCGGGCGGTAGTCGGGCAGCGATTCACGCAGGAGGAACGTCTCGAAGAACCAGCTCGTATGGGCTAGGTGCCACTTCAGCGGGCTCGCGTCCTCCATCGACTGGGGCACGAGGTCTTCGGCTGGCAGTCCCTCAACAATGGACTCGGAGAACGACCGCACCGCCTCGAAGCGCGCTTCGAGCGAGTCGTCTCCGGCATCAGTGGGCGCGGTGGCATCGACCGCACTCGTCGTCGTCATCTCTGTCCTCCTTGAGGCGTCCACATCGCCAGGTGCCGGCGGCTGTGGCCTGCTGCGTGGTGTCTCGCGTCTGCCCAGGATGAGAGCGCTCGGCCCTGTCCCCCGACTGTGAGACGACTGTAGGGCACACGGATCGACAGTCGCCCCCGATTGTTAGCGCCGCTTCAACCCGAGCTGCGTAAGCCCGCGTACGTCCAGACGCGCCGGCGTCCGAGGAAGGCCCACCTGGTTATGTCAGCTCAACGAATCGCTTCGACCGCCTCGAGGAGACGCGTCACCTCGTCCTCGCTGTTGTAGTAGTGCACCGACGCCCGCACCATCTCCGGCAGATCCCGCCGCAACGCGTCGAGCAACGCCCCACTCGGGCTGCTCACCGACACGTTGATCCCCTGCGCCCGCAGCGCCGCCTTGATCGCCTGCGCCTCGACGCCCTCGAGGGTGAACGTCACGATCCCGCACCGCTCCCGCCCCAGGTCGCGCACCTCGACGCCCGGAATCGCCTCGAGCCCGTCGCGCAGCATCGAGGCCAGCGCGAGCACCCGCTCGTACGTCTCCGCGACCCCCAATTCCAGCGCGTAGTCCACCGCCGCCCCGAGCCCCACCCGGCTCGCCACACTCGACTCGAACTCCTCGAACCGGCTCGCGTCCGGCCGCATCTCGTACTGGTCCGGCGCCACCCACTTCGCCGCGCGCCCATCGAGGATGATCGGCTCCAGCTCCCGCGCCATCTCCAGGTCCACGTACAGGAACCCCACCCCCCGAGGCCCCCGCAGGAACTTCCGCGACGTCACCGACAGCATCGTGCAGCCGATCTCCTGCACATCCACCGGCATCTGCCCCACCGACTGACACGCATCCAGGAGAAACGGCACCCCCGCCTCCCGCGCCACCCGCCCGATCGCCGCCGCCGGGTTCACCAACCCGCCGTTCGTCGGCACATGCGTCACCGCGATCAACTTCGTCCGCGAATCAACCATCGAGGCCAGCGCATCCACATCCAGCTGCCCGTATTCGTCATCCGGCACGACGCCGATCTCCACCCCCGTCCGCCGCTGCACCTGCAAGAACGCCACGTAGTTGCTCTCGTACTCCGCCTGCGCCGTCAGGATCCGGTCCCCCGCCTCGAACGGGATCGAATAGAACGCCATATCCCACGCCCGGGTCGCACTCTCCATCAGCGCCACCTCCTCGCGCCGGCAGTTCAGCAACTCCGCGATCGCGTCATACGGCCGCGCCACCGCCTCGGCCGCCGCCTCCACCGCCTCGTACCCACCGATCCGCGACTCCAAGCCCAGGTGCCCGACCACCGCATCCAGCACCGCCCGCGGCATCAACGCCGACCCCGCGTTGTTGAAGTGCGCCACCTCCTCAACCCCCGGCGTCTCCGCCCGCACCCGCTCCAGGTCAATCACCCGTCACCACCTCGACCACGCCGACGCATCGATCACACGCACCCAGCATGCCCGCCGCCACCACTCCGGCGTAACCGAGCCGGAGCGCTACGACACAGCATCCGAGGCCTCCGAGAGCCAGGCGCGGCACACAGTTCGGCCGGCGGACTAGCTCACCGCGATCCCGGAAGGGCGGGGAGTGGGCCTCGGCCGTAGGCCGATCGAGAGAGACGCAGCCCCAGAGGCGCCCCTCACATCGCTTCGACACTGAGATGCGCGACGCCAACCTCCGAGAAGGCGGGGCGTGGGGCGCAGCCCCACATCATTTGGGGTGGGCGGGCGGGATCCCTAGAAAGAACCAGCCGCGGGAGAAGAC
>JANQNP010000122.1 GCA_028279505.1 Dehalococcoidia bacterium
GATCGACGTCGTCCGCCGCGCCCCGAGCGTGGGCTAGCCGCCTAGACCGGCCGGAACACCGGGATCGGGTACTCGCCAGACTCCTGCAGCTCGTACTCAACCTGCACCCGCTGCCCCACGTGCACATCCGTCGAGGGGTTCTCGACCCCCACCACGTTGGAGAGCATCCGGAACCCCTCGTCGAGGTCGATCCACGCGAGGGCGTATGCGCCCAGGTCGGCAAAGGCCGGGTTCCGGTTCTGGCGCACCACCGAGAAGGTGTAGACCTCGCCGGTCCCCGCGGACTCCTTCCGCTCGAGGTTGCTCGACCCGCAGGTCGTGCAGAGCAGCCGAGGCGTGAACACCACCGCGTCGCAGTCGCTGCACTGCTGGTAGGTGAGGCGGCCCGCCTTCACGTTCTCCCAGTACTCCTCGGTGTTCGGCTCCGGGAAGCGGGGCTGTGGTCGGTTTGGCATCGCTGGTTCCTTCGATCTGAGTCTGAGGTTGGGGGCGCGCCTAGTCGCGCGCGAGGATGACGGTCCCGGCGGAGTGACTCCCGCCGAGCGCGCCGCCGTTGCCGTGCGCGACCGCGAGCTGGGCGCCGTCGACCTGCGAGGTCGACTCACCTCGGAGCTGTCGCACGCTCTCGAAGAGCAGGAAGATCCCGCGCATCCCCGGGTGGTTCGAGGAGAGCCCACCGCCGTCGGTGTTGAGCGCCGGCTTCAGCGGGCTGTCGAAGCGCAGCCGCTGGTCCTTCACGAAGTCCTTCACCTCGCCCTTCTTGCAGAAGCCGAGGTCCTCGAGGATCGTCGCGACCGTGATCGAGAACGAGTCGTAGATCATCGCGATGTCCATCTGGTCGGGGGTGACGCCGGCCTCGGCGAAGGCGATCGGCGCGCCCTGCGCGCCGGCGCTGGTGGTGATGTCGCCACCGTTCTCGCGGTACTTGGTGGCCTCACCGCTGCCGATCAGCCAGACCGGCGGCTTCTTTGTGTCCTTGACGACGTCCTTGGAGGCGATGATGAGTGCGCCACCGCCGTCGCTGACCATGCAGCACTCGAGGAGGTGCAGCGGGTCGGCGATGACGCGGGAGTCCATGACGTCCTGAACGGTGATCTCGTTGACGCCGACGAACTGGAGGTCGGTCATCGCCTGGACGGCGTCCGGGTTGCGCATGGCGTGGTAGCGGGTGGCGACGGAGATCTCGGCGAGCTGCTCGCTGGTGGTGCCGTACTCGTGCATGTGGCGGTGGGCGACCATCGCGTAGTTGGCGATCAGCGTCTGGCCGTAGGGGGCCTCCATGTTCGGCTGCCAGGCGCCGCCGCCGGTGGCGCCGCCGGTGCCGATGGGAGTACGCAGCGTGGCGGCCTTGGAGCCGTAGGAGAGCACGGCGACGTTGGTCTTGCCCGCGGCGATGTCGCGCATGGCGTGGTTGGCCTGGAACTCGTAGGAGGATCCGCCGACCTGGGTGGTGTCGATGACGGTGGGCTTGATGCCGAGGTAGGCGGCGAGGCCGAGTCCGCCACCACCTTCGCCGTCCTGGGCGTCGTAGAGCCCGTCGATGTCGGTCCACTTCAAGCCAGCGTCGTCGAGCGCAGCCTTGATGGACTTCGCCTTGATCTGGATTGCGGATACGTCGGGGTCGTAGCGGCTGGGGTACTCGTGTAACCCGACGATCGCCGCCTCGCGTTGCTGGGCCACGGGGCCTCCTCCTGTTGTGCCCGCTTTCGGTATCACTCTTGCGATGGGCGCGTCAACGCAGGCCGCTCGACGGACGCCGCGGCGACCATAGGCGGGGCGGCGGCGCGGGCGCCGCCCGCGAGGCGACACAACCTCGGGTGGGGTGGGGTCCTCGAACGGTTGTTCGGCTAGTGTGCCGCTGCCTGACGCGCGGCACACTCGAGGCGTGGACGAACAACCGCCTTCTTCGCCGCGGGTCGAAGCGATCACCGAGCGGCAGCTCGAGGTGGCGCGGCTGGTCGCGGAGGGGCGCACGAACCCGGAGATCGCGGACGCCCTCGGCGTGTCGCTCGCGGGGGCGAAGTACCACGTGTCCGAGCTGCTGGGGCGGTTGGGCCTCGAGCGGCGCGAGGAGATCGCGGACTGGTACCGGCGCGAACACGGCGGGCGGTCGGTACGCGAGCTGGCCGCGCCACCGGTCGGGTGGCTCATCGGCGGTGGCGCGGTCGCGGTTGGAGCGCTGCTGGTGGTTGCGGCGTTCGTGCTGCTGCGAGACGAGGCGTCGTCGCCGTACATCGCCGGGCCGGTGGCGAGCGCCCTCGAAACGGTCGAGACGCCGCAGGGGCGGTGGGAGGTGCTGCCGGCGCCGCCAGTGTTGCTGGAGGATCACTTCGCGGTGGCGCTGGGGGACGGGGAGGTGCTCGTCGGAGGCACCTCGGACGGTGGTTGGACCTCGGTGTGGGCGTTCGACCTGGATCGTGGCGAATACGAGCAGGTGGCGGAGACAACCGTGTGGCTGGGGGACGCGTTCGCGGTGGGGCGACCGGACGGCCGTGTAACCGTGGGGCTCACTGAGGCAGCAAGTGTGATCGGTCCACCCGATGGGCGAAGCGTCGACCCTCGAGAGGGGGCCTGCCGGGCGGGTTTCGCTGACGAGCCCACGTCCGAGACCGACTTCGGGGTCCGCCGCCTGCGAGAGGAGCTGCGCACCTGGGACCCGGGGGCAGCGGTGCTCTGCCCGCTCGAACTGGACACGTGGGTATCGCCGGGAGGATCGCCGAGCGACGAACTCGCCCTCGAAGAGCGCCTGTCCGGCCGCACGGCCGGACTCGGCCTCGACGCGCGAGGCGATCTGCTGATCGCGACCGAGGGGTCTTACCTGGCAAGCCGTCCGCCCCAAGGCTGGGGGCAGGTCTGGCGGCTCAACGAAGACGGGCACGAGCTGTCGCTCGTCGGGTACGCCGTCCTGACGGCCGGCGATCTCGGAGATGCCTCGGTCGGGGACTCCGCGTTCGCCTCGATGACGACGGTCGTTGGACCAGAGGTCGTGGCGTTCGCGACTGATACCGACCTCGTGACGGTGGACGCCGATAGCGGCGGCTCACAGACGCTCGTCGCCAGCGGAGGCGCCGGGGTCGAGCTGTCGGTCCGCAGCACGGGGGCGTGGCTCGACGACGGCCGCCTGCTACTGACCGGCGGCTACACGCGCGCGACGTGGGCAGCGCTTCTGGAGTCGCAGCGGGAGCAGGGCGTGACCGTGTTCCTGGGCGAACGGGCCGATCACTGGCGGCTGCGGCGCGGCGAGTTCGCGGCTGCGGATCGGGTGTTGATCGCGGATCCAGTCAGCGGCGAGGTCACCGAGGTGGCGGCGATGCCGGCGGCGCGGGTCGCACACACGATGACGGTGCTCAACGACGGGCGGGTGCTGATCGCCGGTGGTGTGCCGTTCGGTGGGTGGTCGCGGGGGCGGAGCGAGCCGCCCAAGGCACCACCGCCGGTGCTCTATGACCCGGCGACCGACACCTACGAGGAGCTGGTCGATGCTCCCGAGGTACCGCCGCACCTGACGGCGACGGCGCTGGGGGATGGGAGTGTGCTGTTCCTCGGGACGGCGTTTGCCGACGCGGGGCGGACGAGCGGGGTGTCGACGGCGATCCGGTTCACGCCGGCGGCGCCGTAGGGGGCACGCGGCTGGTCGCCAGCCGGCGTGTGTGGGGACCTCGAAGGCAGCGGATCGTGATCAGCCCTGGGGTTCCTCGGATGTGGGAGCGCCCGTCGAGGTCGCGCTGGCCGCGTCTTGCTCGGCGCGTTGGGTCGAGGCGAGGCCGATGAAGAAGAGGAATTCGATGGACGCCTGGGCGATGAGGACGATCAAGCCGGCGACGTAGATCGCCTGGCCGCGCGGGACGCCGAGGTCGAAGGCGCTGAGCCACAGGGCCACTCCCATGATGACGGAGACGGCGGAGGCGCCGTAGATGGCGATGACGTTGAGCAGCGGGATGGAGAGTTCCTGGTGCGAGGCCCAGTCGCGGCGGTCGCCGAGTAGTGCGAGCGCGTTGCCGACGATGAACCAGGATCCGAGCAGCACGGCGCAGACGATCCAGATGGTGCCCTCGTCCCAGTCGGCGAGGGCCATGGGGAGGGGGAGCAGCGCGAGGAAGACGGCCAAGAGGCTGTTGGCGACGAGGAACCAGAGGACGCGCAGCTCGGTTGCGGTCCAACGGAGGCTGAGGACGACGGCGATGCCGGAGAAGCCTGCGAGGGTGACCGAGACCTCGGCGAGGTTGAACAGGACTCCTTCGTTCACGACGACCGCCTCCTTGATGCGCGTTGCGCGCGAGCATAGGGGCACCCGGGAACGCGCGAGTACGACTCACCAGTCGGAGGTGCGCTCCGCGCGATCAGACCCTGGAGGCGATGGAGCGGGCGTAGGCGTCGAAGCGGCGGCGGACGGTTGCTTTCGTGAGGGTGGTGAGGCCGAGGTCGTGCCACTGGGAGAGTGAGCCGATGTCGGCGTGGTGCAGCGTCTCGACGACGCCGAGGGCGTCCCAGACGGGGTGCTGCTCGCGGCCGAGGGCGGCCTCGGCGTGGGCGCGGAAGCGCTCGGCGACCTTGACCCCGTGCGAGACGACGAGGTTCTGGCGCGCCCAGGCGACATCGATGCCGGGCGGGCCGATGCGAGCGTTGGTCCAGTCGACGACGCCGGTGAGCCGGCCGCGGGACCAGAGGACGTTCATGGGGTGGTAGTCGCGGTGGATGAAGCGGTGCCGCCCGTCGTTACTCGATTGGCTCGGGCGGGGGCCGCGGGCGAGGGCGATGACGGTGGCCCAGGCCTCGGGAGCGCGGGTCCAGCGCGGCGGTGTAAGGGCATCGAGGTCGATCCAGGGGACGTAGCGCTCGACGCCGGCGAGGTCGTCGCCGGTGACGGCGTGGATCGCGGGGAGCGCTTCGGCCTGCTGGCGGAGCCAGGCGTCGAGGTCGCGGGGCTGGAGGTTGGGGCGGCCGGGGAGCCTCGAAAGGAGGAGCGCGGGGACGTCGGTGGCGGCGCCGGTGAGGTCGGCGGCGATCAGCTCGGGGGTGGGTACGTCGGCGCGGGCGGCGATGCCGAGGTGTCGAGCCTCATCGGCGGGGGCGTTGGGCTCGTTGGCGATCCAGTCGCCGACGAAGCGGCGGAGGACGACGCGGTCGCGGCGCCCTCGGGAGGTCTCGATGGTGAGGAGGTGGGTGGCGGCGGCGCTGCCGCCGAGCAGACGGCGAACGGCGACGACGCGGCGGCGTGAGCCGAGCTGGGACGCCGCCCAGCGGAGGGTCGCCTGCGGCGGACGGGCGCGGAAGGCAGGAGGGACACGGTCGCGGCGGCGGGGGCCGGCGCGATCGCGGGTGGGGGTGGATCGGGGCATCGGAGGTCCTCGAGAGCTTCGCCTACTCAGCGGAAGGTTGGCACAAGGAAGTGGGCGGGGGGTGCGGGCTGGGCGGCGCGCGGAAGCAGGGTCACGAACACCGCGCCTTCGGCGGGGGAGGCCGAAGGCGCGCCTTCGACGAATGCTTGGAAGTCTCTCGGCTGGCCGATTCGTCTTCGGCGTTGTCGGCGGAAGTTAGGTAGATCCCGCCCGGTCGTCCTGATCGCCCTACGGGCGAGGCCCACCCCGAATACCCAGCGGGGCTCCGGCCCGCACCCCGAGACCGGATCGCTTCGCGTCGCGGAACAACCCGGAGCGGTCGGCTCGAACGCACATGCACCCCGGAGGCCTGGTTGGGCCTCGGGGGGGGGGGGGGGGCGCGCCTCGGGTGTCAGCCGGCGAGGGCGCCCATGGGGTCCCACGGGGGGAGGACGATGGGGTCCTGGGCGAGGGCGTCCTGGAGCTCGGCGGGGAGGTCTTCGCGGCGGACGGCGATCTCGAACATGTACTGGTCGTACCAGGAGTCGTTCATGACGTAGAAGCCCTTGCGGCCGTTCTTCTCGCCCCAGGAGTTTTCGACGCGCCAGCGGCGGGGGGCGCCGTCGACGACGTCGACGCCGGTGAAGAGCATGGCGTGGGTCATGAAGGTCTGGTGGAAACGGAGACGCTCGGACTTGTCGAGGTCGAATTCCGCGCCGTAGAGGGAGCCGTAGTCGTACATGCTGGCGTCCCAGATGCCGAGGTCGCGCTGCATCATCTTGCCGACGTCGCAGCCCATCCAGACGGGTTCGCCGCGCTCGACGATGGAGTTCATCGTGAGCTGCTTCATGAGGTCGATCTCGACGTTGAGGTAGCGGACGGGGGCGCCGCCGACGACGTTGCCGAGGTATTCGACGGTGAAGGTACGGCCGTAGGGGCTGCCGGGGCGCGGGTCGTTGACCAGGCAGACGTAGTCGTCGAAGGGGATGTCGACGTACTTGTCGGCGAAGGCCTGGGGGGTCATTTCGCCGTCGCGGTGGAAGGTGTCGTCCTTGTCGTTCCACTGCCAGTCGAAGCGCTCCGGCGGGGTGCCGAGGTGGATCGAGAGGATGCGGAAGACCTGGTCGAGGGTGGCGTTCTTGGCTTCGCGGAGGGCCTGGATGGAGGCGCCGTCCTCGCGGAGACCTCGGATGTCACGGGCGCCCTCGCGTAGGCGTTCCACGAGGTGGCGGTTCATGGGCATGGTGCGCTCGGAACTGATGGTCTCCGGCATGACGGACTTGGGGGCGAGGCCGTACTTGTTGACGAGGCTGGCGAACATGTTCCACTGGCCGCCGTCGTCGACGGGGTGGTCGAGCAGCCATGCGACGACGCGGTCGTCGATGGGGCGGTCCGAGGTCTCGATCATGGCCTCGAGGAAGTAGTTGGCGCGTTCGAACTTGTCCCAGAAGAAGAGGTAGGTCTGAGAGAACTCGAAGCCCTTGAGCTCCATCTGCTCCATGGCGCCGACGCGGAAGAGGTTCATACCGGCGAAGAGCCAGCAGCGACCGGATTGCTTCTGATCGGTGACGGCCCACTTGTCGAGCAGGTGGGAGAAGGTGTGGTCGGTCGTGGTGACGACATCGCGGTTGACGGCGATCTCGTCGATCGCGGTGCGGGTGACGGCGTTCTGAGCGATGCGGTTCCGAGGCTCGGCGTCAAAGGCGTCGCGGAGTCCGGCGATCTGGGCGGCGCCGAGGGCACCTTCGGCGGCGACGTGGTCGCCGGAATCATCGGTCCTGGTAGCGGTCTCGAGGGTCATTGATTGCCCATTCAGGGTGTCTGCCGGCGCGCCCCGGCGGTAGGAGTGGCTTCACCGATCATACTGGTCCGGGAGTTTCGCCAGAACCTCACCGGGGCCTAAAACTGCGAGAACGCAGGCGTATGCCTGACCTATATTCGGCACGCAGCCGCTGTTCCATCAGGGTTGCGTCAGGATCGCGGTAGCGAGGCCGGGGAGTGCGCGTCGATGGGTGATCCGACGGCCCGAGCGGCCACGCTCGCCGATCTGCCCGGGATGCTGGAGGTGATCGAAGCGGCGTTCCCGACGTGGCCGCCGATGGAGGTTCCGGCCTCAAACGCGGAGCACCTGCGCTGGAAGCTGGGTCCGGGCGGGGACGCGGCGATCGGCGAGCACATCCTGGTGGAGCTGGACGGACGCGTGGTGGCAGTGCGGCTGAAGTGGAGCGGCGATGCCCAGGTGGGCAGCGAGCAGTACACCTGGGAGCAGAGCGCCGACATGGCGGTGCATCCCGACTTCCAGGGGCGCGGGATCTCGCGGGTGCTGAGCGAGCTGCGTGATCGCGGGTTCAAGGAGCACGGGACGGTGGGGCTGGGGACGCGGAGCCACCACGCGGCCGTGCAGCACATGGATGGTCCCCGGCGGAACCAGCGTCCGCTGACGGTGTGGACGCGCCAGCGGACGGCGCGGGCGTTCGTGGCGGCGCATCGCCGCGCGGGCGGGGTGCGGCAGGTGGCGTCGGCCCTCGGAGGGGTGTTGCGGCAGCGGCGGGTGCGTGGGCGCGCGGAGCTGGAGATCGCGCGCGGGTCGGTGGCTGTCCTCGATCGGTTCGACGAGGCGACGGATGCGCTGTGGGCGGAGGCGCGGGGGGAGTTCGAGGTGGGGACGCACCGGCTCGCGGAGCGGCAGAACTGGCGGCACCTCGATGCTCGGGGTGGGCGCACGGTGGTACTGGCGCTCGCGGACGATGCGCGGTGCCTCGGGTATGCGGTGTTCAAGCCGAACGGTGGGGTGGTGAACGTGGTGGACGTGCTCGCGGCGCCGGGGCGGACGGCGGTGGTGGCGGCGCTCCTCGACGCCGGGGTGCATTGCCTTGGGGCCGAGGGGTACACGCGGTTCGCGAGCTGGTTGCCGAGCGGGCATGCGTACGAGGCGGGGTTTCGAGGGGCGGGGTTCCTCGAAACGGGGCAGCGGGCGTACGGGTTCGCGAACCAGCTGTACGACGATGGGCCGCCCGAGGCGCAGCGGTTGTTGCGCGAACCGGGGACGCGCTTCCACATCACGATGAGCGACTTCGACTACTTCTAGTCGAGGGGAGGAGACGGCGGGCGCGGGCTTAGCCCGCGACGTCTCTCGTCCCACCCTTCTTCCTGATCGCCCGACGGGCGAGGCCCACCCTTAGTCGAAATGAGGGCGGCGGGACCGTGGTAGCGGTGTCTAGCGGGCCTGTGCTCGGTGGAGGTCGCGAGTGAGTTCGGCGTGGGCGAGGTGTTCGGCGGCGTGGCGGGCGGTGACCACGAGGACGGTGAGGACGGACTGTTCGCCGCGACGGGGGTGCTGGCGGGCTTCGGCGAGGATGGTCGCGTCGAGGGGGGCGAGGGCTTCTTCGATGCGGGGGCGGAGTGCGGTCCAGCGAGCGACGAGGCGGTCGGTGGAAGGGTCGTCGGTGGCGAACTCGGCTTCGCGCTCGCGAGGGGTGGGGCGGTCGACCTTCGCGACGGTGTAGAGGGTGTTGTCCTCGAGGTTCTCGAGTGTGTGGTGGGCGAGGGCGAGGACCGAGTTGGCCTCGGGGGCGCGTGGGCGCCAGTGGAGGGCGTCGGCGCCGCCGTCAGCCTCGAGGTCGCGGGCGACCTCGACGAGGCGGTCGACGGAGCTGGCGATCAGGCGCCAGACATCGGCCAGCTCGCGGGAGGCGAAGCTGGCTGACATCGGTGGACTCGACCGGCCTCGGGAGGCGGGCCGCTAGAAGAGGACCTGCTCGGCGACGAGGTCGGCGATCTCGTCGGGGGTGAGGCCGAGGATGTCGGTCGCGACCTCGAAGGTGTGCTCGCCGAGGAGCGGGGAGTGGCGCGCCGGCTCGCAGGGGGTCTTCGAGAGCTTGAAGCCGGAGCCGTCCTGGGCGCGGAGGCCGGCCTCGGGGTGGTCGAGGTAGCGGAAGTAGCCGCGGTCGACCATCTGCTCGTCGGCGAGGACCTCGGTGGCGTTGAGGACGAGGCCGGCGGGGACGCCGGCCGCCTGGAGGGTGGCCTGGGCGGCTTCGCCGTCCTGGGGGCGCGCCCAGTCGGCGACGAGGGCGTCGAGGGCGTCCTCGTTCGCCTTGCGGTCGGCGAGGGTGGCGAAGCGGGCGTCGTCCGCCCACTCGGCGTGGCCGGTGGCGGCGGCGAGGGAGCGCCAGTGTTCCTCGGTGGTGCAGCCGATGGCGATCCAGCGGTCGGGACGCGGGTCGCCCTCGGCGGTCTGGCCGTCGGCGACCTGGTAGGCGCCGTGGGGGGCGGCGTAGTCGACGCGGTTGCCCTGCCGGACGTAGGCGCCGGCGCCGTTGACCTGCGCGAAGAGCGGGCCGGCGAGCGCGGCGACGGAGGATTCGAGCTGGGACATGTCGATCATCTGGCCCTCGCCGGTGCGCCGCTTGTGAAAGAGAGCGGCGAGGAGCGCGGTGACGGCGTGGATGGGGTTGACGACGTAGTCGGTGTAGTTCGTGCCGACGCCGGCGGGCGGGTTGCCCTCGGAGCCGGCGAGGCCGTTGACGCCGCAGATGGTGCCGAGGATGGCGCCGAAGCCGCCGTACTCGGAGTGCGGGCCGGTCATGCCCTGCATGGGCTGGTACATGGCGATGATGCCGGGGTTGGCCTTGCTGACGGTGTCCCAGTCCATGCCGATCTGGCGGATCGCCCGGGGGGTGAAGTTGGTCATCATCATGTCGGCCCACTGGACGAGCTCGAGGCCGAGTTCGTGGCCGCGCTCGGTGGTGAGGTCGATGGTGACGCTCTTCTTGTCGGTGTTGAAGTTGTTGTAGTAGCCGGAGAGGTTGTAGCCGGCGGCGTCAGCCGGGCGGGGTTGGGCGACGCGAAGGCCGTCTGGGCGCTTCTCGGTTTCGACGCGGATGAGGTCGGCGCCCATGCCGGCGATCGTCCTCGTGGCGATGGGGCCGGCGCCGTACCAGGTGAGGTCGAGGAACTTCACGCCCTCGAGCAGGCGGGGTGTGGAGCCGTTGCTGCTGTGGCCGTTGGTCGTCATGCGATCACCTCGGTGGTCTCTGGGTCTCTGGATGGGGCGCGCTAGGCGTCCGCTGCCGCGGTCGCGCCGAGTTCGGCGAAGACCTCGTCGTTGTGTTCGCCCAACAGGGGGGCGGGGCGCCGCAGGGTGGAGGGCGTGCCGTGGAGCTGCCACTGCGGGCCGGGGTAGTGGAGGGTGACGCCGCGGCCGGGGTCCTCGAGATCCACGAACCAGTCGCGGGCGGCGAGCTGAGGGCTGTCGAGGATGTCCTGCGGGGTGCTGACCATGCCGATCAGGACACGGCGGGCCTGGCCCTCCTGGTAGAGGTAGAGCTTGGGGTGCTTCTTACAGAACTCCCGGACGACGTCGCTCATGTGATCGAGCTTGTCCTGGAGCGGGGCGCGCTGCGCCTCGTCAGCCAGCGCGGCCATGATGAAGTTGGTGTTCATCTTCTCGGCGATGAAGGCGGTGTACTCGTCGCTGGTGAGGTCCTGGGCGTCGCCGGTGGCGTCCATCAAGCCGACGAGGCCGGGGAAGCCGGTGCCAGCGAAGCCGGAGGCCATCATGTAGATGTAGCCGTCTGCGGTTTCGTGGAGGCCGAGGCCGGGGATGTCGAGGCCGCGGGCGGGGACGCCTCGTTCGCGGTTCGTGCCGAGGATGTCGGCCTGCATCATCGCCGTTTCCTGCGACATCGACATGGCCTCTTGCATGGAGACCTCGACGGCCTGGCCCTCGCCGGTGGCCTGGTGATAGACGAGGGCGCCCATGATCCCGGCGGCGGCCTGGATGGAGGCGGAGTGGTAGCCCTGCATGTCAGGGAGCTGCTCGGGCGGCCCCTCGGCCATGCCGGCGAGTTGCATGGTGCCGGAGACGGCGCAGCCGACGATGTCGGAGTAGGCCCAGTTGGCGTGCGGGCCGCTCAGGCCGAAGCCGGTGATCGAGCAGTGGATGATGTCGGGCTTCACGGCCTCGAGGTCGGCGGTGGTGAGGTTGAGGGCGGCGGCTTCGTCGGCCTGCAGTGAGTCGATGACAACATCGGCGGTCTTCGCGAGCTCGAGGAACCGCTCGCGCCCGGCCGCGTCGGTGAGGTCGATGGTGACGCCTCGTTTGTTGGCGTTGAGGAGGAGGAACTGGAGGCCGGACTCGGGCTCGTCGACGCCGGGGAGGAAGGGGCCCCAGCGGCGGGCGGGATCGCCCTCGGGGGGTTCGACCTTGATGACGTCGGCGCCGAGGTCAGCGAGCATGCGGCCGGCGTAGTGGCCGATCGGTCCGCTCGCATCGAGAATTCGCACGCCCTCGAGCGCCATCGCCATGGGGACTCCCTCCGCTGGGCGGATTATGCCGGACGCAGGGGCGCGCGGTCTCGCGGAATCGAACGGGGTTCGATATCGGGCGGGCGGTCCTACGACTCCGTTAGTGAATCTTGCGCGACATCAGGAGCGAGTCTCCGCGGTCCTCGTAGTCTTCGAAGCCGCACTTTCGGTACAGGTGGATGGCGTGGTTGTCCTTCGAGACCATGAGGCTGATCGCTGGGATGCCGTCTTGCGTGGCCCGCTGAATCAGCCAATCAATCATCTGCTCGCCGATGCCTTGCCGCCGATGGTCTCGATGCGTGCCCATGATCAGGGCAGGGATATCAGCGTCGATGTATCCGCGGATGAACTCGTCGTCTGTCCAATAGCGGTACCAGGCCGCGCCCACTGGCTCTGAATCAAGCCAGGCAACGACGGCCGTGTCGCCATCCCTTGCGCCCCAATCAGCGAGGGTCTTCGTGACCTCGGGATCGGCGAATCCCGTCTCGAGAGATGGTGGATTGCCTTGAGCGATCGACCGCCAATAGACGGCCTCGAACAGCATCTCTCTCAGGAAGGGGAGAGCAGAGGGTCGTGATTCTCTGAGGTCTATCGTCACGCGTGTCTCTTGTCGTCTCGAGATTCGGACCAGGGCGCTTCGGAAGCGCGGACCAGTGGGGCGTCGTTTGTACCAAGTTCGTCGGGATAGCCCTTCGTAGACCAGATCGTCCGCGAGGCGTGGGGCGGTGACCTCGTCGGGTCGCGCTCCCGCTAGTATTCAGTTCGCAGCAGTCCGACCGGCGAGGGGGCAACGTGAAGCTTGGCGTCAGCATCGGGTATTCGGGTGCCGAGATGGGCATGCCGATCGAGTTCATCAAGGAAGCGGAAGCGCTTGGGTACGACTCGGTGTGGACAGCTGAGGCGTACGGTTCGGACGCGCTCACGCCGCTGGCGTTTATCGCGGCGCACACGAAGCACATTCGCCTCGGGACGGGGATCATTCAGCTGGCGGCGCGGACGCCGGCGAACGCGGCGATGTCGGCGCAGACGATCGACGCGCTGGCAGGTGGGAACCGGATGATCCTCGGGCTTGGGGTGTCCGGGCCGCAGATCGTGGAGGGCTGGTATGGGCAGCCGTGGGGCAAGCCGTACTGGCGCATCCGCGACTACGTTTCGATCATGAAGAAGATCTTCGCTCGCGAGGAGCCGGTGACGCACGAGGGGCGCGAGATCTCGCTGCCGTACACCGGCGAGGGCGCGATAGGCGTCGGCAAGCCGCTGATGTCGATCCTGCACCCGAACCCGAACCTCCCGATCTGGCTGGGCAGCGGCGGGCCGGCGAACCTGCGGATGGCTGGTGAGCTGTGCGACGGGCTGCTCCCTCTGGGCTTCGTGCCGGCACGCATGCCCGAGTACCGGAAGTCGATCGAGGAGGGGTTCGCGAAGGCGGGCAAGACGAACGGCTGGGACACGTTCGAGATGCAGACCTCGGTGTCGGTGGAGATCACCGACGACGTGCGGGGGGCGCTACGGAAGCTGAAGCCGGGCGTCGCGCTGTACGTGGGCGGCATGGGTCACAAGAACCTGAACTTCCACAAGAACCAGATGATCGAGCGCGGGTACGGCGAGGCGGCGGAGCGGATCCAGGAGCTGTACCTGGCCGGCCGCAAGGCAGAGGCGCTGGAAGAGGTGCCGGACGACTTCCTCGATGAGGGGGCGCTGGTGGGTCCGGTCGAGCGGATCAAGGAGCGATACCTCGCGTGGGCCGACTCCGGGATCACCGGGCTGACAGTTGGGACGCGCGACCCGGAGGTGCTGCGGCTGATGGCGGACCTCGCCGAGGTGCGGCCGCGCGAAGGTGCGGCCGTCTGAGCGACCGGAAGATCTACACGCGGACCGGAGACGCCGGCGAGACCGGCCTGTTCGGCGGTCCGCGTGTGGCGAAGGACGACGCCCGGCTCGAGGCCTACGGGACGGTCGACGAGCTGAACTCGGTGCTCGGGGTGTGCGCGAGCGCCCTCCAGGGTGACGAGCAGCACTCCGATCTGGGCGAGTGGCTGACCGTGATCCAGTCGGCGCTGTTCGACATCGGCGGCGAGCTGGCGACGCCGGAGATCGAGGAGCGGATCGCGCAGGGGCAGCCGGTGGGGCCGCGCGTGAGCGACGAGGATGTGACTGGCCTCGAGGGGTGGATCGACCGGCTGGATGAGGAGCTGGAGCCGCTGCAGCGGTTCATCCTCCCCGGGGGCGCGCCCGCGGCAGCGCACCTGCACCACGCGCGAACGGTG
The DNA here is from genome assembly GCA_028279505.1 of Dehalococcoidia bacterium. Taxonomy (GTDB): domain Bacteria; phylum Chloroflexota; class Dehalococcoidia; order UBA2979; family UBA2979; genus UBA6627. The sequence continues at coordinate 13,895 of JANQNP010000122.1, forward strand.
TGCCGCCGGGCCGAGCGGCGGGTGATCAGCCTCGGGCGTGACGCCGAGGTAGCGGGGCCAGTGGTGCGGTACCTGAACCGGCTGTCGGATCTGCTGTTCGCGATGGCGCGCGTGGTGAACGCGCGGGCGGGCGTCGAGGAACCGGAGTGGCTCGGGCGAGAAGCGCGCTAGCAGCACGGGGAACTTAGGCTTCTTACTGATGCGATGGAAAGTGGGGCGCGTCTACAGTGGGCTGCGGTTAGCTACCAGACAGCCTCCTCTGCGAATCGCCTGTGACGCCTCAAGACCTCAACCTGCTCAAGTTCGCTCACCAAGAACTACGAACCCACTATCGACATATCGAAAGCAGGCGTTCGCAGCTCTTCGCCGCGATTGCCGCGTTGGTCGCTGCGGCCCTGGTCGTTGCCGCATCGGATCTTACCGCTGATGTAAGGCGGCAAGCCCTTCTCGGTGTTGGTATCGCCTGCGGTGCAGCGGCGTTGCTGACCTGGCGGGACCGATCGATTCTCCAACGCATTGAGCCACAACTGGATGCAATCGCGGACCAAGTCGGGAGAGAGAACCCGAGCATCCGACGCTGGCTCTCGACGAACACCCGAGAGATGGCGACGTCGCGGCGGACGTTGCTCGGTGAATGCTGGCGTTGGTTTTTTCGCGGGCAGACTATGGTGCCAGTCTTCCTAGCAGCAGCCGCAGTTGCACTGATCGCCTTCGCGCTTTCTCCAGAGAGCTCGCCTCCCGTCACCGGCTGGGTCTGATCGCCGGTTGATCGACGAGTTCGATCGCGTCAGCTGCCGCCGGCGATGGCGCCTTCGGTTTCGGCCTCGGGGTCTGGTTTGGCCTCGGGGGGTGGTGGGTAGGCGGTTGTCGAGGCGCCGCGGCCGGTGACGGAGAAGGCGAAGGCGGCGGCGAGGACGACGGCGACGATGGCGGCGCCCTCGATGGCGAGGACGGGGCGCTCGCCGATGCGGTCGGCGAGCATGCCGATGGGGAGGGCGGTCAGGCCCTGACCGCCCCAGGCGATCATGACCAGCGACATGACGCGGCCGAAGTATTCCTGGTCGGCTTCCATCATCAGCAGCGCGTTGTTGGTGAGCTGGAAGCCGGTGAGGCCGACGCCCATGAAGAAGACGGCGACGAGGGCGAGCGAAAGGCTCGGGACGATCGCGAGCGCGATGACGGCGAGGCCGAAGAGGACGCCGAGCGCGAACATCACCTTCGCCGCGTTGGGACCTCGGACGGAGCCGGCGACGAGGAGGCCAGTGACGAGGCCGCCGATGGCTTCGACGGTGAAGAGGAGGCCGATGGTCTCTGAGGGCTGGTCGAGCTCGTTCTCGAGCAGTGCCGGCAGGACGGTGATGTACGGCATGCCAATGATGACGACAAGGACGAAGGCGAGGATGAGGACGAGCAACCTCGGGCGGTCGCGTACGTGGCCGAGGCCGGCGGCGAAGTCGCCGGTGATCGATTTGCCGCTGGGGACGGGGCTGGAGGCGGGGAGCAGCGAGAGGGTGGCGACGACGGCGAAGAGGATGGCGCCCATGACGAGGTAGGTGCCGCCGGTGCCCGACCACGAGAGCGCGATCAGGCCGCCGGCGAGCATGGGGGAGACGACCCTGGAGAAGCCCATGGAGAGCTGGCTGAGCGCGACGGCGTTGGGGAGGAGGTCGCGGTCGACGAGCTCGCCGACGTAGGCCTGGCGGGTGGGGCCGATGAAGGAGAAGGAGACGCCCATGACGAAGGAGAGGGCGACGAGCATCCAGAGGCTGATGACGTCGGTAACGATGAGGACGCCGATGGTGGTGAAGCAGATACCGACGAGGCTCTGACCGAAGAGGAGTACGAGGCGCTTCGAGAGACGGTCGGCGAGGACGCCGCCGAGCGGGCCGATGAAGATCATGGCAAGGCCGCTGCCGAGCGCGACGATGCCGACGGCGGTGCTGTTTCCAGCGAGGTCGAAGGCGACGACGCTCTGGACGGTCCTGGTCATCATGAAGGCGAGGGTGGCGAGGGTGCTGCCCCACCAGAGGACGCGGTAGTCGCGCACCCTCAGGGCCTCGAATGTCGTTGCGTACCAGCGTGCGAGCATCGGATCATCCTAGGCCCTTCGGGCCCTATTGACGCTTCGCGCCTCGTGCGCTGGTTCGCGGAGCGGCGGCGGCACGATTACACGCGCAGCCTCGGAGGGCGCGCGTCGCGCGGGGGAGGAGGGGCGCGGGGCGAAGCCCCGCGGCGCTCGTTCTCTTCCCACCCACCCGCCCTCTGTCGAATTGAGAGGGTCGCGACGCCTCGCCCCTTCGGGGCGCCCTGCGGGACGGCGCCGCTCCCCTGTTCATTTCCGGGGATCTGCGCTCCCGCCCGTCGCGGCACGATCGCGCGGGCAGCCGACGCCCGGATGAAGGCGCGGGCCGTTCGAGGGGGTGACCACTCCCCTCGAGGGACCTGCGGGCTCGCTCGCTGATTCTGCTCAAAGGCCAGATCGACCCAAGCAACCTCAGAGGATCGAATCGCCTCGAAGGGCGGGAGAGGCCGCTAGGTGAGGGTGGCGATGAGTTGGCCGCCGGCGGCGGCGACGAGGACGACGGCCCAGGCGGGGGTGCGCCAGGCGGCGAGGAGGGCGAAGGAGGCGAGGGCGAGGGCGAAGTCTTCGGGTTGGAGGATGGCGCTGGTCCAGACGGGGTCGTAGAGGGCGGCGACGAGGAGGCCGACGACGGCGGCTCCGACGCCTTTGAGGGCGGACTGGACGTCGGGGCGGGTGCGGAGGCGCTCCCAGAAGGGGAGGGTGCCGGCGAGGAGGAGGAAGGAAGGGATGTAGATGGCGCCGAGGGCGATGGCGGCGCCGGTCCAGCCGTTGGGCTGCGGGCCGGCGATGGCGCCGAGGTAGGCAGAGAAGGCGAAGAGGGGGCCCGGGACGGCCTGGGCAGCGCCGTAGCCGGCGATGAATTCGTCCTCACTGAGCCAACCAGGGGCAACGACCTCTGATTCGATGAGGGGAAGGACGACGTGACCGCCGCCGAAGACGAGTGATCCGGCGCGGTAGAAGCTGTCGACGAGGGCGAGCGTCTGGGCGTCGGAGAGCTGCCGGGCGATCGGGAGGGCGATGAGGAGGCCGAAGAAGGCGATCCAGGCGACAGCGGCGACGCGGTTGCCGAAGCCGAGGCGGCGACGGGCGGCCTCGGTGGTGGTTTCGACGGCGGTGGGGAAGAGGCGCCAGCCGATGGCGGCGCCGGCGACGATGACGAGGACCTGCGTGAGGGCGGTGCGCTCGATGAGGACGACGGTGGCGGCGATGACGGCGAGGGTGATGCGCTCGCGGTCGGGGGTGAGGTTGCGCGCCATGCCCCAGACGGCGTTGGCGACGACGGCGACGGCGGCGATCTTCAAGCCGGCGAGCCAGCCGGCGTCTGAGAGGTCGAACTCCTCGACGGCGAGTCCGAAGACGACGAGGGCGATCGCGGAAGGGGCAGTGAAGGCCGCCCACGCCGCGAAGCCGCCGAGCCAGCCGGCGCGAAGGGCGCCGACGGAGATGCCGACCTGGGAGCTGGCGGGGCCGGGGAGGAACTGGCAGAGGGCGACGAGGTCCGCGTAGGCGGCGTCGTCGAGCCAGCGGCGGCGGTTGACGTATTCGTCGCGGAAGTAGCCGAGGTGGGCGACGGGGCCGCCGAAGGAGGTGAGGCCTAGTCGCAGCGCGACGAGGAACACTTCGATGACGCTGCCGCGTTCGGGCCGCGCTGCCGCGCCGGGCTGTGGGGTGGGAGTGGTCATGCGGCGAGGGGCCACCGCGGGCCCGGGCGGTGGGCGATGCGACCTCGGAGGATTGCCCTCTTCGCGGGTACGAGCGGGTTGAGTGCTGGCCGGACCGGGCGAGTACGCGCCCGAGGATGGTCGCGGGCTTCGCCCGCGACGTTGGTTTCTAGGTATCCCACCCGCCCGCCCAAATGCTCAGCGGTGGGCTGCGCCCCCCGCACCCCCCGCCCCGGACGGTGGACTGAGACCTCAGTCACCTCTTGCCACCTGATGGGCGCCAGTTCGACGTGCATCGAAGGGGTAGCGACGGGTAGGTAGCGGAAGCGCCCACAACGACGCAGACGGTGGCTCGGCGGCAATCGAGAGGTCACAGAGACGCTCAACCCAACCGAAGGCCGGAGCGGGTGCCTGCGTCGGGGTCGGCCGGGCGCACTAGCGGTCCAAGGCCGCGCGGGTGCGGTCGGGGAAGTCGCCGCAGATGGCGTCGACGCCGGCGTCGCGGACGCGGGTGAGGTCGTCTGGTTCGTTGACGGTCCAGGTGGCGACGAGGAGGCCGCGGCGGCGGGCGCGGTCGACGAATTCGGGGGTGACGTCGCGGTGGGAGACGCTGAGGCCGGCGGCGCCGATGCGGGGGGCGAATTCGAACGGGTCGACGTCGCCGAGGTAGGCGGCGGAGCGGGATGAGGTGGTGAGCCAGGCGGGGACTTCGGGGAGGGCGGCGCGGGAGGCTTCGACGACGGCGGGCTGGAAGCACCAGATCCAGGACCAGTCGATGGCGTCGTGGGCGCGGACGGCGGCGGCGACGCGCTCCTCGATGCCGGCCTCCTTGAGCTCGATGACGAGCAGGCCGCGGCCAGCGACGCAGGCGAGGGTTTCGTCGAAGGTGGGGATCGGCTGGGGGCCAGCGTCGTCGAAGGGGTCGAGGACCTGGAGGGTGCGGAGCTCCTCGAGGGTGACTTCGGCGAGGGGGCGAGGGTCGCCGACGGTGCGCTCGAGAGTGGCGTCGTGCATGAGGACGAGCTGGCCGTCGGCGGTGGCGCGGACGTCGATCTCGATGCCGTCGGCGCCGCCCTCGATTGCCGCGTCGATGCCGATGAGGGTGTTCTCGGGCAGCGTGCCCATCTGGGTGCGGTGGGAGATGACGAGCGGGTCGCGGTCGGGCATCAGCGAGGAGTCCAACACTGAGGATTCTGGCGCGGGCGGTTCCAGCTCCCGTGGTTCGGGGTGTAACGATCGCGGGACGGTTGGTTCGACACAGGACCTCCGCCGCTACTCTTTGATGGCGAGCGGACCGAAGATAGCGTCGGATCGAACACTCGATCGCTCATCCTCCCGTTAATTTCTTTCTGCATTATGAAGCGGTAGGTAACGAGGGTGATCAGTGATCGCCACGGCTGCGATCGGCTGTGCACGGGGGCATTTCGTTGCGGATCCGGTACTGGGCTCGACAGTTCGACCTTGATGACATCGAGGATGTGGCGGCGCGGCTCGCGCCGTCGCTGGCGGATCGCGGGCACGAGGTTGCGCTGATCGCACCAGCCGCGGAGCAGCCATCCGACGCGATCGTGAGCGAACGGTTAGCCATCCACCGAGTGGATGGCGACGAGCATGGGACTGCGAGTCGGCTGCCGTCGCCCGCGGGTGACGCGCCCGACATCGAGCTGTTCGAGACCGGGGGGCGGCTCTCCTCGTACGCGTGTTCCGTGATCGAACGTGACGGGCGGCCGCTGCTCGCCTCGATTCATTGCCCGCTGGCGGATACGACGCACCGGGAGGGCGACCCGGAGGGATCGCTGCTGGAGCGCGCCGCGGCGATCGCCGTCGACACGGAGGCGATCGCGGGGCAGCTCAAGGCGTTCGTGCCGGGGAGCGGTCCCCGGACGGCGGTGGTCGAGGCGGGGTTGCCGCTGACCGACCTGGCGCCGGGGCCGCGCTTGCTGAAGCGGCCGACGCTGCTGGCGGCCGGGCGACTGCATCGCAGCGCCGGGTTCGACATCGCGATCTCCGCGCTGGCTGACATTCGCACGCGCTTCGGGACCGCCGAGCTGACGATTGTGGGCGAAGGGCCGGAGCGGCCTGCGCTGGAGGCGCAGGCGGTAGAGCTGGGGCTGGCGGACGTGGTGCATTTCCGCGGCGCGGTCGCGGCATCGCGGCTGCCGGCGATCGTGAACCAGTCGAGCCTGATCGTGGTGCCCTCGAGAGTGCCGGTGTCGGGGAGTGCGATCGCGATCCTCGGCGGGCAACTGCTGCGCCCGGTGATCGCGTCGGCGATCGGTGGGCTCGACGAGATCATCGAGCAGCACGGGAGCGGGCTGCTGGTGGTGCCGGAGGATCCGGCGGCGCTGGCGGGCGCGGCGCGACGGCTGCTGTCGGAGCCGGGCGGCGCGGCGGACCTGGGCCGGCGCGGACGAACGCTCGCGCGTGAGCGGTTCGGCTGGGACCGGTTCGTCGACGAGATGGAAGGGCTGCTGGAGTCGGCGTTAACGCCGACGGTGGCCGGGGCGGGCACGGCGACCGCCGGCTAGCGCCTCTCTTCCAAACACCTCAACTTCAAGCGACCACCCGAGCAGCGCGTCCTAGCGACCGTCAGCGGGGCTCTTCGCGATCGCGCAGCGGGGCGCGCACGACGATGCGGGCGCCGCCGGTTGGGGCGTCCTCGATGGTGACGCGGCCGCCGTGGACCTCGGCCTGCTGGGCGACGAGGGCGAGGCCGAGTCCGCTGCCCATGGCGCGGGCCTTGCTGCCGCGGGCGAAGCGCTCGAGGACGGTGGCGCGTTCGTCGGGGGCGATGCCGGGGCCATTGTCCTCGACGGCGAGCATCCACTCGCGGCCGTCGTCGCCGAGGAAGACGACGGCGCGGGTGGGGGTGCCGTCGAGGGGTGCGCCGTGGGTGACGGCGTTGCGGATCAGGTTGTCGACGAGGACACGCATGCCCTCGGGCCAGACGCGGGTCGGCGGGGGGTCGGCCGGGACGGAGAGCTGGATGGTGGCGTCGGGGAAGCGGGCCTGGGCCTGGGCGACGGTGCCATCGACAAGCTCGGCGAGGTCGGTGAGCTCGAAGAGGTCGGCGGCGGCGAGGTCGCCGCGGGCGAGGAGGCGGAGGGCCTCGAGGGCTTCGAGCAGGCGCCGTTGCTGGGCGCTGACGTCGCTGACGATGGCGGCGCGCTCCTCGGGCGGGAGGTCGGGGTTGGCGGCGAGGACCTCGAGGTTGGTCTGCATGCTGGTGAGCGGGGTGCGGAGCTCGTGGGCGACGTTGCCGGCGAAGCCGCGGGAGGCGTCGAGCGCGGCCTGGGTCTGCTCGGCGCCTTCCTGGATGCGCTCGAGCATGGTGTTCAGGCTGTGGGCGAGGTCGTCGACTTCGGAGGGGCCCTGGTTCACGGGGACGCGGACGCTGAGGTCGACGGTCTCGGAGACGCGCTCGGCCTCGCGTCGGAGGCTCGCAACCGGGCCCGTGGCGAAGGCACCGAGGAGCCAGCCACCGGCGCCAGCTCCAGCGATGGCGGCGCCACCGACGACGAAGATGAGGCGACGGAGGTCTTGCAACGTGGCTTCGATCCCGGCCATCGAGCCGCCGACCTGGATCGTGAGGTCACGCGCCCCCATCTGGCCGCGGCGCGCGTCCGCGGCGAAGACACGCCAGCTTTCGCCGTCTTCCTCGTCCTGCTCCGAGAAGCCGAGCGGGACCTCCGGGTCGATGTCCGGGAAGTCGTTGGTGAAGAGCACGGTCTCGCCCTCGGTGACACGGACGCCGAGGTTGAGGTCGCCGCGGTTGGGCGGGCGCGGCGGGAGGCCGTTGTCCTCGAGGATGGTGCGCAGCCCCTGCCGGCGCACCTGCTCGACCTGAGCCTGGAGCTCGCGATCGAGGTCGCGGAGGCGATCGCGCTCGGTGAGGGTGATGACGGCGATGCCGGAGAGGACGACGGCGACGACGGTGGCAAGCACCGCGGCGAGCGCCACCCGGGAGCGCAGACTGACGCGGAACCTACCCATGCAAGCCCACCGGTCGCCGCGGCGTCATGACCGGAGTACGAACCCGACGCCGCGCACAGTCTGGATGAGGCGGGGCTCGCCGTCCGCTTCGAGCTTGCGGCGGAGGTAGCCGACGAAGACGTCGACGACGTTGCTGTCGACCTCGAAGTCGTAGCCCCAGACGCGCTCGAGGAGCTTGGCGCGGGAGAGGACGATGCCCTCGTTGCGGGCGAGCAGCTCGAGGAGTTCGAACTCGCGGCGGGTGAGCTCGATCTCGCGCTCTCCTCGGAAGACCTGGCGGCGCGCCGGGTCGACGATCAGGTCGTCGACGGTGAGGCGGTCGCTGTTCTCCTCGGGATCGGCGTTCGCGCGGCGGAGCAGCGCACGGAGGCGGGCGATCAGCTCGGGGAGCGCGAAAGGCTTGACGAGGTAGTCGTCGGCGCCGGCCTCGAGGCCGGCGACACGGTCGGCGACCTCGTCGTTGGCGGAGAGGATGCAGATGGGGACGTCGTGGCCGTTGGCGCGGAGGGTGCGGGTGACGCTGACGCCATCGAGGTCAGGCATGTTGATGTCGAGGACGACGACGTCCGGCGCGCGCTCGTCGACGGCGTGGAGTGCCTCGACGCCACCGGAGGCGCTGCGGACGCCGAAGCCCTCGACGCGGAGGCCGCGTTCGAGGGCCACGATGATCGCCGGGTCGTCATCGACCACGAGCACGTCTGCTTGCGGGTTGATGGCCGATCTCCTTCAGCGCGTCAGTGGTGCGGCGGGCGGAGCCCGGTCGGGCCTGCTCGAGACCCGACCGTCTTTCCAGCTTGCCCAGCGGGCCTACAGCGAGATCGCGTCGGCGCTGGAGTCCGGACCGCCGCGGAAGCCGCGGCCGAAGCCGTTGGACTCACGGAACTCCCGGAGCAGTTCCCGCAGCGTCTCGGTGTCCTCCGCGTCGAGTGCCGCCTGGAGCGCGTCGTACTGAGTGTCGTCGATCACGCCGTTTTCGAGGAGGTCCTCGATCTTGTCGCCGATGCGCTCGAGGCGCTGCTCCTGGCGGAGGTCGAAGAGGGTGCCGTCCTCGTAGGCGGCGAGCATCTCGTCGGCCTCGGCCTGGGTGATGGTGCCATCGGCGACCTTCTCGTCGAGCTTCGCCTGGATGACGGTGTCGTGGGCGTCCTCGAGGTCAGCGGCGCTGATGCCGAGCTCGGCGGCCACGTCCGCAATCCACTCGGCGCGGGCGTCGAGGCGCTCGGCGGGGGTCAGGTCGGCGGGGTTCGGGCGCTCTTCGCCAGCGTCCTGGCGGGCCTCGATGACGGCCTTCACGGCGTCGCGGTAGACCTCGACTTCGACGCCGATCTGCTCAGCGACCGCGGCGCCGCGCAGACCTCGGTGGTGTCGCCCGTGGTGACCGCGGCGCTCTTCGCCGTCGCCCTCGACAGCCTGCTGGATGGTCTGCGTGGTGACGTCACCGGACGGTACGGACGCGGCGCTGGCCGGTCCGGTCATCGCGACGCCGCCGATGGCGACGACGCCGAGTGCGCCGGCGATCGGGGCCTTCTTCTTCCAACCCATCGTTCTTCTCCTCGTTCGAATCCTGGTTCGCAGTGGTTGCGTTGATTCCAGATTCGACGGGCTCTCTAAGAGAACTCTGAGAGAGCAATGAACCTCCCCTGAGGTTTCTTGTTCGACCCTTCGGGTCTTCTTGGCTGACCGTTCCGGACAGCTTGAGCCGCTGTTGCGGGCGTCTTGGAGCGGTGCGGGTGCCGTCGATGGGCCGGACGGACCGCCGTGGAGCGACGTATCGTGCGATTCGCCGAGGGCGCGCCGGACGAGGAGTGGGTGATGACGCTGAGCGAGCGGGTCGAGGGGGTGGTGGAGGCGTACCGCGCGGAGCACGACATTCCGGGCGCAGCGGTGGCGGTGGTGCAGGACGGGGCGATCGTCCTCGAGGAGGGGTATGGCCTCGCGAACGTCGAGACGGGGGCGGCGCCGACGCCGCACACGCTGTGGCCGATCGCGTCGCTCACGAAGTCGTTCACGGGAGTGGCGGCGATGCAGCAGGTGGAGCGTGGGCGGCTGCTCCTCGATGAGCCGATCACGAGCTACCTGCCGGAGTTCCGGTTCGCGGACGTGGAGGCGAGCCGGAAGATCACGGTGCGGAGCCTGCTGCTGCACGCGGGCGGGATCGGGCGGAGCGGGCACCAGGACACGCTGCGGGAGGTCTCGGACGAGGCGTACCCGACGCGCGAGCAGCTGGTGGCGGCCCTCGAGACGGCGGTGCAGCAGAGCGCACCGCACACGGCGTGGTCGTACTCGAACGAGGGGTACGCGACGGCGGGGCACACGATCGAGACGGCGGCGGGGGAGCCGCTGGAGGATCTGTTCCAGCAGGGGATCTTCGACCGGGTGGGGATGGCGAACTCGCACCCGCGGTTCCAGAACTGGCGCGAGGCGGACGACCGGGCGATCCCCTACGGGCGGGAGCACGTGGGTCCGTTCGACTCCGGCGAGCAGCACGGCGAGTACACGGTGATCCGCCTGCCTCGGGACTACCGACCGTTCCTGTCGACGGGCGGGACGTGCAGCACGGTGCACGACCTGGCGCTCTACCAGATCGCGACGATGCGCTACCGGGACTCGCCGCTGCTCTCGCGGGGGTCGCTCGACTCCGCACATAGCGCGCAGCTCCAGTACGGGGACAGCGGTTGGGGGTACGGGCTCGGCTGGCAGGTGATGTGGACGTGGGACGGCGCGCGGGCGATCGGGCACTCGGGCGGGCTGCCGGGGGTGTCGAACTACTCGCTGATGATCCCGGCGGAGGGGATCGGCGTCGTGGTGCTGACGAACCGGAACGACCGGACGGGGATGGCCCTCGCGGAGCTGCTGATGAACGAGGTGCGGGAGGAGCCACCGTTCCGGGCGTCGCTCGACGAGCCGTTGCCGTTCGGTTCGAACTACGAGCCGGGGCCAGGCGACCTCGATGAGTACGCGGGCGGCTACGAATTCCGGATGGGGCCGGCGAGCGTGGAGGCGACGGAGCGCGGTGTGCTGATCCGGACGCCGAGCCGGTACGACGCGCACGAGGTGCGAATCGACGCGCTGGCGGTTGGGCCGGACGTGTTCCTGGGGCGGTACGGGGCGGAGCCGATCTACTTCATGCGGGACGACGCGGGGGCGATCCGCGGGTTCACGCACATTGGGTACTACTACCCGCGTACCGCGTAGGGCTACTTCTACCGGCGCACGGCTAGCGACTGGCGAGCGCGATGAGCGTTACACACGCCGCCCAGCGCCGCCGGGGATACTGATCGCAGGCCGGGATCGGTTCGAGGACCTCGAGGAGCCGTGGTGGCAGCGCAGTACGACATCGCCGTGATCGGGGGCGGGCCGGCGGGGCTGGCGATCGCCGAGGTGGCGCCGCGCCTGGGGGTGCGGATGGCGATCATCGAGGCAGCGAAGCTGGGCGGGGACTGCACGTGGGCGGGCTGCGTGCCGAGCAAGGCGCTACTCGCGGCGGGGAACGCGCGGCAGCGCGGGCGATCGGCGGAGCGGTTCGGGTTGCCGGGCTTCGAGGAGCGGGGTGCGGTCGACCTGGGCGCGGTGATGGACCGGATCCACGATCACCAGCAGGGGATCTTTGAGCGCGCGGACGCGCCGGAGCTGCTGCGCGAGCGCGGGATCGATGTGATCGAGGGGCGGGCACAGTTCGAGGGACCGGACCGGGTGACCGTGAACGGGGCGCCCGTTGATGCGCGGTACTTCGTGATCGCGACGGGGGCGTCGGCGGCGGTGCCGCCGATCCCGGGGCTCGCCGAGGCGGGGTACCTGACGAACGAGACGGTGTGGGAGCTGCGGGAGCTGCCGCGGCGGCTGCTGGTGATCGGCGGGGGCGCGGTCGGACTGGAGCTGGGGCAGGCGTTCGGGCGGCTGGGGTCGAGCGTGACGATCGTCGAGGCGGCGGCGGAGGTGCTGCCGGCGCTCGACGGGGGACTGGCCTCGACGTTGCGGGGCGCCCTCGAGAGCGAGGGGGTTGCGGTGCACACCTCGGCGAGCGTGCGGGCGATCGAGGGTCGCGATGACGGGCCGTGCGCAGTCGTGGAGACAGCGGACGGGGTGATCGAGGTGGCGTACGACCAGGTTCTGGTGGCGACCGGGCGCCGGCCGAACGTGAAGGGCCTGGGCCTCGAGGCGGCGGGGGTCGCGTACGACCCGCGAGCCGGGGTGGCGGTGGACGGGAACATGCGCACCTCGAACCCGCGCGTGTACGCGGCGGGGGATGTGATCCCGGGGCCGCAGTTCACGCACACGGCGGCGATGGAGGGCGTGAGCGCGATGATGTCGGCGGTGTTGCTGATGCCGCGACCGCTCGACCCGCAGCTCGTGCCGGTGGTGACGTACACGTCGCCGGAGACGGCCTCGATCGGGCTGACGGAGGCGGAGGCGCGGGCGCAGTACGACGACGTGCGGGTGCGGCGGACGCCGCTGCTGGAGTCGGATCGGGCGACGGTCGACCAGGCGCCGCCGGGGTTCGTACAGGTGGTGACGCGGGGCGGGGGCGAACGGATCGTGGGCGCGCAGATCGTGGCGCCAGCGGCGGGCGAGGTGATCCACGAGTTCGGGCTGGCGATGCGCGAGGGGCTCGGGCTTCGCGATCTCGCACGGCTACCGCATGCCTATCCCTCGTACGCGCTCTCGGCGCAGCTGGCGGGTGTGGAGGCGATGCGGCCGTGGCTCGACAGCGGCTCGATCCAGCGGTTCGCGTCGTTCGCGCGCTGGGTGCCGGGGGAGCGGCTGCGGGGCGTATTGCGACGGGTGTTCCGGCGCCTCGGCTGACGGCTCCGTTCCGCAGCACGGCTGACGCCTGGCGGACTACCGCGCCGACCGCCGACGCCGCACGATGGGTGACGGTGGTGCGATGCTCGAGCTGACCGGCCTTCGCAAGCAGTACGGCGACGTGGTCGCGCTGGACGAGTGCACGTTTCGCGCGCAGCCGGGGCGGATGCTCGGGTTGCTGGGTCCGAACGGGTCCGGGAAGACGACCGCGATGCGGAGCGTGTTCGGCCTCGTGCATCTCGACGACGGGGCCGTGCGGTGGCGCGGCGAGGCGATTCAGCCGGAGGAGCGCGCGCGGTTCGGGTACATGCCGGAGCAGCGCGGGCTGTACCCGCGGATGCGGGTGCGCGACCAGGTGATCTACTTCGGGCGGCTGCACGGGCTCTCCGCTGACGCGGCGTCGCGGGCCGCGGACGAGTGGCTGGAGCGCCTGGGACTGAGCGACCGGGCGGAGTCGCGGGTGGAAGAGCTGTCGCACGGGAACCAGCAGCGGGTGCAGCTGATGGTGGCGCTCGTCCACGAGGCGGACCTGCTGATCCTCGATGAGCCGTTCTCCGGGCTGGACCCGATCGGGGTGGCAGCGCTGGGCGACGTGGTGCGCGAGCAGGCGGCGCGGGGCGCGGCGGTGGTGTTCTCGAGCCACCAGCTCGATCTCGTCGAAGGGCTGTGCGAGGACATCGCGGTCGTGAACCAGGGGCGGATCGTCCTCGAGGGGGCGCTGGATGCGGTGCGGTCGGCATCGCCGTCGCGGTACGTGCACGCCTCGGTGGATGGGGACGCCGGCGCAGCCTGGCACGCGGGGCTGGAGGGGGTGGAGCTGCTGACGGCGCGGAACAGTGAGGTGCGGCTGCGGGTGCCGGCGGACGTGGATCCGGCGGAGCTGCTGCGCACGGCGCAGGCCGCGGGGTCCGTGGTGTTCTTCCGGTTCGAGCCGCCGTCGCTGTCGGACCTGTTCATGGAGGCGGTGAGCGGGGTGGCGGAATGATCGGGGCAGGCGGGTGAACGGCCTCTCCGGTGCCCGGCTCGTCGCGATGCGAGAGATCCGCGAACGGGCGCGGGCGCGGACGTTCCTGATCTCGACGGCGCTGATCGTCGTCCTCGCATTCGGCGCGGTGGGCGCGGCGACGGTGCTGCCCGACTTCTTCGAGGACGATCCGCCGACGATCGCCCTCGTGCGGCCGGATGTACCGGAGGGGGTGGCGCCGCTGCTGGAGGACGGGGCGCTCGGGAGCGAGGCGGAGGTGCTGTTCGTCGAGGCGGAGGCGGAGGCGCGCCAGCTGCTGTCGAGCGGCGAGGTGGAGGCGGCGCTCCTCGGTGGGCCGACGCTGGCGTTCCGCGACGAGGTGTCGACGAACCTCGAGGCGCTCGCGAACCAGGCGGTGCGGCTGGCGACGCTGCAGGACGTGCTGGCGGAGCTGGGGCTGACGCTGGAGGAGGCGGCGCCGCTGATCGATCCGGAACCGCTGCCGGTGACGGTGCTCGATCCGGTGGAGGTGACCGACAGCAGCGGCAGCGACCGGGCGATCGCGAGCGCGGCGGTGATCCTGCTGCTGATGTCGTTGACGCTCTACGGGTCGTGGATCCTCAACGGGGTGGTCGAGGAGAAGACAAGCCGCGTGGTCGAGGTGCTAATGGGGGCGCTGCGGCCGTGGCAACTGCTGCTTGGGAAGGTAGCGGGGATCCTCGCGCTCGCGGTTGGGCAGCTGGCCGCGGGGGTGGGATCGGCGCTGATCGCGATCACGGCGCTGGGGACCGCCGACCTGCCAGAGATCGGGGTGGAGGTCGGGATCGCGGCGCTGGCGTACATGGCGCTGGGGCTGCTGCTGTACAGCTTCGTGTTCGCGGCGGCGGGGGCGACGGTGGCGCGCCAGGAGGATGCGCAGACGGTGACGATGCCGATCACGCTGACGCTGGTCGGGGTCTACATGCTGTCGCTGACGGTGGTGGTGAACGACCCGGACGGCGTGCTCTCGCAGGCGCTGTCGATCGTGCCGGTCTCGGCGCCGCTGGCGATGACGCCGCGAATCGCGTTGGGCAACCCGGCGCCGTGGGAGGTCGGGCTATCGATCGCGCTGCTGGTGGCGATGATCCCGATCGTGATCAACCTCGCGGGGCGGATCTACGCGGGGGCGATCCTGCGCGGCGGGCCGCGGATCGGGCTGCGAGAGGCGTGGCGGTCGGCGCGCGAGACGCGTTAGACGGTGGATTGTCGCGGGACCGTAACAAGCGCGTGATACTGTCCTCGCGATGCCGACCTCCGGCCCGGACCGCCCACCCCCTGCCAACCGATGGCTGCTCGTCAGCGACATCGACGACACGCTGATCGGCGACGATGCGGCGCTGCGCGAGCTGCTGCCGGCGCTGCGGGCGGCGCGGATCCCGCTCGCGCTGAACTCCAGCCGCCCGACCGAGAGCGTGCGCCGGACGATCGAGGAGCACTGGCCCGCGGGCGCCGCGCCACCCGACGCGACGATCACGGCGCTGGGCACGGAGATCGAAACCGCCTCGGGTGGTGTGGACACGGGCTGGCAGGCACGTTTCGCGGCGTGGCCGCGGGCGGAGATCGACCGGATCGTGCGCGAGCTGGGGTTCGCCCCGCACGCCTCGGAGTTCCAGACGGCGTTCAAGGCGAGCTACGCGGTGCCGGCCTCGGCGGTGGCGCGCGTCGAGGTGGCGCTCGACGCGGCAGGGATCGCACGGCGGACGATCCACAGCGGCGACAGCGATTTTGACGTGATCCCGCCCGACGCCGGGAAGGCAGCGGCGATGTTCCGCGTGGCCGCCTGCTTCGGGGTGGCGCAGGAGCACGTGATCGTGGCGGGGGATTCCGGCAACGACCTCGTGATGTTCGAACACGCCTCGAGGGGGATCGTCGTCGGGAACGCGCGGCGGGAGCTGCGCGAGCGCGTCGACCCGGAGCGCGCGTACTTCGCGCGCGCGGCGCAGGCGGGCGGGATCCTCGAGGCGCTGAGGCACTGGGGGCTGATCCCCGAACGGAGTGACCCATGACCGGCACACGCGGTTCGATCCTGATGCTGTCGCTGCACGGCTACGTCGCGGCGAAGCCGGAGCTGGGGATGCCCGACACGGGCGGTCAGGTCACGTTCGTGATCGAGCTGGCGCGGCGGTTCGCACGCCTCGGGTACCAGGTGGACGTGGTGACGCGGCAGTTCGAGGGGCAGCGGGCGATCGAACGGCTGAACGATGGCTCGCGGATCCTGCGGATCCCGTTCGGCGGCCGGGAGTTCATTCGCAAGGAGGACATGCACGACCACCTGACGGAGTTCGTGTCGAACTTCCTACTGAGCAAGCGGACGACGCGCGACTACGACGTGGTGAACTCGCACTACTGGGATGCGGGGTGGGCGGGTCAGCGGATCGCCGAGGAGCTGGGGATCCCGCACGTCCACACGCCGCACTCGCTGGGGAAGTGGAAGCGCACGGACATGCGCTCGATCAAGGACCAGGACCCGGAGGCGGACGACGGGTACCGGTTCGACGAGCGGATCCAGCGGGAGTTCCTGATCTACCGGAGCTGCGATCACCTGATCGCGACGAGCTACCAGCAGGCGGAGATCCTGCGCGAGAGCTACGACATGCGGGAGCAGCAGATCACGATGATCCCGCCGGGGATCGATGAGTCGCGCTTCACGCCGATTCCCTCCGAGGACATGCGCAAGGTGCGACGGCGACTCAAGTTCCGGCAGCACGACGTCTACGCGGTGGGGCGGGCGGCGACGAACAAGGGGTACGACCTGCTGATCGAGTCGCTGCCGGCGCTACGGGAGATCGTGCCGGACGCGCGGATCCAGCTCGCGGTGGGGGCGAACTCGCCGGCGGACGAGCGGCTGATCGCGGACTGGCAGACGCGCGCGAAGGCGCTGGGCGTCGAGGACCAGGTGATCTGGCGGAACTACATCCCCGACGAGAAGATGCCGGACTACTACCGGGCGGCGGCGGTGTTCGCGCTCTGCTCGCGGTACGAGCCGTTCGGGATGACGGCGATCGAGGCGATGGCGTGCGGGACGCCGACGGTGGTGACGACCAACGGCGGGCTGCGGGAGATGCTGAACTTCGGGACGCAGGCGCTCTACGCGGACCCGACGAACCCTCGGGAGTTCGCGGCGATCCTCGGGATGCCGATCCGCTACCCGGAGCTGGCGGCGAAGCTGAGCAGCGAGGGTTCGCGGTTCGCGCGCCGGCAGTTCGGTTGGACGGGGATCGCGAAGCGGACGGCGGAGATCTTCGAGCACTTCCGCGGGGCGTACACCCAGCCGGAGGATGCGGTGCTGTCTGCGGTCTAGCCGGCGGTCCAGGCGCCCTCGAAGGTCGCTCGCGGAGCGTGAGTCAGGCGATCGACACACTGTCCTCGAAGGGTCGACACAGGGCCACATCGCCGCGCTATCCTGCTCGCTCGCTTCCGGATGTGACGCCTCAATTCGGGCGTCGATCCGGGGTTGTATGAGCCGTTCCGACGAATTCCTGATCGCTTAGCTGCTGCCGTCGCGAGACGGGGGCTGCGATGATCTGATGACGGTGTGCGCGCCGCGCGCCGCAGATTGCAGGGTGACCGCGATGTCGATGCCGCCGCACCAAGAGGCCTACGAACGGGCGCTCGATTCGCTGCGTCGCAACGTGCACCCGATGGGGTTCACGGCCGCGTCGATCCGAGACAACGAGCTGACCGAGACGGCGGAGAACTACGCCGCGATCTGGGCGCGCGACAGCATGATTACGTCGCTCTGGGTCCTCGAGAGTGGCGAAGCCGATCTGCTGGAGGCGGCGCGGAAGTCGATCGAGACGCTGGCGGCGCACCAAGCGCCGGCAGGGCAGATGCCGGCGCACGTGCTGATCCACGACAACTCGCCCGAGTTCTCGGGGCTGGGTGGGATCGCCTCGGTCGACTCGTCGCTGTGGTTCGTGATCGGGCTGACGCGGTACGTGTTCGCGACTGGCGATCTGGAGTTCGCCGGGCGCTACGCGCCGGCGGCGGCGCTGGCGATCCGCTGGCTGAAGGCGCACGACTCGACGGGCGATGGGCTCCTCGAGATTCCCGAGTCGTCGGACTGGATGGATCTGTTCCCGCGGTCGTACAACGTGCTCTACGACGAGGTGCTGTGGCACCAGGCGCTGGTGGATCACGGGGCGCTGCTGGATCTCCTCGGTCAGTCGGGGGGCGACGAGGAGCGTTGGCACGCGGCGCGGGTGCGTGAGCGGATCCTCGAGGTGTTCTGGCCGGTGGATCCGACGACGGACACGGCGAAGGGCGCGCTGGGACGGTCGTTCATCGGGACGCCGCAGTACCTGGTGTCGGAGGCGAAGCCGTTCGACTTCTCGTGGCGCTGCGATATCTACGCGAACCTGCTGGCCGGGCTGAACGGGCTGCTGGAGGACTGGCAGAAGGAGCGGATCTTCCAGTTCATCTGGGGGATCGGCGCCGACGATCCGCATCCGATCCGGAACATCTACCCGCCGGTGTACCCGGGCGACGATGACTGGCGCGATTACCTGGTGGTGAACTTCCTCAATCTGCCGCACCACTACCACAACGGCGGCGCGTGGCCGTTCATCGGCGGGATCTGGGTGCGATTCCTGCACCAGCTGGGACACGAGGAGCTGGCGTTCGATGCGATGGCTCGCCTGACGGAGTCCAACCGGCTGGGCGTCCGGCAGGAGTGGGAGTTCAACGAGTGGATGCACGGCCGCAGCGGGCGGCCGATGGGTAAGGCGCACCAGGCGTGGAGTGCGGCGAGTTACATCAAGACGTACAACGCGCTGCACGGTCGCGCGACCACCGAAGAGTTCCAACACCTTGACGGTGTCGCGCTGCGCGCCGCATCGGAGCAACAGGCCGGCTGACCCTTCGGGTCACGACGACGCTTCGCGTCTGGAGGAGCGGCGTCGGGTGGCGCTTCGCGGGGAGCGTCGGTCAGTGGTGCATCTCGTTGGAGCGCGATGCGGCTGTGGCGCGGCTCGAAACGCCCTGGTGAGTGTCGGTTGCCTTCGGCAGTGCTTGCACAGTTTGTTGGTTCCCACCCGCCCACCCGAATGCTCAGCGGGGGACTCCGTCCCCCGCACCCCCTGATCGACCTGGGCAGCCGGATCTTGTGATCAACCGCCGTGCGAGGCTCAGCAGCAGGTGACGGGTTGTTCGACGGGAGAGGCGCGGGGAGACTGAGCGGATGACGCGGACTCCGACGGTTGGGATTGTGGGCGCGGGGCAGCTCGCGCGGATGATGATCGAGGCGGCGACGCCGCTTGATATCCCGGTGCGATTGTTGGCGGCGGGCCCCGAGGATGGGGCGGCGAAGATCTGGCCGCATGTGGAGATCGGGTCGCCGAAGTCGGTGGAGGATCTGCTGCGGTTTGCCGAGGGGTGCGACGTGATCACGTTCGATCACGAGCTGGTGAACCTGGAGGCGCTGCGGCAGCTGGAGGCGGACGGCAAGCGGGTCTATCCGTCCTCGAATGCGTTGCTGCATGCGCAGGACAAGCTGCATCAGCGGCGCGCGTTCAGCGCGGCGGGGTTGCCGGTGCCGGAGTTCCGCGAGGTGGCGGGGTTGGACGACATCACCTCGTTTGCCGGGGAGCACGGGTGGCCGGTGGTGGCGAAGGCGCAGCGCGACGGGTACGACGGGCGCGGGGTGTGGGTCCTCGAGAGTCGCGATGAGGCGGCGGCGCTGGTCGAGGAGGCGGAGTCGAACGGGGTGGCGCTGCTGGTGGAGCAGTTCGTGCCGATCGAGAAGGAGCTGGCGGGGCTGATCGCGCGGCGGCGGGGGGGCGAGTACGCGCTGTACCCGATCGTCGAGACGGTTCAGCAGGGCGGGATCTGCGTGGAGGTGGTGGCGCCGGTGGACGTGCCGGAGCCGATCCGCGCTCAGGCCGAGGAGCTGACGGTGGCGGTCGCGGAGGCGACCGGGGTCGTGGGGAACATGGCGCTGGAGCTGTTCCTCGCGGGTGGCGAGCTGTCGGTGAACGAGATCGCGACGCGGCCGCACAACTCGGGGCACTTCAGCATCGAGGCGTGCGGGGCATCGCAGTTCGAGAATCACATGCGCGCGATCCTCGATTGGCCGTTGGGGGATCCGGGGCTGCGCGCGCCGGTGGCGGTGATGGCGAACCTGCTGGGGCGCGGCGATGACGACCTTGATGGCGGGGTGCCGGCGGCGCTGGCCGCGGCGAGCCCGGGGGTGCACCCGCACCTGTACGGGAAGTCGTCGCGGGCGGGGCGGAAGATCGGGCACGTGACGGCGCTGGGCGAGGACCGCGAGGAAACCCGGGCGCGGGCGAACGCCGCCGCTGAGACACTGATGGCCGCGACCGCCGCCGCGAGAGGAGCACCCGCATGACCGACGACGCGCCACAGGTCGGCATCATCATGGGCAGCGACTCCGACCTGCCGGTGATGCAAGAGGCGGCAAGCGCCCTCGATGAGTTCGGGGTGACGCACGAGGTGCGGGTGATCTCGGCGCACCGGACTCCGCAGGCGATGATCGTGTACGCGGAGCGGGCGGCCGAGCGCGGGCTGCAGGTGATCATCGCGGGCGCGGGGGGCGCGGCGGCGCTGCCGGGGATGGTGGCGTCGGCGACGGTGCTGCCGGTGATCGGGGTGCCGGTGCCGCTGAAGCACCTGGACGGGATGGACTCGCTGCTGTCGATCGTGCAGATGCCCGCGGGGATTCCGGTGGCGACGGTCGGCGTCGGAAACGCGCGGAACGCGGGGCTGCTGGCGGTACGGATGCTCGCGGCAAGCGACGAGGCGCTGCGGGAGCGGATCGGCGAGTTCCAGGAGAGCTTGCGGCAGCTCGTGACCGAGAAGGACACGCGCGTTCAGGCGCAGTTCCCTCGGTAGGTCGCGCTCCTCGCGGAACCAGCTCGCTGGGTAGGTGGGGTCGCCTCCGTTGTGACCGTCGGGGGCTAGCGGTCGCCGACGCCGATCATCTTCGAGAGGCGCGGGCGCTGCCAGGCGACGAGGCGGTAGCCGAGCTCGCGGAACCCTCGGACGACAGGCCAGTCGAGGACGGCGATCAGCCGCCAGCCGGAGACCAGGCGCAGGACGCGCGTAACCGATTCGCCGCCGTGGTACTCGACGCCGGCCGGGGTGATGTAGTGGGCGCTCGCGACGAGGGCGTCCTGGTCGAGTGATTCGAGCACGCCCTCGTGGCTGAGGTCGCGGAAGCCGACGAGCGCGAGGTCGTCGGCGCGGAGCTGGACGCCGAGGGCGGCGAGCAGGCAGAGGCCGCAGTCGTCGTCGTAGACGAGGAGGTGACGGCCGGGTGGGACGCGGGAGCGGGTGGGGGCGCGCCCGAGGATCCTGGCGATGACCTCGAGGGCGACGCCGGTGGCGAGGAGGGCGAGCAGGACGACGCGCATGGAGGAAAGGCTACCCGGCGACGGACGCGACGGCGCGGAGGGTCGCTCGTGCGGGGACGGATGGCCGGGGCCTCGTGGGGTCGCTCGCGCACGTTGGGTGGCGGGCGGGGGCGACTAGACTGAGGCGGTCTGGAAGGGCGGGTCGTGAACGGGACCTCGACGCAGCCGCGACTCTGGACGTGGCCGTACGCCTTGAACCTGCTGGCGACTCTGTCGTTCTTCGGCAGCTTCTTCTACCTCATCTCGGTGCTGCCGGACTACGTCGACTCGATCGGCGGGGCACCGTGGCAGGTGGGCCTCGTGGTTGCCGCCTACACAGCGGTGCCGCTGCTGACGCGGCCGCTGGTCGGGCGGTACGCGGACCGCGGGCACCGGGTGCGGATGATGCAGATCGGCGTGGCGACGCTGGTCGCCTCGCTCGGGCTGATGGTGATCGCGGAGGACGTCTGGTCGCTGATCGTGCTGCGGGTCGCGCAGGGGATCGGGCTCGCGATGTTCCCAACGGCGGCAGGATCGATGATCGCGGAGCTGGCGCCGCTGCCGCGGCGGGGTGAGGGGGTCGGGTACTTCGGGATGGCCTCGGGGACGGCGCAGGCGGCGTTCCCGGCGCTCGGGGTGCTGGTCTTCGACCTGTGGGGCTACGACGCGGTGTTCCTGACGGCGGCCGGGACGGCGGCGTTCACGTTGCTGGTCGTCTCGACGTTCAGTGAGCCGACAGCGGCGGCCGCGCCCGACCTCGACGCGCCGACGACGCTGTTCCCTCGGCCGGCGATCTTCCCGATGGCGGTGTTCATGACGGTGACGTTCGCGATCGGCGCGGCGTCGTCGTTCCTGCCGCTGCTCAACGACGAGCGCGACTTCGGGAACGTGGGCCTCTACTTCCTCTGCCTCGGGGTGCTGTCAGTCCTCGGTCGGCCGATCGCGGGGCGGACGGCGGACCGGTACGGGCGGACGATCATCATGGCGCCGGCCCTCGTGTGTGCCGCGCTCGGGATGGCGCTGCTGGCGGTCGCCGACTCGATGGCGCTGATGCTGGTGGCGGGCGCGCTGGGCGGGATCGGGCTAGCCGGGGTGCACACCGGGGCGTATGCGCTCGCCCTCGACCGGGTCCCGGACAACCAGCGGGGCGGGGCGACGGCGGTGTTCCAGTATGCGTGGGACCTGGGGGGCCTCGGGGGTGGGGCGATCCTCGGGGTGATCGCGTCGCTGATCGCGGTGAGCGCGGTGTTCTGGGCGTCGGCGCTGATCGCGGCGGGCGGGTTCGCGCTGCTGCTGTACGGGCGGACGCTGGGATGGACGCGACCCGCGGTGGCGAATGACGTCGCGGCGGGGGCGGTGGATTCGGCGGCGGCTCAGCAGGTCAGCCGGTAGCGAGTCACGACCGGACGGTGGACGGGCGGTCGCCGGCCGAGCTGTCGTTCGACTTCATCGTCGAGCACCAAGGGCTCGAGGTTCGCTAGACCTCGAGGTGGGCTAGGCCTCGTGGGATCGTCAGGCGCCCGATGGGCGCGCGAGTGCGCTGACCAGGACGGCGGTGGCGCTGGCGACGTTGAGCGAGGTGACGCCGGCGCCCTCGGCGGGTGTGACGCGGACGGTTTCGTCGCAGGCCTCGAGGGTGCGGGGGCGGAGGCCGCGCTCCTCGTTGCCGACGACGAGCATCCAGGGGCGGTCGCGCGGCAGGTCGTAGACGTCGCGATCGGCGCGCTCGGAGCTGCCGAGGAGCCAGACGCCGGCGTCGCGCGCCGTGCCGAGGGCGCGGTGGAGGTTGGTCTCGACGGCGAAGGGCACGGTCTCGACGCCGCCGCTGGCGACATCGTAGACGACGCCCGTCATCGAGGCGGCGCGGTCGCGCGACATGAGGATGCCGCGGACGCCGAAGAAGGCGGCGATGCGGAAGATCGCGCCGACGTTCTGTGGGTCCTGTAAGGAATCGAGGGCAAGCCAGAGGCCGCCTGCTGGGTCGGACTGGTCGTCGGAGCCGGCGCCGGCGACGAGCTCGTCGACGCGGACCGGGGAACGTTCCGCGACGCGGGCGATCGGGCCTCGCTCACGTCCGCCGGAGCGGCTGCGGTCCTCGAGCGTGCCGATCGGGATGGCGAGGGAGTCCGCGAGTTCACGGGCGCGCTGCCAGGCGGGGCCGCCGCCGCGAGGCGGGAGCTCGAGGCGGGCGACGTCGCCGGGGCGCCGCTCGAGGGCGGCGATCACGCTGTGGGGGTTCCGCAGCTCGAGCATCGGTGCCTCGCAGCCCTCGTGTGGTTCGCGGTCGTCGGGGGACGGCTTGCGGCGCCGTCCTCGGAGGGTGGCCGCGCGGGTGATGGTAGCGGGTGGTCAGCGAACACCCGACCCGGGCGGGTGGCCAGGCCTGACGGGGTGGCCGGACCTCGATGACGGGGTTTCCCCGACGCCCAACGGTGGGCAGAACGTCAGCATGGACGGGACTGAAACACGCGCGATCGCGGGGCGAACACGCCCGGCGACCGCGTCGCGCCAGGAGTGTGGATGCGTCGAGCGCTGCGCCGGGGCCCGCTACAGCTGATCACGGCCCTCGCGATCTTCGCGGTGGGTGGCGCTGCGTTCACGGCGGTGAACGCGGTGCCGCAGACCTCGGCTGGTGAGGGCGCCGCGACGATTTCGGGGTTCACCGTGACGAACATCGCTTACGGCCTCGACCCGACGAATCCGCCGAACGTGAACACGGTGACGTTCACGGCGACGGCCGACAACGGCGACGGGGTGAACACCTCGCTGCTGACGTTCGTCGAGTTCGTGAACGCGAGCGGGGACTGGTACCAGTGCACGCGCACGGGCGGCGTGCCCCCGGCCCACGACATCACGTGCGACACGACGCCCGCCAACCCGAACACGAACGTGCAGCTGACCGCTGTCGCGGCGAACAACTTCACCGCGGTGATTGCGGAGCAGTAGGAGCGTGCTGTGCGCCGGCGAACTCGCCCCGCCCCCGTCGACACCGTCGCTCGGCACCCCGTCCGAGGCGCGCTCCTCGCTGGCGCATTGCTCGGCGCCGCTCTGCTCCTGTGGCTCGGCTTCGCACCAGCCTCGGTCGGCGGGAACTTCAGCTACGTGCTCATCCAGGGCGACTCGATGGCGCCGACCGTCCACCACGGCGACGTCGTCCTCCTCCGCGCCCGCGGCGACTACGACCCCGACGACGTCGTCGCCTACCGTCACCCCGATCTCGGCGTGGTTCTTCACCGGATCACGATCGACCACGGCGGCCGCTTCACCGTCCAGGGCGACAACCGGAACACTCCCGACGCCTACCAGCCCACTCCCGACGACATCATCGGCGCGAGCATCCACGTTGTGCCGCGCGTCGGCGCCGCCGTTCGCGAGCTTCAGTCACCCGGCAACGCCGCCCTCCTCATCGCGGGCGCGATTGGCCTGGGCATCATGAGCCAGTCGTCGAACGGCGATCAGGGCGGGACGCGCCGGCGACGACCGGTGCGGTCCTCCGATCCGAACCCGCCGCGGACGGCGCGGCAGGACATGCTGGCGAACGAGCAGGCGCGGCGATCGCGCCCGCGGCCCTCGGCGCGGCAGGCGCCGCACGCGGAGCCGTTCCTGCGCTCGCTCGAGCCGGCGGGGCCGAGCGGGCGGCCGCCACGCGGGCCGGGTGGTATGGACCTCGGACGGTTCAGCTTCTACGGGCCGTGGGGCGGGCAGCTGCTGGCGGTGCTGATCGCGGTGATGCTGATCGCGATCGCGCTGCCGATCGTGATGAGCACGCAGGGCACGACGGAGCTGACGACGAGCGCGGTGCCGTACGGGGTGCAGGGAACGTTCCGCTACGGGCCGGAGGCGACGGGTCGGCTGTTTGAGGGAGAAAGCGACGGGCCGCCGCAGCCGGTGTTCCGCGCGCTGACCTCGGAGCTGCCGATCGTGTACGAGTACACGATCGCCTCGGAGTCGGCGTTCGACCCGGAGAACGTGACGGGGGCGTATGAGCTGGTCGCGGAGGTGCGGCACGCGAACGGCTGGCGGCAGCCGCTGGTGATCCAGCCGACGACGCTGTTCGCGGGTAGCAGCGTGGCACTCAACGGAACGCTCGACCTGACCGCGGTGGACACGGTGATCGCGGACTTCGAGGCGGCGACCGGGATCACCTCGGACATCTACGAGCTGGGGATGGTCGCGACGGTGGCGATCGAGGGCGAGCTGGCGGGGCAGCCGTTCAGCCGCCGCGTCGTGCATCCGGCGGGCTTCCGGCTGACCGAGCTGCAGCTCCAGTTCGACGACCGGATCGGGGAGCTGGAGCTGCTCGAGGGCGGGACGGTGGCGACGCTGACGGCGACGAGCCGGATGCTGAGCGTGCCGCTGCTGGGCACGGAGATCGCGTACACGGACTTCCCGCGGATCGCGGTGACGGTGCTGGTGTTCTGCGGCTTCGGGCTGGCGGCGCTGGGGCTGATCACGTACCGAACGTTCCGCGCCGGGGAGCGGGCGCGGATCCATTCTCGGTACGACCACCTCCTCGTTGAGGTGGCGTCGGACCGGATCCCGGCGACCGGCCGGGTGCTGCGGGTGGCGCGGTTCGGGGACCTCGTGCGGGTCGCCGAGCGCGAGGGGTTGCCGATCCTGGCGGCGGCGCCGCCGCTGGCGAACCGACGCGCGAACGTGGAGCCGGAGCCGGACGCGCCGTACCCGAACAGCCCGTTGCGCCGCGATCCGCGCGCGCTGATCGAGTCGTTCCTCGCGGGGGACGAGGAGGCGCTGGCGATCGTGGACGGGGCGCAAGCGGACCTCGACTCGCCGCAGGAGATCGTCGACAACGTGGTCGACCTCAGCGGCCAGTACTTCGTGATCGACGGCGACCTGACGTACCGCTACGTGGCGGACGAGGTGCTGCCGGGCTCGCGGTTCGAGCGGACCGACGACTACTACGACGACGAGGCTGCCTAGCAGGCCCGCGGCGGTGCTGAGATGAAGGTGATCGCAGTCCTCCTGCTTGCCGCCCTCGTCCTGTTCGCCGGGACGACGCGGCTGACCGGGTCCGCGGCCGCGGTCACGGTGCCGGGGAGCTCGTCCAGCGCCTCGGCGGTGGCGATCACGGCGAACGATCTGAAGCCGGCGATCTGCGCGGGGATCAACCTGACGGCGATCGTGAGCGGGAGCGGCGTGATCAACGGCACCGCGGCGAACGAGCTGATCATCGGCTCCAGCGGTGTCGACACGATCGCCGGGGGCGGCGGGGATGACTGCATCCTCGGTGGTGGCGGCGACGACCAGGTCGATGGGGACGCCGGCGCGGACGTGCTGTCGGGCGGCCCGGGCGACGACACGGTGACCGGCGGCACCGAGGTGGACACGCTGTACGGCGGCGCCGACACGGACATCTGCACCGGTGGCGGAGACGGCGACCTCTTCCCCGGCGGCGACTGCGAGACGCAGAACCCGTAGCGCCTCGATCCGCGCTCGACCGCGCGCTCCTCAGCGACCTCCGCAGCACGAACAGCTCCCGCTACCATCCGACCGGCCGATGAGCCGGGCGGGGGCCGCGATGCAGATCACCGACATCCAGACCGTGGTCGTCGACGCCGCGAAGGGCGCGGTGAGCGCGGCGCGGCGGACGTGGCTGTTCGTCGAGGTGCACACCGACGAGGGCGTGATCGGGATCGGCGAGGCGAGCCAGAGCCGGCTGGACGCCGGGGTGGTGGCGGCGATCGAGGAGATGAAGCCGAGCTACGTGGGGCAGGACGCGGTGGGCCTCGTGCGGCGACAGCACCGGCGGTGGCTCGACAACCCGTTCGCCGGGCGGGTGCGCTACGCGGCGGTGAGCGGGATCGAGATGGCGCTGTGGGACCTCGCCGGGAAGGCGCTGGGCCAGCCGGTGCACGCGCTCCTGGGTGGGGCGATCCGTGAGCGGATCCCGCTGTACGCGAACCTCAGTCAGGCGACGCCGTCGCGTGCGCCGGAGGATCTGGCCTCGACGGCGGCGCGCGCGGTCAGCCACGGGTTCGAGGCGGTGAAGGTCTACCCGTTCCCGCAGGCGGGAGAGGTGGCGCCGAACCGCGGGACCGCGCTGACGCGCGGCGAGATCGGTCTCGCGGAGGCGCGGGTGAGCGCGGTGCGAGAGGCGATCGGCCCGGAGGTGGCGCTGCACACTGACTGGGCGTGGGCGCTGACGCCGGGTGATGCGGCCTCGGTAGCGGAGCGGCTGCGGCCGTACGACCTCTTCTGGATCGAGGAGCCGTTCGCGGCAGACGACCCGGAGGAGTTCGCGGCGCTGCGGCGGCAGATCCGGCCGCGGATGGCGGGCGGGGAGCAGCTCTCCGAGGTGCTGCCGTTCCGGCAGCTCTTCGAGGCGCGGGCGCTGGACGTGGTGATGCCCGACGTGAAGTGGGTGGGCGGAATCTCGGCGTTCCTCGAGATCGCGGCGCTGGCCGCGGCGTTCGACGTGGAGGTGTCGCCGCACAACATGTCGGGGCCGGTGGCGACGGCGGCGTGCGTGCAGCTGAGCGCGGTCCTCGGAAGCTTCCTCACGCTGGAATACGGGTACGCGGGGGTGCCGTGGCGGGCGGACCTGGTGCGCGGGACGGAGGTGGTGGCGGACGGGACGATCCCGCTGCCGAGCGCGCCCGGGCTGGGGATCGAGTGGGACGGCGAGGCCGCGCGGGCGCACCCGGCGGGCTGACGCCGCCATCGAGCACCCACCACATATGTTGTGAGATCGGCTCGGGCGGTCCACCATGCCCTCGGGAGGCAGTCGAGGGGGCAAGACGATGCAGGTGGCTTACAGCCGCTGGGAGCGGCGCGACGCGACAGCGCGGGAGGACCTGGGGCGAGCGGCGATCAACTTCTGCCGCGCGCAACGACAGCACAACGCGAAGGTGACGGGCGCGCGGTACTTCTGGGTGGACGCCGGGAACACGATCGCGATGCTGGTGGAGGGGCAGCCGGGTTTCGCGGACTTCGACCCGGACCCGGCGGGCAGCCTGACGGCGGCGCAGTTCCAGATGAACGACATGGCGCGGCAGGTCTCGAGCGAACTCTGGACCGACGCGCGGATGGGCCTCGAGGCGTACGAGCGCGCGGGGCGACCGTCCGGGACCGACTCCTCACTGTGCCGCGTGTGCGGCGGAACCGGGTCGCTCGCCGGTACCGACGTCGGGGGCGGCGAGGAGGTCACGAGCTGCGTCGTGTGCGACGGCACGGGGCGGCCGCTGGCGGCCGGCTAGGCACTCCACGCAGGTCCGGGGGCCTCGATTGCTCGAGCGTCCTCGGTAGGTCGGGGTCCGGGCTCGAGCGTCCTCGGTCGGCCGGATGCCCTCGAGCGGTCGGGGGTCAGGCGGGGTCGGCGGTGACGAGGCGGCCGAAGCGCTGGTCGAGCACGCGGCGGCGGAAGTCGAAGATCGCCTCGACGCGCCGGCCGACGACGAGCTTCTCGATGAGGTCGCCGATCGGTCCGAACGGGACCGAGTAGTAGACGATGTCGCGCATGTGAATGCCGCCGGGGACCTCGGTGAAGTGGTGCTCGTGGTGCCAGACGCGGTAGGGGCCGAGCCGCTGCTCGTCGACGAAGTAGCGGCCTTCGTCGACGTGGGTGATCTCGGTGACCCACTGGACGGGGATGCGGAACAGCGGCCGCACCTTGTAGGTGATGATCAGCCCGGCGTAGGCGCGATCGGGCATGGGCGAGGTGATCTCGAAGCCCATGTCGGGCGGGGTGATCACGGCGAGGTTGCGAGGGTCGGAGAAGAACGCCCAGGCCTCGTCGCGGTCGATCGGCAGGGTCTGCTCGGTCTCGAAGCGGTGGAGTGACATCGCGCGACTCCTCGAGCGGTGGCGCGCGGCCCTAGAGGGCCGCGAGTTCGGCAGGGAGGGCCTCGGCGAGGGTCGTGGCGGTGAACTCCCAACCGGCCTCGGTCAGCCGCTGTGGCACGACGCGCTGGCTGACGAGGCCGGTCTCCTCGGCCTTCTCGCCGCCCATGATCAGCTTCAGCATGAAGCCGGGGAGCGGGAAGACGGTGGGGCGGCTGATGGCCGAGCCGAGGTCCTTGGTGAAGCCGGCGTTGGTGATCTCTTGCGGGCCGACGGCGTTGATCGGGCCGGAGATCGCGTCGTCGAGGACGGCGTGCTCGTAGATGCGTACGAGGTCCTCGAGCCCGACCCACGGGAAGTACTGGTTGCCGCTGCCGATCTTGCCGCCGAGGCCGAACTTGAACGGGGTGATGAGCTGCGGGAGGAGGCTGCGTGGCACGACACCGCTGCGGACCATGGCGACGCGCAGGCCGAGCTCCTCGGCGCGGGCGGCTTCCGCCTCCCAGTCGACGACGAGGTCGGCGAGGAAGCCGGCGCCGCGGGATGACTCCTCGGTGAGGCGCTCCTCGCCGCGGTCGCCGTAGAAGCCGACGGCGGAGGAGGTGACGAAGGCCTTCGGGCGTTCGGTCATGCCGCGGATGGTCTCGACGAGGAGGCGGGCGCCGTCGATGCGGCTCGAGCGCATCTCCTCCTTGTAGGCGGCGCTCCAGCGGCCGTCGCCGATGGAGGCGCCGGCGAGGTGCAGGACGACGTCGACGCCCTCGAGCGCCCCATCGCGGATCCAGCCGGTGGCCGGGTTCCAGGCGGCGTCCGGGTTGGAGTCGTCTCCGTGGCGGAGCGGCTGGATCTCGTGGCCGGCGGCCTCGAAGCGAGGCCGGAGCGCCGAGCCAACCATTCCAGAGCTACCGGTGATCGCGATACGCATTAGTCCACCTCCGGACGGCCCGAGCGGATATCGATCGGTGCGTGTTCTGACAGGGTCTCGGGATCGGGGCCGCCGTTCAACGCCCCGATGAGCGTGTTCGCGGCGTCGCCGATTCCTGGTGGCAGGCGCACGCCGGGGATGTCGCGCGCGCCATCCGACTGATCGAGGGCGGGGCCGCCGACGAAGATGCGCGCGCGCACGCGACCACCTACCAGCGCACGAGCCGCGAGGCCCAGCATCGGGAGCGAGTTCGGCGCGGTCGCGGAGAGCGAGATGGCGTCAGCGTCAGTGCGCCGCAGCGCCGACAGGAGCTCGACCGTGGGAACGTCGGCGCCGAGGAAGATCACGTTGATGTCAGCCTGGCGGAGCAGGAGCCAGAGCGCGGTGACGCCCATGTCGTGCCGCTCATCCTCGGGGCAGGCGAGCACGATCGAGGGGGCATCGGCGGGCGGGAGCGGCATGGCGGCGACGGCGGCGAGGACCTCACGGCGGAGGATGGACGAGGCGAAGTGCTCGGCGCTGAGGGAGAGCTCGCCGCGCTGCCAGCGCTCACCGACGAGGCGCAGCGAGGGGAAGACGACCTCGACGAGCGCCGCTTCCCAGCCAGCGGTCTCGACGGCGCGGTCGAGGGCGCCCTTCAGCTCGAGCTCGTCGTAGCGCTCGGCGGCGTTGGTGATGGTGTAGGCAAGCGCGTGCACCTCGGGGGGTGCGGCGGCGGGCAGGTCGACGACGAGGCCGCTTTCGACCTCGGCGAGGGCCGCTTCGGCTGCCTGGGCGGCAGGGACGCCGGCGTCGACGAGAGCGGCCATGCGGCGGATGACAGCGAGGTCATCGTCCTCGTAGAGGCGGCGGCCGGTCTCGGAGCGGCGCGGGCGCGGCACGCCGTAGCGCCGCTCCCAGGTACGGAGACGGGCGCTGCTGACGCCAGTGGCTTTCGAGGCGGCCTGGACCGTGTACTTCATGGAAACAGACTAGAAAGTTCTGCAATTCTTTGTCAATTGGGATTGTACCTTGACCGGAACGGGCGCGAGGGGCCGCGGACGCGACGAAGTTCCGCACCACTTCTGCCGGGATTCGTCAGATTCGCGATTCGTGGCGCCGATGGTGCCGTCGCGCCACCAGCAGGTCGACACCGGGCCACCGCGCGGGTCGGTCCCGGGCGCCTCGTGGGTCCCTTATGATCGCCAGCGGACCGGGAGCTGATGGTCGCGTCAGCGGGCGCGTCATGCCGTTCGCACCGCGCGGGAACCGCGTGCTCGGCCGAGCACGACGGGACGGCAAAGGTGGTCAACGCTGCTGTCTCCTCTCTCCGCCGCCGACAACGAGCGGTTGATCCGACGCCTGCAGGCGCGGGACCAGTCGGCCCTCGAAGAGTTGTACGAACACGCGGCTTCGAGCGCCCTGGGGATCGCGCTGCGCACGCTGGGCGACTCCGCGCTGGCGGAGGACGTGGTGCACGACGCGTTCGTCGCGCTGTGGGAATCGGCGGCGCGGCTGGATCCCGAGCGCGGGCGTGTCGACCGCCTGCTGCTGACGATCTCGCGGCGGAAGGCGATCGACCGAGCGCGGGCGCGCCGGCGTCAGCAGACTCGCACCGCTGACCTGCACGACGAGATCGCGGACGCCGACGGCGACGACTTCGTCGAGGGGGTGTTACGCGGGGTCGACCGGGCTTCGGAGGTGAGCGCGCTGGCGCGGGAGCTGGACGCACTGCCCGATGATCATCGAGAGGTGATCGAGTTGGCGTACTTTCAAGGCATGACGGTGCGCGAGATCGCGGACCACCTTTCCGTGCCGATCGGGACGGTGAAGAGCCGGGGACACCGGGCGATGACGCGCCTGCGCTCGTCGCGACTACAGGAGCTGAGGGTCGATGGCTGAGCCAGACGTCGCGCCGCTCAGCTGCGAAGAGGTCGCCGAATACAGCGCGTTGCTGGCGCTGGATGCGCTCGACGACGACCTGGCGGCGGCGGTCGAGTCACACCTCGAGGGGTGCGCGCTCCACGACGAGGTCGCGGAGTTTCGGGAGACGGCGGGGCTGCTTGCCGCGGCGGCTGCGCCGGCGGTCGCGCCATCGGCGATGCTGCGCGAGCGGATCGCGCGATCGACGGCGGCGGCGCCATCGGGGGCAACCGCGAGCGCGGATGAGCCGGGTGAGACGCCCTCGAGGGGTTTGACCGTGCCGTACCCGTTCGTCGCCGCGGCGGTGGCGCTGATCGCGGTGGTCGGGATCTGGTCCGCGTCGCTGGCCGTGGACGGTGATGGGGCCTCGGCGGCTCGGCACTTCGTCCCGGGTGACGCACACGGGACGCAGCTGACGTACCTGCCCGACGACGAGCTGGCGTACCTCAGCCTCGAGCGTCTCGAAGCAGCACCGACGGGTCATGCTCACCAGGTGTGGCTGATCCAAGAGAGCGAGCCGACGCCGCTAGGGTTCATCGCGGCGGCGGTGGCCGGCGGACCGGCGAGCATCAGATTCTCGGCGGCCCTCGAAGCTGGCGACTCCGTGATCGTGACGCTCGAGCCGCTGGCCGGCGGCGAGGAGCCGACGACCGACGCGGTGGTCACCGCGCTGGTGGACTAGCGCCCTCGATCGGCTCGACCCGCCGAGGGGAACCCGGGGCCCGGCTCGATCGAATACCTACCGACGCCACCACGTCGGAGGACTCTCAAATGGCCACACGCTGACCCGAGCGGCGCTGGGGCGCGCACACCGCTCCAGCCACGGCGTTTCACGCCGCCTCGGGCCGGTTCACACTTCCTAGCATGAAGTTTTACAAATCTTTTGCAAGTCGACTTGATCATTCGTCGGTTCCACTACACACTCTCGGCGAGTTGACGAAGTTTCGACGAACTTTCGAGTTCGAGGACAACGATCGGGAGGGGGACCCGACGAAGAGCACCGACGGACAACGAACGCACTGGCAAACGGCCGGCCTGACCGGGCGGGCACGACACGAACTGATCGAAGACGAACTGATTTGAGGAAAGGTCCAATGAAGAACGCATTTGCGGTCATTGCGGCCGGCCTGATTGCACTGGCGCTCGTATCGACGAGCTCCGCCGCGCAGGTCGCTCCGCAGACCAACACGCAGACGATCGCCCAGAGCGGCCCCGAGGACATCGTCGACACGGCAGTCGGCGCTGGCTTCAGCACGCTGGCGACGGCGCTGACCGAGGCCGGCCTCGTCGACACGCTCAAGGGCGATGGCCCGTTCACGGTCTTCGCGCCCACGGATGAGGCCTTCGCGGCGCTCCCGGCCGGCACGCTCGACGGGTTGCTGGCGGACATCCCCGCCCTGACCGACGTGCTGCTCTACCACGTGGTGTCCGGCTCGGTGCCGGCCGCTGACGTGGTGACGCTCGACTCGGCGACGACGATCCAGGGCGCCGACGTGAGCATCGCGGTCGTCAACGGCGGGGTCGTGCTGAACGACTCGGTGAACGTGACGACGACCGACGTGTTCGCGTCGAACGGCGTCATCCACATCATCGACGCGGTGCTGCTGCCGCCGACGCCCATGGACGACGCGACGCCGTCGGCCGACATCGTCGACACGGCGGTTGCCGCGGGTAGCTTCACCACGCTGGCGACGGCGCTCGAGGCTGCCGACCTGATCGACACCCTCAAGGGCGACGGTCCGTTCACGGTCTTCGCGCCGACCGACGACGCCTTCGCGGCGCTCCCGTCCGGCACGGTCGAGGGCCTGCTGGCCGACATCCCGGCGCTGACCGACGTGCTGCTCTACCACGTGGTGAGCGGCCAGGTGCTGGCCGAGGACGTGGTCACGCTGAGCGCGGCCCCGACGGTCCAGGGCTCTGACGTCTCGATCGAGGTCGTGGACGGCAAGGTCATCCTCAACGGCAACGTGGAGGTCGTGACCACCGACGTGCTCGCCTCGAACGGTGTCATCCACGTCATCGACGGGGTGCTGCTGCCGCCGGCCGAGACGGCGCCGCACGCGGCTCCGGCTCCGGGCTCCGCGGGCAACCTCGGTCCGAGCAGCGACTCCGGCGTCAACGCCGCGTGGTTCGCGGTCCTCGGCATCGTGGCCGTCGCCGGCCTGCTTGGCGCCGCTCGCCTCGCGACCAACGCGCGGCGCGGCTAACCGCTCGCGGTTGGTCTCCCTCGCGTAGCGAAGCGGCGCCGTGCGACTGAGCGCGGCAGCCGCCCGAGGGCACCGGTCCCAGCCTGACGGCTGGGGCCGGTGTTGTGTCCGGGGTGTTGGCCGGGGGCGGTGGCCCGTCCGGGGCGCCGGGCCTCGGAGGTGACGAGCGACCTCGGATGTCGCTCAGCTCCGGGAAGTGGGAGACTGCGCGCCTAGCGGCGTGTCGCTCTCCTCAACAGTCCCTCGTAGACCGGCCTCGGCAGGGCCGAGAGCAGTTTCAGAGGAATCGAGAGGCGGCGCGGGAAATGAACTTCCGTCTTGCCATCAGCCAGGCCGGCGACGATCGTCACGGCGGCCTCCTCGGCCGTCATCTTGAACGGCATGGGGAACTCGTTCTGGTCGGTGAGTCTCGACTCGACGAAGCCGGGCGTGACGGTCACGACCTGGACGTCGTGTCGATGCAGGTCCATGCGGAGCGACTGCAGGTAGGCGAGCATGCCGGCCTTCGACGCAGAGTAGGCGGAGGCGAGCGGCCAGCCGGCGTAGCCGGCGACGCTGGCGATGCCGACGATGGTGCCGGCGCGACGGTCGACCATGTCCGACATGACCGCGCCGACGGTGCGCACCAGGCCGAGCAGGTTGACGTCGAGCTGGCGCTCCGCGGAGTGGATGTCGTACTCGGCGACGTCGAGGGTCTCCCATTGTCCAGCGCTGTAGATCAGCGCATCCACCACGCCCCAGCGCGCGCGCAGGTCGCTAGCCGCCTGCTCGACGGCGAGGCGGTTCGTGACGTCGAGGGGCAGGACCGTTGCCTCGGCGCCGACGGAGCGCGCGCGCTCGGCGACGGCTTCGAGGGCCTCGGCGTTGCGACTACTCAAGGTGAGTCGCGCGCCGGCGCGGGCGAGCTCGTAGGCGAGCGCGGCACCGATGCCGCTGCTGGCGCCGATCAGCCAGATGCGCTGTCCTTGCAGCTCCACGTGGGTCCTCTCGAGGTCGCGCGATGAAGGTGGCGGTGATCGGAGCGGGCGTGAGCGGGCTGACCGCGGCGTACCTGCTCAACCGACAACACGACGTCGAGGTGTTCGAGCGGAACGACTACGCCGGCGGCCACGCCAACACGGTGATCGTACCCGGCATCGACGGTGCAGACGTGCCCCTGGACGTGGGCTTCATCGTCTACAACGAGCGGACGTACCCCGGGTTCACGCGACTGCTGCGGGAGCTCGAGGTGCCGACCCGGTCGAGCGAGATGTCGTTCAGCGTGCGCTGTGACGAGGACGGGTTCGAGTTCAGCAGCCGCGGGATCCGGGGGTACCTAGCGCAGCCGCTCAACGCGTTCCGGCCCTCGCACGTGCGGATGATCCTCGAGCTGCTCCGATTCCACCGCGACGCGCGGCGGGTGCTGCTCGAGGACTCGATGCACGACGTGAGCTTCGACGAGTACCTGGATCAGCGGGGCTTCAGCCGGACGTTCCGGGAGCGGCTGATCGTGCCGCTGATCGCGTCGACGTGGTCGAACTCGCCGGCGGACATCGTGCGGTTCCCGGCGAACTACCTCTTCCGGTTCCTGCAGCAGCACGGCGTGCTGGCGGCGAACTCGATCCCGGAGTGGCGCTGGATCGAGGGTGGCGCTCGCTCGTACGTGAACCGGATCGTGGAGACGCTTCCCGAGGGGGCGGTGCACCTGGACGCGCGAATCCGGTCGGTGTCGCGGCAGGCGGGGCCGTGCGTCTGGTTCGAGCACGGCGAGCAGCGGGCGTTCGATGCGATCGTGCTGGCGACGCACCCGGACGAGGCGCTGGGGCTGCTGGCGGATCCGACGCCGAGCGAGCGGGCGGCCCTCGAGGGGTTCACGTACGCGCCGAACCACGTGGTGCTGCACACCGACGACCGGCTGCTCCCTCGGCGGGCGGCGGCGCGCGCGGCGTGGAACTACTACCGGGTTGAATGCTCTGATTCGCCAGGCGGGGGCCCGCCGGACACGCTCACGATGACGTACGACCTGACGCGGTTGCAGTCGCTGCCGGCCGAGCACCCGTACTGCGTCTCCGTGAACCCGGGGGACCGGGTCGATCCGGGGAAGGTGCTGGCGGAGTTCGACTACAGTCACCCGGTGTACTCGATGGACACGCTCGACGCGCAGCGGCGGCTCGAGGCGATCAACGGTGACAACGACACGCACTTCGCTGGGGCCTACCTGGGTTACGGGTTCCACGAGGACGGGCTGCAGGCCGGCGTGCGGGCGGCCGCGCGCCTCGGGGTGACGTGGTAACGGACTCAGCGGTGGTGGGCGCGGGGCTGCGCTCGCACCTGCTGGCCGGGACGGTGCGGCACCGCCGCACCGCGAAGACGGACTACGACTTCACGCACAGCGCCTGGTACCTCGCGCTCGACCTGGATGAGGTCGACGCGGTGGCGGCGCGGCTGCGGCTGCTGTCGCACAACCGGTGGAACCTGCTGGAGTTCCGCGACCGCGACCACCTCGACGGCCCCGCCAGTGACCTCGCGAGCTCGGTGCGACGGCGGCTGGCGGCGCGCGGGCTGCCCGGCGACGAGTGGCGGCTGACGTTGATCGCGTACCCGCGGGCGCTGGGGTACGTGTTCAACCCGGCGAGCTTCATCCTCTGCCATGACGCGGCGGGGGAGCTACAGCACGTGATCGCCGAGGTGCACAACACGCACGGAGAGCGGCTCGCTTACGACGTGCTGCGGGAGGGGCCGGGGCCGGTCTACGGCGGGTTCGCCGACAAGCAGTTCTACGTTTCTCCGTTCATCGGGGCGGATGCGCGCTACCACATCCGGATCGCGGAGCAGGGCGACCGCGTTCAGCTCGCGATCCACGAGTACGAAGACGATGAGCTGAGCCTCTACGCGCGGGCGTCGCTGGAGCGGCGACCGCTCAGCGACGGACAGCTCCTTAGATTGCTCGCACGCGATCCGCTGGTGCCGCTGAAGACGACGGGGTTGATCTTCTGGCACGTGGCACGGCTGTGGGTGCGAGGGCTGCGGTGGGATCGGTTCCGGCCGCGAGCGGTCTATCGCAGCGGGCGCGAGGTCGAGGACACCCGCCGGGGCGATCAGAAATCGCAACCCTCAGGGAGCGGGTCGCGCGAGGCGAGGGCTGCGGCGAAGCCGGCTTCGGGCCGGTAGGCCTCGAACCCCGCGTCGACGCTGCCGCGGAGGGCGGCGCCGCCGTAGCCGCCGGTGTTCATGTGGGCGCGGACGATCACGATCTCATCGGCGGCTACGGCGACGGGTCCGCCGCTCCTCGTGAAGGGCTGCTCGCTGACGTGGCTGTGCAGGAGGATCCGGCGGTAGCGCAGCTCGCCGTCCTCGGTGACCACTTCCCACCAGTCGGCGTACTGCTCGCAGCCGGTGTCGGGGCTGCTGATCGTGACCGAGAAGCTGTAGGCGCCGGGGTCACCGGAGGTGGTGACGGCGGTGACGTCAGCGAAGGTGGGGGCGAGCGGCGGATCGCCGTCCGCGAGCGGCGAGGTGACTGGGGCCTCGGCTTCATCGCACGCCGCGGCGAGGAGGAGCACGGCTGCCGCGAGGACGGGCTGCCACGCCAGTCGGGCGAGGGAGGCCCGCCGGGCGGAGAGGGTCATGCGACGGGTGTCTCCGCCTCGGGTTCGTCGATCGCAGTGAGCCAGTGCTGGTTCTCGCCGGTGGCGCCGTCGCCGGCCGTCGCGTCGAGGGCGCGGGCGACGAAGGTGCGGACGTCGAGTTCGGGCATGCCGGTCTGGTGGAGGACGTGGGCGGCCATCTCGGTGCCACCTTCGAGTTCCTCGGCGACGACGACGTCGGCGCCGAGGGCGCGCAGCTCCGCGCTGTCGGCGACGTAGCGGGTGCGAACGAAGATGGGGGTGACGGGGCAGACGACGCGGGCGGCGGAGACGGCGCGGCGGGCGGCGTTGGGGTCGTTGATCAGGAGGACGAGCGCCTGGGCGTAGGGGACCTGCGCATAGTGCAGGGCCTCGGGGCTGGTGATGTCGCCGTAGTAGATGGGGGCGCCGGTCTCGCGGGCGTCGCGCACGCGATCCGCGTTCAGCTCGAGGACGATGTGTGGCACCTCGGCATCCGCGAGCGAGCGGACGAGGAGCCGACCGGCGACGCCGTAGCCGACGACGACGACGTGGTCGGTGAGGGTGCGGTGCTGGGGCTCGGGTTCGTCGATGCCGGGGGTGCGCATGAGGCGCTCGAGCGGGCGGAGGACGGCCTCACCGGCGCGCATCTTCGGGGCGAACTCCATGGCGAGCCGGGATAGGACCATGCTGAGGACGCCGGCGCTGACGAGGGTCTCCACCTCGGCGTCGGTGGCGAGGCCCACGCCGGCGCCGAGGGTGAGGACGACGAACCCGAATTCGCCGAACTGGGCGAGGTTGACGCCGACCTCCCAGGAGGCGCGGGCGGGATAGCGCATCGTGATCGCGGCGAGCGAGGCGATCAGCCCCTTGCCGAAGAGCAGGCCGATCACGATCAGGGAGACGACGAGGGTCTCGTCCAGGAAGACCTGCGGGTTGAACAGCATCCCCAGCGAGATGAAGAAGATGCTGGTGAAGGTGTCGCGGAGCGGGATCACGTCGGTGACGGCGCGGTGTGAGTAGTCGGTGTCGGCGAGAAGCAGCCCGGCGAGGAAGGCGCCGAGAGCAAAGGAGAGGCCGACCTCGGACATCGCCCAGGCGAGGCCGACTCCGACGCTGAGCACGGCGAGGAGGAAGACCTCGCGACTGCCGGTCTGGTCGACGAGCTTGAAGAAGGGTGGGATCAGGAAGCGGGCAGCGATCACGGCGGCCACGAGAACACCGATCGCCTTCGCGATCGCGATCAGCAGTTCCTGCATGACGTTGTCCCCCTCGCCGGCGAGCAGGGGGACGAAGAGGGTGAGGGGGACGACGAGCAGGTCCTGGAAGATCAGCGCGCCGACGATGAAGCGGCCGTGGGGGGCGTCGATCTCGCCTCGACGGTCGAGGGCGCGGAGAACGATGGCGGTGCTGGAGAGGCCAACGACGAGGCCGAAGAAAACGGCGCGCTGCGGGGTCTCGCTGAGCGCGGTGAGCAGCAGGAAGGTGGCGAGCACGGTGACGCCGACCTGGAGCGACCCGCCGATGGCGACGGCGCGCCAGATGAAGCGGAGGCGCGAGAGGGAGAACTCGAGGCCGATCGCGAACAGCAGAAGGATGACGCCGACCTCGGCGATGAGCTCGATGTCCTCGGTGCTGTCGATCAGGCCGATGCCGTCAGGGCCGGCGACGGCACCGGCGACGAGGAAGCCGATCACCGGGGGGAGGCGGATGCGGTGCAGCACGAGCGCGGCGACCACCGCCAACGCGACGACGATCGCCAACTCACCGATCAGCTGTTCGCCCTCGCCGTGCATGGCGTTCCTTCAGCGTGTGCGTGTCGCGGGCTCGGACCTCACCGTAACGCGAGCTAGAAGCCGTCCTGACAGTACGGACGATACGCCGTCGCGAAGATCCGGTCGGCGAGTTCGAGTGACTCGGGCCGTTCGGCCTCGATCAGGCCGGCACGGGCAAGCTCGCTGGCGCTGG
The DNA here is from genome assembly GCA_028279505.1 of Dehalococcoidia bacterium. Lineage (GTDB taxonomy): Bacteria > Chloroflexota > Dehalococcoidia > UBA2979 > UBA2979 > UBA6627. Next base: position 53,173 of record JANQNP010000122.1, read on the forward strand.
CGAAGCCGCTCAGGAGCTGGGCGAGGCGGGCGACCGGGACGGTGAGGTCGGGGGCCTCGGAGGTGCGGGTCACCTGCGCGGTGGGGCCGTCTGTCTCGAGGCGAACGGTGCCGGCGTTCCAGTCGCAGACGGCGTCCTCGACGGCGATCGTGAGCGTGCCTTCGGCGCCGTAGGGGCGCTGGCTGAGCGCGAGGTCGACGTCGGCGATGCGCATCCAGAGGCCGTCGCCGGTGCGACGGCGGAGGGCGCGCGGCTCCTCGAGGAGGAGCAGGGCGAGGTCGTCCTCGGGGACCCGCTCCATGGCGATCTCGCGCACGAGGTCGTGCGCGGCGAGGAAGTCCCAGAGTCCTCGGAAGGCGTCGACGTCGGTGGCGACGAAGGAGTTGACGGTCATGAACTGGTTGGGGCCGGGGTGGAAGTCCTCGTCCTCGCGGTTGCGGAACATGAGGTAGCCGCGTGGTTCGCCGGCCGCGTCGCGGTAGATGACGACCTGGTGCGGCTTCCAGTCGGGGACGTCGGGCTCGAAGATGCGGTTCCAGCGGACCTGGTCGCGCTCGATCATGAGGTTGCGTGGGGCGACGTAGTCCTGGAGCAGGCGCTCGGCGATGGGGCGGGCGTCCTCGAAGGTGGCGACGTCGGCCTGGCCGGTGGCGGGCCGGCCGAGGAGGCGGCCGTAGCGCGGGTCCCAGTGGTAGTCGATCCACATGGAGGCGAGGCCGTAGCCGAAGCGCTGGTAGATGGCGGCGTAGGAGGCCCAGAGGATCGTGCAGCTCTGACCGCGATCGCGGGCGTCGGAGAGGCCGCGGGTGACGATCTCGCGGATGAAGCCGCGGCGGCGGTAGCCGGGGAGCGTGCCGACGTTGGTGACGCCGGCCATGGGAACCGGGGCGCCGTTCAGGCGGACGGTGAAGTCGTGGGCGCCGTAGGTGGAGACGAGCTGGCCGTCGACAAAGGCGCACATGGTCGCCTCCGGGCGCAGGCGCCAGGACTGGTCGGTCGGTTCGACCTGGGTGCCCGGTGGCACGGCAAAGACGTACTTGACGACGCGTAGATAGTCGTCGAGCTCGTCCTCGTGCGCGTTACGGAACTCGACGCCAGCTGTCTTCGTCACTAGGCCGCCGGCTCGATGACGATCGCCTTCGCGTGGCCGCTGTCGGCGCGGAAGGCGTCGAGGCCGCCGCGGACCAGCGTCATGATGTGCGGTCGCGTGGCGGCGACGAGGGCGACGGTGGCGTCGTGCGCGGCCATGCTCGGCATGTTCGGGACGCAGTAGTGGATCACGTCGTGGGAGACGTAGGTCGGCTCGTCGTGCGAGGTGGGGCGTGACGTCTCGAAGCAGCCGCCCTCGTCGATCGCGACGTCGACGGCGACGGCGCCCGCCGGCATGGTCTCGATCATCGCCTCACTGACGACGTGCGGTGCGGCTTCGCCGGCGCGGTGGACGGCGCCGACGATCAGGCTGGCGTCCGGGACCACCGAGGCGAGGCGGTCGGGTGAGACGGCCTCGGCGAGTGGCCCGACCTCGGCGGCGACCTGGCGGGCGTGATCCTCGCGGTTGTCGACGAGGAGGACGCGGCCGCCCATGCCGTGGGCAACCTCTGCAGCCTGGCGGCCGACCACGCCGGCGCCGACGACGACGGCGAGCGCCGGCTCGGTGCCGGGAACGGCGCCGAGGAGCACGCCGCGACCGCCGCTGGTGCCCTCGAGGTAGTGCGCGCCAACCTGGGAGGCGAGGCGGCCGGCGATGAAACTCATGGGCGCGAGGATCGGGTTGCGGCCGAGTTCATCCTCGAGGAGCTCGTACGCGAGCACGGTGGCGCCGCTGGCCTCGAGCGGGGCCTGGAGGTGGGGGTTGCCCGGGAGGTGGACGAAGGTGAAGAGGGTCTGCTCCGGGCCGAGCCGGGCGACCTCCTCGGGGTTGGGTTCCTTCACCTTCATGACGAGCTGAGCGCCGAAGGCGTCGACGACGTCGCCGATGCGGGCGCCGGCGGCGGCGTAGCTGGCGTCGGGGAAGCCGGCGCCGGCACCGGCGTCGCGCTCGACGCGCACCTCGACGCCGAGCGCGGTGAGGTCGGCGGTGACCTGCGGCGTGAGGCCGACGCGGTGTTCGCCGATCTTGGTCTCGCGCGGCACCCCGACACTCAGCATGGCGTTCTGAGCCACATGCCCCCCTGAGCGCGCATCGGGCGAGGCATCCGCCTCACCCGGCGATCAATGATATTCGCCGCGTCGTCGAACGCGTGTTTCGACGGACTGCTCACCCGTGGGCGGACGTGCGATACTGGAGGAGGCGGGAAACCGAACGCGCGACGGTTCAACGTTCGCGCGATCACCCAAGGTGGTCCCGCCGTGAGCAGGCAACGCCGCTCCTTCTCCCGACGCCGCTTTCTCGCATCCGCCGCCGCCGTGCCGCTCGCGTTCGCGATCGGCTCGCAGACGGCGCTCGCTCGAGGTACGACGCACCTCCCCGGGGGCACGCTGGCGCTGCCGGCGCGACCGAGCGTGGCGATCGGGCCGGGGGATCCGAAGCACCTGGCGTGGGTGTGGCAGTTCCGCCACGACGGCGACCGAGAGCTGATCCGAGACGTCCTCGCGAGCCACAACCTCGGGATCGCGATGAAGACGCACGACGGCGTCGACTGGATGTCGAAGTACGACGATTCCGCCGACTCGATCGACGGGCCGGACAGCGTGGCCTCTCTGGCTCGCTACTTCGAGGACGGTGGCGTGCCGTTCCACGCGTGGAGCGTGCTGCACGGCGAGGATCCGGTCACCGAGGCGACGCGAGCGTCGCAGGTGCTGAGCGCGGGCGCACGGAGTGTGATCCTGGACCTTGAGGCGCACGCGGGATTCTGGCGCGGCACGGACGACGACGCCGTGCGATTCGGCGACGAGCTGCGGCGACTGCAGCCGAGTGCGTTCGTGGCGACCTCGATCGATTCGCGGCCCTGGGAGGTGCCGCGGATCCCGATGGCGGAATTCGCCCAGTTCACGGACGCGATCGCGCCGCAGGTGTACTGGGCGACGTTCAACAACAGCGGGAACATCACGAAGTACAAGCTGGCCGGGGACGATCCCGGCGAGGAGGGGATCACACCTCGCTTCGCGCTGCAGTCCGCGATCCGGGCGGTCGACGAGTTCGCTCTGCCGGTGCATCCGATCGGCGACGGCACGGTGGCCGGCGGCGACGAGTGGGCGGACTTCATCGACGAGGCGTTCTTGAGCCGTGCCGAGGCGCTGTCGGTGTGGCGGTTCGGGGTGGCGGACGACGTGGTCTGGCAGCAACTCCGTGACAGCCCACCTCGGGCGCTGACGTACTCGGTGCAGTCGGGCGACACGCTGTCAGGTCTCGCCGCCGAGTGGGGTACCTCGGTAGATGCGATCGCGGAGGCGAACGGGATCGAGAATCCGAACTTCCTGTTCATCGGGCAGGAGCTGCGAATCCCGCGCACCGGAGGCGGCGGGGGAGTCGCGGCTCCGGTGGCCGCGCCGCTGGTGGCGCGCCGCTACACGGTTCAGCCCGGAGATTCGCTGTGGTCGATCGCGCGCGCGTTCGACACGACAGTCGACGCCATCGCCACAGCAAACGGCATCAGCAACCAGGGCCTGATCCGAATCGGCGACACCCTCACCCTCCCCTAACCCTCTTCGAGGGTCCTCAGGACCTGTCGGTCGTGTTTGTGATCGTTCCGGGCCCCTCTTCGAAACCCGCGGGTGTCGTTGCGTGGCGGATGTTGGCTCGAGCCGGCGCCGAGCCAGTGGGATCGCGGTGGGTGCGGATGACTCGTTGCTAGTCTGAACGAGCACGCGGCGGTGCCCTCCGCCGTTGGCGCCACGGGTGCTGGGAGCACGGCTTGACGGGTCAGACGAAACCGGATTATGTCTCGTTAGAGTTCCCCGAGCCGCCGGCTGGGCGGCCGCTCGTGTACACGAACATGGTGATGTCCGCGGATGGCAAGGTGGTCATCGAGGACACGGAGCGCGGGCTCGGGAGTGCGGTCGATCAGCGGTTGATGCGCGAGCTGCGGGTGAACGCGGACGTGGTGCTCAACGGGGCGGGGACGCTGCGGACGAGCGGGAGCTCGTCACGGTTGAACGATCCGGAGCTGACGGCGATCCGGCACGCACGGGGGCTGACGCCGAACCCGATCGCAGCGGTGCTGACGAGCACCGGCGAGGTGCCGCTCGATCGGTTGTTCTTCACCTCGGATGAGTTTCGGGCGGTGGTGTACCTCGGGAGCAACGCGTCGTCGGCGCAGGCGGAGGCGATCCAGGCGACGGGGCGCAAGGTGGTGCGGGTGCCGGCGGAGGACCCGGGGCCGGCGATGCTGCGGCACATGCACGAGGAGCTGGGGGCGCGGCGGGTGCTGGTGGAGGGCGGGCCGACGCTGAACGGGATCCTGCTCGACGGCGGGTTGGTCGACGAGTACTTCCTGACGGTTGGGCCTCGGTTGGTGGGGGGCGACGAGACGCTGACGCCGGTGCGGTCGGACCGGGCCTCGACGGCGGCGGGGGTGCGACAGCTCGAGCTGGTGTCGGCGGTGCCGAACCCGGCGACGGGCGAGGTGTACCTGCGGTACCGGCGGGTGGACTGAGGGCGCTCGTCGGAGCGGGCGCGGGCCTCGATCGGTGTGTGGACCTCGGACGACGAGCAGGGCGTCGGGGCGCGCGCTCCTCGATGGGTCGTTGGGCCTCGGAGGGGGTGTTGGGCACAAAGTGGGGGCCGCCCTTGCGGGCGACCCCCGGTGTGCCTCGCCCTGGCGGGACATACGACGAGGCGCCTGGTCGCTGGTAGGAACTAGGAGCTGATGACCTCGATGGTTGCGGTGGCGCCAACCTGGAGCCACCAGTTGTATCCGTCGTCGCTGTTGTGGAAGAAGATGTCGCGGTGCTCGCCGTGGACGGCGCCACCGGTGTCGGCGCAGGTGTAGATGCGGCCGGTGGGGTCACCGAGGATCTTGAACTTGTCGCCCATGTACTGCGGGGCGCAGGCGGCGGCCCCCTCGTAGACGACCTGGCCGCTGGCCATGGCGCCGCACCAGCCGCCACCGTCGCCGATGCTGGCGGGGATGCTGCCCTGGGTGCAGTAGTAATAGGTGATCGAGGCGATGCGCTGGTCCGGCGCCGGGGTCGCCGGCGGGACCGGCGCGGCGACCGGGGTGCTGCCGCCGCTACGGATCATGACGGCCATGTCGGCTCGCAGCGTTGAGTTGCTGAGCGTGTTCGCGAAAGCCGGGGCGCCCGAGATGTAGGTCAGGAAGCGTTGCCCGGAGACATCCCAGGCGGCGAGCGTCTCGACCGCGAACGGCTGGGCGGCGATCAGGGTGGCGACGTCGGTGGTGCCGGCGACGCCGACCGTGAGTCCGCCGACCGGTGGCTTCGGGAAGGCGACGGCGCCGGTAACCGGGAGCGTGGAGGGGGTCGCGCCGTTTGCGGCGCCGCTATCGGCGCGCTTCGCGGCGATGATCGCGTTCGGGTCAAGCGTGCCGACCTTGAGCGAGTTCACGTGCGCCGGGGCGCCGGGGATGTAGGTCAGGTAGCGCTGCGAGGTGACGTCGAAGACGGAGAGCGTGTGCACCGGGAACGCCTGGGCCTCGATGAAGGCGACCGGGTCGTTGGTGCCGGCGGGGCCCTGGGTCAGGCCGCCCTGCGGCGGGACCGGGAGGGTGTAGCCGGCGGCCTCGACGTTAGAGATGGGCGTGGAGCCCTCGTTGCTGGTGTCGGCAGGGACGGGGGCGTCGACCACGGGCTGCGCGCCGCCGGCGTCCGGCGGGACGGAGAGGTAGATGGCGGCGACCCAGCCGCTGCCGAGGTAGGTGTCGACGGGGACCCAGGCGAGGCCGTCCGCGGTGACGGCGGCTCCGGTTACGGAGACGGCGGTGCCGTCCGGGAGGCAGTCGATGCGGGTGCCGGAGAGGCTGGGCGTCGCGCGGAGGCGGAGGCAGTCACCGCCGGCGTCGACGACGGCGGGGTCGCCATCGGCGAGCTGCGTCGCCGGGGGCGGCGGCGCGCCCGTGGCGGAGGCGCCGGGGAAACGGTAGACGCGGGCGGAGATGCCCGAGTAGCGCGCCGCCGAGGCCACGGGGTCGTAGCCGGGGCGCAGGCGGACGATCTCGTCCCAGTTCTGGTTGGAGTCGATGACGTCGAACTTCCCGCCACCGAGCGGCGTGAGGACGATCGCGGTGTGGAGCCCAAGGTAGAAGTTGTTCGCGCCGAGGGCGTTGTCGTTCGCGAGCTGGATGATGTCGCCGCGGACGGCCTGGTCGAGCGGGACCTCAATGGCGCCGGCGCCGAGGTACCCGTCGCGGTAGCCGTAGCCCATGGTGTACGGGGTGGCGCGGTCGACGACCTTCTTCACCCAGGTGAAGCACTGGCCTTGCCAGGTGCCGAGGTCCTGGAGTGCAGCGTCGGCGATGGTGGAGGAGCCGGCGACGGATTCGAGCTCACTGTTCGCGCGGAGCGGGAGCGTGTCGCCAGCGGCGGCAGCGCGGTCCTGGTGGACGGTGGTCAGGGCAGTGGCGGCGAAGAACAACACCGCGAGCGGGATCAGCCGTACTCGGATATCGCGTCTCCTCTTCGGTAGGCCGGCTGCCCTGTCCACCGAGGGGTGGAGGTAGGCCCGTGCCGTTGCGTCCCCGCCTTTCGACGGGTTTGCGCTATCGGCGAGCACACGCCATCCGCGGCTGCGCGATGGTGCGGAGCGGGGTGCTTAACACCCGGTTCACAAAATCATCGGCATCGGGGTAGCCCCGACTTAAGCCCTGGACGCAGGAAGATCCGGCGGGCGTTCGCGCCCGCTCCATTCGCGACTGGTCCGTCAGACTCGACACCGACTCGTTCCCTCGATTCGGCCCGCCACGCAGCACGTGACACAGCAGCACACCACCCGACGGGTGATGACTTGCGTCTCCAAATACGTGATGGGGTAGTGGGGACAGTACCGACGGTGCGACAGATCTCGTATTGGGTAAACCCCCTATCCCTCAAATCGGGGCCGGTTCGGGGTTGCCCGTAGGTGTAAGTGCTGCTTATACCCTCAGACGCTTCGCGAGCCGTGGACGTGGCGATCCGCGGGCGCCCCACGACCGTCATGGGCAATCGACGTAGGCGATCGGCGTCGGCGATCCTCGGGCGCTACGCTGGCGGCAACGCGCGACCGACAGCGCCCGAGCGCACGAGGAGTCACACCATCAGCACTCTCCCGGCCACACCTCTCCCGGCCCGGCTGCGGCGCACGGCGATCGCCGTGCTCATCGCGGCTGGAGCGCTGTTGGCCCTCGGTGGGGCCGAGCGGGCCGACGCGGCCACGTGCTCAACGCCGCGCACGGTGGGGACCTCGTTCGGGCCGGCGATCCGGATCGAGGCGGGGCTGTGCGAGCTGGCGCTGAAGCCGGGCGCGAACGTGCTGCGGTGGGACCGCAGCGCGAGCACCCCGGAGCAGGCGTTCGGCACGCTGGACTTCGGCGTGGTGCAGAGCGCGTTCTCGGTGTGGCACTTCGACAGCACACGGCGGGTCTGGTCCGGATGGGGACCGGCGTCGCCCTCGGGCGTGTCGCAGATCGAGGCGCTCGAGGGCGGCGAGATCTACTTCCTCGATGCCCCGACCGCGGCGACGTGGGAGCTGCCGGCAAACGCGTCGATCTTCGAGGGGCGGCAGGTGGTGTCGTTCTATGGGTTCCCGGGGATCCCGTTCATGGGCGCGCTGGGGCTGTACTCACCGAGCGGGGCGATCACCGCCGTGGGCGAGATCGCGGCGCAGTACGACGCGGTGAACGGGGAGCTGGACGTGGTGCCGGCGGTGCACCCGATCGTGGCGGTGGCGCAGACGAGCCCGAACGCGGACGGCACGTACCTCGGACGGATGGACGCCTCGGTGATCGCGGGGTACGTGGAGGCCGCGCGGGCAGCGGATGCGCTGGTGTTCCTGGACGTGCAGATCGGGTGGTCCGATCCGCTGGCCGAGGTGCAGCTGCTGGAGCCGTTCCTGCGCGAGCCGTTCGTGCACCTTGCGCTCGACCCGGAGTTCGCGACGGCGATCTACGACGCGGTGCCGGGCTCGGTGATCGGGAGCCTGGGGGCCGAGGACCTGAACCGGGTGCAGGCGTACCTCGCCGAGCTGGTGCGCGAGGAGGGGATCCCGCCGAAGGCGCTGGTGCTGCACCAGTTCAACGGAATCATGCTGCTCGACCCGACGGAGTACGACGACGTGGCCGAAGTCGAGATCGTGGTCGACATGGACGGGTTCGGCGGCCCGGAGATCAAGACGAGGCACTACGGCTTCTATGCGCTGGCGCCCTACTCCGAGGTGCCGGCGATCAAGCTGTTCTTTGACTGGGACGTGCCGCTGATGTCGCCAACGACGATCCAGAACCTGAGCACGCCGCCCGGGTTGATCATCTACCAGTAGTGCCCGACTCCTGGGGCGCTAGTCGAGCGGCGGATGCTGGCTGACCGCTTCCGCGAGCAGGGCGTTGACCTTCGTCTCGTCGTAGCCGAGGCCTTCGAGGATCTGGCGGGAGTGCTCGCCGGCGAGCGGCGCGCGGCCGGACGGCGCGCTCGTCGAGT
>JANQNP010000007.1 GCA_028279505.1 Dehalococcoidia bacterium
CCGAGGTCGGTGGACCAGACCGCGGAGCCGTCGGTGCGGCGGAGGGCGTGGAGCGCGCCGCCATCGGCACGGACGATCGCGAGCTCGTCGGTGAGGGCGACAGGGAGACGGACGGGGCCCGCGACGGCGGCGCGCCAGACCTCGGTGCCAGTGGTGGCGTCGATGGCGAAGACGGCGCCGGACTCGTCGCCGACGTAGGCGGTGCCGTCGCGGACCTCGATGGGCGCGACCACGGCGTCGTTGGCTTCGAAGCGCCAGTGGGTCGCCGGCTGGTTGCGGTCGATCAGGAGGATGACCGCGGCGACGACGGCGGCGGCGAGCAAGCCGAGGGCGATCAGGACCTCGCGCATGGCGAAGAGTTCACGGCGCAACGGCGGAGCTCCCTCGGGGGTCCCGCACAGACCACGGCGGCCCCAGGGGCGGCCGTGGGCGGGGACCTCGCGAAGCTAGGGAGCCGCGGGTCAGGTCGCCTTAACGGGAGCGAAACGCATCACACGCGGTGTGAGCCGGCGGGAGCGCCGGTTCGCTTAAGCCAACCTTTGCATTGCCCTAACTCGGTCCTGATGTGGCGGCTCGGGGCGGCTGCGAAGTTCCCCTCGAACAGCAGGTGGCCCCAGCCCCCTGAGCGAACCAGGACCACCGCGGCGCTCGGAGCGACGGCGGCGAGGAGGGCACATGCTCGAGATCAAGAACCTGAAGCATGTCTATCCGAACGGCTACGAGGCGCTGAACTCCGTCTCGTTGACCGTCGAGGATGGCGTCGTGGCGGCGATCATCGGCCGGTCGGGCGCCGGCAAGTCGACGTTGCTGCGCTGCATCAACGGGTTGGAACGCGCGACCGCCGGGGAGATCCGGATCGACGGGGCGGATGTGGTGTCCGCCAGCGAGACCGAACTCCGCGACATCCAGCGTCGCGTCGGGTTCATCTGGCAGGAATACAACCTGATCGAGCGGCTCTCGGTGATGCAGAACGTGCTCGCCGGCCGGCTGGGTCACCGCCGCAACTTCGCGTCACTGCTCTATCACTTCGGCGGCGACGACCGCGCTGTGGCGGTGCGGAGCCTGGAGCGGGTGAACCTGCTGCACCGTGCATCGCATCGTGCCGATCAACTCTCCGGGGGCGAGAAGCAGCGGGTCGGCATCGCGCGGGCGCTGACGCAGGGTCCGAAGGTGATCCTGGCCGACGAGCCGGTGGCGAGCCTGGATCCCGAGCTCTCAGAACAGGTGATCGCAGACCTCGCGCGGATCGCTCGCGACGAGGGCGTGCCGACGCTCGTCAACCTGCACGACGTCGAGTTGGCCACGCAGTTCTGCGAGCAGGTGATCGCGATCGCGCAGGGGACCGTCGTCTACGACGGGCCGCCGTCGGGGCTGACCGACGAGGTGCTCAACCGGACCTACCGCTTCGACCGCGAGTGGAAGTCGTACTCACGCGGGGTGATCGGCGTCGGACCGACCTCGAATGGGAGCGCGCCAAGCGAGCGCGAGCTGGCCGAGGCGCTGGCGCCGGTGGGCGCGGGCGTCGGGAGCCAGAACTAATGGCGGGTGCCGCCGGCACGTTCAACACCAGCGGGCAGATCAGCACCGCCGAGCGCGAGGAGCTGCTGCGGCCGTGGCCGAAGGCCTCGTTCGCGGGGTTTGGCCTCGTGGTCGGCATCATCGCCGTCTACTACTGGGGATTCCAGGGCACGAACGCATCGCCGGCGACCTTCGTCGAGGGCGTGCCGGCGATCTGGGACTTCGCCACGCGCATGTATCCGCCGGTCTTCGAGACCGAGGTACAGACGCTGCAGACGCCGTCGATTCCGCTCTTCTTCGGGATCGAGATCCCCCGGATCGGGATCGAAGGCATCACCTTCCAGTTCCCGATCATCATCTACGACATCATCGAGACGATTCAGATGGCGGTGATCGGCAGCACCGGCGCCATCTTCCTCTCGATCCCGTTCGCGCTTCTGGCCGCGCGCAACATCGCGCCGCATCCGATCGTCTACCAGACGACGCGGATGCTCCTGAACATCAACCGCGCGATCCCGGACATCATTTTCGCGCTGATCTTCGTCGCCGCCGTGGGCCTCGGTCCGTTCGGCGGGGTGCTCGCGATCGCCATCGGTTCGGTGGGGTTCATGGGCAAGGTCTACGCGGAGGCGATCGAGGCGATCGACCCGGAGCAGGTGAAGGCGATTCGGGCGACCGGGGCGTCGCGGACGCAGACGGTGGTGTACTCCGTCTTCCCGCAGGCGATGCCCATGATCACCTCGTACTCCCTGCTGCTGTTCGAGTCGAACGTGCGCTCGGCGACCATCCTCGGGCTGGTCGGGGCGGGCGGCGTCGGCTTCACCATCACCAAGTACATGTCGCTGTTCCAGTACGACAAGCTGCTCGGCGCGCTGATCTTCATCGTGCTGATGGTGACGATCGTCGACCGGCTCAGCGACTACATCCGCGGAAAACTCATCTAGCTCACTGACGGGCGCGCCACCGAGGCCACCTGGCCGCTGCGCGTCCGAATTCAGAGGGGACGAAAGGCAGGGAGATGACTAGAAGCTGGAGTATGAAACTCCTGACGATGCTGGGAGCGGCGACGCTGCTCCTGGGCGCCGCCTGCTCCGACGAGGCGGACGGTTCGACTCCGGAGTCAACGACGGCACCGCCGGAGGCGACGACCGCAACGAACGCGGCCGGTTCCGAGCCGACCTCGGAAGCGACGGCGGCACCGACGGAAGACCCGCGCGCCGATTGGCCGGACGAGTTCCTGCTGGGGATGTTCGGCGGTGACGACGCCGAGGAGACCCTCGAGCGCAACGAGCCGCTGCGCGAGAAGCTCGAGGCGGGCCTCGGGATGCCGGTGACGATCTTCACCGGCACCTCGTACAACGCCGTGATCGAGGCGATGCGGGCCGACCGTGTCGACGCGATGGTGGTTGGCCCCTTCTCCTACATCCTCGCGGTGCAGGAAGCCGACGCCGAGGCGATCGCCGTCTTCCAGGGCTGCAGCAGCAGCGAAGACCCGTGCGAGTACACGGAAGGCCGCCCGACGCACTACCAGAGCGTCATCTTCACGAAGAAGGGCAACGGCATCGAGAGTCTGGACGACATCATCGGGCAGGGCTTCAACTTCGTTGACCCGGCCTCGACGTCCGGTCACCTCGCACCGAAGACGCTGCTGATCCAGCGTGGCTACGACCCCGACGAGCAGTTCGAAACCGTGTTCGCGGGCTCGCACCCAACCTCGGTGCTCTCGGTCTACAACGACAAGGCCGACGCGGGCGCGACCAACGAGGGCAACCTGACGCGGCTCGCGGCCGAGGGCCAGGTGGACGTCTGCCTGTGGCCGGACGGTGAGATCAACCAGCCGCGCACGCAGGAGTACATCCAGCAGACATTCGACGACTGCCCGGACGGCAGCATCGCCATCCTCGCGGTCACGGACCCCATCCCGTCGACGCCCTTCGGCATCCGCACCGAGTTGCCGCAGTCCTTCAAGGACGCCGTCTACGACATCATCGTTGGGCTCAAGGGCGACCCCGAGTACGTCGAAGAGCGCCGCGCCTGGTTCGTCGACCCGACCGAGGACCTCGGCATCGAGCGGCTGGACCAGTACTACAACTCGCTCCGCGACATCGCGAAGCTGCTCGACCTCGACCTGAACGAGCTGGGCAGCTAGGGGGCGCAGTCCGCACGAGCGCCGTGGATCCCTCCTGGCGCGACGCTCGTGACCCTCAGTCCCCCGCCGGTGGATGCCGGCGGGGGACATTGCTTTCTCGACCACCACGCGGCCGGCGCTGAACCGGCCGCTCGCGAACAAGGAACAGCCATGACGACGACTGAAGCGAAGCCGACGGGCGCGCAGCACCCGACCGGTTACGTCCTCTCCGAGGAGCCGACCGTGCACCCGACCGCGCGGATCAAGGACTCCGTCCTCGGGAAATGGACGCAGATCGGGCCGAACGCGAGCATCGCGGAGAGCACGATCGGCGACTACACGTATCTGGTGGACTCGACCTCGACGATCTACGCGGAGATCGGGAAGTTCTGCTCGATCGCGTCGCACACGCGGATCAACCCCGGCAACCACCCGATGCACCGCGCGACGCAGCACCACATGACCTACCGACGCATCGCGTACGGCTTCGGTGACGAGGACGACCTCGACTTCTTCCAGTGGCGGCGCGACGCGAAGGTGGTCGTCGGACATGACGTCTGGATGGGCCACGGCGTCGTCGTGCTGCCTGGCGTCACGATCGGGACTGGCGCAGTGATCGCGGCCGGCGCCGTCGTCAGCAAGGACGTCGAGCCGTACACCGTCGTCGGCGGCGTCCCCGCGCAGCCGATCAAGGAGCGCTTCCCTCGCGAGATCGCCGAGGCGATGCAGCGCGTCGCCTGGTGGGACTGGAGCCGGGAGCTGCTCGAGGAGCAATTCGAGGACCTCAGCGGCGACGCGGCAGCCTTCGTCGAGAAGTACGGCTAAATCGGCACCGCAGCGATGCGCGTCGTCACCATCAACACCTGGAAAGGCGACGGACCCTACCGCCGTCGCATGGAGCTCCTCGCCGAGCAGCTCCATGCGCTCGAGCCCGACGTTGTCGCGCTTCAGGAGTCGCTGCACACCCACGACGGCGCCCACTCGACACACGAAACCCTCGCCGAAGCCCTCGAAATGAACGCCGGCTTCGCCCCGGCGCGCGACAAGCGGCGCGTGATCGAGGACGAGCCTCATGCGAGCTGGTCAGGGCTTGCCGTGCTCAGCCGCTGGCCGATCACACCATCTCCGACCCTCGAACTCCCCGCAGACCCCGAGGATGGCGAGCGCGTCGCGCAGTCGGCCACACTCGACACCCCACACGGCACCGTCGCACTCGCCAATACCCACCTCACCCATCTCCGCACCCGGGACGACCTCCGATGCGAGCAGCTGCGCGTCATTCTCGAGGCGATGCCCCCCGCCGAGGAGGCGGAAGCACGCTTGCTCTGCGGCGACCTGAACGCGCGGCCGGGCTCACCAGCCATCGAATACCTCGTGCGCGGCGATCACGGCTGGGACGCACGCCACGCTTGGACACAGAGCCAACGCCTCACCCCCCACGCGACGCTCTCGGAGCGCAATTCCTACGTCCGCGATGGGTTGGGTGCACACACGATCGACTACATCTGGACGCTCGCGCGCTCACCTCGGAAGCAGCCACGCCTCGTCGAGACCTGCATCGTCCTCGACGAGGCCGACGAGCACGGCTTCCACCCAAGCGACCACTTCGGCGTGATGGCGGAGTTCGAGCTGTAACCGCCTCGCTCGTGTCTACAACGCTGAGCGAGCCGCGTTAGCTCCTGCGGATGGCAGAGGTGGTAGATCGATCCCCCTCGCGATGTCCGCCCAGCCAACCGAATCAAGCGACGGGAAGTACTCCACCCGATCCACAACACCCAACAAGTCCTTGTTCAGTGACTTCGTCCACCCAACAGCGAAAACTCGAGGACCTATCTCAGTCAGTCGCGATGCCAGAGGCACGAAGTCTCCATCGCCCGAGAGGATGAAAGCGGCGTCGAAGTGACCACGGATCCCGTAGTAGAGAGCGTCAGCCGTCAAAGCAACATCAACGCCGAGTTGACGCCGACTCTTTCCCCTACTGACAGCCCCACGTACGACCCTCGTATCGACCTCACGTTCGTTCCGATCTAGCCAGAGTTCCACGTCACTGTCGGCCGGCGCGTCGTACAGGAAGGTCCGAACGATCTCCGGACGCGGTCCTCTCGACCAGGGGATCTTCTCTACCAGGCGCCAAACGGCGATCTCCTGCCACGCGTCCTCGAGATCCTCACGGAGGTAGCCGCCATCAACGAAGGCGTAGGCCCGTAGCGGCGCTCGACTAGTTCCGGGCTGGCTGAGGCCCATCGCTATCCCCCAACGAATGTTGCACGATCGAACGTAGCACTCGGCAACGAGCGCAGCGGAGCTGGGCCACACTTCACGGGAGGGGCTAGATCGAGATCTTGAGACCGGGCCGCGCCGCCACGACGTGGCCGCGGAAGGTGCTGGCCGCCTCGCGACAAGCGAGGTCGCGGTCGGCGGTGTACCAGAAGTGCGTGAGCACCAGCCGAGGCACGCCTGCCTGTGTCGCCACGACCCCTGCTTGCTCAGCGCTGATGTGCGTCACCGGGTCGTGGTGAGAGGGTGCGCCGCCACCGAGTGTGTTCTCCGCGAGCAGCAGATCGGCGCCCCGCGCCAGCTCGATCAGCTCGTCGCACATCACCGTGTCCGAGGAGTAGGCGATCGTCCCGCTGCTCCCGCTGACGCGCATCCCGAACGACCGAATGCCGTGCACGACCTCGTGAGGGCGAACGCACAGGCCATCGATCGCGTACTCCTGCCCCGGCTCGTAGTCGGTGAGCTGGAGCGCGCCGGGGAAGAACGGTTGCGTACTGGAGATGGCCTCGGAGACGCGTTGGAGCTTGTCGCTGCCGCCGGGCGGTAAGTGCACGGGGATCTCGCGCGCGCCGGCGGCGCCGTAGCGGCGGCCGTAGCGCAGCGCGATCAGGTCGATGTAGTGGTCCGGGTGCATGTGGCTGACGAAGATCGCATCGATCGCCGACGGATCGACGTGCTCCTGGAGGCGACCGAGCGTGCCGCTGCCGCAGTCGAGCAGGACAGCGGTGTCGCCGTCCTGCACGAGGTAGCTGCTACAGGCGTCGCCGGGCGCCGGCTGGGATGCCGACGACCCGAGGATGGTGAGCTGCATCAACGCGCCTATGCGGTCGCGACGAGTTCGCGGGTGCGAGTGACCTGAGCGCGCTCGGTGGCGTAAACAGGCTGCCCTCGAGAGATGGTCGCGTGCACCAGGGGTCGGCCGTCGACGAGCTCGACGAGGGCGAGGTCGGCGCGGAGGCCGCGCTCGATGCGGCCGCGGTCGGTCATCTCGAAGGCGGCGGCCGCGTTTGCCGTGACCTTCTGGACCGCCTCGACGAGCGTGCAGTCGCCGGCGTCGGCGAGCTTGAAGACCGAGAGCAGCATCGAGGGCGCGTGGTAGTCGGCGCAGATGATGTCGGCGAGGCCGAGGCGGACCAGCTCCGCGGCGTCGGAGTTCCCGCTGGTGGAGCCGCCTCGGACGATGTTGGGGGCGCCGACGGTGGTCCACATGCCGAGGTCGCGGGCCTTGCGGGCAGTCTCGTTGGTGATGGGGAACTCGGCGATCGTCGAGCCCATGCCGCGCATCAGCTCGACCTTCTCGGGGCTGTCGTCGTCGTGGGAGGCGATGATGAAGGTCTGGCGCTCGCGCTCCTCCTGCACCTTCGCGTAGACGGCCGGGATCGTCTCGGTGTCGTTCGCGCGTTCGTCGATGCGGCGCTGCAGCTCCGCGTCGGCGTCGAAGGTGGGGTCGTCGGCGCGGTAGGCCTGCAGCATCTTCTTGAACGCCTCAAGGTCGCGGTACTGGCCCTGACCGGGCGTGTGGTCGTTCAGCGAGAGGGTCTGGACGGGGAACCGACGCATCGAGTCGATCAGCGGGGCGATGCCCTCGGGGGTCCAGACATCGAGGCGATGGAGTACCTGGTGGTCGATCGGTGAGGTCTCGCGGTAGTCGCGGATGAGCTGCGTGCGGACCGCCGCGTCATCCACGGTGCGGTGGTTGCGGGCCATGTTCATGAAGGCCATGGCGTGGAACGAGGTGGTGACGCCGGCGGCGATCGAGCGTCGCTCGTAGTTGTGCAGCGCGAAGGCGGGTGGGAGGCCGGCGCGGGGGCGCGGGTTGACCTCGGCCTCGAGGCCATCGTTGTGGGTATCGATCAGGCCGGGCATCAGGTACATCGCGTGATCGGCATCGATGACCGCATCTGCGCGCTCGGTGTCGACGGCGGTGCAGGGCCCGAAGTCCTCGATCAGACCGTCGGCGATGAGGACGCTGCCGTCCTCGAGGATCTCGTCCTCGAGGATGAGATTGGCGTGGGTGATGGCGATGCGTTGGGACACTTCGATTCCTCTACTCAGTTCCTGCCCACTCGAGTGGCGGCGCTCGCTAGGCGAACTCCGCGACGGCGGCATCGATGTAGTCGGGGAGGTCGATGTCGTCGGGAGTGCCGTACTGGCTCACGCGACCGTCCTCGAGGACGAGGACGTGGTCGGCGAGGTGCTGGAGCATGTCGATGTCGTGGAAGATGCCGATCATCGCGGTCCCGGCCTTGCGGGCCTCGAGCAGTAGCTCGAGCACGCGGGCGCGGTTCTCCGAGTCCAGCGCCGAGGTCGGCTCGTCGAGGAGGAGCAGGCGCGGCGGGTCGACGAGGGCGCGCGCGACATTGATGCGCTGCTGCTCGCCACCGCTGAAGAGCGCGGGGTAGGAGGACTGGAGCTCCTCGTCGATGTTCAGGCGCGCGAGCGTCTCCGACGAGCGGGCGCGGGCCTCGTCGATTTCGACGCCACGGGCCGTGAGGAGCGAGGCGACGACGTCGACGGCGGGGACGCGGGGCGGCGCCTTCAGGAACTGCGAGGCGTAGTAGAGCTCGTTCCGGCGCAAGTCGAGGACGGTCCGCTCATCGGTGCTGAGCAGGTCGACCCAGTCGCCATCCTCGGTGCGGAACTCGGCGCGGCCACCGTCGGCGACGTAGGTGCGGTGGAGGCACTTCAGCAGCGACGACTTGCCGGCGCCGGAGGGGCCGACGATGCCGAGGAACTCGCCCTCGGCAAGGTCGAAGGAGACGCCGCGCAGCGGTGCGACCTGCTTGTCATCGAGGATGTGGAGGACGATCTCTTTCTCGAGGTCGGCCACCTTCAGAATCGGTTCAGCGGACATGCGGCTCCTTGCCGAGCAGGCAGTCTTCGTCTGTTCGTCAGTTGGTCACGCAGTTCACGAGGAGCTGCGTGTACTCGTGCTGAGGGTCCTCGAGGATCTGGTCGGTCAGCCCGGACTCGACGACGTGCCCGTCCTTCATCACCAGCGTCCGGTCGGCCAGCAGCCGGATCACGCCCAGGTCGTGCGAGACGATGACCGCGGTCATCCCGTAGATCCGCTGGATGTCGCGCACAAGGTCGAGCACACCCGCCTGCACGGAGACGTCCAGACCCGTGGTCAGCTCATCGAGGAGTACCAGTTCCGGGTTGTTCGCCAGCGCCTTGGCGATCTGGACGCGCTGCTGCATCCCGCCGCTGAAGAACGCCGGGAAGTCGTCCATGCGGTCGACCGGCACCTCAGTGCGCGAGAGGTAGTCAGAGGCCTTGTCGCGGATCTCGTCGACGCGGCGCCAGTCGGCGGCGAGCAGGCGCTCCGCGATGTTGCCGCCGGCGGTGACCATCAAGTTCAGGCCCATACGGGGGTTCTGGTAGACCATCGCCATCTGGTGGGTGCGCAGCTCGCGGCGTTCGCGCCGGTCGGCGTCGAAGATGCTGCGCTCGCCGTCCTCGAAGCTGCGCAGGAAGGCCTGGCCGGAGGTGGCCTCGACGTCCTGGAACAGGCACTGGAGGACGGTGCTCTTGCCGGAGCCGGACTCGCCAACGATGCCGAGCACCTCGCCGGGGTAGACGTCGAACGAGACGTCCTCGCAGGCGACGATGCGCTGGCCGGGCGACTCGTAGATCTTGGTCAGGTCGCGAACCCGCAGCAGTGGCTCGCTGCTAGCGGAGGGCTCAGGCACCTGGGTCTGTTCGGCTACCACTGCTTGTTCACCTCGATGCCGGCTGCAACCTTGTCCGCGTAGTTGGTGTCCGAGGCCGTCCAGCGCGACGTCCCGTTCTCGCCCGGCGACTCCACGAGGTAGACATCGGTCGCGCCGCTGACCTCGCAGGCCAGGCCGTCGAACTCCTCGGTCTTGAACGCGTAGTCCTCGAACTCGAGGGGCCGCACGTCGGTGTGCGGCGGCACCGCGTAGATGCGCTTCTCGCGGCCGGCGCCGAAGAGAAAGAGCGTGTCGGCCTGGTTGAGCTTCGGGATGTCCCAGCGCGGGATCGGGCTCGGAGCCATGATGAAGCGGCTGTTCACCATCACCGGGTAACCGGCGCCCGCGCTGATCTCACCCCGCCGCACGATGTCCTCGTAGAGGGCGAGCCACATCCGCGAGTAGTCCTGCTCCGCGTGCATCCCGCGGGCGACCGCGACGGAGCGCTCAATGAAGCGGAGCGGCTCCGGGATCGGGACCTGGAAGATCAGGATCTGGTCGTCGCGCATCACCTCTTCGGGGATGCGATGCCTCGTCTGGATCAACGTGGCCTCGGCGGTGTCGAGCGTCTCCTCGGCGCCGGTCATCTGCGCCACTAGCCGCCGGAGGTTGACGGCGTTGACGGAGGCATCGTCGCCCTGGTCGATGACCTTCACGCGATCCTCGGAACCGACGAGCGAGAGAGTGAGCTGCAGTCCGCCGGTGCCCCAGCCGCGGGCGATCGGCATCTCGCGAGAGCCGAAGGGGACCTGGTGGCCGGGGATGGCGACGGCCTTCAACGTGGCGCGGCGGATCTCGCGCTTGGCCATGTCGTCGAGGAAGGCGAACGAGTAGCCGCTGAAGTCGCCGCCGCGTTCCGCGATCAGCCCGCGCACGCTGCTGGAGGGGCGGTCCGTGGTGGCGCTAGCCATTGGAGCGCGCCGCCTGCACGAGCTTGCGCACGCTGTTGGTGCGCTGCAGCGAAGCCTGGAAGTCGACGTAGTGCGGCAGTTTCAAGTGCTCGACGAAGCCCATCGCCTCGACGGCGTCGATGTGGTGGAGGACGTACTCCTCGTCCTCGATGGAGGCGCCGGTCTTGTGCTCCTTCTTCAGACTGCCGTCGATGATGCTCATCGAGATCGCCTTGCGCTCGTTGCGACCGGTGACGATGCCGTAGCCCATCGTGTAGTCAGGGCGCTCGTCGGCCTTGGTCGCCTGGCCGCCGACGACCTGGTAGCTCTCGGTGACCGGAACGCGGCCGATGCGCGCGTGCTTGCCAGTGACTGGGTGCGAGATAACGACCGGCAGATCACCCTGCCGAAGCTCGCCGATGTATCCGTGCGCACCGCCGTAGCCGCGCATCCCCGCGTACGCCAGTGACAGCATCGCGCCGGTCTCCCCCCGGGCGAGCACCTGGAGCCGCGCCGACCGCCGCGTCGGGAACCGAAGCGGCTCCCGAGTCACGTCGAACGGCTCATCCTCCACCGGCTCACTCGGCTCAGGCGCCATGTACCCCTCGGCGCGCAGCACGTCGATCACGAGGGGAAACTCATCCTCGTCAGGCAACGGAGCGAGCGGCTCGGCTGGCTGCGTGGCGTGCGCACCGTTGACCTCCCCCGTCCCGTTCGAGCCCTCGGAGGGGGCGCGCTTCTGGCCGAGGCCGAAGTCGATCAGCCGCTGCGTGTAGTCGCGCGTCTTACCGAGGAGCTGGCCGCCCGGGATGTCGCGGAAGGCGGAGGAGATGCGACGCAGCACCCGGGTGTCGCGCCCGCTCGACGGGACGGAATAGCCGAGGCGCGGCAGCGTGGTGCGGTAGGCGCGGAGCAGGAAGCCAGCTTCGAGGGGGTCACCCTCCGCCTGCTTCACCGCGAGCGCGCCGAGCTGCGGGTCGTAGAGTCCGCCCTCGCCCATCACCTGGTCGAGCAGCAGCTCGAGGTGGCCTGGTACCTGCTCGACGCCGACCTCGTGGTCTGTGTCGGTGACCGCACCGGCGATCAGTTGTTCGGCGTGGCCGATGGCTTCGAGGCCCCCTCGGACCGAGCTGTATCCCATGCCCTATCCCGTCCTGGTCTGTGGCGAGCGACGGCCGCCCGCGCGGGTGGTTGTTTCGAGGCGGCTCAGGAACCGGCTCGCATGCGTGTGCTGCGAGGAATGCACGCGACCTGTCGTGCCCGATCGACGAGTACGACATCGATGCCGCTGGGGAAGACGGCGTTGCGGCGCGCCAGCGCCTGGAAGAGTTCGGCCGAGAGACCCTCGACCGCGAAGCGCAGCTCGCCGTCGACGCCGGGTCCGCTGACCTCGATGACCGTCGAGCCGGCGCCGATCTGGTCACAGACAACCACGACCGTGGCGGAGTGCTCGGGCTCCTCGAAGGGGCCTTCGCGCGCGGTCTCGATGGCCTCGAGGGCGTGCGCGGCGTCGGTGAGGACGAAGTCGGCGGTGGTGAGGTCGACGGCGCGCGCACCGGTGCGGCGGAGGAGCTGCTCGCGCGGGAGCGCCTCGTCCGAGGCGACGTGGAAGGTCACCTCGTGGTCGAGGAGCGACTGGAGGACGCCGAGCGCGGCGCCCCAGTGGGCGTCTTCGTCACGCGGCGCCGGAAGCGGCTGGACGATGCCCGGGTGGGACATCGCGTGGAGGAGCGTGCGGAAGGTGGCCTGCTCCAACGCAGCCGCGGCGCTCGGCTTGGGGATCTCCTGGTGGATCGGCAGCGCGGCCTCGGTGGTGGTCATGTGACGTCCTCGAATCGCACGAGCGTGGGGGCGACGGTGGACCAGCGGCGCTGCCACTCCGCTTCGCCGGCCGCGACAGCGTCGGACAGCATGGTTTCGATGCGCGGAGAGAGCGGGTGCTGGGCCTCGAGGGCTGCGTCGAGCACGGCGCCAGCGACGGCGCGGTCGGGCGACTTCCCCATGACCATGGCGTAGCCGCGGTGGTCGCCGGCGGCGACTTCCGCCTCGGAGACGGTGACCTCGGTGAAGTTGAACGGGAGGCGTTCGGACGGTTCCTCGACGCGGACCATGAGCAGACCGACGGTGGGGCCGCGGGTGACTTCGACCTCGAAATCCTCGAGCACGTCGTCGGCCATGCCGACCAACGTTGCCTCGTCCGCCAGCCCGAAGGCTTCCAATCGCGATTCGCGCTCCATCGCACCCCTGCTCATGCCGACGCGCTGTTGATCAGTGACGCGACGGTAGGAAGGGGACGATTCGGTTCGATTAAGACTTGGATCAATCGCCCGCCGACGGCGGATCTTTTAACGCGACGCGAACGAACGGCCGTCAAGGTTGAGTCCAGCCGCGAGAGAGGCTGGCTCATGGCAGAGATCCTCGTCGTCGAAGACGACGCCACGATCCGCGACGTTGTCGTCTACCAGCTGGAAGCCGCCGGGCACCGCCTCCGCACCGCCGAGGATGGTGTGGAGGCGGTCGATCAGTTCCGTGACGGCAGCCCGGACCTCGTGATCCTCGATCTGATGCTGCCACGGCTGCACGGGCTGGACGTGCTGCGGATCCTGCGACGCGAGTCTTCGGCGCCGGTGATCGTGATCAGCGCGCGTACCTCGGAGGTGGACAAGCTGGCGGGGTTCGACCTAGGGGCGGACGACTACGTGACGAAGCCCTTCGCGATCCGCGAGCTGATCGCGCGGGTGGAGGCGAACCTCAAGCGGGCGCGCCAGGACGCCGACGCACCGCCGGTCGACGCGCCCTCGCCGATCGAGGTGGACGACGCGAGTCACACCGTCCGGCGCAACGGCGAGCGGGTCGCGCTCACGCCGAAGGAGTTCGAGCTGCTGAGCTTCCTCGTGAAGCACCCGAACCAGGTGTGCTCGCGCGACATGATCCTGGACTCTGCGTGGGGGTACGCCTACCCGGGCGAGACGCGGACGGTGGACGTGCACATGCACTGGCTCCGCCAGAAGCTCGAGGACAACCCGGTCGAGCCGAAGCACCTGATCACGGTGCGCAACTACGGGTACAAGTTCGTTCCGGAGCCCGATTCCTAGACCGGCCGCACCCCACGCCCGCTCAGACGCGACCTCGGCGGTGACGCCGGCATCGACGCTGCTCGTTCGTGCGAGGGTTAGCCCTCGATGGGGGCAGGGTGGCCGTCGACGGAGACGAGCTCGATCTCGAAGGTGAGGGCTTGGCCGGCGAGGAGGTGGTTCGCGTCGGCCTTGACGGTGGCGTCGGTGATCTCGGTGACGACGACGGGGCGGTCGCCGTCGAGGAGGACCTGATCGCCGACGCGGAGGCCAGGCGGAGCGCCGTCCGCTGGGAGGTTGAAGACGAGGGACTCGTCGCGGTCGCCATAGGCGTCCTCGGATTCGAGGCGGATCTTCACCGACTCGCCGACGGAGAGGGCGCGGACGGCGTTCTCGAAGCCGTCGATGACTTCGCCCGAGCCGATGGTGAACTCCAGCGGATCGCGGTCGCGCGATGAGTCGAAGATCTTGCCGCTGTCTAGCGATCCCTCGTAGTGCACGGCGACACGGCTGCCGGACTCAATCACGGGTGGCCTCCAACCTCGGTGCTCGTTCTAGCACGGACCGGCCTGGATGTTGCCGCGGCGGGCGCCAGCGGCGGCCAGTAACGTTTATCTTGGAGGTCGAGGATCGGGAGGGCAAGGGAGCGGGCGATGACCACGAATGGAGCTCGGGTGCTGACCGTCCGCGTATCGGGCTCGGGCCGGAACGTGGGGAAGACCACACTCGCGACCCGGCTGATGTCGCGGCTCTCCGATCGCGGCCTCCGCGTCTCGGCGGTGAAGCGGACGCACCACTCGCTGCCGGCTGACGATCCAGGGTCGGATACCGACCTGATGGCGCGAGCCGGCGCCGGGCGCGTGGCGTTCGTTGGGCCGGAGGGGGTGGTGGAGCGGTCGAAGGCTGCCTCGCTCGAGGAGGTGGTGGCGCGGCTGAGCGTCGACGCGGATGTGGTGATCGTCGAGGGGTACCGCGACCAGCCGCTCGATCTGCAGCTCCACCTGACGGGGACGCCGCCGGCGCGGGTCGAGGTGACGGTCCGTGCGACGGGCGCCAGCCGGGTGGTGACGGCGGACGATCTCGACGTGATCGGGGAGCTGGCGGAACGGCTGCTCGCGGAAGCGCGCGCAGGGTAGTTGCGCCGGCACGCGGGCCGCGGGAGGTTGGCCGCCCTCGGGGGGTTATCGGGCCTCAGGAGGTTGTCGGGCGGCATGGCTAGAGGCGGCGCATGCGGCGCTCGGTGGCGAGGCGGGCGACCTGGGATCGGCGCTGGACGTTGAGCTTCGAGAAGATCTGGGAGACGTAATTCTTCACGGTCTTCTCGCTGAGCGAGAGCTGCTCCGCGATCTCGCGGTTGGTGAGGCCGTCGCCGATCAGCTGGACGATCAGGTTCTGCTGCGGGCGGAGCGTGGCGAAGGGCTCGTCGGCGGGGTGGGGCATGCCGACCTGGCGCATCCGCTCGAGGACGGCGGTCGTCATCTTGGGGTCGAGCAGAGAGCCACCGTCGGCGACGGTGATGATCGCGTCGCGCAGCTTGCTGCTATCGAGGTCTTTGAGGATGTAGCCGGCGGCGCCAGCCATCACCGCGGAGTAGAGCGCGTCTTCGTCCTCGTAGGAGGTGAGGATGACGATCTTGATGTCGGGGGCGACGGCGAGGATCTGACGGCAGGCCTCGACGCCGGATCCGTCGGGGAGCCGGAGGTCCATCAGGGTCACGTCGGGCTCGAGGCGGACGGCCTCGATGACGGCGCGGCGCACGGTGCCGGCTTCGCCGATGACGACGATGTCGTCGCGATCCTCGAGGACGGTTTTCAGGCCGCGGCGGACGATCTCGTGGTCGTCGACGAGGAGGACACGAACCTGGCGGTCGATCATGGGTCGCCTCCCGGACTGGTCAGGAGACCGGGGCACCGCGGCGCCCGGGCTCCCAGCCAGGTGGCGGTCAGGGATTCTGGTACTCGGCCTTCGGCCCGAGGTAGTACCACCAGTTCAGGGCGAGGCAGACGGCATAGAAGCCGGCGAAGGCGAAGAGCGCGATCTCCGGCGTGGCGCGGTTGATCTGCTCGCCGAACTCCTGCGGAACGACGAAGGCGCCGTAGGCCGCGACGGCAGAGGTCCAACCGAGCACCGGGCCGGCCTGCTCCTGGTTGAAGACGATCGCGATCGTCCGGAACGTCGATCCGTTCCCGACGCCGCTGGCGGCAAACAGCACGAGGAACAAGAGGAAGAAGGGCAGGAAGTAGTCCTCGGGCGTCTCGGACTGGTACGCCTCTCGCATGAAGTAGGCGACGCCGAGAGCGCTGATCACCATGGTGAGTGCGACGTACTGGGTGACCTTCGCGCCACCGACCCGGTCGGAGATCCAACCGCCGAGGGGACGGATGAAGGCGCCGATGAATGGCCCCATCCAGGCGAAGGTCAGCGCGGAGGGACCGTTGGGGTTGACGGTGTCGTGCGTCATGACGCCGTCGACCTCGATGTGCTGGAACCCGAAGATGACCTTGATCGCGAGGGCGAAGCCGGCGGAGTAGCCGATGAAGCTCCCGAAGGTCATCGTGTAGATGACGCTCATGACCCAGGTGTGTTTGTTCCCGAAGATCTGGAACTGGCGGTCCAGGTTCGACTTCATCTCGCCGCGCAACATCTTCAGCAGCATCACGGTGCCGAAGATGACGAGGCCCAACACCGGGTACTTCGCCCATGACCAGCCGAGGCCGGTGGGCTCGGGCAGGATGATGAAGAGGCCGACGACCGCCGGGATAAAGGCGAGCCCGAGCATGCCGCTGATCTTCGCGAAGGCGTTGAGCGGTGAGCCGATGTTCGGTGAAACGTGCTCGGCCCTGATGTTGTCCATCAGGAACCAGCCGAGGAAGGCGAGCGGGATCAGGAGCACGAGCCAGACGAAGCCGGCGTTGTGAATCCAGGTCTGGGTGCCGGCCTCGATGGTGCCGATCAGGGTTCCGGAGTTCTTCTCCAGGATCAGTGAGCCGCCGCCGAAGATGCCGGTGGTCATGACGAGCGGGATCAGCACCTGCATGGTGGTGACGCCGGCGTTGCCGAGGCCGGCGTTCAGGCCGAGCGAGAGGCCCTGCATCCGCTTCGGGTAGAAGAAGCTGATGTTCGACATCGACGAGGCGAAGTTGCCGCCGCCGAGGCCGGAGAGCAGCGCCATGAGCTGGAAGACCCAGAGCGGCGTGTCCTGATCGAGAAGCGCGATGCCGGTCCCCGCGGCGGGGATCATGAGCAGCGCAGTCGTGAAGAAGATCGTGTTTCGCCCGCCGGCGATGCGGATCAGGAAGCTGCTGGGGATGCGGAGGGTGGCGCCGGTCAGGCCGGCGATCGCGGAGAGGGTGAAGAGCTCAGAGTTGCTGAAGGGGAAGCCCAGATTGAGCATCTGGACGGTGATGATGCTCCAGTAGAGCCAGATCGCGAATCCGCATAGCAGGCTCGGAATCGAGATCAGGAGGTTGCGGGTGGCGACCCGCTTACCGGTCGATTCCCAGAACTGATCGTCCTCAACGTCCCATTCGCGGATCTCTGCCATCTCGTCCTCTTCTCGACGGGGCCGCTCGCCTCCCAGAGCGGCCCGCCTTCACGTGCTATGCCCCGGCGACCTCGACGGATTCGTAGTCCTCGGCGTGTGCGCCCTCGGGGTTCTGGAGGAACAGCGCGCAGAAGATGACGCTGAACGCCGCGCCTCCGGCGAGGATGAGGAAGAAGGTCTTGTCGGAGACGAGCGAGAGGATGACGAGGTAGGTGACGGCTCCCACGTTGCCGTAGGCGCCCGCCATCCCGGCGACCTGGCCGGTCTGTGCCCGGCTCACCATCGGGATGATGGCGAACGTCGCGCCCTCTGATCCCTGGACGAACATCGACGTGAGGATGGTCAGCAGGACGGCGAGCCAGAGCGGCCACGAACTCCCGATGAAGGCCATCAGGAAGAAGCCGATCGCGATGCCGACCATGTAGCCGACCATCACCCACTTGCGGTTGGTCATTGAGTCGGAGATCAATCCGCCGAGCGGTCGAGCAAGCAGGTTCACGAATGCGAACGAGGAGGCGACCAGCCCGGCCCGCTCCGGGGAGAGGGTGAAGGTGCCCTCGAAGAAGGCGGGCAGCATCGAGACGATGGCGAGCTCCGCGCCGAAGTTGGCGAAGTAGGTGGTGTTGAGCGCCGCGACGCTGAGGAACGAGTAGCGCTCGGCCTCGGGGACCCCGGCTCTGAGGTGAGGCAGGTTGATCTGGAGCGTCTTGACGACGTGGGCGATGTAGACGAGCCCGAGGCCACCGTAGATCAGCCAGAGCACGGTCTGTGAGATGACCGGCTCGCCGTCGATGTCGATCCGAGCGACGCGCCAGGCGAGCAAGCCGAGCGCGCCCATGATCGGCAGCGACCAGATCAGGTACTGGGCGACGTCGACCTTCGACGACATGGTCATCGGGCCGACCTTCGAGGTGCCAACGAACTTGGTGCCCTCGGGGACGTCTTTGACGACGAAGAAGTAGATGAAACCGTAGACGAAGGAGACGGTGCCGTTGGCGGCCATGGCGTAGCGCCAGCCGTCCTCGTAGGAACCGAAGATGGAGAGGGCGACCCAGGGGAGGGTCATGGCAGCCCAGGCGGAGCCGAAGTTGCCCCAACCGGCGTAGAGGCCCTCGGCACGACCGATCATCGAGGGCGGGAACCACTGGCTGATCATGCGGATGCCGATGACAAACCCGGCGCCGATGATGCTGAGCAGCAGCCGAGCGATCAGGAGTTGCATGAAGCTGTTGCCGAAGGCGAAGGCGAACGTGGGGAACGCCATCACGATCAGCAGCGCGGCGAAGACCCGGCGGGGACCAAAGCGATCGAGCAGCGCGCCGATGAAGACGCGCGCCGGGATGGTGAGGGCGACGTTGGCGATGGCGAAGACCTTGATGTGGTCCTTCGTCAGCCAGCCGCCGTTCTCTTCGCCGATGTTGTCCAACATCGTGGTCGCCAGGGGCGCCATGTTGAACCAGACGTAGAAGGTGATGAAGAAGGCGATCCAGGTGAAGTGCATCACGCGGATGCGCTCTTGCTGGAGGTCGAAGATCTCGCCGGAGCCCGCTGGCAATCGGTCACGCATGAGGACGGGCCCTTTCTCTGAAGGAATCTCGCTTTCTGGTCTCGCCGACGGCGTCAGCGAGCAGGGCAGCGCCCGCTAGGCGTGGCGCTGGTCGCGATACCAGACGACCACCTGGTAGGGGCGCCAGAGATAGGTGATGGGGACCGTGATCATGTGAACGAGGCGGGTGAACGGGAACAGCGCGATCAGGAGGAATCCGCCGAGCATGTGGAGCTTGACCAGCCACGGCAGTGAGCTGACGAACTCGGCCTCCGGGTCGAGCCGCGCGAGCGACTGCAGCCAGGGGACGGCGGTGTGGAGGTACCAGTCGGAGCCCCAGCGGTAGTAGAGGGCGACCCAGAAGCCGAGGGCGACCTGGGCGATCAGGACGACGAGCAGCAGCCAGTCCATCCCAGAGGTGACGACCGAGATGCGGTGGGTGTAGAAGCGGCGCCCGAAGAGCAGCAGCAGGCTGAGCAGCGCGGCGAGCGACAGCGCGAGGCCGATGACCTCGAGGATGTAGAGGCGCGTGGGGGCGGCAATCAGGTCTTGCCAGACCCCCGGGACGAGGAGCGCGAGCAGGTGCGCGAGCAGGATGATCAGGATGCCGAAGTGCCAGGGCACCGAGCCCCAGAAGAGGGTGCGACTCTCGAGGAACTGCGAGGAGTAGCTCGAGTAGGAGAAGCGATCGGTGTAGTAGCGGTAGAAGGTGACGACCACCGCCAGGACGATCGCGATGTACGGGAACGCGGCGAAGAGTACGACATCAGCCATTGACTGGCTCCCGTTCTGCAGCAGCGACGGATTCCGCCGCGTGTGGGCGCAGGACGGTGGACAGCGCCTCGATGACGTCCCAGTAGGGATCGGTGACCGGGGTGGGCTGGGTCTCGTCCTGCTCCACGTTGGTGGTCAGGTTCTCGAGCGCGGGGATCAGTGCTTCTTGGAGGATTTCGAGGATGACGGCCTCGTTCGTGCCGACCGAGAAGAAGCGGAGCATCTCCGAGATGCGGTCCGGCAGCTCGACGGCGTTCGGCTCGTAGCCGCCGGCGCGGTAGAGCTCCTTCAGGCCGACGAGGAGCGCGCTGCGCTCGTAGGTCTCGCCGAAGAGCTGGTAGCCGATGTACGGGTGCAGGTCGGAGTCCAGATCGAAGAGCGCGGTGTAGGCCTCCTCGACCCCGCCGTGCGAGGTGGCGTCGACGAAGTCGCCGAAGCGCCCCATCCGCTCCGCGGCCCCCGGGTACGTGAGTGCCAGGAGCTGCTGGCACTCACGCACGTCCGAGGCGAGACCCGCTTGCGGGTACTCCAGCACGTTGGCGAACAGACCCAAGACGCGTCGGTCTGGCAGACCTCGATCTGGGAGACCGGGCATGGCTACCACCTTCGCCGGGGGGCGATGACCGGGCCGAAGCCGGCCTCGCGCTTGTGTCGTTCGGGGTGTTGGCGGGTCTCGACGGCGACCTCACGGGCCATTGGCGGGACCTGGAAGCGCTGGTCGAAGGTCGGCAGAGCAGTGAGCTTGTGGATGGCCTCGGCCATCTCGGCGCTCATGCCCGCCTGGGCGAGGGCCTCCTCGGCCTCCTCGGCGGTGACGTCCTCGACGGTCTCCTTGCGCATGTGGATGCGGACGCCGATCAGCTTGCGGTAGACGGCCTCGATGTCGCCGACGTTGCCGGCCGTGAAGAGGCTCGCGAGGTACTCCATCGGGAGCCGCGCGCCCTTGAGCGAGCTGAGGAGTGGCGCCAGGCCCTCGGAGCCGGCCGCCACGTCGGAGCCGTTGGCGCCGTCGACCTCGTACTGGCCGTCGCGCGTCGCGGCGAGCACCGGGAGCATCGGCGGCACGTAGAAGAGCATCGGCATCGTGCGGAACTCGGGGTGGAGGGGGAGGGCGATCTCCCACTCCTTGACGAACTTGTAGACCGGCGACCGCTGGGCGGACTCGATCATGGCGATGCTGATGCCGTTGGCCTTCGCGGCGGCGATGACCTCCGGGTCGTTCGGGTCCTGGATGATGTCGCGCTGCGCGCGGACGAGGTCGTGGTCCTCGACGCTGGCCGCGGCCTCGATCTGGTCGGCGTCGTAGAGCAGGACGCCGAGGTAGCGGATGCGCCCGACGCAGGACTGGAAGCAGGCCGGCGGCTGGCCGCTCTCGAGTCGCGGGAAGCAGAGGATGCACTTCTCGGACTTGCCGGTGGACCAGTTGAAGTAGGGCTTCTTGTACGGGCAGGCGGAGACGCACATGCGCCAAGCGCGGCACTTGTCCTGGTTGATCAGAACGATGCCGTCCTCGCCGCGCTTGTAGGCGGCGCCGCTGGGGCAGGCGCCGACGCAGCCGGGGTTCAGGCAGTGGTTGCAGATCCTCGGGAGGTAGAAGAAGACGACGCGCTCGATCTCCTGGATCTGCTCGCGCTGAGCGTCGCTCAGGTTCTCGAGGTTGGGGTCGTTGGCGGCGTAGACGGGCGATCCGCCGTAGTCGTCGTCCCAGTTCGGGCCCGACTCGATCTCCATGTAGTCGCCGGTGATCAGCGAGACGGCGCGCGCGGTGGGCTGGTCGTCGCCCTCGGGGGCGGTGAAGAGGTGCTCGTACTCGTAGGTCCACGGCTCGTAGTAGTCGTCGAGCGTGGGGAGGTTGGGGTTGTGGAACAGGTTGGCGAGCGTGGCGAGCTTGCCCTGGAGCTTGAGCTTCAGCTTGCCGTTGTTGCGCTCGAACCCGCCCTTGTACTGGTCCTGGTCCTCCCACTTGGTGGGGTAGCCGGTCCCGGGCTTGGTCTCGACGTTGTTCCACCACTGGTACTCCGCGCCTTCGCGGTCGGTCCAGATGTTCTTGCAGGCGATGCTGCAGGTGTGGCATCCGATGCACTTATCGAGGTGGAAGACCATCGATACTTGAGCTCGAATATCCATGAGTGTCTCCTCAGCCGGCCGCGGGCCAGCGCTGTTCCCGGTGTTCGCGCGCGACGATCACCACTCGAGCTTTTCGAGCTTTCGAATCACCGTGTACGTGTCGCGGGTGAAGACGCCGATGGGGCCCCAGTAATTGAACATGTAGGTGAACTGGGCGTACCCGCCGGCGACCTGAACCGGGTTGATGCGCGTCCGCGTGAGGCTGTTGTGCCCACCGGCCCGCTTGCCACCTCGTACCTGCGACTTCGGGACGTAGATGGTCCGCTCGACCGCGTGGTAGTAGAGGCACGTGCCGGGCTGGACGCGCGCGCTGACGTTGGCGCGGGTCACGACGACGCCGTTGTCGTTGTAGACCTCCACCCAGTCGTTATCGACGAGGCCGATGCGTTCGGCGTCCTTGTCGTTGACCCAGACCGGATCCATGCCCCGCGAGAGCGTGAGCATGCGGTGGTTGTCCTTGTACGTGGAGTGGATGTTCCACTTCCCGTGCGGCGTGATGTAGTTCAGCACCAGGCTCTGGTCGTCGACGGGGCTCTCGACGATGTCGCCGGTGAGCCGCGGGTCGAGCTTGGGCTTGTAGGTGGGGAACTGCTCGCCAAAGTCGAGGTACCACGGGTGGTCGACGTACATGTGCTGACGGCCGCTGAGCGTGCGCCAGGGGATCAGCCGCTCGATGTTGAGCACCCAGGCCGTGTACGGCCGGCCGCCGTTGACGTTGCCCGTCCAGCAGGGGCTGATCAGGGTGCGTCGCGGCTGGCGCGTGAGGTCGGCGAAAGTCATCCGGACATCGCGGACCTTCTCAGCGAGGTCGGCGAGCGGGAGACCCACCTTCTCCTCTTCGTGCTTGAAGGCGTCGTAGGCGACCTGGCCGTTCGTCTCCGGAGCGAGCGTCAGCAGCACGTTGGCGGTGTCGAGCGTGTCCTCGAGCGAGGGGTACTTGACGCCGCCCCACTCGACGGTGCGGGCGCGCTTCGGGTCCGGGGGACCGTCGCTCGGGCCCTCGAGGAGCTCGTCGTAGAAGTCCTTGATCGGGACCTGGACGCCGTTGCCGTTGACGCCGTTCTCGCGCGCGGCGCGGCCGAGCGAGATGAACTTGTTGTAGATCTGCGAGTAGTCGCGCTCGATCATCCGCAGATGCGGCATGGTCTTGCCGGGCACCGGCTCGCACTCACCCTCGGCCCAGTCGAGGACCTCGGTTTGGCCGAGTTCGTCCGGGGTGTCGTGCATCAAGGGGATGGCGACGACGTCCTTGACGGGCTCGGGGAACGCCTGCGTGGCCAGCTCGCTCACGGACTTGGCAAGCGCCTTGAAGATGTCCCAGTCGCTGCGCGCCTCCCAGACGGGGGGCACCGCGGCGCCGAGCGGGTGCACGAACGAGTGCAGGTCCGTGGTGTTGAGGTCGTTCTTCTCGTACCACATGGCGGTCGGCAGGACGACGTCCGAGTAGAGGGCGGTCGAGTCCATACGGAAGTTGATGTCGACGACGAGGTCCATCTTCCCGCGCGGCGCCTGGTCGTGGACCTTCACCGTCTGGACCGTGCCCTTGGCTCGATTCTCGTCGGCCGTGAGGTTGTCGTGGGTGCCGAGGTAGTGCTTTAGGAAGAACTCGGAGCCCTTGGCGCTTGACTGGATCGCGTTGCCGCGCCAGATCAGCCAGACCCGTGGCCAGTTCTCGGGCGCGTCGGGGTCGTTGACGGCGAAGTCAGTTCGCTTCGTCTTCAGCTGCTCGACGATGTTGCCCACGATCGCGCCGTCGTCGGACGCTCCCTCTGATTGCGCCTCGGCGACGACATCGATCGGGTTCTTGTTGAACTGCGGGTAGTAGGGCATCCAGCCCATGCGGACGGACTTCGCCTCGATGTCCATCGCGTGACCCTTGGCCCACTTCGTCTCAGGCGGGACCGGGGCGTACTCCGTGAAGTCGCCCTCGTAGCGCCACTGGTCGCTGTTGACGTAGTGCCAGGTCGGGGACTGCTGGCGGCGAGCCGGGACGCCCCAGTCGGCGGCGAAGGCCATGGAGGACCATGGCGCGACGAGGGTCAGCTTCTCCTGGCCGACGTAGTGGTTCAGGCCGCCGCCGTTGACGCCGGCGCAGCCGCAGAGGATCAGCGCGGTGATCGGTCCGCGGTAGCTGAGGTTGTTGTTGTACCAGTGATTGAGGCTGGCGCCGGTGATGACCATCGACTTGCCCTTGGTCACCTCGGCGTTCGAAGCGAACTCGCGGGCGAGCCGGAGCACCGTGTCCTTGCCGATGCCGGTGTACTGCTCCTGCCACGCCGGGGTGTAGGCGGACGGGTCGTCGTAGTTCGCCGGGAAGTCGCCGGGGAGACCGCGGTCGACGCCGAAGTGGGACATCATCAGGTCGAAGGCGGTGGCGACGGTGATCTCGCCGTCGACGGTCTGGAGCTTGCGGACCGGGACGCCTCGGAGGTACTCACGCCCCTCGGCGAACTCCCAGTAGGAGACCTGGACGACTTCGTTGTGCTGGTCGATGAAGGTGAGCTCGGGGTCGAGCGGCGTGTCGTCGACGCCGTCCTCCATCTTGAGGTTCCACTTGCCGCCTTCCTCGGCCCAGCGGAAGCCGACGGCGCCCTTGGGCATGCGCGGTTGGTCGCTGGTGCGGTCGTAGACGGCGAGCTTCCAGTCGCCGTTCTCCTCGTTCTGGTAGCGGGCGAAGCGGTTCGCGCGGACGAGCTGCCCGGGCTTGTACGAGTCGCCCTCGGCGTGCATCTCCACGAGGTAGGACTGGTCGGTGTACTGCTTCACGTAGTCCCAGAAGTAGGGGACCTGCCGGTCGACGTAGTACTCCTTCAGGATGACGTGGTTAACCGCCATCCAGAGCGCGGTGTCCTGTCCGGCCTTCACCGGAATCCACCAGTCGGAGTACTTGGCGACCTGGCTGAAGTCCGGCGAGATGACGACGAACTTCGCGCCCTCCTGTCGCGCCTCGGAAATGAAGTGGACGTCGGGCGTCCGCGTCATGTTGAGGTTGGCGGCGACGGAGACGATGTACTTGGAGTTGTACCAATCGGCGCTTTCGCAGACGTCGGTCTGGTCGCCCCAGGTCTCCGGGAAGGCGTTGGGGAGATCCGCGTACCAGTCGTAGAAGCTCATGCTGGCGCCGCCGAAGAGCTGCAGGAAGCGCGAGCCGGCGGCGTAGGAGTTGTAGGACATGGCGGGGATCGGCGAGAAACCGAAGACCCGGTCCGGACCCCACTGCTTGGCGGTGTAGAGGTTGGCGGCGGCGACGAGCTCGAGGACCTCGTCCCAGTTGGAGCGGCGGAAGCCGCCCTTGCCGCGGACCCGCTGGTAGCGCTCGCGCTTCGCCTCGTCCTCGACGATCGAGCCCCAGGCGTCGACGGCGTTGTCGGTCTTCGATCGGGCGTCGCGCCAGAAGTCGAGGAGCGCGCCGCGGACGTACGGGTACTTCACGCGGATCGGGCTGTAGACGTACCAGGAGGCGGAGATGCCGCGCTGGCAGCCACGGGGCTCGTAGGGCGGGAGGTTCTCGTTCAGCAGCGGGTAGTCGGTGTGCTGCATCTCCCAGGTAATGATTCCGTCTTTGCTGTAGACGGCCCAGGAGCAGCTCCCGGTGCAGTTCACCCCGTGGGTGCTGCGGGTGACGTTGTCGTGCTGCCAGCGGTTCCGGTAGAACTCTTCCCACTCGCGTGATTTCGGGTCGACCAGGTCTTGAATCCAGCCCATGTCCTCGCCCCTTCGCGAACGTCTCCTGCGCAATCCCTACGAGCGGCGACCAACCATGGGTGCGCGCACCCCGCTCAGTCGCCGACGCCAGATCAGATGAGTCACGAGGCCGATGAGCGCTGCTCCGAGGACCGACAGTCCGGCGAGCTGCCAGATGACGACCGCTGAGCGCTCGGTGACCTCGGTGGAGCGGAAGAACGCCAGGAGGTCGGCTTTCTCCGCGTCAGTGAGGGTCTTGTCGACGAAGATGGGGCGCATGGTGACGGAGGTCTCAGGCCACGTGACGACGGCGTCACCGAGCTTGTCGTAGGAGGCCGTCAGGTCCGGACCAAGGTTGCCGCCGCCATCGAAGCCGCCGATCCCGGCCACGCTGTGGCAGGCGCGGCAGGACGGAGCGCCATTCTCGAAGGTGGCTGCGCCGGTGAAGAGGTTGCGACCGGCTTCGACATCGCCGTCGCCGGTCGCGGCGACGGGTGCCGCGGTCGGCGCCGCGGCGGCTCCGCCATCCTGCTCCTCGAGGTAGACGATCAGCGCTTCGACGTCGGCCTCGGAGAGTCCAAGGGCGGGCATCGGGACGTTGTTGAAGTCAGCGAGGATCTCGGTGGCGATCGGATCGCCGTCCGCGATCATCGCCGGCGGATCGATGATCCAGCGCGCGAGCCAGTCGCGGTCACGGGCGGCAGTGACGCCCTCGAGATCCGGGCCGACACCGTCGCCGCCGCCGATGGTGTGGCAGGCGGAGCACTGGGTCTGGAAGAGCGAGGCGGCGTCCTGGGCGGGGCTGACCTCGAACGGTTGGAGCGGCGCCTCGGAGGCGCCGATGGCGAGCCGGGGGGCGAGCGCCATGGCGGCGAGGACGGTCAGGAACAGAACCGGAAGGCTTCGCTTCCAGTTCGCGGCGGAGGTTCGCGTTGCCATCGTAGGCTCCCTCTCGGGCACCTGATGTTCCGACTACGCGCCTCACTCGGAACGCCGGTGGAGCCGCCACAATCCTGATGTCTAGGATCAACGTTGATGCAGAGCCGGAAGTCCTCAGATCGAAGAGGCTTCGGTCATAAGAACGTGTGAACACTTTCACATTTCGGCGTTCAGGCGGTCAGAAGTAACGATTCAGCGAGCCTGGTGGAGGGCGTGCGATGGCCACCGCTGGTCGCACACCAGAGGCTGTACTGACGGAGCTACCGGCTCAGGGCTAGCGGTCGTACACGTGCGGGCCGTCGTGTGGCGGGTGCGGCTCGCCTGGAGCGTGGTTGTGCTCGTGGACGTGGCCGTCCTCGTCCGGGAGCACCCACAACTCCTGGTGTTGCTCGACGCTCTCGAGGAGCAGTTCGAGAGCGTCGACAGACATTTCGTCCATGCCGATCCAGTCCCGTTCAGAGACGCCGAGCGCCTCGAGGCGCTGTATCAGCTCGCTTCGCTCGTCAGCCATGTGGCCCTCCAAGCGCCGAGTGGCGCGCGGAACCTATGCGGGCACCGGTCCCGGGCGCCAGTGCCGAGAGTCCCGTTGGGCGCGGACCAAGAGGACCGGACCACCGGCACGCTCGCGCACGGGCGTGCGGGCTGGTCCTCGTGCGTCGCGACCGAGGACCTGGCGGATACGCCTGTAACCGACGGGACTGCCGCCGTGTGGCTATTCGTCGGGGAGGATGAAGGTGGTTTCGGCCTCGTACTCGTCGGCTTCGGCGTCCTCGGCGGCGGCCGCGGCGTTGAGCATGTCCTCGATCTGCTGGGGGGTGCGGGCGCTCTGCTCGCCGCGGATCTCGCGGTCGGCGACCGCGTCCTCGTGAGCGACGCGCCGGAGGATGCGGTTGCGTTCGCGGGCGACGCGCTCGGAGGCGGGGCGACCAGTGACCTTGGAGTAGAGCTGCTGCTCGCGGACGCCGGCGCCGCCCTCCATGCCGCCGGATTCGACCTCGAGGCGACGTCGCTCCTCGGTGAGTTCGGCGTAGCGCTCGACGTCCTCGATGGTGGCTTCGGCCTCCGGCTCTGGGGATTCGAGTTCGGGGTGGGAGGGGCCAGCCCACGCGCCGGAGATGGGGCGGCTGACCTTCTTGTCGTTGTGCCAGAAGGTGCCGTCGTCGGGCAGGCGTCGCGCTGTGCCCTGGCGGTAGGTGTAGGCGGCCCACTCCCGGGGCATGACACGCCGACCTTCGCCGTCGCACCTCGGGCATGGCTGGGGGGCGGCGGCCTCACGGGTGGGCCTCAGCAGCTCGAACGCGCCGCCGCAGTCGTTGCAGGAGTACTCATAGACCGGCAAAGGGGGCCTCCTCATCGTCCGCCGTGACGAGCAGCAAGCCCGACTCGCCCGGCCGTTGAGCGGGTTCGCCGACCAGGCCGCCGGGTTCGGGGACCGGGTCGAGGGTGATCCAGCCCGCGGGGAACGAGACTTTGACGCTCCCCACGTACCAGACCCCGTCACTGCTCCACTTCCGCGCGCTCCGTTCATGCTCGGCACAGAGGGCGCGGCCGCTTCCAGCATGCCACCAGCTGGCACGGCGGCCGCAGCGCTCCTCGGCGCCGCAACAGTCATCGTTCGGGGTCTCGGTCTGGTCGCAGCCCAGCTCGGGGATCATGCCGCGGCCTCCGCCCGGCCCGGTGACGAGTGGGCCTCGAGGGTTGCGATCTTCTGCCGTGTGGGCCGCAGCACGGGATGGTCCTACCTCGAACCGCGGAGACGCGGATCGAGCACGTCGCGGACGGCGTCGCCGAACATGTTGGTGGCGAAGACGATGATGCTGATCGAGAAGCCTGGTAGCAGCGCGAGGCGCGGGTTGGTCTCGAAGTAGACGGCACCCGACCCCGTGAGCATCGCACCCCACGAGGGGGTGGGCGGCTGCGCGCCGATCCCGAGGAAGGAGAGCGACGCCTCGACGATGATCGCGACGGCGAGGGTGTACGTGGATACGACGATCATCGGCGCGATTACATTCGGGAGAATGTGGCGGAACATGATGCGCTTGTCGCTCGCCCCGAGGGAGCGCGCCGCCTCGACCCAGGCGGTCTCTTTCGCAGCAAGTACGGAGCTGCGAATGACGCGCGCCGGCCGCGGGATTGCGAGGATCATCACGGCGATGAATCCGTTGCGAATACTTGGGCCGAGAATCGAGACGATCGCGATCGCGAGGACGAGGAACGGGATGACCTGGACGGCGTCGACGACGCGCTGGACGATGAGGTCGGTCTTGCCGCCGACGTAGGCGGAGGTGAGGCCGATGACGCCGCCGATCACCGTGGAAACGGCGGCGATCGCGAGGCCGAAGAAGATGGAGAGCTGGGCGCCCTTGATCAGCCGGCTCAGCATGTCGCGGCCGATGTCGTCGGTGCCGAGAACGTAGAGCCGCTCGCCGTCCGCGGAAGTGGACCAGAGGCCCTTCAGCCGGTCGGCGCCGTGGAAGACCTCGGGATCATGCGGGACAATGATGCCCCACCACGCGCCGACCGCGAGCAGGAAGGTGGCGATGGTGATGATGCCGCTGAGCGCCCCGAGCGGCTGGTGTCGCGCGAACCGCCACAGGCCAGCCGCGACGACGCGGAACCTCGATGGTTCGTTCGCCGACACGATCTCTTGAAGTGGCTCTTGTCGAACCGCCATGTTGACCTCCGCCTCCCGTGTTCGCTCAGGACTGTCGCTACGAGTACCTGATTCGTGGATCGAGCCACGAGTAGCTGAGATCGATGAGCAGATTCGCCACGAGCGTCACAGAGACGAGCATCAAGAGGATGCCCTGCACCAGCGGGTAATCGCGCTGGTTCACTGCGTCGATATAGGTGCGGCCAACACCGTTCATCTGGAAGACAGACTCGACGATCACGGAGCCGCCGACGACGGTGCTGATCTGCAATCCGAGCAACGTGACGACGGGGATCAGGGCGTTCCGGAATGCGTGACGTAAGGTCACGCTCGTTTCCGTCAGTCCTTTAGCTCGCGCGGTGCGCACATAGTCTTCGCGTAGCGTCTCCAACATCGTCGTGCGGATCATTCGCATGTTCTGTGCCGAGAGCGCAGTACCCAGCACCAGCGCGGCGGGGAAGAACTGCTGGAAGTTCTCCCACGGATGATCGATGGGATTTTGATACCCGAAGGGCGGGAACCAGCCGAACCAGCGGGCACCGAAAATGATGATCATCAGCGCCATGAAGAAGTTGGGGATCGAGATTCCGGCGATGGCCACGGTGCGGCCGAGGTAGTCGATCCAGGTGTTCTGGAAGACCGCCGATAGCACGCCGACCGGTACGGCGATCAACAAAGCGATGCCGATGGCGAGGATGCCGAGCTCGGCGCTGATGGGGAGCGCGCGACCGATCACGTGGAGGACGGGGTCGCGGAGCCAGAAGGACTCGCCCCAGTCGCCGACGGCGATTCCGCTGACCCATTTCACGTACTGGATGGGGGCCGGGGTGTCGAGGCCGAGCTCCTGGCGGAAGCGCTCGGTGGATTCGGGGTCGAGGCCGCGGGCCTCGGACATCTGGGCGAGGACAAAGTCGCCGGGCATCACCCGGAGCAGTCCGAAGGTCACAATGGTGATCACGATGACGGTCGGGATCATCAATGCCAGCCGCCGGATGATGTACTGGCCCATCGGGCCCTCCGCTCACAGGTCCGTCAGAATCCACGGGGATCGCACGACACGGATACGCAGGTAACCGCATTGCGGATTTCAGGTCGCGGTCTCTCCCGCGTTGCGGAAGGTATAGCCCACCGACGGTGTTGATGCAAAGCCGATCCATGGAGTTTTTCAATGATTATGACAAGTGTCAGGGTCGGATCGAGGCCGCAGAGCGGATCGGCGTGCTCTTCACTATGTGCAAGTGATGTGTTTAGAATCCCGTTGTGCGCTAGCAGCGTGCGCACGACTGGACCTTATCTGCGAGCGCTGTTGATCGCGGTCCCCGCGCTTGCGCCGGGCGGGCCGACGACGGGAATCGGGGACGTTGATGGACTGGAACGACTCACCGGAGCAGGCGGCCTTCCGGGCGGAAGTGCGCACGCTGATCGAAGAGAAGCTCCCACAGCGCTACCAGGACCGGCTTGGTAGCTGGGACCGCGACCGCGTCGATGAGGATCCCGAGATCCGCGCGGCGGCGCAAGCATGGGGCGACGCGCTGTCGGAGCGCGGTTGGTTCGCGCCGCAGTGGCCAAAGGAGTACGGCGGCGGTGGGATGACGCCGATGGAGCTGTTCATCTTCCGCCAGGAGATGGCGGAGGCGAACGCGCCGCACGTGGGTGGCCAGGGGACGCGACAGCTGGGCGCGACGCTGATCGTCCACGGGTCCGAGGAACAGAAGAAGGAGCACCTGCCGCGGATCCTGAGCGGTGAGGTGAACTGGCGGCAGGGCTACTCCGAGCCGGGCGCCGGCTCCGACCTGGCGTCGCTGCAGACGCGGGCCGTTCGCGACGGCGACGACTACGTGATCAACGGTCAGAAGATCTGGACGTCCGGCGCCCACTTCGCGGACTGGCTGTATGCGCTGGTGCGGACCGACCCGGAGGCGCCGAAGCACCGGGGGATCTCGTTCCTGCTGATGGACCGGCACACGCCGGGCATCGAGGTGCAGCCGCTGGTGAACATGGGCTGGGAGCACGAGTTCAACGAGACGTTCTTCGAGAACGTGCGGGTTCCGGCGAAGAACCTGGTGGGCGAGGAGAACCGCGGCTGGTACGTGGGCGCGACGCTGCTGGACTTCGAACGGTCGAACATCGACGGGGCAGTGCACGCGCGCCGGGAGATTGGCGAGCTGCTCGACTACGTCCAGACCGAGGAGGGGCAGGCGCGGAGCCGGCTGGCGTCCAGCGAGAGCCTGCGGCACGAGCTGGCGCAGAACTTCATCGAGACCGACGTCCAGTACAACTTCAGCTTCCGGATCATCTCGATGCAGAGCGCGGGGCAGATCCCGAACTACGAGGCGTCGACGGCGAAGCTGTTCGCGTCCGAGCTCCGGCAGCGCCTTGCGCGCACCGGGACCAAGGTGTTCGGTCTGTACTCGAACATCTGGGACGACAAGAACGAGTGGGCCCCGCTCAACGCGCAGTTCACCCGCTCCTACGTGGGTACGGTGCCGGCGACGATCGCGGCGGGGAGCTCCGAGATCCAGCGGAACATCATCGCGACGCGGGGGCTCGGACTGCCCCGCGGGTAGGCTGCCCTCGCAGACTGGTAGAGGCGTCGGAGCGGTCGCGTCGATGGCGCGTCCGCTCCGGATGAGATGAGAACGACTTGACCGACAAGATGCGGCCCTGTTCCAACGGGGCTGCGACGAACGCGCCGCCGGCGCGCGCGCTTCCATGTGCGATCGATGCCCGGCCTCAAGCAGATGGAGCCCCGAATGCCGCAGCTCACTGACCCACGCACCTCGAGCGAGCCGGGACCGCTGGAGGGGGTGCGGGTGCTCGAGTTCACGCAGATCGTCGCGGGTCCGGTGGCCGGGTTGAACCTGGGCGACCTGGGCGCGGACGTGATCAAGGTGGAGCCGCCGGAGGGCGAGCAGTCGCGCCGGACCGGGTCCGTGGTGCCGAACGAGAGCAAGAGCTACCAGGCGCTGAACCGCGGCAAGCGGAGCCTGGCGGTCAACCTGCAGGACCCGCGCGGGCTAGAGCTGATCCATCGCCTGGTCAAGGACGTGGACGTGGTGCTCCTGAACTACCGGCTGGGGGTTCCGGAGCGCTTGGGGATCGACTACGACACGCTCAGCCAGATCCGGCCCGGGCTGATCTACTGGCAGAACACGGGGTTCGGCGAGCAGGGGCCGGAGGCGTATCGCGCAGCCTCGGACATGGTGGCGCAGGCGTACTCCGGGCTGATGGTGCACGACGGGAAGACGGACGACGACGGCGCGCCGGAGCCGCTCAGCAGCCCGATCTCGGACATCGCGTCCGGCCTGGCGGCGGCGATGGCGATCTGCGCCGCGCTCTACCACCGGGAGCAGACGGGCGAGGGGCAGTACATCTCGACCTCTTTGCTGCGCACGGGGCTGATGATCCAGCAGGCGCTGGTGATGCGAGAGCCGATCTCCGACGCGGTCGTGCGGGACCAGCTGGTGGCGCGCGTGGAGGCGGCGCGCACGGAGGGACGGCCGTACGACGAGCTGCTGGACGTGCGGAAAGCGGGGTTCGTGGCGGGCGCGGCGTTCCGCCACTACTACAGCGGCTACCGCGCGAAGGACGGCGCGCTGGTGCTGGGAGCGCTGACGAAGCCGAACCGCGACGGGATGCGACGGGTCCTAGGTGTGGAGGACGAGCCGTCCGACCACCCGGACTACGACGCCCACGATCCGGCGAACCAGGCGGAGGCCGTGAAGTGGCGGGAGGTGATCCGCGATCGGTTCCTGACCAAGACGGTCGCCGAGTGGGTGAAGCTGTTCGACGACGAGGGCGTCCCCGTGGCACCGGTGCATCTGCCGGAGCAGATGTCGGATGACCCACAGGTTCAGGCCGACGGGATGCTCTGGGACATCGAGCACACGATCACTGGCCCGCAGCGGGTGGTGGGTCCGACGGTGCTGATGTCACGGACGCCGGCGCGGGTGCAGCGAGCGGCGCCTGCCCTCGGAGAGCACACGGCCGAGGTCCTCGATAGCGTCGGGGTGAGCGCCGATGAGGTCGCCGGGCTGGCGGCCGATGGGGTGGTCACGCTCCTCTAGGCGCCTGGCTCCAACTCGACCGACTCGGCACCTCTACCAACAACCGGTAGCAACCAGACGAGTACCAGCCAGCCGCAGCACCATCGCCCGCTCGGAGCGGTGGCGCTGTTTGTTGAGTTCTGGGTGCCTAGCTCTGGGTGTCCCCTGCCGAGCGGCCTCGGCAGGCGGCGTGCCCTCGTCGGGGTGGCGGGCCGGGTCTAGTCGAGTGCGACGACCGCGTGGCCGGGGGAGGTGCTGTCGCCGTCCTGGTTGACGACGTTCATCTCGAGGTGGACGAGCTGCATGCCGTCCTCGAGGGTCTTGTCAGTGATCGTCCCGGTGACGGTGAGCACGTCGCGCTTCTGGTTGCGGGCGCGGTAGCGGAGGCCGCACTCCATGATCCGTGCCTCGTCGCCCAGCCAGTCGCGGAGGGCGTTCAGCATGTAGGTGTAGCGGAGGTTGCCCATGCCGAAGGCGCCCTGCTCGTTGAGGGCGGCCTTGCCGGCCTCGTCGTCCATATGGATGTAGACGAACTCGTCGTTGACCGCGGCGTAGCGGTTCCAATTCATGAAGTCGGTCTCGCGCGACCACTCGGGCATCGCGTCGCCGACGTTCAAAGAGTCATAGGTGACATTGACGGCCATATCGGACCTTCCGTGATCGGGTCGTGGTGACGCGGGCTGGTCTAGTAGCGGATGCCGGTGCTGATGCGGGTCTTCACGTGCTCGCCGCGCTGATTGCGCCATTCGATCTCGGTCTCGGTGAAGAGGGTCGGGCCGAGGCTGGTGGTCCGCTCGGTCCAACCCTTGAGCCGGGTGCGGGAGGTGATGACGTCGCCGACGCGCATGGGGACGCCGTAGCGCTCGACCTGGCCGCCGTTCATGCCGCGCTGCCCGGGAGCACGGCTGCCGCCCTCGACGCGGGGCGACCGCTCGATCGGCCAGGCGAAGGGGTTGAAGTCCTGCGGGGCGACGATCGAGCCGTACTTCGTGCCGGCGGCGTACTCCGCGTCCCAGAACAGGCGGGGCGGCTTCTCCGGCCAGTAGGAGGCGATCGCCCACTTGCGGATGTCCGAGGCCTCGACGGGTGGCGACACACGTTCGTCGCCCCAGACGCCGCGGCGGGCCTCCATGTCAGGCGTGACCAGGGTTGGGACTTCCTCGTTGGCGGTCATGCGGATCCGTCTCGTTGGGTGTTGACGCCTCGGGCGTTGTGCAGGCGAGCGAGGTCGGCCGGCCGCGCTCGCGGGCGTCGGTGGGTGGCGCGCAGCGGCGCTCGCGGGCGTCGGTGGGTGGCGCGCAGCGGCGCCCGCGGCCGGCGGGCGGGTGGGACCGCCGCCGGCGCGGACGTGCCGCGACGGGGCTAGCTGGCGAAGAAGTCGCCGAGTACGGAGCGGACGGTGTCGACGTCCTCGCGGTGGAGGCCGTGGCCGACGCCGTCGAGCTCGTGGAGGGAGCCGTTGCCGTTGGGGATGGTGGCGGCCATCTTCTCGGCCTGCTCGCGGTCGAGGACGTTGCTCTCACCACCTCGGAGGACGAGCGTCTTGCAGGAGATCTTGCCGACGCAGTCCCAGAGGAAGTCGCCCTCCTTGAGGGCGGTGCGGCCGCGGAGCCAGAGGGCTTCGGGGTCGGTCTTCGAGACCAGGGTGCTGTCCCAGTTGGTACGGTAGCTGCGCTTGACGACGCGCCAGATCTCCTCGTCGGAGGCGTCCTCGTCGCGCTCGCGGTGCCACTCGAACGCCTGCTCCGGGCTGAAGAAGCCCTTGGGCGGCGGGGTGTTCCCGCCGCGCGCGGCGGCGGTGGCCTTTCCGGCCGGCGACGGGTCGGGCATGGGACCGTAGTCGCCGAGCACGAGGTGATCGACGAGGTCGCCGTAGTAGGCGCCGACGGGCATGCCGACGCGGGAGCCCTGGGAGTGACCGAAGTAGTCGAACGGGTAGAGCCCGGTCGCACGCGCGAAGGCGGCGATGTCCGCTGCGTACAGCTGGACGGAGTAGCCCTCGCGGGACCAGTCGGAGTCGCCGTGACCTCGGAGGTCGATGGCGATGACGTGGTGAGTCTCGCTGAGCAGGGGCGCGAAGTCGACCCACTGCAGCGCCGTGCCACTGAGGCCGTGGACCAAGTAGAGCGGCTTCTTCGTCCGGTCGCCTCCCCAGTCGAGGTAGTGGAGGCGGACTCCGTTCGTGTCGACCCACTTGTCCTCAGGCCAGTACGGATGCGTGCTCATCGTTCCCCGCTCTCTACGCGACTGCTCTGCGCGACTTCTCTGCGCAGGCGTCGCTTCCCAGGCTTCTCGTTCGCCCGCGATACCTATTGCCAGACGCGATTCTAGTCACATAGTGCATATAGCGCGACTCGGCGCTAGTATGCCGCGACATCGGACGGGCAGTCAGCGGCGGGAGGGGGCGTATGCCTCTCAAGCACCTCGAAGGCAAGGTCGCGATCGTGACCGGCGGCGCCGGCGGCATTGGGAGTTGGGTCTGCAAGGTCTTTGCCGAGCAGGGCGCCAGCGTGGTGGTCGTCGACACGGGCGCCGACGTCGAAGGCCGGCTGGGGGTCGACCCCTCGCGCGTTCAGGCGGTGGTCGAGGAGATCGAGGCCGCCGGCGGGAACGCCGTGGGAATGGTCGGCGACATCACCGAGATGGACGTCGCCGAGAACGTCGTTCGAACTGCCCTCGATCGGTTCGGCGGGCTCGACATCCTGATCTGCGCGCACGGGATCCTGCGCGAGCGGATGATCTTCAACATGCTCGAGGACGACTGGGACGAGGTCATCAAGGTGCACCTGAAGGGGTGCTTCACGATGACGAAGTTCGCGTCGATCTACTGGCGCGGCGAACGCGACCGGGGCGGGCGGATCATCTACTTCACCTCTGGAGCCGGGATCAACGGCGGTGCGGGCCAGCCGAACTACTCGGCGGCGCACGCGGCGAAGATCGGGCTCAGCCTCTCGAACGCGCAAGCCCTCGGTCGGTACGGGGTGACCTCGAACTGCATCGCGCCGAGCGCGTCGACGCGGATGACGGACCGCAGCCTGTCGGTAGGGGACCCGGACCGGCCGGCGAGCGAGTCGGCGGCGGGGACGGTGCGCGACCCGAAGAACGCGGTGCCGGCGATCGTGTACCTGGCCTCGGACGAGGGGGCGGAGATCACCGGGCGTGTGATCGGCGTTGGCGGGCACCGGATCACGATGTTCCGCGAGCCGACCTGGGATCGCTCCGTGTATTCGGCAACGCCGCTCTGGGACATCGACACGCTGTTCCAGGAGATGGAGTTCATGTTGTCGA
The DNA here is from genome assembly GCA_028279505.1 of Dehalococcoidia bacterium. Taxonomy (GTDB): domain Bacteria; phylum Chloroflexota; class Dehalococcoidia; order UBA2979; family UBA2979; genus UBA6627. Next base: position 36,202 of record JANQNP010000007.1, read on the forward strand.
CGGCCGGGGAACTCGGGCCACCGAGCGGCTGGCGCCGCGAGCAGGCGACGCCCCCGGCGTCTTCTTAACACACCAACCAACACCCGCAGACCAGGAGCAGAGCAAACATGGCTACCAAGCATCTGGACGGCAAAGTCGCGATCGTCACCGGCGGCGCCGGCGGCATGGGTTCGTGGATCGCGAAGACCTACGCCGAGCAGGGCGCCCAGGTGGTGGTCTGCGACACCGGCGCTGACGTGGAGGGGCGCATGGGCGCCGACCCCTCGAAGGTGGACGCCGTCGTCGAGGAGATCCGGGCGGCTGGCGGCGAAGCGGTCGGCGTGGTTGGCGACATCGCCGACATGGACGTGGCGGAGTCCGCGGTGCGCACGGCGCTCGAGACGTTCGGCGGGCTGGACATCCTGCTCTGCGCCCACGGCATCCTCCGCGAGCGAATGATCTTCAACATGAGCGAGGAGGAGTGGGACAGCCTGGTGCACGTGCACTTGAAGGGCTGCTTCGCCCCGACGAAGTACGCGACGACGTACTGGCGCTCCAATCGTGAGCGGGGCGGCCGGATCATCTACTTCACCTCGACGGCCGGGATCTACGGCGCGGCCGGGCAGCCGAACTACTCGGCGGTGCACGCCGGGAAGCTGGGGCTGGCGCGCTCGAACGCGCGGGCGCTGGAGCGCTACGGGGTGACCTGCAACGCGATCGCGCCGCTGGCGGCGACGCGGATGACCGACCGCGGTCGCGGGCCGTCCAGCGACGGCGGGCCGCCACCGAGTGAGCTGGCGAGCGGCACGGATCGCGACCCACGCAACCTGGCGCCGCTGGCGGTTTGGCTCGGGTCGGACGCCTCGGCGAATGTGAGCGGCTGTGTGTTCGCGGGCGCCGGTCACCGGGTCACGCTGTTCAGCCAACCGCTGGTCGAGCGGAGCCTGTGGAGCGACGAGCCGTACTTCGACATCGACAGCATGTTCGAGCAGTGGCCAGCGACGCTTGGCCTCGGTGGGTACCCGCTGCAGCGGACGCCGAGCCGGCCCGCCGCGAAGAACGAGGCGGGCTCGAGCTAGCCGGATCCCAACGCCGCATTGCTCGTTCGAGCCGGAGGTCAGCCCTGAGGGCTGACCTCTTCTATGTGCGCCGTGCTTCGCCAAGGTCATGTCGAACTCACTCTTGCGGGCAGGCGTACGCCGAGACCCGGCACCCTCGGATGACTCGAAGGCCTCGAAGGGGTGCGTGCGAGGGCGGGGCCGGGTGGGCGCCGTCCGCAGCTAAGTGGCTTCCTGGCCGCGGCGGAGGTGGGTCCTGATAAAGGTGCGCGAGCGGTCGAGCGCGTCGCCGAGCATGCCGCTGACGTTGCGCAGGTCCGCGGGCTCGGGGCCCGGCTCGAGGCCGATCGCGCGGATACGGGCGGCGCGCCGCTTGCGGCGTTGCGGGCCGGTGCCCTGCATGGCCTCGGCGAGCGCGAGGCGGAGGGCCGGGCGGAGGAGCCGAATGGCGCTCTCGGGGTCCTCGTGAGCCCCGCCAGCAGGTTCCGCGACGACGGTGTCGATGGCGCCGAGGTTGTGGAGGTCACCGGCGGCGACGCCGAGCGCCTCTGCCACCTCGGGCGCGCGCTCGCGGTCGCGAAAGAGGATGGCGGCGGCGCCCTCGGGTGAGGTGACGGCGTACATGGCGTTCTGCTGCATGAGGATGCGGTCGGCGACGGTGAGCGCGAGCGCGCCGCCCGAACCGCCCTCGCCGATGACGATGGCGACGGTGGGGGTGGTGAGGGCGGCCATCTTGGTCAGGCAGTCCGAGATGGAGCCGGCGAGGCCGGCCGCCTCATCGGCGATGCCGTCGTGAGCACCCGGGGTGTCGACGAAGGTGACGAGCGGGAGCTGTGTGCGCTCGGCGAGCTCCATGAGGCGCAGCGCCTTGCGGTAGCCGGCCGGGCCCATGCGCCCGTTGCGGTGCGGGCCCTCGGGATCGAGGTCGCCGCGCTCCTGGCCGATAACGACGACGTTCATGTCGCCGATGCGGGCGAGGCCGCCGACGACAGCGGCGTCATCGATGCCGCCGTGGTCGCCGCGGAGCGGGACGAAGTCGCTACTGAGGCCCTCGATGTAGGCGAGCGCGCGCGGGCGGTCGCTCAGGCGGGCGCGCTCCACGACGCTCCAGCCGCGCTCCTGGTCGCGGGCGGGGGCGGGCGGGTCGAGCTGGTCGGGCGCGAGCGGCTTGCTGGGGGCGAGGAGCTGGGTGACGCGGATGAGCTGGTCGCGGACCTGCTCGCGGGGCATGACCATGTCGACGAGGCCGCGCTCGTAGAGGTCCTGCGCGTGGAGAGCCTCGCGGTCCTCGTCCGGGTCATGGACGGCGCGGACGCGGGGGCCGGCGAAGCCGATCAGCGCGCCAGATTCGGCGAGCACGACGTCGGCCTGCGAGGCGTAGGAGGCGTAGACGCCGCCGGTGGTGGGGTGGGCGAGGACGCCGATCATCGGGACGCCGCGCTCCCGCATGCGGAGGACCGCCTGCGTGGTCTTCGCCATCTGCATGAGGGCGACCATGCCCTCGTGCATGCGGGCGCCTCCGGAACAGGTGACGACGACGAGCGGCCGGCGTGCGTCCGCGGCGAGCTCCATGGCGGCGGCGACGCGTTCGCCGACGGCGTAGCCCATGGAGCCACCGATGAAGCGGAAGTCGCTGACGGCGACGACGACGCCGATGCCGCCGAGCCGGGCGGTGCCGGTGACGATGGCCTCGCGACCGCCGGACTTCTCACGAGCTTCGGCGAGCCGTTCCGGGTAGGGGCGGGAGTCGGAGAACTTCAGGGGGTCGGGCGACGGGACCGAGGCGAACTTCTCCTGGAAGGTGTTCGCGTCGAAGAGGAGTTCGATCCACTCGTGGGCAGCGGCGGGGGTGGGCGGTTCGGGGGCGGCGACGCCGGACGGCGGTCCACTGGAGGACAAGGTTGGCTCCTGGTTCCTGGTGCACGTCAGATGGCGTACGGGATGCGTTGCTCGATGCGCGGGGAGTTGGTGCCGGTGGGAGCTAGTGCGGGTGGAGCAGCCCCATAGCGGTTTCGTAGGGATGGCAGTCGCCGGCCAGTGACGCGGCGTAGAAGACGTCTGCTTCTGCCTCGGTAACGACGATGCCGGCGGCGGGGCGCGCGGCCTTCAGGGCGGTGGCGTGCGGATCGCGGTCGCCGGCGAGCGAGGCGGCGAGGTAGACGTCCGAGCGGTAGGGGCCGAAGGCGTCGATCATCGATTCGGCGTGACGCTTCAGCCGGTGGATGAGCGCGAGCACGCTGGCGGTGGCGGCGACGATGAGGGACATGCCGAGCGTGACGGCGAGCGTGCGGCGGTCGGCGACGACGCCACCTCGACCGGCCAACCCGGTGACGGCGGCCGGTCCGAAGCCAAGGCGCGTGACGAGGTTCATCGGAGGCCGCCCGCGCGCTCGATCGTCCTCGATCGTTCGGGGCGGTGGCTCGCGCGTGCGCGCGGCGCGGTGGAGGTCAGACGTCGGAGGGCCGGCGCCTGTGTGCGGCGGATGGTCGTGCGGGTAGATCGCTGGAGGGTTGCGGGGCGATGGGCGGCGGGCGTTCCGGCGCCGGCGGCGATTCCGGTCGGTGAGCCCTCGTTATCTGGCGAGCTACGCGGGTCAGAGAGGTCGCGGCGGTCGGGGCGATCGCGGTGAGGTAGGCCGGAAGCGGTGGGGTGCTGCAACGCGAGGAGGACGGTCCATGTGCGCCAGGCGTGGGTGACTTCGCGGGTCAGGCCGGCGAGGAGCAGGTTCGCGGTCCTCGTGAGTCGCGCGTGCGGCACCGGATCGGAGGTGGTGGGGTGCATGGTGGCCTCTCGGCGATCCAGCCGAACTGTGCGGTCCATGATAGCCATGTTCGTCACATTGTGCACGATCTATGGCGGTGGACTCACCTCGTGAGGCGGAGTGGTGCTGAGCGGGCCGGCGGGGCGCCTGCAGCGAGGGCTTACCGGCGCGGAGCGCATACTGACTCGCGCGGAGCGCTGAGCAGCATCAGGCCCGGTGGGGGATCCCACCGGGCCTGATCGACGGCCCGCGCGTCGGCGGACGCGGGGCCGCGGGCTAGCGGTCGACTCCAGGTGCACCGTCGTCGAGCCACACCTCGCGGGCCTGGCCCGAGGTGTAGCAGACGTAGCTGCCCATGAGTCCGTGGCCACGGACGTTCATGAGGTAGTTGTGGTGCCCGTAGCGCAGGAAGGGCTGCGGGAACCACGCCTGGTAGACCTGGTCGTGGATGCGGTTGTAGATGTCCATCCAGACCTGCTTCTGCTCGTCGCCCTCGGTGACCTCACGCTGCTTGTCGAGCAGGGCGTCGAGTTCCGGGTCGTTGATCGAGCCGAAGTTGTTGCCGGCGTTGGAGTGGTAGAAGGGGTAAATCCACTGGTCCATCACGTAGCCGGGCGGGCCCCAGAGGATGCCCATGGTGTCCTCGAAGTTCCGGTCGGCCATCAACGTGACGTGCGTCGCGTTGTCGACCTCGCGGAAGTTGATGTTCACCTCGGGCAGGTTCTGCTGGATGCCGGGCGCGATCAGCTCGGCGAGCTCCCGCCGGTAGTAGAAGGAGACCATCTCCATCTCGAGCGGGGCGTCCGGGGTGTAGCCGGCGGCCTGCATCATCTTCGAGGCCTCGGCCGGGTCGTGCTGGTACCACGGGCCGTTGGCCTGGCGGCTGGGGTACTCATCGAAGAGGAGCGACCACGGCATCGGCGAGTTGGAGTAGGCGCCACCGTCGGGGTTGGCCTGGTCACCGGCGTTCCGGGCGAGGTCGTACTCGTCGCGGTCGAACGCGAGCGACATGGCACGCCGGACGCGGTCGTCCTGGAACGTGGGGTTGTTCATCTGGAACTGGAAGCCGTTGGTGTTGGCACCGCGTGACTGCGGGAACTTCACCAGGGCGAAGGTGTCGCCACGCTGCTTCAGCATGTCGGCGGCGTCAGCGTCGTCCCGCGCACCCCAGACCATGAGGTTGTCGGTCGCGAACGCGGCGCGCCGGGAGGCGGTGTCGAGGACGAACGTCTCGATGCCGTCGATGTACGGCAGCTGGTTGCCGAGCGCGTCGACGCCGAAGTAGTTCGGGTGAGCCGAGAACTTCGAGGTCTCCTTCGGGACCCACTCGTCCTGGACGAAGGGGCCGGTGCCGATGGCGATCTCCTGCCGGAGGTCTTCGTCCTCGACGATCTCCTGGAGCTCGATGAAGGACCACGAAGACTGCGCGCCGACGAAGTCGGACTGCGGGGTCTCGAGGTTCACGATGAAGGTGTAGTCGTCCGGCGTCTCGTAGGAGAGGACGTTGGAGTAGACGTCCTTCTGGGTTCCGCCAGCGCTGTACAGGTCGAAGCTGGCCTTGACGTCGGCGGAGGTGAACTCGCGGCCGTTGGCCGGCTCCTTGTCGTGCGTCATCACGCCTTCGCGCAGGTTGTAGACGATGCGCGTGGAGTTCTCCTGGACCTCCCAGGACTCGGCGAGGTCAGGCTCGAGCTCGACGTTGTACGGCGAGGCCGTGGCGCCGGTGCGAGCGCGGACGAGCTTGGAGTTCGTGTAGTCCTTCGTGTGGAAGACGGTGCACGAGAGGACGCGGTTCAGGTCCATCCGCGGCGGGTTGAGGTAGCGGGCGAGGACGGTGCCTCCGCGCTTGTGGTTGAGCGCGGGGTTGAGCTCCGCGGCGGAGGGCGGGATGGAGCCCTCGTAGATACCGGGCTCGATGCGCACCTGGTCAGCGGGCACCGGGGTGTCGCTGGCGGAGGCGGTGGGGACGGGCGTGGAGGTGCCGCCGATGTCGCCCGGACTGATGGTGCCGGTCGGCGTAGCGTCACCGTCTCCGTCATCGTCGCTACAGCCGATCAGGGCGGCACCGGCGAGGCCAACGGCGCCGAGTCCAGCGCCTCTCAGCGCGCCTCGACGGCTCATTCGGCGGTTCGTCCAATAGTTGCGTTGTGTCACAGCGGTCCCCTCTGGATGCTCACACTCGCGGTGCACACCCCTCAGATGTGCATCCGCTCTGGGTCATCGCTCACAATGTGAACGTCAGAGCCCTCGGTGGCGCAAGAGTGGTCTCACATAGTGCGCGTGTCAAGGGGGCATCGACTCCATCGCGGGAATCGATCGCGATTCTCGATCACGCATAGGGCCGTCGACGGGGCGCCAAGCGCGACTGACGCGGCCGGATCCGGGAGCGGCGACGGTCGGCGGATGGGATGGACGGTCGGCCGCTACGCGCCGGCGTCCATCATCGACGCGCGGGTCTCGCTGATGGTCTGGACGGCCCCGCGGAGGGCGCCGGCGACGTGCTCGATGTGCTCCTCGGAGGCGGCGCGTCGCGGCATGGAGCAGCTGAGCGCGCCGATGAGCTCGCCGCGCTCGTCGAGGATGGCGGTCGCTACGCAGGCGACGTCCGGGTCGCCCTCGCCGATCTCGATCGCGTATCCGCGGTCGGCGGTGTCTTCGATTTCCTTCTTCAGCTTGGCTTCGAAGTCAGCGGCATCGCCCTCGTCCGGGGCCGCTGGGAGCATCAATTCGCGCTCATCCTCAGCCATGCAGGACAGCATCGCGCGCCCCGGCGCCGTGCCGGTGTAGCCGATGATGATGGTGCCGACGTCGATGACGATCTTGAGCAGTCCCGTCTGCGGGACTTCGCTCCAGACGTACATCACGCCGCTCGTCATCGGGACGCTCAGCGAGATGGTGTCGCCGAGTTCGCTGACAAGTTCCGCGATGACGGGCCGCGCGGCAACTTCGAGCGGGCTCGCCGAGGCGGCGAGGCGCGCGTAGCGCGTGAGACGCAGTCCGAGGGCGTAGCGACCGCCGTGGCGCTCCTGGTCGAGGAAGCCACGATCGCGCAGGGTCGCCGTCAGGCGACTGGCGGTGGATTGCGAGACCTGAAGGGCATCGGCGATCTCACTGATGCGGAGGTGGCGGCCCTCACGGGCGATCGCCTCGATGATCTCGAGACCCCGATCAAGTGACTTCACCCGCGCTGTGCGATGCATGAATCGTCCTAAGCTCGCGACCGTCGACGCCGGTACCGTCGCGCGCCCCGTCTGACAGACTTGTGCGCGCTTCAGTGCCCTTAGCATCGCTGGTCTGAGCGATCGATGCAACAGAACGTCACCCACCGCACGTGTTGGAGCCCTTACCGTTCACAATGTGCGTTTTCTTGATTCACAATGTGACAAGATGATGCTCATCGTGGTACTTTTCGCGTCACTCCCTTTTCTCTCTGGGGGGGCCCAGGGGACGGGCGCCGGTCCGTCCCCTGGGAACTGCACGCTTGATCCGCACGCAGCCGGCGGTCCGACCGGCACGACAGCAACCACCGCACCGCCACTCCGGCTCTCGTGGAGACTGTCGGAAACAGGGGCCGGCGAGGTCGCGGCGGTGCCTCGCCTGCCCTCGATCGCTCCGCCGGGCGGCATCGTCGAGCCCGACGGGGTGCGTGCTAAGGACGAGGTCCGATGACCGTTCGCCTGGACCGCAGCTGGGCGATCGCCATCGTGATGTTCTTGAGCTTCACCCTGACGGTGGGGGTCACGCAGTACGCGTTCGGGGTGTTCGTCACCGACCTCGAGGATGACCTGGGCTGGAGCCGGACCGAGGTCACGGCGGCCGTGTCGTTCTTCGCGATGGCGAGCATCGCCGCTCCTCCGGTGGGGGCACTCCTCGATCGGTACGGGGCGCGGCCGGTGATGGCGGCGTCGGTGGCGGCGCTGGCGATCAGCCTGCTGCCACGTCCGTGGATGACGGAGCTGTGGCAGTTCTACGCACTCAACGCGATCCAGTACGCGGCGATGCCGGGCGCGGTGCTGATCACGGTCGGGCGGGTCGTGGGGATGTGGTTCGAGGAGAATCGGGGCCGCGCGATGGGCCTGACGGCGACGGGGGCGAACGTCGGGGGGATCATCTTCTCCTCGTTGACGGCGCTGCTGATCTCGTCGCTCGGATGGCAGGGGGCGTACTTCGTCTACGGGCTACTCTTCCTGGCGCTGCTGCCCGCAGTGCTGCTGGTGATCCGGGAACGGGAGTCACCAGGCGCGCCGGCTGCGGCGGCCGGGGAGCGCCCGGGGCCGCCGTCGGTACCGGGGACGACGGTCGCAGAGGCGGTCCGCAGCCGCTCCTTCTACCTGCTCGCGGGTTCGCTGCTGCTGGCGCAACTCGCCTACGGCGGGGTGCTGCCACAGATCGTGCCGCACCTGGAGAGCGTGGGCGTCTCGAAGGCCGAGGCCGCGGCGGCGCTCAGCGTCTTCGCCCTCTGCGGGATGGGCGGCAAGGTGGCGTTCGGCACCGCGACCGAGCGGTACCCGTCGCGCTACATCGTGGGCGTCAGCCTCGGCTGCCAGGTGGTGGGGCTCTGGATCCTCGTGGCGGCGGGATCGTCCTCGGCGTTCTGGCTGGCGGTCCCGGTGATCGGCGTTGGCTTCGGCGCCCTCGGCGCGCTGATCCCGCTGGTGACGCAGGAGACGTTCGGGCTGCGGTCGTTCGGCGCGATCACGGGTCTCGTGAGCTTCAGCGCGCTGGGGACGAGGCTCCTCGGGCCGTTGTTCGTGGGCGCGTCGTTCGACGCAACGGGGTCGTACGGTTTCGCGTTCACGGCGATCTCGTTCGCGTTCATCGCGGCGGCGTTGGCGGTCGCGTTTGCGCGGCCGCACCGGCGGGCGACAGTGGCAGAGCCCGCGCCCGCGGGATGAACCGCCGACCCCTGGCGTCGGTTGGCGAGACCCGGTCGCGAACCTCGACTGTCCGGAACGCAAGTGTTGGGGAGCACACGTTCTCCCGTGAGCAGCGCGACCTATCGTCGACGGACCGCCGCCCCGAGGAATGAGCGACCCGTGATGCGATCTCGTCTGCGTAGCCACGTAGCGGCGGCGTTTGCAGTCCTCGGCGTGGCGCTCGTTGCCTGCGGCGACGAGGCGGGTCCGGCGGCGTCGGCGGTGGATGCCGCGGAGCTGCCGATCCGGCCGCGTGGCGCGGAGGTGGTGACGCCTCGGATGGGGGCGCCGCTCGCGGACGGGCGGGTCGCGGAGATCCTCGCGCTGCTACAGGTGCACGACGCGGATGCGGCGGATCGCCGGGCCGCCCTGGACGAGATCGTGGCGAACCAGGATGTGCGGTTCGTCGCGGTGCTGATTGAGATGCTGCGGGCGGGGTTGCTCGGCCTCGGCGATTTCGACACGGAGTATGTCGAGACGCTTCAGACGCTGGCGCAGGTCAACAACGGGGTCGACTGGGCGGACTGGCTGGAGTGGTACGGCTTCACGGAGCTAGAGCCAGTGCCGGGCTTTGCGACGTGGAAGGGGGAGCTGTACGCCTCGATCGATCCGCGGTTCACCGAGCTGCTGAACGACGAGCACCCCTCGACGATTCGCGTGGAGGAGATCGCGTGGGGTGGGGTGGCAGTGGACGGGATTCGCCCACTCGACCGGCCGCCGGTGCTGGCGGGCGTGGAGGCGACGTACCTCGAGCCGACCGAGCCGGTGTTCGGGGTGACGGTGAACGGCGAGTCGCGCGCGTACCCGCTGCGGATCATGGATCCACACGAGATGGCGAACGACGTGCTTGGCGGCGTACCGATCACCCTCGCGTATTGCACGCTCTGCGGCGCGGGCATCGCCTACAAGACGACGCAGGACGACGGTACGGTGCTGACATTCTCGACGTCGGGGTTGCTCCACGAGAGCAACAAGCTCATGTACGACCGGGAGACGTCCTCGCTGTGGAGCCAGTTCACCGGCCGGCCGGTCGTGGGTGAGCTGGTTCGCGCTGCGGAGGGCCGCGATGAGCCGCTGCTGACGGCGATCCCGATCGTGGTCGCGAGCTGGGAGAGCTGGCTGGCGGGTCACCCGGAGACGACGGTGCTGGATCTGAACACCGGCGTCGGCTTCGGATACACGCTGGGGTACCCCTACCTCGATTACTTCAGCTCGGGCGAGACGCTGTTCCCGGTTTCGGAGCGCAGCGGTCAGCTCCGCTCGAAGGACTGGGTGTTCGGGCTGAGCCTCGATGGGAAGCCGAAGGCGTACGCGCTCGACGCGCTGGCGCTGGAGCCGGTGCTCGACGACACGCTTGCCGGCCGCGAGATCGTGGTGATCATGCGCGGGGCGATCATCGATGTGTCCGCCGAGGCGCCGATCGTGGGGACGGTGACCTACGAGGCGGGGGGCGAGGTGCTCGCGTTCGAGCGACCGGAGGGGGTGACGTTCGTTCGTCAGCCCTCGGGCGACACACTCGAGGACGAGGACGGCGCGCTCTGGCGCATCACGGACGAAGCGCTGGTGGCCTCGGACGGTCGAGCGGCGGCGCGGGTGGCGGGGCACAACTCGTTCTGGTTCGGCTGGTTCCAGCACTTCCCGCGCACGGAGGTGTACGGCGCGCGGGAGCCGATCGAGTAGGCGGTTCTTCCTCGGAGGGTTGTGCGGAGAGCGGGGCTAGCGGGCCGGCGGCCAGGGGCGCGAGAAGCGAACGCCCTCGAGGGGTGGGGCGGGCGCGCGGTGGACGCCGGCGCGAGTGAGCAGGCGGGTGCCGAGCAGTGCGAGCGCGAGCACGGCGATCCAGGTCATTGAGGCAGCTCCGGACGTGTGGGCGCCGAGGCCCTGCCCCGCGTTGCCGGGGCGCGGGATGTCGGACGGCGGGCCGGCGACGGGTCCGTCGGGTGGTGGCG
>JANQNP010000027.1 GCA_028279505.1 Dehalococcoidia bacterium
GAGACACACCCCAGCGGATGGGGAAGAGTAGGAGACCGGGATGGCCAAGGGCACGTTCGAGCGGACGAAGCCGCACGCCAACATCGGGACGATCGGCCACGTCGACCACGGCAAGACGACGCTGACGGCGGCGATCACCAAGGTGTTGGCCCTCCAGGGCGGCGCGGACTTCCGCGCGTTCGAGGAGATCGACAACGCGCCGGAAGAGAAGGCGCGCGGCATCACGATCGCGATCACGCACGTGGAGTACGAGACGGAGAACCGTCACTACGCGCACGTGGACTGCCCCGGTCACGCCGACTACATCAAGAACATGATCACCGGCGCCGCCCAGATGGACGGCGCGATCCTGGTGGTTGCCGCTCCCGACGGCCCGATGCCTCAGACCCGCGAGCACCTGCTGCTCGCGCGCCAGGTCGAGGTGCCGAACATCGTCGTCTTCCTGAACAAGGTCGACATGATGGACGACGAGGAGCTGCTCGAGCTGGTCGAGCTCGAGATGCGCGAGCTGCTCACCGAGTACGAGTTCCCGGGCGACGACGTGCCGATCGTTCGCGGTTCGGCCCTCGCGGCGCTCGAGTCGTCCTCGGAGGATGCGAGCGACGAGGCGTACGCACCGATCGTCGAGCTGATGAACGCGGTCGACGAGTACATCCCGCAGCCGGAGCGCCCGAAGGACCAGCCGTTCCTGATGGCGATCGAGGACGTGTTCGGCATCAAGGGTCGCGGCACCGTCGTGACCGGCCGCATCGAGCGTGGCGTCGTGAACGTCGGTGAGACGATTGAGATCATCGGCCTCAAGGACACGCACTCCACGACCGTCACCGGCGTTGAGATGTTCAACAAGACCCTCGACACGGGCGAGGCCGGCGACAACGTCGGCTGCCTGCTCCGTGGTGTGGAGCGCGACGAGATCGAGCGCGGCCAGGTGCTGGCGGCGCCCGGTTCGATCACGCCGCACCGCAAGTTCAAGGGCCAGGTCTACGTGCTCTCGAAGGAAGAGGGTGGCCGTCACACGCCGTTCTTCAACGGCTACCGCCCGCAGTTCTACGTCCGCACGACGGACGTGACCGGCATGGCGACGCTGCCCGAGGGCACCGAGATGGTGATGCCCGGCGACGACGTGGAGCTCAACATCGAGCTGGTGTCGCCGATCGCGATCGAGAACGGCCTCCGCTTCGCGATTCGCGAGGGCGGCCGGACCGTCGGTTCCGGCATCGTCACCGAGATCATCGAGTAGGCGAGGTCAACGATGGCGAAGAAGGGCGATCGCGACCACATCAAGCTGGTCAGCAACGACTGCCCGGGCGTCGTTTACCATACGAAGAAGAACAAGCGGAACGACCCGGACCGCATCGAATTGCGTAAGTACTGCCCGAAGACCCGCTCCGTGCAGGTCTTTCGGGAGACGCGCTAGCGTTGCCAGCCTGAGTCAATCAGTTCGCGGGAGCGGCCCCGCGAACTGACGGGCCGGCGACGAGGATCCGCAGGCGGCAGGAGCGGCGACGATGGGCCGAGAGGCTCGCCGGGCTCAAGCCCGAGCGGAACGACGGCAGCGGCGGCAGGCCAAGAGCGGCAGCCGCACACCTCGGAACCCGGCCGCCACGGCGGCGGCGGCTCCCGCGCAGCCGGAGCAGGTCCGCAGCCGCGGATCGTTCCTGCGCCCGGCGTGGATCACGGACATCATCAGCGAGCTGCGGAAGGTCACCTGGCCGTCGCGCCAGGACGTTGGCTACCTGTCGTTCGTGGTGATCGTCGTGTCGCTGATCATCGGGATGATTCTCGGCGCCGCGGACCTCGGCTTCGGCTGGTTCGTCGAGCAGACGATTCTGCGGTAGGAGCGACCAGTGGTACTCGAACCGCTCTCAGACGACCCGAACGACGGCAACGGCGGCGATGCGATCGTCGCGGTTGAGCCGGCGGACGGTCGCGCCTGGTTCATCGTGCAGACCTACTCGGGCTACGAGAACAAGGTGAAGGTCGACCTCGAGCAGCGCATCAAGTCGATGGACATGTCCGAGCGAATCCACCAGGTAGTGGTGCCGACCGAGGACGAGATCGAGATCCGCGACGGACAGCGCAAGACCGTCTCGAAGAAGCTCTTCCCCGGCTACGTGTTCGTGCAGATGCTGATGGACGACGAGTCCTGGTACGTCGTGCGGAACACGCCGGGCGTGACCGGCTTCGCCGGCACGACGATGGACGAGCGCGCGAAGCCGACGCCGCTGCCGGACACCGAGGTCGAGCAGATCCTCAAGCAGATGCACTCCGCGGCGCCGCGGATCAATGTCGGGTTCCAGGTCGGGGAGACCGTGCTGGTCACCGACGGCCCGTTCAGCGACATGATCGGCACCGTCGACACGATCGACCTCGACCGTGGGCGCGTGCGTGTGATGGTTTCGATGTTCGGCCGGGACACCCCGGTGGAACTGGACTTCTTGCAGGTCGAAAAGCAGTAGACGAACGGGCTTCCGCCTCGGAGGCCTGCGTGGAGAGGCGGCCGCGCCCCAGTTGCGGCCGAGTGTTGGTGAGACGAGATGGCGAAGAAGGTCCGCACCGTTCTGACGCTGCAGATTCAGGCTGGCCAGGCGAACCCCGCCCCGCCGGTGGGAACCGCGCTGGGTCCGCACGGCATCAACATCATGGACTTTTGCAAGGCGTACAACGAGCAGACCCGTGAGTCCGGTGGACAGATCATTCCGGCGAAGATCACGATCTACGAGGACCGCTCCTTCAGCTTCATCCTGAAGACGCCGCCCGCCTCGGACCTGCTGCGGAAGGCGGCTGGCATCGAGAAGGGCGCGTCGCACCAGCTGCAGGAGGTCGCCGGGTCCGTGAACAGCAACCAGGTGCGCGAGATCGCGGAGATCAAGCTCCCTGACCTGAACACCGACGACATCGACCAGGCGATGCGCATCGTCGAGGGCACCGCGCGCTCGATGGGGATTGAGGTCAACTAACCATGCCGAAGCTCGGAAAGCGTACCGTCGCCGCTCGCGCGAACGTCGAGGCCGACAAGCTCTACGATCCCGTCGCCGCGGTGGCGCTGGTCAAGCAGAACGCGACCGCGAAGTTCGACGAGACCGTCGAGCTACACGTGAAGACCGGCCTCGATGGCCGGCACGCCGACCAGCAGATCCGCGGCTCCGTCGTGCTCCCGCACGGCGTCGGCCGCGAGGTGCGCGTGCTCGTCTTCGCCGAGGGCGAAGCGGCGACGGCGGCGATGGAGGCCGGCGCCGACGAGGTGGGCGGCGACGAGCTGATCGAGAAGGTCGCCGGCGGCTACGTGGACTTCGACGTCGCGCTCGCTCAGCGCGAGCTGATGGGCAAGGTCGGTAGCCTCGGTCGGGTGCTCGGCCCGCGTGGCCTGATGCCGAACCCGCGCAACAACACGGTGCTCCCCGGGGACGACCTCGGTCGCGGCGTGCAGGAGGCGAAGGCCGGTCGCGTCGACTTCCGCCTCGACCGCACGAACCTGCTGCACTGCACGATCGGCAAGGCCTCGTTCACCGAGGAGCAGCTCGAGGGCAACCTGCAGGCGATGATCTCGGAGATCGTTCGCGCACGGCCGTCGGGCGGCAAGGGCGCGCTCTTCCGAGGCGCGACGCTGACCTCGACGATGGGCCCGGGCGTCCACCTGGACGTGAACCAGGTGATGGCGCTGGCGAGCAGCAGCAGCTCCTAGTGCCACCCCGTGACCGCGGGCCGCTCCGGTAGACGGCAACGCCCGAGGACCGCACACTGTTGACCGCGCTCGACCCCGCTTGCCGCGGGGTCCGGCGATGATTCGAGACCGAACGCGGCGATGAGCCGCGATTCCGCCAGAGACTACGGGCCCCGCGAGGGGTAATCGCTCACCGAGGTGAGCGGCCTGTACAGGTGGGGCAGCAAGCGCACTCCGAGGACGCCGCGCGCGATCCTCGAACCGCGCGCCCTCACCGCCCGGCGGGAGGGCGCATTTTTGTGCGTCCACCGCGAACGGCGAGCCGGGCGACCGGCGCCATGAAGGAGGGCTGATGCCCACCGAACGCAAGCTCCAGCTGGTCGCCGAGCTGAAGGATCAGATCGGTCGCGCCGAGATCGCGATCGCGACGAGCTACCAGGGCACGAGCGTGGCCGAGCAGGTCGCGCTGCGCCAGGCGATCCGCGAGGCGGGCGCTGAGCTGCGCGTGGTGAAGAACACGCTGCTCAAGATCGCCGCGTCGGACGCGGGCCTCGAGCAGTTCGCCGAGCTGGCGGACGGCCCGACCGCCGTGGTATTCGGCTACGACGAGCCGGTCGCGCCGGCGCGCGCGCTGACGACCTACCTCAAGGACAACGACGAGTCGGCCCTCGAGATTCGCAACGCCGTCGTGGGCGGCGAACTGGTCGATGAGGCGTACGTCCGCGACCTCGCCACCGTGCCTCCCAAGGAGGAGCTGCTGGCGCGGATCGCCGGTGGCCTGGTCGGCAAGATCCGCGAGCTGATGATGCTGCTGGACGGCACGACGCGTGAGTTCGCGGGCCTCGTGGAGGCACGCGCAGCGCAGCTCGAGGAGCAGGGTCCGGCGGAGCCGGAGGCGGCTTCTGAGGATACCCCTGCCGCGGAGGCCGAGGAGGCGCCCGCGGCTGAGTCTGACGAAGCACCAGCGGCTGAGGCGGAGGACGCGCCGGCCGCCGAGGCTGAGACCGCCAATGTTGGCGAGTCCGAGGCCGCTGAGTCCGATGCTGGCAATGACGAGTCTGCTGAGTCGTCGGATGAGGCAGCGTCAGACGAAACAGAGAAAGACAACGAGGCGGGCTAGTCCGCGCCGCGTGTGAACGATGTGAAGCACGCCGGTTCGTCCGGCGATGGAGGCAACGATGAGCAAGGTTGATGAAGCCCTCGACGTGATCAAGGGCATGACGATCCTCGAGCTGCGCGACCTGAACAAGGCGATCGAGGAGGAGTTCGGCGTGACGGCCGCGGCTCCGGTCGCCGTGGCCGCTGCCCCGGCCGCCGGCGATGGTGGTGGCGCGGCCGCCGCCGAGGAGAAGGACGAGTTCGACGTCGTCCTGAAGGACTTCGGCGCGAACAAGATCAACGTGATCAAGGTCGTCCGCGAGCTGACCTCGCTGGGTCTGAAGGACGCGAAGGACCTCGTCGAGGCCGCGCCGAAGCCGGTCCGCGAGGCCGTCGCGAAGGACGAGGCCGAAGAGGCGAAGACGAAGCTCGAAGAGGCCGGCGCGACGGTGGAGCTCAGCTAGGGTCTCAACCCCCAAGGCCGGCCCTTCCCGGGCCGGCTGTGCTCATCGTCTCGGGGCGGGCTCGCGTCGCCGGCCCGTCCCGTGCCCTCGGTTGGTCCTTCGGGGCGTGCCCGCGTTCGACGTCCGGAGCGTGATTCGCGACGCGACATGAGCGCCCGGAGAGGCGCGTGATAGGCTCGTCCGGTGAGCGACGATCGCGGCCTCGATCGCGAACTGACCGAGGACGAGCTGCTCGACGAGAGCGAGCTCGACCCTTCGCTCGCGATGCCCTCCCCCCGGGTCTACCGGGGCTCCCTGATCGCCCTGCTGCTCGGTTCGATCTTCGCCGTGTGGCTGCTCGTCCTGCCGCCCGCGGGCGCCGACCAGGACAGCCCGCCGGCCTCGATCGGTGGCATCGTCTCCACGCCACAACCGACCGCAACGCCCGAACCGACGGTCGCCGGCGAGCCCACCGCCACGGCCACCGCCGCTCCCACCTCGACGCCGGTGGCGACCTCGACGCCCGATCCGGCCGGGACGGCGGAGCCGACCGCGGAGCCGACGGCGACCGCGGTCACCTACACGATCGTCGCGGGCGATACGATGCTGGCAATTGCGGAACAGTTCTTGCCGCCTGGGCGTGAACTCAACGAGTTCGCGAACGAGATCGCCGCCGCGAACGGCATCGGCGACATCACACAGATCCAGGTCGGGCAGGTGCTGGAGATCCCGGGCCAGTAGCGCCGGGCTCGATTGCGAGGCCCTCCGTGACGCTGGAGATGATCGAAGAGCGACCGCTCGACCGGCGCCTGATCGTGCGCAACGTGCTGATCTACGCGCCGACGGCGGCGATCGTGGTGTCGCTGCTGCTGATGTCGCTCAACGCCCTCTTCATCCGCGGCAACGCCGGTGCGGTGCTACCGGGGTTCATCCTGGCGGTTGTCTCCTTCGCGGTCGTGTACGAGCTGGTCGCCGCGCTGCGCGACCTCCGCACCGAGCCGGTGACGATTGAGGGCACGGCCGACCGGATCTGGAAGAAGTCGCGGCTGCTCGTCTTCGGCCGGCAGGACTACCTGCTGGTGGACCGCAAAGTGTTCGAGATCGGGGCGCTGGCGGCGAGCGAGCTGAAGGTGGGCCAGCAGGTCGCGATCAAGCACTGGCCCCACACGATGCGGGTCGTGACCCTGGAGCGGGTCCGCGAGGCGGACCCACCGCGTCGCCGGTAGTCACCCCCGATGAGCGACGCGGCCCCGTCCGACGCCGGCGGCGACGCCGATCCTTCCGAGGCCGCGCGTACCTCCGAGGCGTTCGACCGCGCGGCGGACGAGGCGCCCTACCGGGTCCGCGTCGCGGAGCTGCCGGAGCACGAGCGCCCGCGGGAGCGGCTGGCGCACCTCGGTCCCGGCGCGCTGACGACCGCCGAGCTACTCGCGATCGTGCTGCGCACTGGATCGTCGCGCGAGGACGTGCTGGCGGTCGCCTCGAGGTTGCTCGCCGAGCACGAGGGCTTGCGTGGTCTGGCCGGATCGGACCTGCCGACGCTGTCGGCGATCCACGGGCTCGGGCCCGCGAAGGCGTCCACGATCGCCGCGGTGTTCGAGCTGGGGCGCCGCGCGGCCCTCGAGGGGGAGATGTTGCGTCCGCGGGTGACCGGGCCGGACGACATCGCGCGGTTGTTGCAGTCCTCGATGGAGGTCTTGCAGCACGAAGAGGTGCGGCTGCTCGTGCTCGACACGAAGCACCATGTGTTGGCGCAGCCGACGCTGTACCGCGGGTCGGTCAACGCCGCGCCGGGGCGGGTCGCCGAGGTGTTTCGCGAGGCGGTGCGACGCAACGCCTTCGCGATCGCGCTGGCACACAACCACCCGAGCGGGGATCCGGCGCCGTCGAAGGACGACGTCGCATTCACCTCGGCGGTGGTCGAGGCTGGGCAGGTGCTCGACGTGCGGGTGCTCGACCACTTGGTCTTCGGCCACGGACGCTACGTCTCGATGCGGGAGCGGCAGCTCGGGTTCGAGTAGCACCGTACCTCTACCTCGGGTGGCGGGCCCCGGTTGGCGGGCCTCGGTGGGCGGTTGCAGTGCTACCCTGCTGTCGCGGGCGGGGGGAACTGGGGCGCGCCCGCGCATGCACTGGCTCGACTTGCTCATCGTCGCCGTGATCTCCTGGCTGACGTTCACCGCCTTTAGCCGTGGCTTGATCCGCGAAGTCGTGACGCTCGTCGCGCTGGTCGCGGGCGCGATCGTGGCGGGCGCGTTCTACGACGAGCTGAGCGCGAACCTCGAGTTCCTGATCGAGAACGAGACGACGCGGAACCTCGTCTCCTTCGGCGCGCTGCTCGGCGGGATCCTGATCCTCGGGCAGCTCGTCGCTGGCGTGCTGCGACGCACGGCCGGGCTGTTCATGCTCGGGCCGTTCGACCACCTCGGTGGCGCCGCGTTCGGCTTCGTGAAGGGGGTCATCCTCGTCGAGGTGGCGCTGATCGCCGTCTCCGTGTTCCCGGCGTCGGAGACGGTGGCGACGGCGATCGACGAGTCGACGCTGGCGCCGGTGTTCCTCGAGCGTGCGCCCGTCGCGGAGCTGGCGCTGCCCGAGGAGTTCGACAACGCCCTGGACCGGCTGCGCGAGTGGCGGGCGCAGCTCCCGGCGTCCGTGAGCGGCCTTGTCGAGGGCGCGACCAGCGACGAATAGCCCCGTCCCCGTTGACGTTTCGCTGACCCGCGGCGGCGCGCGCCGCATGGCGAATCCGCTACACTTCCGGCAAATCGGCGAGAACGTCGGTGCGGTCGCGCCCACCCCGCGGCCCGCTGCAGTCGTGCGGAGACCCCGGGGGGAACGGTGGCGATCCAGCGACGCGCGCTGGTGCTCAATCAGAACTACGAGCCGCTGAACGTCTGCTCGGTCAGGCGCGCGGTGGTGCTGGTCTTCCGAGGCAAGGCGGAGGTCCTCGAGATCGGCGATGAGCCGCTGCGCGGCGTCGGCGCCGCCCGTTTCGATACGCCCTCGGTGATCCGGTTGCAGCACTTCGTGCGGCGGCCGATGCCGCAGCCGCGGCTGACACGGCGCGAGATCTTCGCCCGCGACGGGAACCACTGCCAGTACTGCGGGCGGCGCAGCGATCTGACGCTGGACCACGTGATGCCGCGCCACCGAGGCGGCCCGCACACCTGGGAGAACCTCGTCGCCGCCTGCCGGAGCTGCAATCACCGCAAGGGCGGGCGCACGCCAGACGAGGCGAACATGACGCTCGCGAAGCGCCCTCGACGGCCGTCGGCGCACCCGGCGGAGCTGTTCGCGATGCACCTGAAGCGGTACCGCGAGTGGACGCCGTTCATCTCAGGCTGGCGCCGCAAGCCGGATCGGTCGACCGCCGCCGCCTCCTAAGGCGTCCCCCTCGAGCGAACCCGACGATCGAGGGCTGTGCGGCTTAGAGCGTCTGCCCCGTCCGGCGATCGAGGATCGGCGCGAGCGCGTCCATGTCGAGGAGTGAGCGGGCCGCCACCAGCGACTCGAGGCAGGCGCCCGGGCTTGTCCAGCCGTGTTCGCGCACGGCGGCCTCGACAGCGGCGCCGTGCTCGGCGACCCGCGGCATCGTCTCGCGGAAGGTGTCGCTCAGGGCGCTCCACAGCTCCGGCGGATGCTCGATCGCGGCGCGCGCGTACATCAGGACGATGAAGGTGTGACCCGGCTCCGCCGGGTCGTCCCACTCGGCGTGGTCGCGAATCAGGTCCTTCAGCGCCTGGTGGCGCTGCTCCGCCTCCCATGAGACATCGAGGTTGAGCGAGGCCAGACCGTGGTCGGCGGCGGGCGCCAGGACGAGCTCGCGGAGCGCGCTCCTCAGCAGCGGGCCATCGGCCTCGTCAGTCTCGGGGCGCTGGAGGGTGGGGTAACGCTCGAGGCGCTGACGGACGTGCTCGAGCGCGATACCGACGACGTGCGGGAGCGCGTGGGTGGGGACGCCGTTGTGGAGCTGGATCGTGACGTGGTCGTCGCGCCAGAGCACGTTGGAGAACGTGCCCTCGGCGCCCGGCTCGAAGCGGAGTTCGCGCTCGGTCTCGATGCGCACGCGGCTCTCGACCTCGGCGTAGAGCTTATCGAGCGCGTCGCCGATGTCCTTGCCGATGACCTTCATGCCCGCCTCCGGTTCGTCACGCGAACAGCGGCTGACACTGGACGCAATAGTTCGTTTCGCTGCCGCTGCGGGTCTGGCCCTTGATCGGGGTGCCGCAGCGCGGGCACGGCTCATCCGCCTTGCGGTGCACGCTCAGGTGCTCGCGCCACTCGGCCTTCTTGCCGAGGCCCTCGTTGTGGACGATCTCGTCGAGGATGGCGCACGAGCGATCGAGGATCGTGTGGATCGCCTCGTAGAGGTTGTGGATGTCGTCGTCGTCCATCGTGCTGCGCTTGCGGTGGGGGTGGAGGCGCGCCTCCCAGAGGATCTCGTCCGAGTAGGCGTTGCCGATCCCGGCGACGAACTCCTGGTTGGTCAGCGTGTTCTTGATCTGGCCTCGCCGCTTCGCGATCAGCGCCGTGAACTCCTCCTCGTCGATGGCAAGCACGTCCGGACCCATCTTCGGGAACTGCGGGATCACGTCGAGGTGGTCGGGATCGGTGAGGTAGAAGCGGCCCATCCGCCGCATGTCGGAGTAGCGCAGCTCGTGTTCATCGCCGATGCCGAAGACGACGGCGAGGCGGCCGGGCTTCTTCGCGCCCGCCTCGTCCCAGTGGAAGCGGCCGGTGAGCATCGCGTTCACGACGAGCACGCGGCCGTCGTCGACGTTGAACAGCAGGTACTTGCCGTGGCGGAGGATGTCGACGAACTGGTGGCCGACGAGGTCTTCGAGGCCGTCGGCGCCGGTGCGGACGATCCAGGGGATCGGCGCGGCGGTGGACGTGATCGGTTGGTCCTCGAGGCGGGGTTTCAGGTAGCGACGGACCGCCTCGAGGTCCGGGATCTCAGGCATCGTTCCCGGTCCAGCGTGGGTAGGAGCCGAGGACGTGCAGCCACTGCGTGTGCGGGCGCGCCTCGGTGATCGCGGCGGCGACCTCCGGCTCCTGCTGATGGCCCTCGACGTCGGCGAAGAAGAAGTAGGTGCCGAGCTGCCGTCCCGTGGGGCGTGATTCGATCTTGGTCATGTTGATGGAACGATCGGCGAAGGGCTGGAGGACTTCAACCAGCGATCCGGGCCGGTCGTGGGCCATTGTGAAGACGAGCGAGGTTTTGTCGTCGCCGCTGGCCGGTTGCTCGGACCTCGCGAGGACGATGAACCGCGTCTGGTTGTTGGGCAGGTCGGCGATGTCTTCCTCGTAGCAGTGCGCGTCGTAGAGCTCGGCGGCGCGCTGGTTGCCGACGGCGATCGTGCCGGGCTCGGCCATCGCCGCCTCGATCGCGGCGGCGGTGGAGAGGGCGGCGACGGGCTCGGCGGCGGGCACCAGCTCGCTGAGCCGCCGCCGGCACTGCGCGAGCGCCTGCGGGTGCGAGTAGACGACCGGCACCGTCGCCAGATCGAGGCCGGGCAACCCGACGAGGGCGTGCCGGATATCGAGGACGATCTCCGCGTTGATGTGCAGCGCGAGGTCGTCCTGCACGAGGATCGCCAGCGTCTCGGCGACCGGCCCCTCGAGCGCGTTCTCGATCGCGCAGACGGCCTCGTCGGCCTCGCCGTCCTCGACGGCTTGCGCGGCCGCGGTGAAGGTGCGGGCGGGGACGAGCTCGGCGTCGGGCGCGTAGAGGCGCGCCGCCGCCTCGGCGTAGGTGCCGGCCGGTCCGAGGAAGGCGAGCCGCACTAGTCCGCTCCCGGCGCGCTAGCTCGCAACGGGGCGTCCGGTGATCAGCTCGCGCATCATCTCCTCCGCGTCCAGCGGGATGACGGCGATCACCTCGTCGCCGCTGTGGAGCACGGTGCTCCCGTCGGGGACGGTCGGACCGTCCGCGCCGACGACGAGCGAGATCAGCGCGTTCTCGGGAAGACGGATGTCGCGGATCGGCCGCCCGTCGGCAGGCGCGCCGTCCTGGAGGTGGAGGTCGACGACCTTGAGGCCGGATCCCTCCAGGCTCATCAGCGGGACCACGGTGTGCTCTGGCAGCGTCGTCTCGATCTGGGCCATGACGGCTTGCGCGGCCGAGATCGTGGAGTCGACGCCCAGGAGGTGGAACAGCTCCTCGTTGCGGGGATCGTTCACGCGGGAGATCGTGCGGGCGACGCTGAAGCGATGCTTCGCGACCTGGCAGGTCACGAGGTTCGCGCCGTCGTCGGCGGTGACCGCGATCAGGAGGTCCGCCCGCGCCGCGCCGATCTGTTCGAGGAAGGCGACCTCGGAGCCGTCGCCGTGCACGACCATCTCGCCGAGCTCAGCGCGGAGCTCAGCGGCGCGGCGGCTGTCGCGCTCGACGATCGTGACCTCGTGGCCCGGTAGCACCTGCAGCTCGAGCGCGATGCCGTACCCGACGATGCCGCCGCCGACGACGATGATGTACATCGGCTAGCCCCCAGCTCCGTTCGGGGTCCCGTTCGGTGAACCGGCCGGTGCGTCGTTGAAGAGGGCATCGTGGGCGAGGTCCGCGCCGATGGTGGTGGGGCTGAAGGTGCGGAGGCCCAGCTCCTCGTAGATCTCGCTGCGCTGGGGGTCCTTGACCCTCGTGACGACGGTTTTCACCTCGAAGACGTGCTTGGCGCGCTGTGAGGCGAGGATGTTGCGGTTGTCGCCGGAGGCGAGGGCGATGAAGGCGTCGGCCTCGCGGATCCCGACCTCCTCGAGGACCCGGAGGTCGTTGCCGGAGCCGACGACGCAGCGGCCCTGGAAGCTCTTCGGCAGCCGCGAGAACGCGAAGGAGTCCGTGTCGACGATGGAGACGGCGTGGCCCTCGTCGGAGAGTCGCGCGGCGACGGTTGCTCCGACGCGTCCACAGCCCATGATCACGACGTTCATCAGCGGCTCTCTATTTGGCTGATCCGGGTTCAGCCGATCCGGCTCAGCGCGCCGGGCCGTCACCGGGCGCCGGATAGCGAATCAGCCATACGTAGCCGGGTGCGTGCTCGAGGACGTATTCGGCCAGCGAGCCGAGTTCGAACCGGCCGTACGGGCGATGGTAGGCGAGGCCGATCACGATCGCATCCACGCCACGCTCGGTGGCCTCGTCGATGATCACATGCCCGGCCTGGCGAGCCTGCACGAGGTCGCCCTCGAGGCGCACGTCGTGCGTGGCGGCGAGGTTCTCCGCGCGTTCGAGCACCTCCTCGCCGCGCTGGCCCTCAGCGACGAGGTCGGCGTCGAGGGGGAGCGAGCGCGGGACCTCGATGACGTAGACGGCGGAGACGGCGGCCTTCGTCTTGCGCGCGGTCTCGCAGGCGGCGGCGAGGGCGCCGTACGCGGCCTCCGAGCCGTCGAGCGGGACGAGGAACGAGCGCACGCGAAGCGGATCCACAACCATGCGATCACCCCCGTCACGCCTCGGTCGGGGCGCGTCCACCGCGCGTCCGATGCCGAGCGGGCTCAATGCTGTCTCGCCAGCTGATAGCGGACAACCGCGTTGGCCAGCAGCACGACGCCCAGCACGCTCCCGAGGCTGATCACACGACCGCTACTGAGCGCCATGCTGAGCGCGATCACCCCGATCAGCGCCGACAGCAGCGCGACAAACAGGTTCGCGCGATCCACTACGACCACCTCGAGTGCCGCCGTCGCGAGCGATCGCGCCGGCACGGGCGCGCGCCGCTAGTGGAGTTGTTCGATCCACGCATCGACGTTGCCGTCCCGGATCTCGAGGAACCCGATCGTGCCTAGCTGGGTTTGCAGGTTGCGCGGGTAGGTGGGCGACCCGGAGTTTATGATCAGGACCTCGTCGCGCCAGGTGACGTGCGGGACGTGGGTGTCGCCCGCGATCACGATGTCGACCGGACCCTCCCAGTAGCGCTCCATCGCCTCCCCGAGGGGCATCGCGCCCTGGTAGGGGAACTCCGGGAAGGCGTGCGTCATCCCGATCCGCTTGCCGCCCGCGCGGATCAGCTGGTTGTGGGCGAGGCGCCGGTCGTCCGGCGCGACGGGACGGCCGCTCGAGCCGTCGTCGCCGTTGCCGCGGACGCCGATCACGGGGGCGATCTCCTCCAGCCAGTCGAGGACGATCACGTCGTGGATGTCGCCGCCGTGGAGGATCGCGTCGACGCCGCGGAACGCCTCGTAGACCTCGTCAAAGAGGGTGGAGCGCGCCTCGGGGATGTGGGTATCGGAGACCAGCCCGAGCAGGACGTCGCCTTCGAGATCGTGTTCGCTCAGCCACGGCGATTCGCCGATTGTGACCATTCTTGCAAGCGTAGCGCGCGGGGGAGCCCTGCCGCGACCATTCGGGCGTGCGCGCTACACTGTTGACTCGACAATTGCTCGTCTCTAGGGAGCGTTATGACGACCGACGGTAGCAACGGAACGCCTCAGTCTGGCCCCACCGGGGGAGACAACGGACACGCCGCCGCAGGCGGTGAGACGGCTACCTGGCGCGTCAAGGCCGGGCTGGCCCAGATGCTCAAAGGTGGCGTGATCATGGACGTCACCACCGCCCAGGAGGCGAAGATCGCGGAGGAGGCCGGTGCGGTCTCCGTGATGGCGCTGGAGCGCGTGCCCTCGGACATCCGCAAGGATGGCGGCGTGGCGCGGATGAGCGCCGTTGAGAAGCTGGTGGAGATCCAGGAAGCGGTCACGATCCCCGTGATGGCGAAGGCCCGGATCGGCCACTTCGTCGAGGCGCAGATCCTCGACGCGCTCGGCATCGACTACATCGACGAGTCCGAGGTGCTGACCCCGGCCGACGACCAGAACCACATCGACAAGAGCGGCTTCCGTGCGCCGTTCGTCTGCGGGTGTCGCGACCTAGGCGAGGCGCTACGGCGGATCGCCGAGGGCGCCGCGATGATCCGCACGAAGGGCGAGGCCGGGACCGGCGACATCGTCGAGGCCGTGCGTCACATGCGGCAGCTCTGGGGCGGCATTCGCAGTCTGCAGAACATGGCCGACGACGAACTGCCGACGGCGGCGAAGAACCTCCAGGCCCCGCTCGACCTCGTGCGCGAGGTGAAGCAGCTCGGCCGGCTGCCGGTGGTGAACTTCTCGGCCGGCGGCGTCGCCACGCCGGCGGACGCCGCGCTGATGATGCAGCTGGGCGCCGAGGGCGTGTTCGTCGGCTCGGGCATCTTCAAGTCCGACAACCCGCCGGCGGTCGCCGAGGCGATCGTGAAGGCCGTGACCCACTACGAGGACCCGACGATCCTCGCCGACGTGTCGCGCGGCCTCGGCGATCCGATGCGCGGCCAGTCGGTCGCGTCGATTCCGGTGGAGGCTCAGCTCGCCGGGCGGGGGAACTAACCACCAGCGGATGGCGATCGCTCCTCCCACCTCGCCGATCCACGTCGGCGTGCTCGCCCTCCAGGGTGACTTCGAGGAGCACGCCCTGATGCTGCGCGCCGCCGGCGCGATGGCCACCGAGGTGCGCACCCTCGATCAGCTGAACGCGGTCGACGGGCTGGTGATCCCGGGCGGCGAGAGCACGACGATCGCGCGGCTGCTGATCGCCTTCGACCTGATGGAGCCGCTGCGCGCGCGGATCGCCGCGGGTCTGCCGGTGTGGGGCACCTGCGCCGGTGCGATCCTGCTCGCCGCGCGGGTGCCGGGGCTCGACCGGCCCTCGGTGGGTGGTCTGGACATGACGGTGGAGCGCAACGCCTTCGGGACGCAGGTGGACTCGTTCGAGACCGACCTCGCGATCGAGGGGCTCGAGGGCGATCCGTTCCACGCGGTGTTCATCCGCGCGCCCGTGATCACCGAGGTGGGACCGGGCGTGGAGACGCTCGCCGCGCTTGAGGACGGGCGGATCGTCGCCGCGCGCGACGGCCAGTTGATGGCGACCTGCTTCCATCCGGAGATCACCGCCGACGCGCGCCTGCACGCCCTGTTCGTATCGCTCGTACGGGAGGCGGTCAGGGAGGGACAGCCGGCGTGACCTCGGAACGGCAGAGCCATGCCGCCCGTCCGGCCGACCTGGTCGCCCTCGTGACGTTCGACGACCAGGTGCGGGAGAACCAGGCCGTGACGATCGAGGGTCTGGCCGACGCCAACCAGCACAAGACGCGTCCGCTGAACGCGGCGCTCGCCCAGTGGCTGCACCTCGGGAGGCGGATGTGGATCAACGTCGAGGGCCGCGAGGTGCGCGGCATCGCGACAGCGCGCGACCTGAACGCGAAGAGCGCCTGGGTGATCGACACGCTGATCGACGCGGCCGGCGCCGACTCCGGCGACGAGGTGCTGACCGACCTGCTCGGCCAGGCGATCGAGGCGGCGGCCGATACGCAGGTCACGCACCTGTTGCTACGCACCGCCCTCGATGCGCCAGGGCGCGAGGCGGCGACCCGCGCAGGGTTTCGCCCCGCCCTCGTGGAGCGGCTGTGGCGCGGGAGGGCCGCCGCGCCGGCGGCCGGCGAGCCGCGCACGGTGCGGGCGGCGGCGCTCGAGGACGAGCCGGCGTTGTTCCAGCTCTACAGCCGCGCGGTACCCGCCGAGGCGCGGGCGCAGCTGGGGATGACGCGCGAGGAGTGGTCCGCGGCGCGCGACCGGCGCTGG
This sequence comes from Dehalococcoidia bacterium, assembly GCA_028279505.1. Taxonomy (GTDB): domain Bacteria; phylum Chloroflexota; class Dehalococcoidia; order UBA2979; family UBA2979; genus UBA6627. The sequence goes on from JANQNP010000027.1 coordinate 15,811, forward strand.
CTCCGCGGCGGCACCGAGCTGGTGACGGAGTGCGACGGGCTCGTGGCCGGGTTCGGCGCCTTCCATGAACAGCACGGGCGCGTTCAACTCGAGATCGTGAGCGACGCCGACGATGACGCCTCGGCGGGCGCGCTGCTCGCCGCCGCGGTCGAGCGTTGTGGGGATACGGAGCTGCAGGCGGTGGTGCCGCGCAGCGCCGCGTCGGTCGAGCGGGTGCTGGCGACGGCAGGCCTCGAACCGTCGGACGAGTACGTGCGGCTATGCCGCCGCATCGCGCGGCCGGTGCTGGCCGAGGCGCCGGTGCGATCCGGCATGCCGGTGCCGAGTGGAGGTGGAGCGTGAACGAGCGCGAATCCGACCGCCCCGAGGGCTTGGACCCTGACATCTCGGCGCCTGACGTCGCGACGCCGGATCTTCCAACGCCGGATCTTCCAACGCTGAGCGACGAAGAGCGGGAGGAGATCGATCTGCTGATCGACCGGCTGCCGCTGCGCGTCCAGGAGGCGGTCCGCGAGCATGGCATGGCAGGACTGATCGAGGTGGTTCTCGACGTCGGCCGCGTGCCGACGGCCCGCTACCGCGAGGGCAGCGAGATCACGCTGCACGACGACGAGGTCGCGGAGCAGGAGATCGAACAGACCGTGGCCCAGCTCTCCGAGTTCGGCGAAGACAACCGCGCCGGTATCCCTCGGACGCTGCACCGGGTGTCGGCGATTCGCAATCGCCGAGGCCGCATCGTCGGGCTGACCTGCCGCGTGGGGCGGAGCGTGTCCGGATCGGCGGGCGCGATCCGGGACCTCGTGGAGTCGGGACACAGCATCCTGCTGCTGGGCCCGCCGGGCGTCGGCAAGACGACGATGCTCCGCGACGTCGCGCGCACGCTGGCGGACGAGCTGAGCAAGCGCGTGGTGGTGGTCGACACCTCGAACGAGATCGGCGGCGACGGCGACATCCCGCACCCTGGGATCGGCCGAGCGCGGCGGATGCAGGTGGGGCGGCCCGAGCTGCAACACCGCGTGATGATCGAGGCGGTGGAGAACCACACGCCCGAGGCGATCGTGATCGACGAGATCGGCACCGGCCTCGAAGCGGAGGCGGCCCGCACGATTGCGGAGCGCGGCGTGCAACTCGTCGGCACCGCGCACGGCAACACGCTGGCGAACCTGATGCAGAACCCGACGCTGTCCGACCTGATCGGCGGCATCGAGTCGGTGACGCTCGGCGACGAGGAGGCGCGCCGGCGTGGCACCCAGAAGACCATCCTCGAGCGGCGCAACCCGCCGACCTTCGACTGCCTCGTCGAGATCCAGTCGTTCGACCGCGTCGCCGTCCACGAGGACGTGGCGAGCACCGTGGACTCGCTCCTCCGAGGGTTCGACGCGGACGCCGAGGTGCGCGAGGTCCAGGACGGCGTCGTGCAGACGGTGCACCGGATGCCGCTGCGCTCCGACGAGCGGAGCGGCGGTGGTCCCGCCGAGCGCCCCTCGGACGAGCGCGAGTGGGAGGAGCTGCCGCCGGCGCCGGGCGGCCCCTCGAAGCGGATCCTGCCGTTCGGCGTGAGCCGCTCCCGCCTCGAAGCCGCGATTGCCTCGACGCGGTCGGCGGCCGCGATCGTCGACTCGGTCGACGATGCGGACTGCGTGATGACGCTCCGCCCGTACTACCGCCGGCGCAGCGGTCCGCTCCGCCGCGCGGAGCAACGAGGCATCCCGATCTACGTGCTGCGCAACAACACGAGCTCGCAGATGGAGCGCCAGCTCCTCGCGATGCGCGGCGACGACATGGAGGTCGATCCGCTGACCGCGGCGCTGCGCGAGGCGGAGGACGCGGTGACGAGCATCTCGCACGGCGGCTCCGCGAACGTGGAGCTGTCGCCGCAGAACGCCTACATCCGCCGCCTCCAGCACGAGGTGATCGAGCGCCACGGCCTCACCAGCACCTCGCGCGGTCGCGAGCCGTTCCGACGGGTGATGGTCGTCTCCGACGGCATGCCGGTCGCGGCGGCCCCCTGGCCGCCGCAGGGCTAGCACGTGCCGCCCGCCGCCCCTCGCGGCTTGTTCGTCACGCTCGAGGGCGGTGAGGGCGCCGGCAAGTCGACGCAGCTCGAGGCGCTTGCCGAGCGCGCGCGCAAGCTCGGTGTGGAGACGGTCACGACCCGTGAGCCGGGCGGCACCGCGCTCGGCGAGCGGCTGCGGGCGGCGCTGCTCTCCTCGGAGGATGGCGAGATCGACGAGCGCGTCGAGCTACTGGTGTTCAACGCTGCCCGGGCGCAGCTGGTCGCGGAGGTGGTGCGACCCGCCCTCGAGCGGGGCGCGCTGATCATCTGCGACCGCTTCGCCGACTCGACCGTCGCTTACCAGCAGTATGGCCGCGGCCTGGCCTCGGACGTCGTCGCGTCGGCGATCGAGCTGGCGACCGGTGGGCTGGCGCCGGATCTGACGATCCTGCTCGACCTCGAACCGGGGGTCGGGCATGCGCGGACCGCCGGCGCCGACGACTACCTCGAACGTGCCGACGCGCGGTTCCACGAGCGGGTCCGCGATGGGTTCCGGGCGCTCGCCGCCGCCGTGCCGGAGCAGTGGTTGGTCCTCGATGCGACGCTGCCACCCGCCGAGGTGACCGAGCTGGCGTGGGCGCGGCTGCGCGCCGCGCTCGCGGAGCGCGGGCTGGGCGTGGGGCGGTGAGCGGCTCCGCCCGGTTGTTGGCCGATCTCGAGCCGGCGTGGCAACCGCTGAAAGAGGCGGTGGCGGCGATCGGTGTCGAAGGTCTCGATCGCGAGACGTCGTCGGGTTGGACGGTGAAGGAACTGATCGCTCACCTCGCCTTCTGGGACGAGGCGGTCGAGGGGTTCGTCACGACGGTCCTGCGGCAGGAGCCGCTGGCTGAGGGCTTCGAGTTCGGCAGCGGATACGAGCCGGGGGCGGAGTGGCCCTCGGCGGACGTCCACAACGCGCGTGAGGCCGCCTGGGCGCGGGAGCAGAGCGCCGCAGATGTGCTGGCGCGGTGGGAGCGCGCGCACGACCGGCTGGTGCGGTTCCTGGAGACGGTGACGGACGAGGAAGCGACCGAGCACGCGGACTACTTCCGGTCGCACATCCCGGATCACTTCAACGAGCACCTGGATGAGCTGCTTGAGGTCGCTGGCGCCGCCGACTAGCGGCGGCCGCGCGCCCTCGGAAACTGCGCCCTCGGAGATGGGGACGCCGCCCAGCGGCGGCGTCCGTGGTGTGGCCTCGAGGCGGTGCGGCTAGCTGACGCGCTCGAAGATGGTGGCGATGCCCTGGCCGCCGCCGATACAGAGCGAGACGAGGCCGTAGCGGCCACCGGTGCGCTCCAGCTCGTGCATCGCCTTGACGGTGAGGATCGCGCCGGTCGCCCCGACCGGGTGGCCAAGGGCGATCGCGCCGCCGTTCGGGTTCGTCTTGTCGACCGGGAGGTTGAGCACGGCCGAGCAGGCCGCGGTCACGGAGGCGAACGCCTCGTTCAGCTCGATGACGTCCATGTCCTCGACGCTGAGGCCGGACTTCTCCATCACCTTCTCGATCGCGGGGATCGGGCCGCTGCCCATGATCTTCGGGTCCACGCCGGACTCGGCGCGGGCGACCATGCGGACGCGCGGCTGCATGCCCAGTTCCCTGGCCTTCGATGCGGTGGTGACGACCACGGCGGCGGCGCCGTCGTTGATGCCGGAGGAGTTGCCGGCGGTGACGCTGCCGCCCTCGCGGAACACGGGGCGCAGCGTGCCGAGCTTCTCCATCGTGCTGGCGCGCGGGTGCTCGTCGGTGTCGAAGGTGATGGTGTCGCGGCCCTTGCGGACCTCGAGGGGTGCGATCTGGTCCTTGAAATAGCCGGCCTCGATGGCGGCGAGCGCGCGCTCCTGAGAGCGGACGGAGTACTCGTCCTGGATCTCGCGGGAGACCTCGTAGCGCTCAGCCAGATTCTCGGCGGTCTCGCCCATGAGGATGCTGTCGAACGGGTCGGTCAGCATGTGCATGGTGCCGTCTTCGAGCTTGTCGTGCCCGTACTTGTAGCCGTAGCGGCCCTTGCGCAGCAGGAAGGGCATCATGCTCATGTTCTCGGCGCCACCGGCGACCACCACGTCGGCGTCGCCGGTCTCGACCCAGCGGGCGGCGTTGTTGATCGCCTCGAGGCCAGAGCCACAGATGCGGTTCACGGTGTAGGCGGGGGTGCCGATCGGCATGCCGCCCTTCACCGAGGCGTGGCGGGCGATGTAGCCATCCTCGGCGACCTGTCCGACACAACCGAGGATGACCTGGTCGACCGACTCCGGGGTGATGCCCGCGCGGCTGACGGCCTCGCGGATGACGTGCGCGCCGAGGTCGGAGGCGGGGGTCTCGCTCAGCGAGCCACCAAACGTGCCGATCGCCGTACGCACGCCGCTGGTCAGGACGATCTCTTCCACGGTGGCCCCCTTCGAACGCCTCGAAGGGCGTCCGCCGCGTCACTTCAAGAACAGAAGTATACGGGAAGTAGTCTCACGCCCAAGGTTGTGGAGTCATCAAAACCACGCCGCGTTTGCTGCTGATCCGGGCGCTTCCTAGACTCGCGACATGGCTCCCTCACAAACCGTCAGCGTCGACGTTCCCGCCACCTCCGCCAACCTCGGTCCGGGCTTCGACAGCTTGGGCGTCGCCCTCGATTGGACGAGTCGCTACCGCGTGACAGCGTCCGACGAGCCAGTGCCCGCACCTGACGGCCCGATCGAGCAGATGACGGTGAGCGCCGCGCTCGCGCTGTACCAGCACGCGGGCGTCGCAACGCCCGCCGGGCTCAGCGTGGACTACGAGGGTGACGTCCCCGTCGGGCGCGGCCTGGGCGTCTCCGCGGCGGCGCGAGCGGCCGGCCTGATCGCGGCGAGCGCACTGATCGGCGGCGATAACAACCTCGAGGATCTCGTCCCGCACGCGGTGCGCCTCGAGGGCCACGGTGACAACATCATCCCGGCGATGTTCGGCGGGTTTCAGATCGTGGTCGACGATGACGACGGGGTCGTCCACACCGGGGTCGAGCCGCCCGAGGATCTGCGCCTGGCGCTGCTGATCCCGCAGTTCTCGATGCCGACCGAGGAGTCGCGGAAGCGGCTGCCGGAGCGGCTGACCCGCAACCAGGCTGTGCACAACATCGGGCGCGCCGCGCTGCTGTTCGCGGCACTGATGCAGGGCCGCTACGAGCTGCTCGCGACGGCGACGGAAGACGTGATCCACCAGCCGGCACGCTCGACACTGTTTCCGGCGATGTACCCGCTCTTCCAGGCCGCTCGCGACGCGGGCGCCCCCGGCGTGTACCTCTCTGGCGGTGGCTCGACCGTGGCGGCGTTCGCCCGCGCGGAGGACGGCGACGAGGTCGCCGGCGCGATGCGCGAGGTGGCCGCGGCACACGGCCTCGAGGTCGAGACGCGCGTGTGCCGGATGAGCGCCGTGGGCGCGGTCCTCGTCGACTCCGAATAGCCACTGAGGAATAGCCACCGAGCATGGCGCGCGTCGTTCACAAGTACGGTGGGACCTCGGTCGCCACGGCCGACCACATCAAGCGGGTCGCGCGGCGGCTGGAGGCGTGCCACGCGAACGGCGACCAGGTGGTCGCCGTGGTGTCCGCGATGGGCAAGCGCACGGACGAGCTGTACGCGCTGGCCTCGGAGATCACGCACCACCCCGAGCCGCGCGAGATGGACGTGCTGCTCTCCACCGGTGAGATGGTGACGAGCACGCTGCTCTCGATGGCCCTCCACGAGCTGGGCCTCGACGCGGTCAGCCTCACGGGCGCACAGGCGGGGATTCGCACGACGGCGGTGTATGGGCGCGCGCGGATCTCGGGCATTCAGACCGAGCGGATGGAGCGCGAGCTGGAGGCGGGGCGCGTGGTGATCGTCGCCGGCTTCCAGGGCGTGAGCGAGGACTTCGACGTGACGACGTTCGGTCGCGGCGGCTCGGATACGACCGCCGTCGCGCTGGCCGCAGCCCTCGAGGCCGACCGATGCGAGATCTTCACCGACGTCGCTGGCGTCTACACGGCGGACCCGCGGGTCTGCTCCGCCGCGCGACCGCTGCGAGAGATCGGCTACGAGGAGATGCTTGAGCTGGCGACGACGGGCGCGCGCGTGATGCACGCACGCGCCGTGGAGATCGGCGAGCTGTACGACGTCGCGATCCGGGTAGCGAGCAGCTTCGACGACGATGCCCCGGGTACGTTGATCCACGGAGAGATGACGATGGAACAGGGCAACAAGGTCCGCGGGATCGCGCACCAGGATCACGTCGCGAAGATCACCGTCCGAGGCGTGCCAGATCGCCCAGGCATCGCCGCGCACCTCTTCGAGCCGCTCGCCGACGCCGAGGTGTCCGTGGACACGATCGTGCAGAACGCGAGCGTCGAGAAGCTGACCGACATGACGTTCACGGTTGCCCCGACCGACCTCGATGATGCGCTGCGCGTCGTCGAGGCGGTAAAGACGGAGCTAGGCGCCGCCGAGGTGGTCTCGGAGCCCGACCTCGGGACCGTGTCGATCGTGGGGACCGGGATGGCCTCGGCGCCCGGATTCGCGGCGCGGATGTTCCGCACGCTGTACGACCAGAACATCAACGTGGACATGATCTCGACCAGCGATATCCGCATCACCTGCGTGATCTCCTCGGAGCGGGTCGGCGACGCCGTGCGGTCGTTGCACGACGCATTCGAGCTCGATCGCGAGGATTGACGGACCCGATCGAGAGCCGTTCCTCCGCGCGTCCTTGCGGCAGCGCCGCGTGCCTTGCAGGGCGATGATGGGGACGTGTAGAGTCCGGGGTCCGGCGACTTCGCACACACGTTCGCGTAGTTACCTATACCATTCATCCGAATAGCGCGGCGGGCACCGTTGTTGGGTCCGACGCGCGTCCGGCGCAGCGCAGGTGAGACCAGAGATGTCGTTCGTTCATCTCCACACGCACACCGAATACTCGCTGCTCGACGGGATGTCGAAGATCCCGGAGCTGGTGCAGCGGGCGGTGAGCACGGAGATGCCCGCCCTCGCGATCACCGACCACGGGACGATGTATGGCGCCCTCGAGCTGTACGAGGCGGCAACGAACGCCGGGATCAAGCCGATCGTCGGTCTCGAGGGGTACGTCGCACCGGGGAGCCGGCACGACAAGCAGTCCGGTGAGTGGCCGAACCACCTGACGCTGCTGGCGCAGAACGAGGTCGGCTACCAGAACCTGCTCAAGCTCTCGAGCAAGTCCCACCTTGAGGGGTTCTACCGGCGGCCGCGGATGGACCGCGAGATCCTCGAGGAGTACTCCGAGGGGATAGTAGTGCTCTCGGGCTGCCCGTCGGGCGAGTTCCTGAAGTGCCTCCGCGACGGCGACGAGGCCGGCGCGATGGACGTGGCCGGCTGGTACCGGGATGTCTTCCCGGGGCGGTACTACCTCGAGGTGATGGAGCACGGAATCGAGGAGTTCAGCAACCTGACGCCGCAGATCGCGGCGATCGGGAAGCGGATGGGCCTCCCGCTGGTGCTGACGCACGATTCCCACTACGCGGAGGCGTCGCACGCACACTCGCACGAGGTGCTGCTCTGTATCGGCACCAACTCGACGATGAGCGACGAGAAGCGGTTCAAGCTCCCGAACCACGAGTTCTACCTCAAGTCACCGGACGAGATGCGGACGCTGATTCCGGAGCTGCCGGAGGCCTACGCCAACACGCTGGCCATTGCCGAGCAGGTCGACCTGACGATGGACTTCGGTCGCACGATGCTGCCTGACGCCGGGGTGCCCGAGGGCAAGACGGCGATGCAGCATCTCACGGAGATCTGCGAGGAGGGCCTCCAGCGGCGCTACGGCGACCCAACCGAGGAGCACCGCGAGCGCCTGCGCTACGAGCTCGGCGTGATCGAGCAGACCGGCTTCGGCGAGTACATGCTGATCGTGCGCGACCTCGCGCGCTTCGCCCGCGAGCAGAAGATTCCGATGGGGGTCCGGGGTTCAGCCGCCGCGTCGATCGTCCTCTATACGACCGACGTCACGGACATCGAGCCGCTGCAGTACGGGCTGGTCTTCGAGCGCTTCCTGAACCCCGAGCGCCTGTCGATGCCCGACGTCGACTTCGACTTCGCGGATGACCGCCGCGAAGAGGTGATTCGCTACACCGCCGAGCGCTATGGCCGCGACCGGGTCGCGCAGATCTGTACGTTCGGGACGCTGGGCCCGAAGGCCGCCGTCCGCGACTCGGGGCGCGCGCTCGGCCTCTCGTTCGACGAGACTGACCGCATCGCGCGGATGATCCCGGACCAGCTCCATATCACCCTCGATGAGTCGTTGGAGCAGTCGCCGGAGCTGGGCCAGGTCTACGAGACCGAGGTCCGCGCGCGCGAGCTGATCGACACCGCGCGCAGCCTCGAGGGCGTCACCCGCCACGCGTCGACGCATGCCGCGGGCATTGTGATCTCGCGCGAGCCACTGATGGACGTCGTGCCACTGCAGCGCGCGACCGGCTCGAAGGACGAGGACGCGCTCCCGACGACGCAGTTTGCGATGTCGGACGTCGAGAAGATCGGCCTGCTGAAGGTCGACTACCTCGGGCTGATCAACCTCACGATCCTCGGCCGCGCGGTCGAGCTGATCGAGGAGCATCGCGGCGAGAAGCTCGACCTGATGGCGCTGCCCGACGGCGACGAGGCGACGGCGGCGCTGCTGGCGGAGGCCGAGACTTTCGGCGTCTTCCAGATGGAGTCGTCCGGGATGCGCCGCTACGTCGCGGAGCTGCAGCCGGCGAACATCGCCGAGCTCGCGGCCATGGTGGCGCTCTTCCGCCCCGGGCCGATGGAGCACATCCCACGCTACATCGACGTGAAGCACGGCCGCGCGGCACCGGTGTACCCGCACCAGGACCTCGCGAACATCCTCGACGAGACGTACGGCGTCATCACCTACCAGGACCAGGTGCTGCAGATCGCGCGCCAGTTCGCGGGCTACACGCTCGGCCAGGCCGACGTCATGCGGAAGGCGATGGGCAAGAAGATCGCCTCCGTCATGGTCGAGGAGCGCGAGCGCTTCATCGCCGGCGGCGTGGCGAAGGGCTACGACCAGCGCCTCGCGGAGACGCTGTTCGACCTGATCGAGCCGTTCGCCGGGTACGCGTTCAACAAGGCGCACGCATTCTCGTACGCGACGATCGCCTACCAGACCGCGTATCTCAAAGCGCACTATCCGGTTGAGTACATGGCCGCGGTGCTCATGTCGGCCGGTGGTTCGCAGGATCGCCTGGCCGCCGCGATCGCCGAGTGCAACCGGCTCGGAGTCGACGTGCTCCCGCCGGACGTGAACCGGTCACTCGCCAACTTCGGCATCGAGCGCTCGGCCGACGGACGCTGGGCGATCCGCTTCGGCCTCGCCCAGATCAAGAACGTGGGCGAGGGCGGCATCCAGATCCTGATCGAGAACCGCAAGGAGGATGGCCCGTTCACCACCCTCGAGGACTTCGCCAAGCGCGTGAACCCACGCGAGGTGAACAAGCGCGTCCTCGAGTCGCTTGCGAAGGCCGGGGCACTCGATCCGCTCGGACCGCGAGGCACCGTCATCGGCGGGGTCGAGCGGCTGCTGACCCTCGCGCAGGAGCAGCAGCGGCTCCGGGAGACCGGGCAGACCTCGATGTTCGACCTGTTCGGCGACCAGGTGGACACGCCGCTGCCCGCCCTCGAGCTCGACCCGATGGAGGTGCCGACGCCGCAGCTCCTCGCGTGGGAGAAGGAGCTGCTTGGCACGTACGTGTCGGAGCACCCGTTCCGACGCGCCGCGGCCGCGCTCTCTGAGATGGTGACCGCGCAGGCGGCCGAGCTCAGCGAGGAGATGGCCGGCGAGAAGGCGGTGGTCGCCGGAACGATCGTCAACGTGCGGCCGCTGATGACGAAGCAGGGCAAGCCGTTCGCGGCGGTGACGCTCGAGGACCTGAGCGGGCAGTTCGAACTCACGGTCTGGCCTGACAGCTACGACGAGGCGCGCGACGTGCTGCGCGAAGCGACCGTGCTGGTGGCGAAGGTCGACGTGCGCTCGCGGAACGGGCGGCTGACCGTCGCCGCCCAGGAACTCGCCTCCTTCGACCTCGACCAGAAGCAGCTCGTCAACGCGAACCCCGCGCGCTTCCGTCTGAATGGCAGTCGCTCCCGAGGGCCGGCCGCCGCGCGACCCGCCGCGGCGCGCAACGGCCATCGAGGTGGCCCGCCCAACGGCGGCGGGTCGCCGAACGGCGGATCGCGCCAGCACCTACGTCCCCTCCAGGCAGCCGAGGAGCCCGCTGTGTACCAAGCCCCACCCGACGACGGACCTCGGCGGCTGCGGATCGCTCTCGAAGAGACGACCGACGAGGCGGCCGACCGCCGGCGCCTGCGCAAGATCTGTGCGGTCCTCGATCGCCACGCGGGTGAGCTCCCGGTGGAGCTGGTGATCACCCGGCGCGGCGGCGATGCCGTGCGGTTGAGCCGCGGCACCGTCGACGCGAGTGTGATCGAGCGGATCGTCCCGGAGATCAACGCGCTCCTCGGCGTACTCGGCGATGTCGCCGAGGTCGGTCGCGTCGAGACAGCCGCGCGTGAGCTGGCGGCCGTCGGAGGCTAGCTTCCACTCCTCGCCCCCGCCGAGCGGGTAGACTATCGGTCCCACCTCTGACCAGCAGTGGACTGACCGATGGCGCAGCAGGCGGCAGACCGGCTCACGCCCCCCGAACACCTTCACGAGGTCGTGTCGTCGATCCGTGACGGCATCGGGCGGGTGATCGTCGGCCAGCACGAACTGATCGACCGCCTCCTCGTTGCGCTGTTCACCAACAACCACGCCCTGATCGAGGGCGTCCCGGGGCTCGCCAAGACCCTGACGGTGCACACCCTCGCTGACGTGCTCCACGCCAGCTTCTCGCGCGTGCAGTTCACGCCGGACCTGTTGCCCGCCGACATCACCGGCACCCTGGTCTTCAACCCTCAGGAGGGCGAGTTCTCGGTCAGGCGGGGGCCGATCTTCGCGAACATCGTGCTCGCGGACGAGATCAACCGCGCCCCCGCCAAGGTGCAGTCGGCGCTCCTCGAGGCGATGCAGGAGCGACAGGTCTCGATCGGCGGCGAGACGCACGCGTTGCCGGACCCGTTCCTCGTGCTCGCGACGCAGAACCCGATCGAGCAAGAAGGCACCTACCCCCTGCCCGAGGCCCAGCTCGACCGCTTCATGCTGAAGATCCTCGTCGGCTACCCGGGCCGCGAGGACGAACGCACGATCCTGGAACAGGCGCTGGATACCGAGCCCGAACCGATCGAGGCGGTGGCCGGGGCCGAGGAGATTGCGGCGCTGCGCCCGGCGGTCCGCGGCGTCGAGATCAACGAGCCGCTGCGCGAGTACATCCTGCGGCTGATCGACGCGACGCGGGAGCCGGCTCGATACCGCCTCGAAGACCTCACGCCGCTGATCGACTACGGCGCGTCCCCGCGCGCGGCGACCTTCCTTGCGCGTGGCGCGCAGGCGTACGCGTTCGTGCAGGGCCGTGACTACGCGACGCCGGACGACGTGAAGGCGCTGGCGCCGGACGTCCTGCGCCATCGCGTCGTGCTCACCTACGAGGCCGAGGCGCAGAGCGTTTCGCCCGAGGACATCGTCTCGCGGCTGCTCGAGGGCGTGGGGATTCCGTAGGTGCGACGCTGGTGGCGTCGCGCTGCGCCAGCAGACCCGCCTCCACCCTCGGCTGACCAGGACGGCGGCCTGAGCGTCGCCGACCGCGACCGCATCAAGCGGATCGAGATCCGCACCCGACGGCTCGCGAGCGCCGTGCTCGGCGGCGACTACTCCTCGGTGTTCCGTGGGACAGGCATCGAGTTCGCCGAGGCGCGCGAGTACGTGCCAGGCGACGACGTGCGCTTCATCGACTGGAACGTCACCGCGCGCATGGGCGTGCCGTGGGTGAAGGAGTTCGTCGAGGAGCGCGAGCTGTCGGTGGTCTGCGCCGTCGACATCTCGGATTCGCAGCTCGTCGCGCACCGGCGGGACGGGCGCCTCGGCGCGGCGGCCGAGCTGACCGCGCTGCTCGGATTCGCGGCGGCGCAGCATCATGACCGGGTCGGCATGCTCACCTTCGCCGGCGAGGTGGAGCGGTTCGTGCCGCCGAAGCGCGGCGTGAACCACGTCCTGCGCCTCGTCCGCGACGTTGTGCGCCACGCGCCGCCGAGCCCCGGCACCAGCATCGCCGCCGCCTGCGACTACCTGTCGAGGGCGCTCCGCCGCCGCTCGGTCGTCTTCCTGATCTCCGACTTCCTCGACGACGGCTACGTCGACTCGCTCCGCACGCTCGCGCGTCGCCACGACGTGATCGCCCTCGTCCTCGTCGATCCCGCCGACGAGGAGCTGCCCGACCTCGGGATCGTCCGGTTCGCGGGTGCCGAGGATGGCGCGGCCCAGATCGTTGATACCGGGAACGCGGGACTGCGGAGTCGCTACGCTGCCGCGGCGGTCGACCGCGCCGCCGAGCGGCGGCGCCTCCTCGCGACGGCGGGCGTCGACGAGGTCGAGATCCGGCTCGATGGGAACCTCGTCGATCCGATCGCGCGCTACTTCCGGACGCGGGCGATGCGGCGATGAGGCGCGCGGCGCTCGCGGCGTTGATCGCGGTCGCGGTGGGCGTGCCCTCGGTGGTGGCGCTGGGCGAGTCGCGGGTGGGCGCGCAGGAGCCGCCGGCGTTCGACGTGAGCGCGTCGCTGCGGCCGCGCGCGGCGACGCTCGGTGAGCCGGTGAAGCTCGTCGTGACCGTGCGGCACAGCCAGGAGCTGCTGATCAGCAGCGGTGAGCCCGCGCGCGTGAGCGACATCGAGCTGCTGGGCACGGGCGTCGAGGAGCTGGTCTTCGACGACGCCGTCGACGGCGTCCCCGGCATGGCGACCACCACATTCGAGTTCACCATCGCCGCGTACGTCCTCGGTGATCTGCACCCTGGCGACATCGAGGTGTCATGGCTAGACGCCGACGGGAGTACCGGCTCGACCTCGGTGCGGCCGCCGATCCTGCGCATCCAGCCGGTCCGCGGCGCGGGTGACGAGGATCTGCGACCGCTCAAGCCGCAGGCGGCGGCGGGCGATCCGCCCGCGTGGTGGCAGGGCCCCGAGCTGCCGATCGCCCTCGCGGTCGTCGCCCTCGGGGCGGTCGGGGTCCTCGCCTGGCGGCGACGGCGGCCGCAGGTCGCCGCGCCCGAGGTGGTTGAGGACGAGCTGTCTCCCGAGGACCGAGCGCGCGAACGCCTCGACGCGCTGCGCGGTCTGGCGCTCGCCGATCGCGAGGCCTACCGGCACTTCTACGGCGAGCTGTC
>JANQNP010000030.1 GCA_028279505.1 Dehalococcoidia bacterium
GAATGCGGGGGCTTCGCCCCCACGCCCCCGGTTCCGGAGGGGAGTGATCGGTTTCTTCGCTGGCTTCGCGCCCGGCTCGTGGGGGCTGCGCCGCGCGGCGGTCTCCGCCGTCGCTCTGTGAGGTGGCGTTTCGGTGCGGCTGACCCAGCGAGGATCGCTCAGTTCGGGTTGAATGTGGCTCCGAGGATGGCGAGGAGAGATCGATGGATGTCCGAGAGCGTGTTGATCCGGCGTATCGGGAGCTGGTTGAGGCGGCGGCCGCGGCGGCGGTGGATCCGGAGGAGTGGTTCACGCGGGCGGCGGAGATTCGGGCGGAGCGTGCGGAGTTGATGCCGCCTCCGCCTGTGGCGGCGGGGGTGGACTGCAGCGATCACGAGGCGCCGGGGCCCGAGGGGGCGCTGCCGGTGACGGTGCGGGTGTACCGGAAGAGCGGCGCGACGGAGACGCAGCCGGCGGTGTACTGGATCCACGGCGGTGGGTACATCGCGGGGACGTACGACATGTCGAACGACATGTGCTCGGACTGGGCAGCGGACCTGGGGGCGACGGTGTTCTCGCCGGACTACCGGCTGGCGCCGGAGCACGCGTACCCGGCCGGGGTGGAGGACTGCTACGCGGGGCTGAAGTGGGTGGTCGACCATGCCGAGGAGCTGGGGGTGGACCCGGCGCGGGTCATCATCGGTGGCGGGAGCGCCGGCGGTGGGCTGGCGGCGGCGTTGGCGTTGCTGGTGCGGGACCGCGGGGAGTTCAGCGTGACGCACCAGGTGCTGATCTACCCGATGGTGGACGACACGCGGACGACGGCGTCGAGCCAGTGGACGACGTGGGGCTGGTCGCCGGAAAGTAACCACGTGGGGTGGAAGGCCTACCTCGGGGAGCTGTTCGAGACGGACTCGATTCCGGCGTACGCGGCGCCGACGCGGGCGACGGACCTGAGCGGGTTGCCGCCGGCGTACATCTCGGTGGGGACGCTGGACATCTTCCTGGATGAGGACCTGGAGTACGCGCGGCGGCTGATCGAGGCCGGCGTGCCGACGGAGCTGAAGGTGTACCCCGGGGGGCCGCACGGGTTCGATTCGCCTCGGATGAACCAGAACGCGGAGCTGGGGCAGCGGGCGGCTGCCGACCGCAAGGATTACGTCCGACGGGCGATTGCTTCCACCGCCTGAGCCGGCGGGTTGGGGCGCCCTCGGGAGTGGGGGTGCGTTCGGGGCGAGCGCCGCGGAGGTGCTGACGTGAGCGCGGCGGGGACGCCGGGGGCGACTGGGTTCAGCGCGCGCGAGGTGGTGGGGCGCTGGTTTCCGGGGCTCGAGGTGCATGGGGTGCGTCCGCTCGAGGGTGGGTGGATGAACGATGTCTTCGGGCTGGAGTCGGCGGTGGGGCCGTTGGTGTTGCGGGTGCTGCAGCCGGAGACGACGGCGGAGATGACGGCGTGGAGTCACTCGCTCCTCGATCGGGTGGCGCCGCGGCTGCCGACGGTGCTGGCGCCGATCCGGACACCGGAGGGCGCGAGCATGGTGGAGGTGGACGGGCGGCTGGCGACGCTGGAGCGGTTCGTCGACGGGCGGCTGGGGGACCGGAGCGGGCGGGACGTGGAGCCGGCGGGGCGGGCTCTGGGGGCGTTGCATCGGACGCTGCTGGAGGCTGGCGATCTCGCGGATGAGCTGGGGGCGCGGCCGGGGTACCCGAGCTGGACGGAGCTGGACTGGCGGGAGAACCGGTGGTGGAGCTGGGGCGGGGTCGACCGCGGGATGGTGGAGGCGCGGGTCGACCTGGGGGTGCTCGACCGGGCGATCGAGGAGGTGCCGGGGGAGCTGGCCTCGGTGGCGTCGAGCGCGGCGGGGCGGGCGCTGGTGACGATGCCGATCCACGCGGACTACCACGAGGAGAACCTGCTCGTCGGGGGCGACGGGGAGGTGGCGGCGATCATCGATTGGGACGAGTGCCGGGTGGACTGGCGCGCGTGGGATGTGGCGAACGGGCTGTGGTCGCTGTGCCGGAACGAGGGGAGCACGAACCTGATGGGGTGGCAGGCGCGGGCGTTCCTCGAGAGCTACGAGGCGGCCTCGGGGGTGGGGGTGCCGGCCGAGGAGCGGGCGGTGTTCGCGCTGTGCGTGCGGGCGACGCGGCTGTACGAGGCATTGTGGGGCCTCGGTGAGATGCAGCGCGGGCATGCGGGGTGGGATTACCTGCAGCAGAACATCGCGGCGATCGCGGGGATTGGGGAGTTGGACCTCGGGTGATGGGCGGGAGTCGGACGGGCGTGGACCTCGAGGGTGTGATTCGGCACTGGTTTTCGGGGGCGGTGCCGGGTGCGATCGAGCGCCTCGAGGGGGGCGACGTCAACGATCTGTATCGGGTTGAGGTCAACGGGGACCGTTACGTGCTGCGGGTCGGCGAGCCGCTGACGACGGCGGCGATGGTGCGCTGGGAGCATCAGCTGGTGTCGCGGCTGACGCCGCTGGTGCCGGAGGTGTTGGCTCCGCTGCGGATGCCCGAGGGGGCGACGTTCGTTGAGGTGGAGGGGCGGATCGCCTCGATGGCGGCGTTCGTCGAGGGGCGGCGCGGGGACCGGCTGATCGCTTCCGATCGGGATGTGGCCGCGGAGGTGCTGGCGCGGCTGCACGCGGCGCTGAGCGCGGTTGAGGTCGGCGGCGACCGTGAGGGGTACCCACGGTGGGCGGAGATGGACTGGCGTGAGCAGCGGCAGTGGAGCTGGGCTCGCGCGGACCGCGCTTCGATCGCGGCGCACTGTGACCTCGATGGGTTCGAGCGCGCGCTGGAGGAGGTGCCGGCGGCGGTGCTGGGGCTGGAGGGGCTGCCGTCGATGGCGATCCACGGGGATTACCACGCGGACAATCTGCTGTTCGCCGGGGAGCGGGTGGTGGCGGTCCTCGATTGGGACTGGTGCCGCGTGGACTGGCGAGCGTGGGAGACGAGCAATTCGGTGTGGGCGTTCTGCCGCGACGAGACGCGGACGATGGTGGATCGGGATCTGGCGTCCCGGTTCCTCGATGGGTACACGCGCGCGGGCGGGGAGGTGCTGGCGGCGGAGCTGTCGGCGTTCGGTCTGCTGATGCGCGCGGCGCGATTGCGGGAGGCGCTGTACGTCCTCGGGGAGATGCAGCAGGGCGTGGGGACGGACTGGGAGTACTTCGAGATGTGTGTCGAGGCGATGGGGCGGCTCGCCGACTTCGAGATAGGGTAGCCGGTCGGGGCGACGGCACATCGGGGCGACGGACAGTCGCCTACGCTGAGTGTGTTGCGTCGCTGGGGCGGCGACGAGCGAGCGAGATCGAGGCGGGTGTAGCGATGGCTGACGTGAAGCGGTGCGATTGGACCGGTGAGGACGACGAGCTGATGCTCGCCTACCACGATGAGGAGTGGGGGGTGCCGCTGCACGGCGACGAGACGCTGTTCCAGCTGCTGACGCTGGAGGGGGCGCAGGCCGGTCTCTCCTGGCGGACGGTGTTGCACCGGCGTGAGGGGTACCGGCGAGTGTTCGAGGGGTTCGACCTCGAGAAGCTGGCGGAGTGGACGGATGAGGATCAAGCGCGGGCGTTGCAGGACGAGGGGATCATTCGGAACCGGGCGAAGGTGGCGTCGACTGTTGGGAATGCGCGGGCGGCGCTGGGGATGATCGCTGAGGAGGGGGAGGGGGCGTTTGACCGGTTTCTCTGGGGGTTCGTCGGTGGGGCGCCTCGGGTGAATGGGTTTACCTCGATGTCGGAGCTGCCGGCGGAGACGGATGAGTCGAAGGCGATGTCGAAGGCGTTGAAGAAGGTTGGGTTTCGGTTTGTGGGGCCGACGATTTGTTACGCGTTTATGCAGTCGTGCGGGATGGTGAATGATCACACCACGGACTGCTTCCGCTATTCGGAGGTGGGGGGCTAGGCGCTGGCGTTTGGTTTCGGCGTGGTCGCCGGGTCGTGCGCACGAAGGCCGAGGTGGGTGGGTGGCCTCGGTGCCGCGACTGGCCTCGGGAGGTTGAGCGCACGGGCTGCGAGGTGGGTGGCTGGTCTCGGCGTTGCGATTAGCCTCGAGGGGTGGATCGTCGTCGGGGGCACTCGCCCCCGACACCCCCGCCAGGGGACAGGGTGTCCCCTGGACCCCTCCAAGCGAGGATCGGCGGTGGCTTCGGCCAGATGGCATCGGGAGCGTGACCGGCGTCTCGATCTGGTGGCGTTTTCGGAGTGACGTGGGTCGCTGCCTGCGGCTCTGA
This sequence comes from Dehalococcoidia bacterium, assembly GCA_028279505.1. GTDB lineage: Bacteria > Chloroflexota > Dehalococcoidia > UBA2979 > UBA2979 > UBA6627. Next base: position 4,223 of record JANQNP010000030.1, read on the forward strand.
GAGAAACTGCTCGCGGCAAACGGGCACCTGCGTCGGGGTTTGAGCGGAGTCGATCGAGGGCCGCAAAAGCGACGGATGGAGGGGTTGTGATGGACGAGGCGGCGGTTGAGCAGGCGGGGCGGTATCAGGCTGGGCGGTGGTTGGCGGGGGAGCCGCTGGATTTGATGGCGCAGGGGTTTGCGCCTACTTCACTGGACGAGGCGTACGCGGTGCAGCGGGTGTATCTGGCGGAGTTGGCAGGGGCCCGCGGGGAGTTGGGTGGGCTGAAGATTGCCTATACGAGCGCGGTAATGCGGGAGTCGCGGGGGATCAGCGCGCCTTGTACTGGGGGGTTGTTCGCCTCGGAGGTTGTTGAGTCGCCGGTGGAGTTGAAGGCGGCCGACTACCAGGGGTTGGCGATCGAGTGTGAGGTTGGGGTTCGGCTGGGGGTGGAGGTTGGGCCGGGCGGGGCGCCGTGGTCGCGGGAGTCGATTGCGCCACACGTCGCGAGCGTGATGACGGCGTTCGAGGTGGTGGATCAGCGGGCGTCGGGTGGGCCGGATGGGGTGGATCCGGCGATCGCAGGGGTGGTGACGAACATCTCGGCGGCGGGGGCGGTGGTCGGACCGGCGGTGCGGAACTGGGAGTCGATTGACCTCGCAGGGGCGCGGGGGACGATGACGATCAATGGCGACCTGGTTGGCGAGGGGCTCGGGTCGGATGTGATGGGGCATCCGATCGAGGCGCTGGTGTGGCTGGCGAACACGCTCGCGGAGCGTGGGGAGTCGATTCCGGCGGGGTCGCTGGTGATTACCGGGAGCATCATTCCGCCGAAGCCGCTGTCGGCCGGGGATGAGGCTGTGATCGCGGTCGAGGGGCTGGGCGAGGCGCGGCTGAGTGTGCGCTAGCGGGGACTGGACGCCGGTCGACTTCGCCGCCGAGGCCGAACGCAGCTTCGCGAGCCGGATCGCGAAGAACGCCTATCCAGGCCGCGGGCTGATTGTTGGGCGCGCCAGCGACGGGGCCGCGTGGCTGCAGCTCTACTGGATCATGGGCCGTAGCTCGCATAGCCGAAACCGGCGTTTCGTCGCCGAGGGGACGACGCTCCGGACGGAGCCGATTGACCCGACTGCGATCGAAGATCCGTCGCTGATCATCTACGAGGCGATGCTCGAGCGGCGCGGGCAGTACATCGTGAGCAACGGGGATCAGACACGAACGATCCACGATGCCCTCGAGGCTGGTCGAACGTTCGAGGGGGCGCTGGCGACGCGGGAGCGGGAGCCGGACGCGCCGAACTACACGCCTCGGATCAGTGCACTCCTCGATGTTGGAGCGGCGGCGCCGGAGCTGTGGATGTCGATCCTGCGGGCGAACATTGCGGACCCGGAGTTGACCGACCGGGCGACGTTCCAGGTGGCGGAGGTACCGGCGGGGTTCGGGCTGGGTCTGACCACCTACGAGGGAGATGGCGATCCGCTGCCGAGTTTCCGCGGGGAGCCGATGTGGTTGCCGCTGGAAGGCGAGCCGGCGGCGCTGCTCGAGCGGTACTGGGCCGCGCTCGATGCCGGGAACAAGGTGGCGCTTGCGGTGAAGCGGGTTCCCGACGGTGGCGGGGCGTCGGAGGTTCTTATTCGCAACCGAGAAGAGTGAATGGCCGGCCGCGAGGCGGGCGAGGAGCTCCGTGTGCGCTGACCTCGGGACCGAGCGCGCGGACTGCGAGGTGGGCGGCTTGCCTCGGTGCTGCGATCGGCCTCGGGGTGACGAGTCGCCGTTGGGGGCACGGACAGGGTGAGGGCCTCGCTACGCTCGTGGCCCCCGACACCCCCGCACGGGGCTTCGCCCTCGGGGGCTCCGACTCCAGGATCGCGCTCCGCGCGAGGGTGTCCCCAAGACCCCTCCAAGCGAGATCCGAGTCGCCTTCGGCGCCGGTGTCTGGCGCGTGACCGGCATCCCGATCTGGTGGCGTCTTCGGAGTGACGTGGGTCGTTGCCCGCGGCTCTGAGGGTCTGCCTGCGGCAAACGGGGACCGACCCGGGGGTTCGTTGGGCACCCCACGCAGACTGCTAGCGGGGCGGCGTCGACGCGTGACGACGTGCTGGGCGGTGCTCGCGCTAGGCGGTGCTCGGCGCCGGGATGTGGTCGCGGAGGAAGGCGTGCATGCGGGCGCGGGCGGTGCGGGCGAGCTGCGTGGGGGCGATGTCGAAGCCGTGGTTGCCGCCGGGGTAGATCTCGATCTCGGCGGGGCTGCCGCCGGCGATCCAGCGGACGTACATGAAGAGGGTGTCGTCGAGCAGGGCGTCGAGGGTGCCGATGGTGAAGAGCGCCGGGGGCAGGTTCGAGAGGTCCTGGTAGACGGGCATCTTGCGGGCCATTGCGTCGAGGTCGCTGTCCGGGAAGACCTGTTCCGAGGTCCAGGCGACGGTTTCTCGGCTGAAGACTGGGTTGCCGGAGGCGGCGAGTTTGCTGGGCGTCCAGCCCCCGCCGAAGCCGCCGTAGACGAGGTTGGCGGCCTTGAAGCCGGTGTAGCCGTGGTTGTCGCGCATGCGCAGCAGGGCCGTGCAGGCGAGGTTGCCGCCGGCGGATTCGCCGCCGACGAAGAGGTTCGTGGTGCCGAACTCGGCCTCGGCGTTGTTGACGAGCCAGTGGGCGGCTGACTCGGCGTCGTTCCAGGCGGCGGGGTAGGGGTGCTCGGGGGCGAGGCGGTAGTCGGGGCTGACGACGGCGAGGCCGGTGGCGTCGGCGAGGGCGCGGTTGAGGAAGTCGTGGTGGCGGGCGCGGGTGACGGTCCAGCTGCTCCCGTGGAAGTGGAGATAGACGCCGAGCGGCTCGGCCGGCGGCTGGTAGATGCGTACGGTGAGCGGGCCGTCGATGCCGGGGATCTCGCGGTCCTCGGCGGTGGGATCGGAGGGGAAGGCGGCGAGGCTCTGTTCGACCTGGCGGCGGGCCTCCTCGAGGGGGATCTCGTGGATGGCGGGGGTGGTGCGGGCGAGCTCGGCGAGCTGCTCGTTGTAGGCGGCGGTCTCGGGGTCGATGGCTTCGGGGCGGAAGAGGGCGGGGTCGAGTGGCACGGCTGGTCCTCTCGGCGCGAGGGGTGGTCGCGCGGACGCTAGCAGCGTCGGCGCGGGCGCGTCGATGGCAGGGAGCCGAGGCGCCTCGAGGGGAGCCTCGCTCGCCGGGACGGGGCCGGGTCGGGTGGCGGCTAGTTCGTGGCGACGCCTGCGAGGACGTCGTCGATCTGGCCAAGGGCAGCGATCATCCCCGCTTCGTGGCCCATCTCGAGGATCTGGTTCATCGCGGCAAGCGTCGGGAAGGTCGTGAGGATCGCCATCACGGTCTTGTCGCGCGGATGGGCGGTGAGTTCGACCTCTATGAGCATGGTCGGCAGGCCGTCGTCGACGGCGCCGTCCCCGTGCGCGAAGCCGTCTTCGAAGCTGAGGTGGTGCGGCGGGTCGACGGCGATGATCTGCCACCAACCGTGATGTTGGTCGCCCTCAGCGCCGGTCATGTAGTAGGTGACGCGGGCGCCCTAGGTGAGGTCGTGGTCGACGACCGTCGCGGGGTACTCCGGGGGACCCCACCACCGCTCGAGCTGACGGGGGTCGGCCCAGATCTGCCACACGCGGTCGACGGGGGCGTCGAACTCGCAGGTGATGCGCAAGATGAGGTCTTCGGGGCTCTTCTCGACGTTCGTGACTGGCATCTCGGCGCCCCTTTATCGCAGCGATCCTCGATCCGAGACCCGGCGAGCGTGCTTCCTCGAGCGGAGCGCGCTCGCCGGGGACAGGCCGGGTCGGGTGACGGCTAGTTGGTGGCGACGCCTGTGAGGACGTCGTCGATCTGGCCGAGGGCGCCGACCATTCCTTCTTCCGCGCCCATCTCGAGCAGCTGCTCCATCGACTCGAGACTCGTGAACGTCGCGGTGACGGTCATCACCGTCTTGCCTTCGGCCGGCGAGGTGAGTGCAACCTCGGTGAGCGTCGTCGGCAGATCCTCGTTGATCTCGCCGCCCTCGTACGCGAAGCCGTCGCGGAACTCCAGCGTGTGGGGCGGGTCGACGGCGAGGATGTGCCACCAGCCGTGAAACTCGCCGTGCTCCGGATCGGTCATGTAGTAGGTGACCCGCGCGCCCTCGGTGAGGTCGTGATCGACGACGGTGGCGGTGACGCCGGGCGGACCCCACCACTGCTCGAGCTGCCGAGGATCGGCCCATACCTGCCAGACCCGCTCGACCGGCGCGTCGAACTCGCAGGTGGCACGCAGCATCAGGTCGTCGGGGTTCTTCTCGACGTTCGTGATTGGCATATCGGTACTCCTTCGTCCGCGCTCCGCGCGGGTTGATTTGTCAATTCGGGTTGGATTCGTCGGGAGAGTCGGCGAGCAGGGCTTCGAAGCGAGTGAGGCGGTCGCGCCAGAGGACTTCGATCTCCTCGAGGAGTTGGTGGGCCTCGGCGAGGGTGTCGGGGCGGCTCTGGACGAGCTGCTCGCGGCCTCGGCGGGTGCGGGTGACGAGGTTGGCGCGTTCGAGGACGGCGACGTGCTTCTGGATGGCGGTGGTGCTGATCGGGTAGTCACGGGCGAGGGCGGAGACGGAGCGGTCGCCCTGGATGGCGCGGCGGAGGATGTCGCGGCGCGTGGTGTCGGCGAGCGCGTGGAAGATGAGGTCGGCGCGGGCCTCGGCGTCGGGGTCACGGGTGAGCGTTTCTACAACCATATGGTTGTAGATTAGATGGCGAGCGGGAGCGCGTCAAGGCGACGTGCGCGGATCGGGGGCGCGTGGCCTCGCGGGGTGGTTCGGCCTCGGGAGTGCGGGCGCGGCGAAGCGGCCGCACCGGGAACCGGTGCGGCCGCCGGCCGAGTGCGGGAGGCGCGGCCGTCAGGCCGGGTGGGCGGAGCCGGGGCGGCGGAGGCCCATGCGTCCGAGGGTGTCGCCCTTGGTGATCTGGTAGCTGATGGCGCCACCGACGTGGGCGACCAGCAGGGCGCTGAAGATCTTTGAGACCGCCGAGTGTGCGCTCCGCGGGGCGAGGTCTCGGTCGATTTCGGTCGGGTCGACGGACGCGGGGGTGATGCCCAGGTCGGACCCGAGGAGCATGGCGATGCCGGAGATGGCGAGCACGGCGACGCCGCCATAGAGGAGGATGTGGACGGCCTCGAAGAGTCGGAGTCGCCACCGGGGCATGTTGGGGAGGGGCGCCGGCCGGCGGTCGACGAGGCGCCAGGCGATCCGCACGAGGGTGAGGGTGGCGACGGCGAGGCCGAGGGCGACGTGGAAGCGGTAGAGGCCGGTCTGGGCGTCGCCGGGGTCAAGGCGGACCATCACGAGGCCGATCGGGATCATGGCGAGGATGAGCAGGGCGGCGAGCCAGTGGAGGAGCTGGGCACCTCGACCGTAGCTGTGCTCTGAGCTGGTCCAGGTCATCGCGGGTCCTCCGCCGGTGGTGCGGGCTGGCGTCTATGCAACGAATCGTTGCATAGCAGGCATCTGGTCGCGAGCCGCTGGGCCGCCCGTTAGCTGCTGTCGGTTGGGCGGGTCCGCACGTACGCGTCGACGATGAGCTGGATCAGCTTGTCTGAGATCGGCTGCCGGGCGAGGAGTCGTTGGAACATCAGGGGGCCGATGATGAGGGCGTGCTCCTCGGAGAAGTCGTGCTCGTCCTCGCCGAGGAGGCGCGCGATCAGCGCACGTCGATCGGCGGCGACGCGGCTCAGCAGCTCGGCGGCTTCGGGGCTGTGCTCGGCTCGCTCGATCTGGGTGGCGGTGAGCGTGGCCTGATGGGTCCCGAGCATGGTGCGCAATGCTTCGAGGTAGGCGGTGAGGTCGCGCTCGAGGTCTCCGCTGGGCGTGAAGGGCGGAGCGTCGGTGTCTGCGGCGGTGGCCTCGAAGATGATGTCGGCGGGCTGCGTCCACTGGCGGTAGATGGTGGATCGGGCGATGCCGGTGATCTGGGAGAGGCGGGTTGGTGTGACAGCGTCCGGGCCCTCATCGAGGATCAACTGCCGTGCGGCCGCGAGGATCTGGGTCTTGGTGCGGATCGCTCGCGGATCGGTCTGCGAGCCTGCCTGGTCGCTGCCGTTGTTCATCGCGGGACCCTAGCACGGGTGAGTGGGGTGGGCGCGGCGGGACGACCGCGCCGGGAACCGGTGCGGCCGTTGGCCGAGTGCGCCTCGGAGTTGGCTAGCTAGCTGGCGGCGAGCGGCTGGACGCTCATGGTGTCGCCCTCGATGGTGCCGAGCATCTGGACGAGGTTGTCCGTCCAGGAGACGTCGCCCTCGGTGATGACCTGTTCGAGCGCCGAGGGGTCGGGCTCGTCGAGGATCAGGAAGTCGCCGCCGCACTGCGGCGGGAAGGACTCGGCGAGCACCTCGCAGAGGCGGGCGCCGTCGGGGGTGATGACGAGGTGGCCCTCGACGAGGAGGGGGCCGTCCTCGGTGGAGGCGAGGGCCTCGGTGACGGTGATCGGCTGGGTGCCGGCGGGGAAGGTGTCGCCGGTGCCGTTGCCGCCGTTGCCGCCGGCGCCGGGGAGGTCGGCGGTTGCCGTTGGGGTTGGGGTCGGCGTTGGGTCGTCGTCGTCGGTGCAGGCGATGGCCGCCACCGCCGCGGCGGCGAGCAATAGGAGTAGGGGTAGCTTTCGCATCTTCGTTGGTCCTCTGGTGTTCTCACCCTTTCGGGTGAGTTGGTGATTGGGTTTGTTAAACCAACGTTGGGATCGGGGGTTGGGTTCCGCTCTTTGGCGGGGGGATCTTGAGGTGCACTAACGGGCGTGATTGGGTCGTCGTAGAGGTGCGCGCGGGCGTCGAGGTGGGTGGCTTGCCCTCGGTGGTGCGATTGGCCTCGGGGCGTGGATCGTCGTCGGGGGCACTCGCCCCCGACACCCCCGCTTGGGGACAGGGTGTCCCCAAGACCCCTCCAAGCGAGATCCGTGGTGGCTTCGGCGAGGTTGTTTCGGGCGCGTGACCGGTGTCTCGATCTGGTGGCGTTTTCGGAGTGACGTGGGTCGCTGTCTGTGGCTCTGAGTCGCTGCCCGCGGCAAACGGGGACCGTCCCCGGGGTTCGAGTTCCTGCGAGGTTCCCGGCCGGGGGGCGCCGACTTCAAGATCGCGCTGCGCTCGAGGGTGTGCGCTGGCCGCTCCGAGCGCGATCGATGATCGCTTCGGAAAGGCGGCGTTGGGCGCGTGTTCGTGGGCGGGATCTGGTCGCAGCTTCACGGTGGCGTAGGTGCTGTGTGAGGCGCTGAGTCGCTGCCTGCGCCAAACGGGGCTGTCCTCGGCGGTAGGCGCTAGCGAAGCTCTGGGTCGCGTCTCCCGCCGGTTAGGCGAGTTCGTCCAGGTGGCTCAGGTGGTCGAATGCCTCGGCGACCAGATCGGCCAGTGGCGTCGCGGCCGCGGTTGCTTGCCAGCGGTCGAAGGCCCATTCGGCGGCTAGCAGGGCGGCGCTTGCGAGGAGGCTGGCGGCGGCTCGGTGCTTTTTTGAGAGGTGGGGCTCGAGGAGGGTTGTGAGGTCCTCGAGGTCCTCGAAGTGGGCCTCGGTGGCGGCGGCGTGGATCGCGGGGGTCTCGTAGAGCAGGGTGACTCGCTGGAGCTGGAACTCGGCGTCGGATTCGTAGCGGCCGGCCAGGCTCGAGACGAAGGCTTCACGCAGCGCGGCGAAGGGTGGCAGGCGGGTGAGCGCCTCCTCCATCGCTGCGCCGTATTCGTCGGCGTACTCGTCCCAGAGGACGATCGCCTCCTTGGTTGGGAAGTAGCGGTAGAGCGTCGACGGCGCCATGCCGGCCGTCGAGGCGATGTCGACCACTTTCACCTGGTCGAACCCGTGCTCGACGAACAGCTCGATGGCGGTCCGCTGCGTGGCGACCAGCGTGTTGTGCCGGTTCCGTTCTCGAAGGCTCATGGTCGAATCGTATCAAATCCGATTTCGACATTCGTGACAAATATCGGAGTTGTTTCTATAATCGGATGAACTCGCAGTGAGCTGGGTAGTGGATCTGCGCAGCTGCGGTCCGGATCGAGGCGACATCGATGGCAGATCAGTCACAGCCTCCCCGGACCTCGGGGTCCCAGGCCTCGGTCTCCATTGGGGGTCTGATCGGTCGGTTCCGCTGGCGGTTCTCGCTCACCCTGTTGCTGGTGGTGCTCGAGGCCGCCGTGATGCTGCTGTTCCCGCTGTTCATTGGCCTGGCGATCAACGATCTGCTGCAGGACGAGATCGGAGGGCTGGTTCTCCTCGGGGTGCTGAGCGCGGCGGCGCTTGCCGTTGGATCGCTGCGGCGGCTGCTCGACACCCGCACCTACTCGGCGATCTACGAGACCACGGCGACCGAGCTGGCCACTGCCGAGCACGCGCGCGGCACCGATGTCTCCGCGATCGCGGCTCGCTCCACGCTGCTCACTGAGTTCATCGAGTTCCTGGAGAACTCGATGCCGATGATCGTGAGCAGCGTGATCGGGATCGTCGGCACGCTGGTCATCCTCGGCGGGATCCACCGGGGGGTGTTCCTCGCCTCGCTTGGGCTGGCGATCCTCGTTGCGGTTGTCTACGCGGCTACCGGGCGGCGGAACCTGAAGCTCACCACCAGCTACAACGACGAGCTGGAGCGGCAGGTCAGCGCGCTTTCCACTCGCCGCACCAGCGACGCCCTTGGTCATTTCACGCGACTCATGAGCTGGAACCGGAAGCTCTCCGACCTCGAAACCGTCAACTACGCGCTGATCTACCTCGGGGTGATCGCGCTCCTCGTGTACAGCCCGATCGCCCTCGTGGATGGGGCCGACGCCGAGTACGGCTTCGTCTTCGCGGCGATCGTGTACGTCTTCCAGTACATCGAAGCCGTGCTCGCGATGCCGCTGTTCATCCAGCAGCTGATCCGACTCAACGAGATCACCAATCGGCTGAAGGCGGAGCCGGCCGCCGAGCTACCGACCGAGCAGACCGCTGAGCAAGCCGCTCAGGCCACCACCGAGCGCGCCGTGAGTTAGCTGCGCCGAAGCCCGGCGGAGGTCGCACCAGCTGGCGCGCGCGCCACACGTCGATTGAGTAGCAGGGGGAACGCATGTCGTTGATGAGGGCGCTTGGTTATGCGGTTTACGGCTTTGTGAGCTGGCTGTACTCGCGAGTCAGCCTGGTGCGGGAACGGATTCGCAGCGGCGTGACCTGGAACCCCCAGGATCGGGAGTACCAGCAGCGGCCGACGGAGGCGTACGAGGCGCTGCGTGAGCGCGATCCGATCCACTTCAGCCCGATGACCAACGGGTGGGTGTTCACCCGCACCGAGGACTGCGACGCAATCTTGCGGGATCACCGGCGCTTCTCGAACGACATGCGCCTCGCGAACGCGCCGCTGGGGTTCGAGTACCCGGACCGGGAGACGCCCTCGATCCTGACGATCGATCCGCCGGACCACACGCGGCTGCGCGCGCTGGTCAGTCGGGCGTTCACGCCGAAGGCGGTGGAGGAGCTGCGACCGCGGATCGAGGCGGTCACCGACGAGCTCCTGGACGCGGTGGACGCTCGGGTGGCGGCGGGCGAGCGCCAGGTGGAGATGATGTCGGCGCTGGCGACGCCGCTGCCCGTCACGGTGATCGCGGAGATGATCGGGATCCCGCCGGAGGATCTACCTCGCTTCAAGGTCTGGTCGGATCAGCTGGCGCGGACCGGTGAGCCGACGATCACGTTCTCGGAGCTGGAGGTGGCCGGGCGGGCCAGCGGCGAGCTGGACCGCTACTTCGACGAGGTGATCGAGCAGCGCCGCGTGGCGCCTCGGGACGACCTGGTGAGTCGGCTGATCGCCGCGGAGGAGGATGGCGACCAGCTCTCGCACGAGGAGGTGCTGTCGCTGCTGGAGTTGCTGCTGGTGGCGGGGAACGAGACGACGACCAACCTGATCGGCAACGGGTTGCTGGCGCTGCTCCAGCAACCGGAGCAGCTGGAGCGGCTCCGCCGCGAGCCGGAGCTGATCGAGTCGGCGGTCGAGGAGCTGCTGCGTTTCGACAGCCCGGTGCAGGCGACGTGGCGCGTGGCGCTCGAGGACCTCGAGTGGGACGGGCATCGGATCAAGCGGGGGCAGGTGGCGATCCTGCTGATGGGCGGCGCCAACCACGACCCGGCGCGGTACGAACACCCGGAACGGCTGGACGTGGGGCGCGAGCCGAACCGGCATCTCTCCTTCGGGCGCGGTATTCACCACTGCCTCGGAGCGCCGCTGGCCCGGCTGGAGGGGCAGGTGGTGTTCGCGCGGCTGCTGGAGCGGTACGAGATGCTGCGGCTGGCCGAGGAGCCGAGGTTCAAGGATCACATCGTGTTGCGCGGGTTGACGGAGCTGCGGGTGGAGGTGGCCCCGGCGCGGGTCGCGGCGACCGCGAGTGGTTGAGACCGCTGCCGAGACCTCGCTGGGCGTGGCTCGCTGCTCCGATTGGCCTCGGAGGGTGCGATTGGGCGTCGAGGTGGGGGCTCCCGCTTGAGCTGCGAACAGACCTCGTGGGGGTGGTCGTTGTCGGGGGCACTCGCCCCCGACACCCCCGTACGGGGCTTCGCCCTCGGGGGCTCCGACTCTAGGATCGCGCTCCGCGCGAGGGTGTCCCCTGGACCCCTCCAAGCGAGATCGGTGGGCTTCGGCGAGATCGATGGACATCGGACTGTTCGCGCGGATGTCGAGGTGGGCGGCTTGCCTCGGTGCTGCGATTGGCCTCCGGAGGAGGGGTCGCCGTCGGGGGCACTCGCCCCCGACACCCCCGCAAGGGGACAGGGTGTCCCCTTGACCCCTCCAAGCGAGGTCGGCGGTGGCTTCGGCACCTGTCCTCGGGCGCGTGGCCCTCGTTGTGGTCTGGCTGCTTCCTCGGAGTGACGTGGGTCGCTGTCTGCGGCTCTGAGCGTCTGCCCGCGGCAAACGGGGGCCTACTTCGGGGTTCGATTCGGACCGGTGTGCGGAGGGTGCAGTCGATTCGCGGCGAGGTTGCGCGTCGCGGACGTCGAACCTGGCGATCGTCGGACTCCTCTCACGCTAGGCTGTGCGCACTTCGAGCTGGTGACGTGGCGAGACAGGTGGGGGCAGGCGATGGTGAAGCTGGCGGACGACATCGAGCAGGCGCGGGCGAGTGCGCTGGCGGCGATCGATGCGGCGAATGGGGATCTGCGGGATCTGAGTCTGGAGATTCATTCGCATCCGGAGCTGGCGTACGAGGAGCATCACGCGCACGAGGTGCTGACGAACTTCCTCGAGGGGCGAGGGTTCGCGGTGGAGCGGGCGGCGCACGGGTTGCCGACGGCGTTTCGCGCGGTGGCGGGGAGCGGGGATCCGACGGTGGCGGTGTTGTGCGAGTACGACGCGCTGCCGGGGATCGGGCACGCCTGTGGACATAACTTGATCGCGACGTCGGGTGTGGCGACGGGGCTGGCGCTGGCGGAGGTGCTGGGCGAGGGCGACGGGACGGTGGTGGTCCTCGGGACTCCCGCGGAGGAGCGGGACGGGGGCAAGGCGGATCTGATCCGGAACGGGGCGTTCGACGATGTGGACGCGGCGCTGATGATGCACCCGGGCGGGCAGTCTCCTCAGATGCCGCCGGGGTCGGTGCGGGTGCGGGCGAAGCCGAATGCGCTGCACGCGCTGACGGTTCGGTACTCGGGGAAGAACGCGCACGCGGCGGGGCGGCCGTGGGACGGGCTGAACGCCCTCGATGCAATGCTGCACGCGTACGGGGGGATTTCGCTGCTGCGGCAGCAGATGCGGCCGAGCGCGCGTGTGCACGGGATCATCACTGAGGGTGGGCAGGCGCCGAACATCATCCCGGATCGGACGGCGGCCTATTTTTACGTGCGCGAGGACACGGTGGATCACCTGGAGGAGCTGAAGCCTCGGGTGGTGGCGTGCTTCGAGGCGGCGGCGCTGGCGACGGGGACGACCTTGGACCTCACGTGGGAGGGGAATCCGTACACGGATATGCAGAACTCGACGCCGCTGGCGGATACCTACGAGAAGTGGGCGGTCGAGCAGGGGATGGTGCCGGTGGAGCCGGAGGGGGCCGGAGCCGGGTCGACGGACATGGGGAACGTGACGTACGCGGTGCCGGGGCTGCACCCCTCGTACAGCGTCGAGTCGACGGCGGGGAATCACAACGCGGGGTTCACGGCGGCGGCGGGGTCTGAGGAGGGGCATGCGCGGATGATTACGGCGTCGAAGGCGCTGGCGCTGACCCTCGTGGATTTGTACTCGCAGCCGGAGTTGCTGGCTGAGGCGAAGCGGGAGTTTGACGAGCGGGCGGCGGCGCGGGCCTCGCAGTAGCTCACGGCGCGCCGCGGGCGGCGGAGTCGGACGGTACGCGCGAACGGCGAGGTGGGCGGCTTGCCTCGAGTGCTCCGATTGGCCTCGGGGTGACGATTCGTCGTCGGGGGCGCTTGCCCCCGACACCCCCGCTTGGGGACAGGGTGTCCCCAAGACCCCTCCAAGCGAGATCTGGGTCGCCTTCGGCGAGGCGGAGTCGGGCGCGTGACGTGGGTCGGGATCTGGTGGCGTTTTCGGAGTGACGTGGGTCGCTGTCTGCGGCTCTGAGCCGCTGCCCGCGGCAAACGGGCGCCAGCCTCGGGGTTCGTTGGATGGGGATGCTGCGGGCTTGGCTGCTGAACGGCCCGCTATCTACTCGATCCGCTGGATTGCGCCTACCACGTCGAAGCCGTGGTCGTAGCTCCAGATGGTGGTGCAGTCGAGGCGTCGCATGGCTGCGACGTGGAGGCAGTCGCGCGAGGAGAGTTCGGGGTAGCGACCTGATGCTGCTCGGGCCTCATCGACGTCTTGCTTCGTGATGTCGGTGGTCTCGGAGACCATCGCCTCGAGGGCTTCGTAGGCGGCGCTGAGGTGCTCGCGATCATCGATGGCACGGTAGCGGTGGATGATCTCCTGGAAGGTCTCGGCGCTGGTTAGGAGTTGCTCGCGGGCGCTGATCAGCTGCGAGACGAGTTCGATGACGCGCCGCTTGTTCGGGTGGTCGGCGCCGACGAGGTACATCGGGACGTTCGAGTCGACGTAGATCATCGGCCGTTGGTCACTCGGCCGCGCGGCCGCGCTCGATCTCCTCGAGGATCTGGTCGATGTCGCCGGTAGGGCCAGAGAAGCGGGCGAAGCGGAGGACGGCGGCGATGCGGTCGGCGGGTTCGACTTCGGGGCCTTCCGCTAGCGTGCGGCGGAGGCTGTCGCGGACGATCCGCGCGATCGGTTTGCCCTCGCGTTTCGCGGCGTCCTGGATCGCCCGGTACTCGTCGTCGGGGAGGACGACCTGGAGTCGTTTACTCATCAGATGAGTATGAAATGACTCATCTTGTTAGTCAACAAGGGGCCCGTTACTCGGCATCTCGGACCGGAGGCTACTTGGGGGCGACGGCGCGGCCGCCGTCGACGGGGAGGGTGATGCCGGTGATGAAGCGGGCTTCGTCGCTGTGGAGGAACAGGGAGGCGTAGGCGATGTCCCAGCCGGTGCCCATCTTGCGGCCGAGGGGGACGCTGGCGTCTCGGGAGGCGATGACTTCGTCTCGAGGGGTGCCGGCGGCGACGCGGGCTTCGACGGCCATGGGGGTGTTCATGAGGCCGGGGAGGATGACGTTGGCGCGGACGTTGTACTCGGCGTTTGCACCGGCGAGGTTTTCGGTGAGGGCGATGACGGCGGCTTTGGTGGTCTTGTAGCCGACGTAGGGGTAGGCGCCTCGGGCGGCCATGGAGGAGATGTTGACGATTGAGCCGGAGCGCTGCTCTCGCATGTGGGGGAGGGCGTGTTTGCAGGCGAGCCACATGCCTCGGAGGTTGACCTGGTAGAGGCGGTCGTAGGCCTCGACTTCGAGGTCGGTGGCGGGGGCGTCGCCGAGGGCGAGGCTGGCGCCGATGTTGTTGTGGAGGAGGTCGATGCGGTCGTAGCGGTCGAGGCAGGCGGCGATGGCGGCCTGGACGTCTTCCTCGGAGGTGACGTCGGCGGCGAAGGGGGCGGCTTCGCCTCCTTCTGATCGGATGGCCTCGACGGTTTGTTCGGCGGCCTGGAGGTCGCGGTCGACAACGAGGACGCGGGCGCCTTCGCGGGCGAGGAGTTCGGCGGTGGCGCGGCCGTTGCCGATGGTTTCGCCGGGGGTTTGGCCGCCGCCCATGATGAGGAGGACTTTGTCTGCGACGCGTCCGGGCATGGGTGGGGGCTCCTCGTAGGGTGGGTGGGCCTCGGGCGGCCCGGGGGTGTGGGAGGTGGAGTGTAGGGGGTGGGGCGCCTTCGGCGGCGTGGCGCCTGGCGGCGCCCGGCGCGGGGGGACCGTATGGGCGAGCTGCAAGGTGCGCGCCTGGCGGCCGCGCGGGGATCGTGCGCGCGAGCGGCGAGGTGGGCGGCTTGCCTCGAGTGCTCCGATTGGCCTCGGGGTGACGAGTCGTCGTCGGGGGCACTCGCCCCCGACACCCCCGCTTGGGGACAAGGTGTCCCCAAGACCCCTCCAAGCGAGATCGGCGGGGGCTTCGGCCGGGGTCCTCGGGCGCGTGAACGAGATCGCCGGTCGGGTGCCGTTTTCGGAGTGACGTGGGTCGTTGCCTACGGCTCTGAGTGGCTGACCGCGGCAAACGGGGATCTACCTCGGGGTTCGGTGCGGGCGGGGATGGGGGCGCTGAGTCTGGGCGTCAGGCGGGGGCCATCTCGAGGGTGCAGCGGTTTCATCACCGACGTCTGGTGGCGCTCCGGTCTCGCTTGATCGAGCTAGCGCGGGCGCGGGGCCGGAGGGCTGGTGGCGCTCCGCTCCGGGTTTGGAGTCTCGGGGTCGGGTGGGCCGTGCGTTCGGAGCGCGGGGTGTCGGTTCGCAGCGGCGCTGACATCGGTGGGCGGGCCCTTATGGGCTCGACCGGGGGAGTCTAGGTCGCTCTGTTCGCGCGCGGGATCGAAAACGGCCGCCTGGAGGGCGGCCGTTCTGCGTGTTCGCTCGCGTCGGTGGCTAGGGGATGCCGTTGCAGTCGTTGCCGTCCCAGGTTCCGCCGCGCAGCTCGCAGCGGGACTGCGGCGAGAGCATCTGGCCGAGCAGCTGGACTCGCTCGACGCGCGGGGGTTCGTAGGTCACTGACCCGCTCCTCGTCTCTGCTGGCCTCCGTGCCTGTCGTTGGCGGGACTCTAGCAGCTTCGGCGTGCCGTCGGAATGAGCTTGACGGCGTGAGTAATCGCCTGTAATTTACCGATCGGTTGATAAACCAGATGGTGAAGTACAGGTACGGATGACGGCTACTAGTACTGCTCCTCGGGATCCGTTGAGTGTGACGTTGGCGGCGCTGGCGGATCCGACGCGGCGGGCGATTCTGGCTCGGTTGGTGGATGGGGAGGCGTCGGTGACGGAGCTGGCGGCGCCGTTCGAGATGACGCTGCCGGCGGTGTCGAAGCATTTGAAGGTGCTGGAGCGGGCGGAGCTGATCGAGCGGAGCCGTCATGCGCAGTGGCGGCCGTGCCGGCTGGCGCCGGCGCCGCTGAAGGAGGTGGCGGACTGGGTGGAGCGGTACCGGGTGCTCTGGGAGGAGCGGTTCGACCGCCTGGAGGGGTATCTCAGTGAGCTGCAGGCTGATTCAGAGCGGGCTGCGGCACCAACTGATCGAAGCGAGCGGCAGCCCGGGATGGGCGCTGGGGAGGATGCGAACGGTGACGATGAGTAGCGAACCGCAGGTGACGACGGACGCTGAGGGCGTGACGGTTGAGCGGGTGGTGAACGCGCCTCGGGAGCTGGTGTGGCGGGCGTGGGTGGAGCCGGAGCACTTTGCTCGGTGGTACGGGCCGCAGGGGTTCACGTTGCCGGTGTGCGAGATCGATCTGCGCGTGGGCGGGCGGCACCTGTGGGGGATGCAGTCGCCGGACGGGCAGCTGATGTACAGCACGGGGACGTACAGCGAGATCGTGCCGAACGAGCGGTTCGTGTGTACGGATGCGTTCTGCGACGCGGAGGGGAACATCGTGCCGATGGGGGATGGGCATCCCGTGGAGACGGTGTTGACGATGACGCTTGAGGACCTCGGGGGCGGGCGGACGAAGATGGTGTTGCGGCAGGCCGGGTGGAGCGACCCAGGGATGGCTGCCGGTGCCGGGGGCGGTTGGAACCAGGCGTTCGACAAGCTCGAGGCGGCGTTGCCGCAGATCGCCGCGTAGCGGCGTCTGTCGGCACGACTGTGCTCGGACGGCGCGCTCCGTCTTCGAGGTGCGTGGCGTTGCCGGGGTTGGCACCCGGCGGCGCCGGGGATCGTTCGCGCGGGCGTCGAGGTGGGCGGCTTGGCGCTGTGCTCCGATTGGCCTCGGGGTGACGAGTCGTCGTCGGGGGCACTCGCCCCCGACACCCCCGCTTGGGGACAGGGTGTCCCCAAGACCCCTCCAAGCGAGATCTGTGGTGGCTTCGGCGCGGCTCTGTCGGGCGCGTGACCTTGGTCGTTGTTGGGTTGCTTTTTCAGAGTGACGTGGGTCGCTGCCTACGGCTCTGACTCTCTGTCTGCGGCAAACGGGGGCCGACCTCGGGGTTCGGGGAGGCGAGGTCGCGGCGTAGCCGCGACGTCACTCGTAGGGAATCCCACCCGCCCATCCCAAGAATGTGGGGGCGGGGCCCCCACTGCGGCGTGGCGCATTGCGCCAGATGGGTTTGGAGAGGCGAGTTATTCGAACTCGGCGCCTGGGGGTGTGGACCGCACCATCGCTGTCGCCGCTTCGGGTCGTATCGGGGCCCAGGTTCGGCTCTAGCCGGCGTGGTCGGCGAGGACGTGGTCGAGGAGGGTGCGGGCGTAGCTGACCATCGTCGGGTTGGTGTCGATGTAGTAGGGGAGGGCGATGATGGCGACCGAGAGGGCCCAGGCGCGGCCTCGGGTCCAGGTGGGGTCGTCGACTTCGAGGGTGGTGCGGAAGGTGGTGCGGGCTTGGGGGTCGGGGAGTTCCCAGGCGGGGAGCAGGTCGACGGCGGGGTCGCCGATGGCGAGGGCGCCCCAGTCGATGACGGCGGTGAGGCGGCCGTCGAGGGTGAGCAGGTTGTCTGACTTGAGGTCGCCGTGGATCCAGACCGGGGTGCCCTCGTAGGTCGGGGCGTGGGAGTCGGCGGTCCAGGCGGCCTCGACGGCGGCGGTGTCGACGAGGGTCTCGGACTGGGCGATGGCGTTGCGGGTGGCCTGGTCACGGGTGGCGAGGGGGACGCCGCGGCCGTAGTTGTGGGCGCTCGGGACCGGGGCGCCGGTGGTGTCGATTGATTGCAGCGCGCGGATGAAGGTGGCCAGCGAGCGCGCTACCTCGGTGGGGTTGGGCGGGGCGTCGAGGGTGGCGATCTCGCCGGGGAGCCAGGGGTAGATCGCCCAGGCGACGGGGTAGTCGTCGGTTGGCTGGCCGAGGGCGAGCGGGGCGGGGACGGCGAGCGGGAGGTGCGGGGCGAGGCGGGGGAGCCACTGGTGCTCCTTGTGGATCTGGGAGGCGCCTGCTTGGCGGAGCGGGAGGCGAGCGTAGACGTCGTCGCCGACGCGGTAGATGGCGTTGACGGTGCCGCCGGAGGTGACGCGCTCGATTGAGAGACCGGACCACTGCGGGAACTGGTCGTCTAGCAGGCGGCGGGCGAGGTCGACGCTGGTGGGGATCTCGTCGGGGTGCATCTGGCCGGTGGGCTCGGCGCTCACCGAGTGGCCTCGGAGGTGGGATCGCCCTCGATGTGTGCGGCACCGTCCTCAGCGCCCGCGATGCGGGCAGCGCCGTCCTCGGTGCCCGCGATGCGGGCAGCGCCGTCCTCGGTGCCCGCGATGCGGGCAGGGGCGTAGGGGCGGAGCGGGTCGATGGAGTGCCAGACGTAGCGGTGGCCGAGGACGCGGCCGCCGGGCATGTCGGACCACTCGGCGCCTTCGTCGACGGCGCCGAGGTGCTCGTAGAAGCGGCGGGCGCGGGCGTTCTCGGTGAGGACCCAGAGGAAGAAGCCGTCGTCGGGGTACTCGCGCTCGGACCAGAGGGCGGAGGCGGCGAGGAGCTGGCGGCCGATGCCGCGGCCTTCGGCTTCGCCGGTGACGTGGAGGTTGTCGAGGAGGGTGCCCCACTTCGGGTCGTCGTTCTCGTTGGGGGCGCCGGGCGTGTTGGCGGCGAACGAGCAGGCGAAGCCGAGGAGGGGACCGTCCTCGTTGGTGGGATCGAGGGCGAGGAGGGTGTACATGCGCTCGCTCCGCGCTAGGTACCGCTCGCGCCAGATGGTGCGCCGGTCCTCGTGGACGGGGCCGTCGAGGTAGGCGTCGGAGTAGGAGCCTCGGTAGGCGCGACGCCAGCTCTCGGCGTGGAGGTGGGCGATGCGGTCGGCGTCCTCGGGCGTGGCGATGCGGTAGATCGGTGGGGGTGGCATCGGTCCAGTGTGGGGGTGTCGGGAGGTGGCGGCGAGGGGTGAGACCTAGCATCGAGAGCGATGGACGCGGTATATCGACGTCGCGTGCGTGAGGTAGGGGTGAGCGATGGCAGACCTCGGGCGACTAGAGCCGGTATCGATCCGCGAGCAATGGGCGAACGAGACTCAGGACTTCACGCCGTGGCTCGTGGAGGCAGACAACCTGCAACTGCTGGCGGACACGCTGGGTATCCCGTTGGAGGCGGTCGGACGCGAGCAGTCGGTCGGTCCGTTCTCAGCCGATCTCGTTTGCGTCGAAGGTGGGAGCAGCGACGACCGACGGGTGGTGATCGAGAATCAGTTTGGTCGCTCCGACCATGACCACCTGGGGAAGCTGCTGACCTACGTGGCGGGCCTGGGGGCGTTCTCCGCCGTCTGGATCGCCGAGCGCTTCACCGAGGAGCACCAGGCGGCGGTCGATTGGCTCAACGAGCACTCGGATGCCAGCAAATCCTTCTGGGCGCTGGAGATTGAGCTCTGGCGAATTGGCGATTCGGCGGTCGCTCCGAAGTTCAATGTGGTGAGCGAGCCGAACCTGGTGACCAAGGCGGGGAACGCTGCTCTCGAGGAGCTTTCCGAGACCCGCCGCGATCGGCTCGACTTTTGGCTTGCGTTCCATGAGCACGCAGCGGAGCGATCGGAGAGCGTGTCGGTCTCGAAGGCGAGGCCGGAGACGTGGGTCAACCATTCCGTGGGTCGTGCTGGGATTCGCTTCTCGCTGGTCTACAGCAACTACGATCTCGCAGAGCAGCGGTTCACGGGCGACTCGATGACCGACGATGTGGTCTCTCGGGTTGAGCTGGTCCTGGACGGACCGCGCGCCTTCTCAAGGTTCGCCGCCCTGGAGAAGCAGCGAGACTCGATTCCATCCGACGTCCTTGGCTCTCAGCTGGTCTGGTACTCAATCCCGGCGAAGGAGCGGAAGCTCTTCGTTCAGCGGATCTGGGCGCGGGACGACTCGTACTCCCGGGTCGCCGTCTTTGATTGGCTGCTCGACGTGCTCGAGGCGATGCGCGCTGGGCTGCTTGGGCGCGTGAGCGACGCTTAGCGGCGGTAGGTCTCACCGACGGCGGCGGGAGCGAAACCCGTATCCGGAAGCCGACCCTGACTAGTTGTGGCTGGCGAGGGCGCTGTCGGCGAGGAGGTTGTTGGCGACGGCGTCGGTTGGGGGGTGGACGGAGCCGCTGCGGACGTCGCGCCAGGCGCGTTCGAGGCGGGAGCCGCGGGCGAGGGAGCGGCCACCGACGATGCGGACGGCGGCGTCGACGATGGCGATGGCGGACTGGGTGACCTCGAGCTTGGCGGCGGCCTCGAGGGGGGAGAGGCCGGGGGAGGTGCGGCGGTCGCCGTCGGCGGTGGCGGCGGCGTTGACGAGGATGGCCTCCGCGACGTGGAGGCGGCGCTCGATGTCGGCGATGAGGTGGCGGGCCTCGGAGGCGGCGATCTCGGTCTGGCTGTAGCGGGGGCGGCTGGCGGCGGCGACGGCCTCGTCGCGGGCGGCGCGGGCGATGCCGAGGTAGACGGCGGCGACGGGGAGGGCGAACCAGGGGGTCATGGCGGGGCGGCTGGCGCGGCGGCTGAAGGGGAAGCGGGCGATGACGTCGGCTGTGGCGACCGGGGTGCCGGCGAAGTGGAGGGTGTGCGAGGCGGTGGCGCGCATGCCGATCGGGTCCCAGGTGTGCTCGACGGCGACGGTGGAGTGGTTGGTGCGGACGAGGACGCGGGCGACGTCGCCGGAGCCGTCGTCGACGGAGCAGTAGACGATGGCGTCGCTGACGATGGGCGCGAAGGTGGAGAAGGACTTGGCGCCGTGGAGCGCCCAGGAGTTCTCACCGGTTGGGCGGAGGAGGGTCTGGGGTCGGGCGTCGCCCTGGGGCGAGCCGATCGCCGGCTCGGTGGCGAAGACGTTCAGGATGGCATTGTTCTTCGTGACGCGGCCGAAGACGTCGCGGCGGCGCCACTCGGGCCAGGTGCCGAGCCAGCACTCGGTGCCGACGACCATGAGGTGCATGCCGATGCCGAGTGCGGTGGCCGGGTCGTACTCGGCGAGCGCCGCCTGGGCGAGGACGATGTCCGCGAGGCGGTGCGAGCCGACGCCGTAGCGGCGGTCGATGGGCGCGGCGTGGTAGCCGGCGGCGCAGAGGTCGTCGATCAGCGCGCGGTGGACGGTGGCGTCGCGGTCGTGGGTCGCGACGGCCGCGGCGTGGCGTTCGCCCAGGCCTCGGGCGGTGGCGACGAGTGCGTCGCGGTGCTGATCCTGGGGGCGGAAGAGGCCGCTGCCGGCGATCATCGGTGGCTCTCCAGGCGCTGGAGGGTGGCCTCGGCGAAGCGGTCGGCGCTGTCGGGGGCGAGGTGCAGCCAGAGGCCGGGCTCGTGGAGTTCGACCTCCATGACGACGAACCGGCCGTCGCGGACGACGCCGTCGATGCGCGCGTAGAGCGGCTGCTCGGGTAGCGCCTCGAGTACCTCGACCGCGCCGCTGAGGACTGCGTCCGGGAGCTCGGTGAGCTGGTTCTCGCCGCCGTACTGGGAGTTCACACGGAACTCGCCGGGGGCCGGGGTCTTGCGGACGGCGTGTGAGAACACGCCGTCGAAGAAGATCGCGCTGACCTCGCCCAGCGAAACCTCGGGCAGGAGTTCCTGGATCAGGAGCGGACGTCCGTCGTGATCGGGCGAGTCGAGGAGTTCGGCCGCAGCGTCGCGACAGAGGCGCTGCACCCCGAACCCGCTGGCACCCCAGGCGGGCTTCACGACCGCGTCGTTCCAGCCGTAGAGGTCGAAGATCGTGTCGAGCTCAGCGGGGTCCTCGGGCGCAACGACCGTCCTCGGGACGGGGATGCCGCGGTTCTCGAGTTCGAGGAGGTAGCGCTTGTCGAGGTTCCAGCGCACGAGGGACGGCGAGTTGAACACCGGGACGCCGGTCAACTCCAGCAGGTCGAGCCAGTCCCGGAACCCGGGCAGGTCGTGGTGGTAGTCCCACGTGGAGCGCAGCACCACGGCGCCGGCGGTGAGGAACGGCTCCGGGGATTCGTTCCAGGCGGCGTGGCGCGTCTCGATCCCACGGCGTTCGAGCGCAGCGAGGTAGAGGCGATCGCTGGCCGAGGGCTCGGGCCACCGGCGGGACGTGGCGACGACGAGTGGTCGATCCATCGAGGCTCTTCGTGTTCGCGGAGCTGAACCAGACCAGGCTCCGCAGGGTGCTGATACAGTCTCTCACTGAGACTGAATATCAATAAGCGAGACGCCGGTGCCGCGCAAGCCTCTTTCGATGGCCCGAGGTTCGGTGAGCGACCGTTGGAGAGCGACGCGATGACCAGTCAGACCGAGACGAAGGCGGCGGAAGCCAACCACGGGGGTCAGGGGGCGTGGCGTGCGGCTCTCTACATCCACGACCGCGTGTTCGAGGGCAGTCACCAGGAGATCGCGGACTGGCTGGGCCTGACCTCGGAGCAGAGCGCACTTGATGCCGGCTGCGGCGTCGGCGGGATGACAGCGGTGCTCGCGGAGCGCGGGGCGAGCGTCGTCGCGGTTGATCTGAACGAGGAGGGCGTGGAGCACACGCTCGAGCGGGTCCGCGACCAGGCGAATGCAGCGAAGGTGGATGGCCTTGTCGCCGACCTGACCGAGCTGGAGTTCGAGGACGAGACGTTCGACCTGGTGTGGTGCAGCCGGACGGTGCATCACCTGGACGACATGCTGAAGGGCGTCCGTGAGCTGGCGCGGGTGACGAAGCCCGGTGGCACGGTGGCGGTTCGCGAGGGCGGGTTCGGTTTCCGCGTGTTGCCGGACGATGTTGAAGTGGCCGAGCGATGGCTGGAGGATCGACTGGCCTCGGTGGGGGTCGGCCGCTTCGGGCGGCCGCGCGAGCTGAAGGACGGCATGGTGCCGTACGCGTTCGGCTGGTCGCAGTTGCTGCGGGACGTCGGCCTGGAGGATGTGCGCGCGAAGACGTTCGGGTTCGATTCGCTGAGCCCGCTGAGCGCGGATGAGGAGGCCTGGGTGCGCTTCCACTGGGAGCGCTGGTTGGGCACGGAGGAGATGCGGGAGCGGATGGATTCGGGGGATGTGGAGGCGTTGGAGACGCTGCTCGATCCGGGTTCGCCGCACCACGTGTTCTCGCGGCCGGATCTGCACTTGCGCGCTGGGCTCACGGTGTACGCGGGGACGAAGCGGTAGCGGCGCGCGCCCGCTGAGGTGGGCTGCTCGTGCGAGGTCGGCGCGGGGCGTCGGCGGGACGCGCCTGCGGCGCGAGGCGGACACGCGCTTCGCGCGCGGGCGTTCTGTTCGGAAGGCCCGCCCACCCGCCCTATCCCGAAATGAAGGGGTCGCGACGTCCCCTCGCGCTTCGCGCGCCCTGCGGGACGGGGACGCCGCTCCCCCTTTCATTTCGGGTGGACCTGCTGCGGGGCTGGGTCGGTTCGTTTCGACCGAGGGGGCCAGCAGGGACGCGGGACAGGCGCCCGCACTGCACCGGGCTAAGGCGCCTGCGCCAGGGGGAGTCGCTCTCGCAACCACCATCGAGCTGGCGTCGAGACGAGCCTGGTACGCCGGCGTCCTAGGTGAGCGCGGCGAGGATGCGGTTGACGACTTCTGAGCGGTCGCCGGCCCAGCGGGTGACGATGACGAGGTCGTGTTCGGGGTCGATGTAGACGGCGTTGCCGCCGGCGCCGTGGGCGGCGAAGGCGGTTTCGGGGGCGTGGCTGTAGAGCTGGCGGTCGGTGTTGAGCCACCACATGTAGCCGTAGCGGTCGTTGACCTCGGAGGGGGTCGTGGCCTCGGTGATCCAGGAGTCGGAGAGGAGGGGGCGGCCGTTCCATTGGCCTCGGTTGAGCATGAGGAGGCCGAAGCGGGCGTGGTCGAGGGCGGAGATGAAGAGGCCGCCGCCCCAGTGGGCGCCGCCGGGGACGGAGGGCATGCGGACTCCGTCGACGTCGACCCAGGAGTTCTCGTACGGGTGCCAGGCCCAGCCAGGGGAGGCGCCGATGGGGTCCATGATCTCGCGGCGGAGGACGTCCGGGAGGGGCTCTTTCCAGATGCGGAGTGCGCAGAGGCCGAGGCGGTTCACGCGGACGTCGTTGTACTCGTAGAAGGTGCCGGGCGTGCGTAGCTCGCGGACGTCACCCTTTCTTAGCTGTGCTTCGCCGCTCGACGCTGATGTGCCGGTGACGGAGCGGTTGTGGTCGACGGTGTCGGGGCGGTCGAAGAGGGTGCCCTGCCATTCGCTGGTCTGCTGGAGGAGGTGTTTCCAGGTGATCTTGCTGTTGTGGTCTGAGTCGAAGCCGCCGTCGTGGATGCGTTCGCAAACGCGCTCGTCCATGGAGCCGAGCAGGCCTCGGTCCTGGGCGAGGCCGACGGTGGTGGAGAGGTAGCTCTTCGTGGCGCTGAAGGTCATGTCGACGCGGTCGGGCTGGCCCCACTCGGCGATGAGGTAGCCGTCGCGGATGACGACGCCGCCGGCGGGGCCTCGGGGTTTGGTGGGGCCGAGGATGGTGTTGTAGGGCGGGGTGTCGTTGCGGCCGACGATGAGGCTGACGTCGGTGGGGAGGTCGATCTCGGTGTCGATGGCGAACTGGAGGGCGGCGGCGAGCCTCGATGGGTCGAATCCCGCCTCGGAAGGTTCGCGGTGGGCCCAGTTGCCGCGTGGGTCCTCGGAGGTGGCGCGCGGCGGGAAGTAGGTCGGGGGCATGGGCGGAGTGTAGTGGAGTGCGCCTGGCAGGGCGGTCGAGCGGAACGATGGCGGCGCCGGCGGCGTTGGGATGATGGGAGGCAGCGGCCTGGTGAGGTGGTGCGAGATGTGGGTACGGCGGATCTGGAGTGCGGTCGCAATGGTTGCGGTGGCGACGGTCCTGGGTGGGGTCGCGGGTGGGGCTGCGGCGGCGACGCCTGCGGGGACTCCGGTGGGTGGATTGGCCTCGGGAGGTGGGGTGGCGGTTCAGGTTGGGGCGCCGTTCACGCCGGCGGTGACGGATCCGGGGGTGACGCTGACTTCGTTCGCGGGCGGATCGGTCGAGATGCTGGAGTTCGAGCTGATCGCAGTCGGTGGGGCGATCGGGTCGGTGCGCGGGGCGGTGACGGTTGATGGCGAGTTCCTCGTGTACATCCCGGGGGCGCCGGCGTTCGTGAACGCGCCGTTCATCGAGGGGTTTCCGGAGGGGCTGGCGGCGGGGATGCCGATGTTGGTGGTGATGGACGATGTGTTCACGCCGGCGCAGGCGAAGCTGGACGCGGCGCGTGCGCGGTGGAACGCGGTTGGTCCGCCGATGGATTACAACATGGAGCTGCGGACGCTGTGCTTCTGCGGGTACCCGGTCCTGGGTGCTGATTACGTGGCGCTGGAGGTGCGTGGTGGGGTGCCCGTGGGCGGCGAGACGGTCCGCGAGGGCACGCCGTTGCCGAGCGATCAGCTGGAGTTCTTCCGGACGATCGACGACCTGTTCGAGGCGATCCAGTCGGCGATCGACAACCGCGCGGCGTCGCTGGAGGTGGAGTACGACCCGGTGCTGGGGTACCCGACGAGCATCTCGATCGATCAGATCGCGCTGGCGGTGGACGACGAGGTGAGCTACGTGGTCGAGGGGCTGGCGGTCCTCCCGTAGATGGGCGGTTACGGTCGCCGGCCGAGCCAGGCGGCGACGTCCGGCCAGTAGTCGGCGTCTTCGAGGAGGTGTTCGGCGTCGGGGTAGATGATGTGGGTCGCGTTGACGCCGGCGGCCTGGAGGGCGGTGAGTTCGGCCTCGTTGGGGGTTAGGGGCATGGCGGTGTCGGCGTCGCCCCAGAGGTAGAGCAGCGGGATGTCAATCTCGCGGAGGAGGGGGCGGGGGTCGAAGCCGGGCGGGCCGGTGTAGGCCTCGGCGGCGCGTTCGCCCTCGGTGTAGGTTGCGCCGTCGATGCGGGTGGCCTGCTCGAAGGCGACCTGTTGGCCCACCGGGATGACGCCGCCTGAGTTGATGACGATGAAGTCGATGAACGGGTCGTCGGCGGCGACCAGCGTCATGTACCAGGCGGCCTGGCTCGAGCCGTAGAGGCCGAACTGGGCGAAGTGGAGATCCGAGTCGGTTCGAGCGGCCTCGATGACGGCGGTCATGTCGCTGGCGAGGAGCGGGATGGTCGTTTCGCTGTTGGCGGTGCTGACGCCGACGAGTTCGCCGCCGGAGTCGCCGAGGCCGCGCTTGTCGTAGCGGATGGTGGCGTAACCGAGGTCGAGGAGCGCGCGGACGTCGGCGACGGTGGGGCCGGCGTCGATGCGGACGTTGCCGGATCCCTGGCCGATGGCGACGACGGGGAAGGGTGAATCGCCCTCGGGGAGGTTGATCACGTAGCGGAGCTGGATGTCGCCGTTGGTGGCCACGCCTTCGCGTTGCTCGCCGAGGTCGGTCGAGCCGCAGGCGAGGGCGAGCGAGAGGAGCGCGGCGAGGGCGAGGATCGCCGGTGGCAGGGCGAGGTGGGCGCGGTCGGCGCGCAGGCCGACCGTTCGCCGAGGTGACGAGGGGCCTCGGTGGGTTGGGGGCGCTCGCTGGTCGTCGCTGAGCACGGGCGCAGTTTAGCGGAGGGCGTTCGCGGTGCGCCTGAGTGCGTGGCGGTGGGCGCTCGGGATCTCTAGATTGCGGACATCGCTTTCGACGTGCACTGGTGAGGTGGGGGAGATGACGACGAAGACGCGAGCGGCGATCAAGGCGGTGTTCGGGGAGCCTTTGCTGGTCGATGAGATCGAGCTGGCCGATCCGAACGAGGAAGAGGTGCTGGTCAAGCTGTACGCGACGGGGATCTGTCACTCGCAGCTGCACCAGATCCACAACCCGGACGGGCCGGTGCCGACGCTGCTCGGCCACGAGGGCACGGGTGTGGTGATGAAGGCCGGCTCGAAGGTGTCGCACGTCAAAGAGGGCGACCGGGTGATGCTGCAGTTCGTACCTCGGGACCTGCCCGAGGGGATGCGGACGGCGAACCGCTCGAAGTTCACCTGGCGCGGCGAGGAGCATGACGCCGGTGTCTACACGTGGGCGGAGCACGCGCTGGTCAACGAGCAGATGGTGGTGCCGCTGCCGGACGATGTGCCGACGGATGTGACGGCGATCATCGGGTGCGCCGTGATCACGGGAGTCGGCGCGGCGTTGTACTCGGCGGATGTGCAGCCGGGGCAGTCGGTGGCGGTGTTCGGCGTGGGCGGCGTCGGCGCGAACGTGGTGGCGGGCGCACGGATCGCCGGCGCGGATCCGATCATCGCGGTCGACCTCGAGGAGGGGAAGCTGGGCTACGCGAAGGAGCTGGGTGCGACCCACGCGGTGAACGCGTCGGACGTGAACGCGCCGGAGGCGATCCGGGAGCTGACGGACGGCGGCGTGGACTTCGCGTTCGATGCGATCGGCGTGGAGCAGGCGTTCGTGCAGTCCGTCGAAAGCACGAAGCCGGGGATCACGGGCGTGCACAAGGGTGGCACGGCGATGATCGTGGGGATCGGACAGGGGCCGGTGGGGCTGCCTCGGCTGTTCCCGATGGGTGAGCGGACGATCCAGGGGTCGATCGGTGGCTCGGAGCGACCGCAGATCACGATGCCTCGGTACGTCGAGTTGTACAAGGATGGCGAGCTGCCGCTCGAGAAGTTGGTGTCGACTCGCTACGACAATCTCGATCAGATCAACGAGGGGGTGCGCGCCCTCGAGAACGGGGAGATCGAGGGGCGGTCGATCATCGTCTACGACACGCCATGAGGGGGGCCAGCCCTCGATAGGTGCTTCGCGCTTCGTTGTGTGGGGGTAGGGGCATCGAGAAGCCGGGTCGCGAGGCCCGGCTTCGTTGTTGTTGGTGGACGGTCCGTCGTGTCGAGCCGGCGGACGGGGCACGTATCCTCACTGGATGCTGTTTATGATCTCGACGACGCATCGTCCGGCGACGGACCTGGGATACCTGCTGCACAAGCATCCGGAGCGGGTGCATGAGTTCGAGCTGCCCTACGGGCGAGTGCAGGTGTTCTATCCGGAGGCGGCGGATGAGCGGTGCACGGCGGCGCTGGTGTTGGAGGTCGATCCGCTTCGGATCGCGCGGCGCGGATTCGGCGCGGCGAGCGCGGCGCCGCTGGGCGCCTATGTGAATGACCGGCCCTACGTGGCCTCGTCGTACCTGAGCGTGGCGATCGGCAAGGTGTTCGGTACGGCGCTGAACGGGCGGAGCAAGGAGCGCCCCGACCTGGTCGAGACACCGATCCCGCTCACCGCGACGATCGAGGTGGTGCCGGCGCCTGATGACGATGTCGCGGCGCGGCTGTTTGAGCCGCTGGGGTATGAGGTGCGCGCGTCGCGGCTGCCGACGGAGAGCGGTACGGCGAGTCCGTACATCCGTCTCGAGATCGAGCAGACGATCCGGCTGGCCGAGCTGCTGACGCACCTCTACGTGCTGCTGCCGGTCCTCGATGACGCGAAGCACTACTACATCGGAGACGACGAGGTGGACAAGCTGCTGGCGCGTGGCGGCGGGTGGCTCGCTGCCCATCCGGAGCGCGAGTACATCGCCGCACGGTACCTCAAACACCAGCGGTCGCTGGCGGACGATGCGCTCGCGCGGCTGTCCGAGGAGCATCCGTCGTTGGTCGACGGCGATGACGACGCCGAGGTCGAGCCGGCGATGCCGAATCGCACGCTCGCCGAGCTGCGGCTCGACGCGGTGCTGGCGGCGTTGCGCGAGGCGAATGCCAAGAGCGTGGTGGACCTCGGTTGCGGCGAGGGGCGGCTGTTGCGGGCGCTGACCGAGGATCGCGGCTTCGCGCGGATCCTCGGGATGGACGTTTCGCCTCGGGCGTTGCTTGCAGCCGGGCGGCGGCTGCACCTCGATGACCTGCCGGAGCGGCAGCGTGATCGGATGCGGCTGGTGCAGGGCTCGCTGCTGTACCGGGACGAGCGGCTCGCCGGGTTTGACGCGGCGGTGTTGTCCGAGGTGATCGAGCACGTCGAGCCGGATCAGCTGCCCCGCCTCGAGCGGGTTGTGTTCGGCGAGGCGCGGCCGCGGACGGTGGTGGTGACGACGCCGAACCGAGAGTTCAACGCTGCGATCGCGGGCCTCGGCGATGGCGAGCTGCGGCACCACGACCACCGCTTCGAGTGGTCGCGTCAGGAGTTCGCGGACTGGGCGGAGGGGGTCGCGGACCGGTTCGACTACGCGGTGGAGTTTCGCGGTGTGGGCGAGCCGGACTCCTCGTCGGGTGCGCCGACCCAGCTGGCGGTGTTCCGCTCGTGAACATCACCGTGCCCGAGATGGGGCTGGTGGCGCTGGTCGGTGTGTCCGGCGCGGGGAAGTCGACGTTCGCCCGGACGGCCTTCGCGCCCTCCGAGGTGTTGTCCTCGGACCACTTCCGCGCGCTCGTCGCCAACGACGTGGACGATCAGTCGGCGACTCCGGACGCGTTCGACGCGCTGGGCTACGTCGCCTCGAAGCGGCTGGCCCGCGGGCTGCTGACGGTGGTCGACGCGACGAACGTGCAGCCGCAGGCGCGGAAGCCGCTGGTCGAGCTAGCGCGCGAGCACGACGTGTTCGCGGCGGCGATCGTCTTCGATCTGCCGCTCAGCGAGGCGCTGGCGCGGAACGACGCGCGGGAGGACCGGACGACGCCGCCGGCGGCGATCCGGCGGCAGCACCAGCAGCTGCAACGCTCGGTCAGCCGCCTGCGCAAGGAGGGGTTCCGCTTCGTTCACGTGATCCGCTCGGTCGAGGAGTTGGAGGCCGCGACGATCGTCCGGCAGCGAGCGTGGAACGATCGCCGAGAGGAGACGGGCCCGTTCGACCTGATCAGCGACGTGCACGGGTGTTTCGATGAGCTGCACGCGCTGCTGAGCGAGCTCGGGTACCAGGTCCGCGAGGACGCCGACTCTGAGCTGCCGCACTCGTTCCAGGTCACGCCGCCGGAGGGGCGGCGGGCGATCTTCCTTGGCGACCTCGTCGACCGGGGGCCCGACACGCCTCGGGTGCTGGGGCTGGCGATGAGCATGGTGCGCGGCGGCTCGGCGTTGGCGGTGACCGGCAACCACGACGACAAGATGCTGCGGGCGCTGCGCGGGCGGCGGGTGCAGCGGACGCACGGCCTCGCGGAGTCGATGGAGGAGCTCGAGGCGGAGCCGGACGCGTTCCGCGCGGCGGTGGTGGAGTTCCTCGATGGGTTGGTGGCGCACTACGTGCTCGACGGTGGGCGGCTGGTCGTGGCGCACGCGGGGCTGAAGGAGGCGTACCAGGGGCGCACCTCGGGTCGGGTGCGGAACTTCGCGCTGTACGGGGAGACGACCGGCGAGACCGACGAGTTCGGGTTGCCGGTGCGCTACCCGTGGGCGGAGGAATATCGCGGCGAAGCGACGGTGGTCTACGGACACACGCCGGTGCTGGAGCCAGAGTGGATCAACCGCACGATCTGCCTCGATACCGGGTGCGTTTTCGGTGGGAAGCTGACGGCGCTGCGGTACCCGGAGCAGGAGCTGGTGTCGGTGCCGGCGGCGCGCACCTACTACGAGCCGATCCGGCCGCTGGCCGCTCCAGAGGCCGACGAGCGGGCACGGGACTTGCTCGACATCAAGGACGTGACCGGGAAACGGATCGTCTCGACTACGCTCGCCGGTCGCGTGACCGTGCTCGAAGAGCAGGCGGCAGCGGCGCTCGAGGTGATGAGTCGCTGGGCGATCGACCCTCGGTGGTTGCTCTACCTGCCGCCGACGATGTCGCCGCCGGAGACGAGTCGCGAGCCGGGATTGCTGGAGCACCCAGCGCAGGCATTCGCCGCGTACCGGAAGAACGGGATCGCCGAGGTCGTGTGCGAGGAAAAGCACATGGGCTCGCGGGCGATCGTGGTGGTGTGCCGCGACGCCGACGTCGCAGCGGCGCGGTTCGCGCCGTCGGAGGTTGGTGGCGCGATCTAC
>JANQNP010000061.1 GCA_028279505.1 Dehalococcoidia bacterium
CGCTTCCCCGCTTTTCGGAACTCGGACCTCGTGATCGCGTCCGAGTCGGACGAGCTCACGGGTGCGGGCTGCGCCTTCGCCATCGGTCTAGGGGCGAGGGGCGCGTCCTTCGCTCTTGGAGCCGTTCTTCGCTCTTGGAGAGGGCGCGGGTGGGTCGCGCTGCCGGTGAGTGGGTGAATGGGCGAGTGGGTGGGTGGCTGAATCGTGCGTCGGGATCTGGCTTCGACGAGGCGTGCGATACTCGCGGCCCGAGGGGTGGCAGGGGGCGATGTGGCTGCGCGGATCATTGATGGCAAGGCGATTGCGGCGGAGGTGCGGGCCGAGGTTGCGGCCGGGGTTGAGGCGATGGCGGCGGCGGGGGCGCGGCCGCCGCATTTGACCGCCGTCCTCGTGGGGGACGATGCGGCTTCGGCGACGTATGTGCGGTTGAAGGGGCGCGATTGCGCCGAGGTGGGGATGACGAGCGAGGCGCTGGCGTTGCCGGCGTCGACGACGCAGGACGAGCTGCTGGAGGTGGTGCGCGGGCTGAACGCGAACGAGGCGGTGGACGGGGTGATCGTGCAGAAGCCGATCCCCGGAGACGTGGACGATGCGCTGGTCGACGCGACCCTCGATGCGTCGAAGGATGCGGATGGGCTGGGGCCGACGAGCCTGGGGCGGTTGGTGCAGGGGGCGCCGGTGTTCGTGCCGGCGACGCCGGCCGGGGTGCAGCAGCTGCTGCTCCGGAGCGGGATCGATCCGAGCGGGCAGCATGTGGTGATCGTGGGGCGCTCGATCCTCGTGGGGCGGCCGCTGGCGATGTTGCTGTCGATGAAGGCCGAGGGGGCGAACGCGACGGTGACGATCGCGCACACGGGGACCGGGGACCTCGGAGGGGTGACGCGGGAGGCGGACATCCTGGTGGCGGCGGCGGGGCGGCGGAATCTGATCACCGGGGAGATGGTGAAGCCGGGGGCGGTGGTGATCGACGTGGGGACGAACCGGGTCGATGACCCGTCGAAGAAGGCGGGGTTCCGGCTCGCCGGCGATGTGGACTACGAGGCGGTGCGGGAGGTTGCGAGCGCGATCACGCCCGTGCCGGGCGGGGTCGGGCCGATGACGCGAGCGATGCTGTTGGTGAATACGCTGCGGGCGGCTCAAGCCCGGCAGTAGGGAGGCCGCGCCGTTTCGCGGGGGCGGCCAGGGAGCGAGCGATCGGATGGCGCCTCGGTACGACGCGGTGCTGTTCGACCTCGATGACACGCTCTGGCACTTCGAGGAGTCGCCGGCGCCGGAGGAGATCTCGCGGGCGCTCGCGACGCTGGATCACCGGCACTTCGCGATGATGCGGCCGCGGCACATTGGCGCCTTGGAGTTGCTTCCTCAGTAGGGGGCGCGGCCCCTGCCAAGATCGCGATCCTCGTGCGATCATGGGGTGATGGACGAACTTCGACAGCGAGTCGCCGAGTTGCTCGAGCGCGTGCGGGATGTGCAGGTGCGACTTTGACCTGCCCGCACAGGAGCGCCGACTAGCCGAGCTGCGCGAGGCAGCGCAGGCCCCCGATCTGTGGGATGACCAGAATCGCGCCCAGCGCGTGATGAAGGATGTGTCACGCCTCGAGCAGCTGGTGAGCACGTGGCAGGTCCTGGAGACGGGGACGAGCGATATCCAGGAGTTCGTGGCGCTGGCTGAGGGGGAGGAGGACTCCTCGGAGTTGGCGGGCGACCTGGAGGCGGAGCTGGCGACCCTCGAGGAGCAGTTCGCGGCGCTGGAGCTGCAGCTGACGTTGGGCGGGGAGTACGACGACCGCAACGCGATGGTGTCGATCCACGCGGGGGCGGGGGGCACCGAGGCGCAGGACTGGGCGGAGATGCTGCTGCGGATGTACCTGCGGTGGTCCGACAGTCACGGCTTCAAGAGCGAGATCCTGGCGATCAGCAACGGCGAAGAGGCCGGCATCAAGTCGGTGGAGATCCGGATCACGGGCGAGAACACGTACGGGCTGCTGCGGTCGGAACGGGGGGTGCACCGGCTGGTGCGGATCTCGCCGTTTGACTCGTCGCACTCGCGGCACACGAGCTTCGCGCTGGTGGAGGTGATGCCGGAGGCGTCCGAGGGTGACATCAACGTGGAGATCAACGCGGAGGACCTGCGGATCGATACGTACCGTGCGAGCGGCAACGGCGGTCAGAACGTGCAGAAGAACGATACGGCGGTGCGGATCACACACCTGCCGACCGGGATCGTGGTCACCTGTCAGAACGAACGATCGCAGAATCGAAACCGTGAGAGCGCGATGCTCGTACTGGAATCACGACTCCTTGAACGCGAGATCGAGCGCGTGGAGGCGGAGCGAGCGGAGCTGAAGGGCGTGCACGTGGACGCGGGCTGGGGGAACCAGATCCGGTCGTACGTGTTGCAGCCGTACCGGATGGTGAAAGACTTGCGGACGAACAGCGAGACGAGCGACACCGGCGCGGTGCTGGATGGCGCGATCGACGATTTCATTACGGCCTACCTGCGCAGCCAGGTGGGCGTCGGCGACGAAGCGGTCGCGTCCTAGTGCGGCGCGTGCTGATGCGGCGGTTCATGGGCCTCGGTGGGGTCGCGTTGACGGCGGTCTTCGCGCTGGCGTTGCTCAGCGCGCCGACGCCGGTGGCGGCCGGGAGCATCACGGCCGGCGAGACGCGGGTGGAGAGCGAGGACCCTCGGTCGATCATGTTCCGCGTGAGCGTGGAGGCGGAGTCGAGCCTGGAGGCGGCGACGTTCAACTACAAGGTGCTGAACCCAGACGGGAACGTGGGCGGCGGTGGCGAGGCGGACTTCGTGCCGGCGAACCAGACCGACGCGACGTTCACCCTCGAGACGATCACGGCGACTCGGTATATCCCGGTGGGGTCGGAGTTCGTGGTGAGCTGGGAGCTGACGGACGGCGACGGGACGACCGTGACGACGGAGGAGGAGTCGTTCATCTTCCTCGATGGGCAGTACGACTGGACGTCCCGGACTGAGGGCGACGTGACGGTGTACTGGTACGGCGGCAACGAGCCGGCCGCGATGATCACGTTCGAGGCGACGCGGGCGGCGCTGGCCGAGACCGAGGCGCTGCTGGAGGTCGAGGTGCCGTACCCGGTCCGGGTGCTGGTCTGGGCCTCCGAGGACGATGGTGAGCTGGCGCGGCAGCCACGGAGTGAGACGCTCGACGAGGAGCTGATCACGATGGGGCAGCGGGTGGCGGCCGACGTGCTGTTCGTCTTCGAGCCTGACGTCGACGTGGTCCGACACGAGGCGGCACACATCGTGACCAAGGTGGCCGGCGACGGGCCCTTCAACGATGCGCCGTCGTGGCTGGACGAGGGCACCGCGGTCTACATGCAGATCAATCGTGGCAACTTCGGCGACGCCGTCGAGTCTGCGATTGAACTGCAGGTGCCGCTGGATCTGCGGTCGATTCAGTCACCGCCGAACCAGGCACGATTCAACAACCTGTTCTACGGGCAGTCGTGGTCGACAGTGGACTTCATGATCGCGCAGTTCGGCGAGGCGGCGTTCGCCGAGGTGTTCCGGACGATCAAGGAGGGGTCCTCCACGGACGCCGCGCTCGAGTCGGTGTACGGCGTCAACCAGGATGGGCTGTACAACCTCTGGCGCGAGGCGAACGGGATGGCCGCGCTCGACTTCGCGGAGCGGCCCGGCAGCGACGCCGGGCCGGTGGCCGAGGCGACGCGGGCGCCGTTGGCGATCCCGACTTCGGTGGCGGCGGCGCCGAGCGGGGGGTCGTCGTCCAGCACGGACGATGGGTCGACGTCGGGTGGTGGCACCTCGGACGGTGACGACGCCTCGACGGGTGTTGGCGACGACGATGCGAACAGCGCCGCCGGGTTGATCGTGGCGGTGGTGACGCTGCTGGTGGTGGTGGCGCTGGGCGGCGGGGCGTTCGCGCTGTTCCGCCGCGGGCGCGCCTAGCACGAGGGCCTGTTGGGCCTCGGGCGCTTGCGCCACGCCGGGCGTCGGATCTCGGTGCGAGTGGCGATCGCGGGGCGCGGCCGAGTGGGCGAGTCGGGTGGATCTTCTTCGTGGGGTTCGGACGGGCGCGTTGCGCCCGGGAAGGTCGCGGCCACGCCGCGACGTTCTTTCTAGGGATCCCGCCCGCCCACCCCAAATGATGTGGGGCTGCGCCCCACGCCCCGCTTCTCGGAGGTTCGCCTCTACGAACGGCGCTCTCGCGGGTGCACGGGTGTCCCCTCGTTCTAGCCTGACGGGCGTTGCCTTTGTGATCAGTACCACTCAGGCGTGGAAGGGGCGTGCTCCCGCTGGCGCTTGGGACGGCTAGCGGCCGGGGACGATCAGGCCGCCGCCGGCGTCAGCGCCGGGAGGGCTGGGTGGGGAGCCGGGGGCAGTGAGGCCGCCCTGGGCGGCTTGTTCTCGTTGGAGTTCTTCCTGGGCACGGAGGATCGCTTGTTCCTCGGTGAGGAAGGGGGTGGCGAGGACGCGGTCGCGGATGACGGCTTCGGTGGAGCCGTCGAGGACGCGTTGGATCTGGAGGAGGAGCAGTTCGTCGTCCCAGGCGCCGGCGAAGCGGCGGCCGTTGATGCTGGTGACGGGGACTTCGGTGAGGGAGCGCTGGCCGGCGAGGACGGGGAGCTCGGCCATTTCGGTGAGCTGGAGCTTCATGTTGGGGGATTCGATGGCGAAGGCGCCGAGGACGCGGGCCATGTGGGCGGAGTAGGGGTCGTAGGGGGCGAGCATGGCTTCGATCTCGACCTCGGGGAGCTCGGCGAGGGCGATCCGGGACTCCTCGGAGAGTGGGGCTTCGCCGCGGGAGGCGAACCAGATGATGTCGAGGAGGGCGGGGAAGAGGAGGCCGGAGAAGAGGCCGACGAGGCGGATGGAGCGGCCGCTGCCTCGGATGATGGTGGTGGGCGGGGTGGTGATGCCGGCCTCTTCGGCGCGGGAGGCGTGCTTCTCCATGTCGTAGGTAGTGACGTTCATGACGGGGTGGAGGCTGGCGAGCTGACGGGCGAGCTCGAGGGCGTCGTCGCAGTGAGTGCAGACGTCCCGGTCGGTGCGGACGAGTCCAGACTCGGGGCGCGTCCAGACGTCGAAGCCGACGGGGCCGGCGATCCGCTCGGCGAGGTACTGGGCGACCTGGACGGCGTCCTCTTTGTCCATGGGTCCGGCCGGTCCGACCATCAGTCGTCTCCCTGGTTGCGAGCCTGTTCGTTGAGTAGCCGCCGGCCAGCGTCGACGCGCTGGGCGACGGTGAGCAGCGTGACGATGGCGAGGATCCAGAGCGCGGGGCGGAGCAGGCCGAGGATGAGGGCGGCACCGGTGACGACGATGCGCTCTGGCCTGGTGAAGAGGCCGCTGGTCATGGTGAGGCCGAGGCCCTCGGCGCGGGCGCGGACGTAGGAGACCATGATCGAGCCGACGATCGCGGCGAAGGCGAGGATCACTTCCTCGTCGTTTCCGCGGTCGAGCTGGTGGACGAGGATGCCGCCGAGGACGACGGCTTCGCCGAGGCGGTCGAGCACGGAGTCGAAGAGCGCGCCGAAGGGGGTCGCGCGGCCGGTGGCGCGGGCGACGGCGCCGTCGAACATGTCGAGGCCGCCGAAGAGGAGCACGAGGATGCCGCCGAGGACGAGCTGACCGTTCGCGATGGCGACGGCGGCGCCGATGCTGCCGAACAGGCCGGCGACGGTAATCATGTTCGGGGTGATGCCGAGCGCGACAAAGACGCCAACGATCGGCGCGAGGCGCTCGGCGGAGATGCGGGTCGGCAGCAGCTTCATCGGCGGGACGCCTCGCGCCGCGACGACGAGGGCGATGGCTCCGATGGCTCGGCCGCGGTCACGCGCGCATCAGGCGGCGGAGGCGGGCACGGGCGCGGGCCTGCTCCCAGGTCTGGTGCTGGTCGAGCAGCCGCTCGTAGTAGGAGAGGACCTGCTGGGTGACGCGGGGCCAGGAGTAGTCCTCGACGCGGATCCGGCCGGCGGCAGCGAGCGAGCGCCGCTTCGCCTCGTTGCGGACGAGCTCGGTGAGGGTGTCGGCGAGGCCGAGGGTGTCCTTGGGGCGGACGAGGAGGCCGTCTACGCCGTGGGTGACGACGGATGCATAGCCCTCGATGTTGGAGGCGACGACGGGGATGCCGGCGGCCATGGCCTCGAGGATGACGTAGCCCTGCGACTCATGGCCGAGCGCGGGCGTGCAGAAGATATCGGCGGTGCGGTGGTAGCGCGGGAGCTCCTCGTTCGAGGGCCCGACGACGAAGTGGACGTTGCGCTGGCCGCTCTGGCGAATGGAGGCCTCGTAGCGGCGGCGGGTGCGGGAGTCGGGGCCGACGATGATCAGGCGGGTGTTGGGGTCGCGGGCGTTGACGACGCCGAAGGCGCGGATCAGGTAGGCGAGGCCCTTCCGCTTCTCGGCGCGGCCGACGTAGAGGATGTTGATCAGGCCGTCGTCGAACTCGGGGATGGGTTCGAGGTGGGGCGAGTCGAAGCGTTCTATGTCGAGGCCGTTCGGGACGACGTTGTAGAAGCCGGGGAAGTATTTGCCGACGTAGCGAGCGGCGGGTGGGGAGACGGCGATCTTTCCGTCCAGCTCCCGGAACCAGCGCTTGAGGAGGCGGCGGCCATAGCCGTAGAGGCGGTTGCCGCCGTCCTTGGTGGCGTGAAACGTGCCGACGTTGATGACGCGGTCGTTGGCCGACTTCGAGTGGCGCAGGACGTGGATGGGGAGCACAGGCATCAGCGGCTCGTGGACGTGGACGACGTCGAATCGCTCTTCCTCGAGGAAGCGCTTCACGCTGCGGCCGAGGGCCGGGTTGAGCGAGATGCGAGCGGTGGATCCGGAGGCGGGCACGGAGATGGGGCGGCCCATGACGCGGACGAGCGGGTCGTCGACGCGATCGTTGGCGGGGGCAAGGACGCGGACCTCGTGATCGCGAGCGGTGAACTCTCTGGTGAGTTGGCCGAGGTGAGCGTTGACGCCCCCGGGCGTGAGCCAGTCGTAGGGCGAGACGAGAGCGATCTTCATCGCGTGCCCCCCGTCGCAAGCCGGGCGAGCCACGGTGGCACGGTCCGGCGCGAGGCGTGGCGCACCTCCCTGGTGCGCTGGCCGGCGATTCGCCGCCAGCCGAGCTGGCGCAGCGGTGCGCGACGACCGCTGCTGGCACGGGTGGTGCCGGCCTCGATCGCGGCGCGGAGCTCCGCGGCCCGGACGCCTGGGCGAAGGGTACCGGGGAAGAGGGTGTAGGCGCTTGCGACGCGCTCGGCGAAGACGGCGTTGCTCGCGCCGACCTCCGGGAGGTGGTAGCGGGCGGCGTTGAGCTCCAGCGCGCGATCGGCGCCGGAGCTGGCGCGCGCGGAGCCGCTGGTGAGCTGGATCGCGTCGGGGTGGGTGGCCGGATCCTCGGAGGCGAGGAGGGCCTCGATGGTGCGGCGGCCGATCGAGCGGCGCCAACGGGCGAAAGGGTGGACGACGACGGCGAGGCCGCCGCGGTGGTGGATGTCGACGATGGTGTCGGCGGCGGGCCGATCGGCCTCGATCGGTGCTTCGACCCAGAGGGCGAGCAGCGGGCCGTCGGCGGTGGTGACGAGGAGGCCGGGGACGACCTCGAAGCCGAAGCGCTCGCGGGCGACGAGCTCGCGTGCCTCGAGGGCGCTGTCGATGCGGTCGCGGTCGGCGATGGCGAGGACGTCGAGCTCGGCGCGGCGTTCGATGCGCTCTAGGATCTCGGCGAGCGCGGACTCGCCTTCGCCGCGGTTGGTCTCGACGTGGAGATCGGCACGGCCGAAGCGGATCTCGGTGGTGAGGAGCGAGGCGATCGACGGGCGCCGATCTGGTGGGGTGGTCATCGCACGGTCATTGTACGGACGCGGTCCAGAGCCGATCGCCCCGGTCGAACCGGGTCCCTGAGCTGCCGGGCGTGCTGCTGCTCGCGCTGCTCGATACCTTCCGGGATGACAACGATTTCTAGGCAGTGAGAGCGGGACCCGATGGTGGACGAGGCGCCGACGGCGCGGACGCGACTACGACGATCGCCGACCCGAGGGCGTTATGACCGCGCCGCGATCGACGCGATTCTCGATGCGGGGTTGCTCTGCCACGTCGGCTACGTGATCGACGGGCAGCCGATGGTGACGCCGACGCTCTACTGGCGTGAGGGCGACCGGGTGTACTGGCACGGCTCGGCGGCGAGCAACATGCTGCGCGCGGTGGACGGCGCGCCGGTCTGCCTGACGGTGAGCCACCTCGACGGGTTGGTGCTGGCGCGGTCGGGGTTCCACCACTCGGTGAACTACCGGTCGGTGATGCTGCTGGGTGAGGCGCGGGTGGAGGACACCTCGAAGGCGCCGGAGCTCCTCGATCGGTTCGTAGACGCGCTGGTGCCGGGGCGCGCGGCGACGCTGCGGCAGCCGACGGCGCAGGAGCTGAAGGCGACGACGGTGGTGAGCATGGCGATCGACGAGGTGTCGGCGAAGGTGCGCGAGGGTGGCCCGGTCGACGAGCCGGAGGACTACGAGCTGCCGATCTGGGCGGGCGTGGTGCCGCTGCACCTGGCGATCGACAAGGTGATCCCGGACGACCAACTGCAGCCGGGTGTGGAGCAGCCGGATCACGTCGCGGCGTTGAGCGACGCGCGGTGGGCGCAGCCGGCGTCGGTTCCGCCGGCGGGTTAGTCCACCTCGGACGTTCCGGTGAGCCTCGAGGTCCAGATCGGGCTGAGGGCGAACCACTGGTCGGGCGTGGCGCGGATGCCGTCCTCGATGGAGGCGATGAAGCGGCGCATGCCGACCTCGATGTCCGTGTCGCGATCGCCGGAGCCCGACTTGCGGGTGGGGACTTCGACCTCGCGGAGGGTGATGCGGTAGCGACCGGGCCTGGTGCGGACGACGAAGCCGACGACGATCGCGGCCCCGGTGAGCCAGGCCAGTTCGACGGCGCCGTGTGGCATTGACGCTCGCTCGCCGAAGAAGGGGAAGGGCTCGCCGGTTCCGAGGACGTCGCGATCGGCGAGCAGGCCGAGCACGCCGCCGCAGCGGAGGTGGCGCATGGCGACGCGGACGCCGTTACGGTCGGCGGGCACGAAGCGCACGCCGGATCGGGCGCGGACCTCGTGGATGAAGTCGTGTAGCTCGGGCGGTTCGAGCGGCTCGGTGAGCACGGCGGTGGGGAAGAAGGGGCCGAGCGCCTGGGCGATGAACTCGGGGTTGCCGAGGTGGGCCGAGGCGAGGATGACGCCCCGGCCGCGGTCGAAGGCCTCGAAGACATCGGGGACGCCCTCGATGGTGTCGACGTGGTCGAAGGTGTCCTCCGGGCGGAGCGCGGCGTAGCGGGCGAAGTCGATGTAGTAGAGGGCGGCGCTGCGGATGGCGCCGCGCGCGGCGGCGTCGATCTCGCGTCGGGAGGTGGCGGCGGGGGCGACGTGTCGCATGTGGTCGCGGGTGACGCCTCGGAGGGTGGGTGAGCCGAGCCAGGCGATCGATGCGCCGGCGCTCGCGAGGGCGTAGAGCAGGCCGACGGGGAGGCGGTTGGCGACGCGCACGAGCAGCTGGAGCAGGCGGAGTCGCAGCACCCGGGTGGCTCCTAGGCTGAGGTGCGAGCGTCGGCGGTCCAGAGGTGGCGGAAGATATACCACTGATCGGGACGCTGCCGGACCATACCTTCCAAGCGGCTGAAGATCGCCTGGGTGAGCGCGCGGACGTCCTGGTCTCCGTCGCCGGACGGCTCGAACGGGACGGGTTCGATCCAGCCCTCGACGCGATCGCTCCACGGCGACACGCGCGGGAGGGTGGCGGCGACGACGGAGGCGCCGGTGCGGAGGGCGATGCGGGCGACGCCGTCGTGGACGCGGATCGTGTCGCCGAAGAACTCGACGTCGACGCCGCCGCCCTCGGGAGCCGGGACGTCCGCGAGGGCGGCGATGACGTCGTTGCGGCGGAGGGCGCGCACGATGCCGGGGCCCATGCGCTCGGCGGCGAGGACGGTCATCCCGAGGTGCTCGCGCGAGTCGCGGACGAGCT
This sequence comes from Dehalococcoidia bacterium, assembly GCA_028279505.1. Taxonomy (GTDB): domain Bacteria; phylum Chloroflexota; class Dehalococcoidia; order UBA2979; family UBA2979; genus UBA6627. The sequence continues at coordinate 10,006 of JANQNP010000061.1, forward strand.
GGTCGACACGCGGGTTGTCAAAGCTGTCGGCGACGACGGTGATGGGGAAGCCGGCCTGCGCGAGGGCAGCGGCGCCGAGGTCCCAGTTCCCGACGTGCATGGTGACGAAGACGATGCCGTTGCCGCTACGGAGCCGCTCGAGGTCGTGCCAGCGATCGAAGGAGACGCGGCGGCGGGTCTCCTCGGGGGTGAGACTCATCGAGCGGAGGAAGTCGATGAGGAAGACGGCGTAGTTGCCGAAGGAGCGGCGGGCGTGTCGCCTCGCGAGGTTGTCGTCGCCGCCGGTGACGTGGCGCATGTTGGCGATGCAGCGACGGCGGCCGCCGGCCCAGACCCAGTAGGTGATGGTGCCGGCGGCGCGGGCGAGGGCGTAGCTGAGGCGCAGGGGTGCGAGGTTGGCGAGGGTGGATCCGGTGCGCATGGCGAGCCAGAGGAGCATGGGCGGTAGTCTGCGCGACTCGGCGCGTCGCGGCAAC
>JANQNP010000083.1 GCA_028279505.1 Dehalococcoidia bacterium
GGGTCGAACCCACCCAGGACTACGACGTAGCCCCACAACGGTTTTGAAGACCGCGCGCAACACCGGTCACGATCCACTCCCACGCGGCATCGTAGCGAAGGCGGTCGGCGGCGGGCGCCGGAGGGCAAGCTGATCGAGCGGAAACGACCTCTACCGCACCCTTGCCACTCCTACCGAGAGCGCGGCGGGCCGCGATCGACGTCGATCGAGCAGCCGCGCAAGTCGCCAACCGTCGCTCACGTTGCGCGATCAGCGAGCGAAGGCGCGCCTGATCCGACGCACTGAGCGCCGAACAAGCGACGGCCTCGAGCGCTTCCGAAGGTGAGGTGGTACCTCGAACGGGACCGTCGCGAGGTGTCGGTCGAACACGTCTTTGAATCCGAGCTGTTCGGTGTTCCACGGCTTGTACGAACCCGCGAAGTGCCGCAGCCGTACCTCGTCAACACCGACCGGACGCTCCGTACCATCGGGCCAACGAACCACACGGCGCGGATTACTGATCACGTTCCACACTGGGTCGATCTCCTGCCAGAGCGGCGTCCCATCATCCGCCGTGAGGATGAGGTTCAGTCCGTCCTGGTCGGGGAAGTACGACTTCCTCCCTTTGTCGAGCAGCCAGTCGACCGTTCGCTCCGCGACTCGTTCGGCCCGCCACTTCTCGACGTCGATCGTCATCACTCCGGCATTGAAGTAGGACCGCACATGTGGGTATCGAGTCCTCAGCTGTTCCATCGGCGAGGCTGCGGCATCGCGTACGGCGCCGACCGCCTGACCCTCAAGCGGTACGGTCCACAGCGCTGAGAGGTCTTGGATCACGGCAACGTCGACGTCAGAGAAAACTGCGCGCTCTGCGTCCTCGACCAGCCCCGGCAGGAAGAGGCGCGCCCAGAGTGCCCGCGGAAACTTCGGGAGCGTCGCGACGAGTCGCTCCATCCGCTGCTGGTCGTCAGGCGGGAGCGTTGCGTCGGTTATGACCCTCGGTGAACGGCCCCGTTCGTCGGTGAACAGCCCGCAAAAGCGGGCGGTCTCCTCGTCAGAAACCCCCTCGAGGTAGGCGTACACATCGAGTTCGAACCCGGACGCGAGCGACGCCTGCGCTGATCGCAACATCGTCGCCGCAGCAAAAAGCAGGTTCTCGTCGGTAGCAATGAGGAGCGGAAGCCTCGGCGACATGTGGCGATCCCCGCTCGTCATCCTGAGCGCGTGCTCGAGGCGGTGGCCTGATCGGCCGGCTCCGTGCGAGCAGGGTCAGCTCGCGCGCGATTATATCGATCGTCGGCAGCGACCAACGACGCGCATACGTCGCGTCGGCTGCGCCATATGGGGGTGAGCCGGTGCTCCGACTGGCAAGAGAATCGCGTGCCTGCTGTAACCAGCACAATCCCGGCCCCGAGATGCTCGTCGCTCGCGATGATCAACGGCTTCTGAGGCGCCACGTCAGCTCCTGAACGCGCACGGGGTTGCGATCGCGTCGCCGCCGTCGCCAGAACACTCGCCGGCGCCGGGAGAGTCCGCGGGCCGGACCGCCTCGATGATACGACCCACCTACCGAGGGCTCATCACCTACCGCTGCCGTCCGCTAGGATGGCGCGACATACCTCAATCTCAACGGATCGACGGGAGTCGCCGTGACGATCGACCAGCCATCCGACGAGGACCTCGCGCAGGCCTCGCCGGAGAACATCGCGAAGATGACGAAATTCGTCGAGAACTTCGCGCAGAAGAGCGGGAGCTACCTCCACCCCCAGCGCGAGATCACCGACTTCCTCGTGATCGGCCTCGCGAAGAACATCGACGAGGTCGGCAAGCCCCTCTGCCCGTGCATGTTCTTCGAGGACAAGCAGGAGGAGATCGAGAAGAAGTTCTGGATCTGCCCCTGCGAGGAGATGCAGCGCTGGAAATACTGCCACTGACTGCTCTTCTGCGACGAGGAAGGTCTTCCCGTCACCGAATACCTGCCCGAGGACCACGAAGGCCGTGAGGCCTACGGCGTCCGCAAGGACCCCGACCCGGACAAGGGTCGTGCCCTGGCACGTCTCGAGGAGAAGCAGGGGCGCCGCCTGGAGAAGGGCGGCCGCGCCGACGGCAGCGACGACCGGCCGTCTGCTGGCGGCTCGACGAACGAGCCGCGCAACATCATCTAGCGACTGTGCCTCCCGAGGACTGAGCACCTCGGCAGCGGACACGAAGAAGGGGCGGCCCGTTGGGCCGCCCCTTCGCTCGTGCTGCCGTGTCAGCGTCGGTTAGACGACAACCTCGTCCAGGTGCTTGGCCAGGTCGCTCTTCGGGCGGAAGCCGACGACCTGTCCGACCGCCTCGCCACCCTTGAAGATGAGCAGCGTGGGGATCGAGCGGATCCCGTACTTGCCGGCCACGACCGGGTTCTCGTCCGTGTTCAGCTTCACGAACTTGACCTTGCCGTCGTAGTCCTCGGAGAGCTCCTCCACGACCGGCGCGACCATGCGACACGGCCCACACCACGGAGCCCAGAAGTCAACCAGAACCGGGAGATCCGACTCAATGACGTCAGTCTCAAACGTGCTGTCGCTCGTGTCAGTCGGGTGTGCCATCGCCCATCCTTCCCTACCTGGGGTTCATGCGGCGGGTGCCCATCAATCGGACGGACTTCAGGTCGGGGGGTCATCTCGTTGACATTCCCCTACCGCCGGACTAAATTCTATATACCCCCGTGGGGTATGTCAACCCTTACCGGGTAGGGGTCGAGAGCCCCCTGGACGGCCTGTCCGTGCGGGCGATGAGAGGGACACCATGAGCGACCAGCCGACTCCCGAACAGATCCGCGCGCGTCTGCGGAGGATTGAAGGCCAGGTCCGCGGTATCGGCAAGATGCTCGAGGACAAGCGCTCCTGCGAGGACCTGATCACCCAGCTCATGGCCGTCCGCTCGAGCATCGACACCGTCGGCGCGCTCGTGCTGGACGACCACCTCGGTACCTGCTTGGAAGGCGCTGACGACCCGGTCGCCGAGCTCCGCGAGTCCATGAGGCTGTGGTGGCGGTTCGCCCCTTCGGCCGGTGGGATGGGCGCCGATCCGACCAGCGCCGGGGCGCGGTCGCCAATCCCCACCTACGAGTAGACGCCGCCACGCGCCGCGGCTACTCCGCCGCGGCAACCGCCCCGCTCGATGACGTCGGATCCGGCGGGCCACCGCCCGCCGCCTCCCGCTCCGCTCCGATCGCCGCGCGCACCTGATCGAGGACCCCATGACGGTCCGCCTCGTCGGCGGTCCGGATCGCGTTCGCGATCGCCTCGGCGTCGCTGCGGCCGTGGCCGATGAACACCTTGCCATTCACCCCGAGCAGCGGCGCCGCGCCGTAGCGCCGGTAGTCCATCCGGCCGCGCGCCTCGCGCAGCGCCGGGAGGAGCAGCGCCCCACCGAGGCGAGCGCGCAGCGAACCGGCAGCCTCGCGACGCACGGCGTCGAACACCATCTGCACGGTGCCCTCGATCAGCTTCAGCGCGTTGTTGCCGGTGAAACCGTCGGTGACCACCACCTGGTACTGGCCGGAGGTCACGTCCGCGCCCTCGATGTTTCCGAGGAAGTTGATCTGCTCCGTCGCCTGCAGCAACGCGTGGGCCTCGACGATCAGCGACGACCCTTTCGAGGCCTCCTCACCGATCGACAGCAGGCCAACCTTCGGGCGCTCGTACCCGTACATCGCGTGCATGTACGCCGAGCCCATCTCCGCAAACTGCCGCAGGTGGTTCGGGCGCGCCTCGGCGTTGGCGCCGCCATCGAGGAGCAGCGTCGGACCGCCAGGTGTCGGGAGCAACACGGCGAGGCCGGGCCGCTCCACCCCGGCGATCCGCCCCAGGCAAAGCAACGCCCCTGCCAGCATCGCCCCGGTGTTGCCCATCGAGACGAACGCCTGCGCCTCCCCGCTCTTGACCAGCTCCATGCCAACCCAGATCGAGGAGTCACGACGGCGCCGCACCTCGCGCGCGACCTGCTCGCCCATGCCGATCGCGTCGCTCGCGTGGGCGATCCGCAGCGTCGAGGGACTCGCACCCTGCCGCTCGGCGGCGGCGCGCAGCACCGGCTCGTCGCCAACGAGGAGCACCTGCAACCCGCCGGACGCCGCGGCGACCGCGCCGGCGACGGTAGCCTCGGGACCGAGGTCGCCACCCATCCCATCGAGGGCGATGACCGTCACGCGTCGTCCTCCGACCGCGCGAAGGCCATCACCAGGCGCTGCGCGCCGTCGTCAAACGGCGTCAACTCGTAATCGCCCCAGCGTCCCGAAACCTCGAGGCCCGCCAGCCTCCCGGCGAGCTCGAGCTCGGCGGCGGTGATCGTCCGCAGATCGAACTGCGCCGTCTCCCGCCGCAACGGGGCATCGGCACCCTGGATGTCGAAATGCCATGTCACGGCGCGCCGCGATTCCGAGGGATAGGCCTCGACGCTGACGAGCTTGGAGACCGTCAGCACCGGGCCGTCGGGCTGCGGACGCCACTCCCGCGTCCAGTGCTCGATCAGCGGCTGCGGACCAGGCGTGAAGTCGTCCGGAAGCGGCGCCTCGACATCGACCACCGCCACCCCGTCGGCCGCGAGGTGGCGCCGGATCGAGCGGAACGCAGCCACGAGGTCATCAAGCTCCGCCATGTGCTGCAGCCCGCCGAGGGGAATCACGACGAGCTGGAACTCCCGCCCGAGATCGACGGTCCGGAGGTCCCCCTCAACCCACGAGGCACGCTCACCACCGGGCTGCTCGCTGGCGATCGACAGCATCGCCGCGCTGATATCGACGCCAACGACCTCGACGCCGTCCAGCGCGAGGGCCCGCGCAACCCGCCCAGTGCCACAGCCCAGCTCCAGCACCGCGCCGTCGGCCTCCGCGGCCAGCTGGCAGTACCAGGCCACGTCGTCGTCGTAGCCCTCGAGATCGAGGTCATAGAAGGGAGCGACCGCCGCGAACGGGTCGCCTCCCGAGGTCGGGGCGGATGCGGCGGGGTTCACCGAGCGATGCTAGGAGGCGGTATAGAACCCGGTCAACGCCCCGGCGCGGCCGCCTGGCGCCCCGGGCGCAGCCCGCTGGACCCACTGACCCAGCCGCTTGACTCACGGCGTTCCCGACGACAAGCATGCCCCTCCATGAGCGACACCTCCGAGCTCGAATCGCTGATCCGCGCGATCCCCGACTTCCCGCAGCCGGGGATCCTCTTTCGCGACATCACGCCGCTCCTCCACGAGCCGGCGGCGTTCGCGCTGGCGAACGATCGGCTGACCGACACCGCCCGAGGTTGGGGCGCCACGCTGGTGGCGGGCATCGAGGCGCGCGGCTTCCTCTTCGGCGTGCCCGTCGCCGAGCGGCTCCAGGTCCCCTTCGTCCCCGTGCGCAAACCCGGCAAGCTGCCGGCGGACCGCGCATCGGTGTTCTACGAGCTGGAGTACGGCGAAGACTCGCTGGAGCTGCACCGCGACCCCTCGGTCGCCGGCCACCGCGTCGTCATCGTCGACGACCTGCTCGCGACCGGCGGCACCGCCGCCGCGACCGTGCGACTCATCGAGGAGCTGGGCGGAACGATCGCCGGCCTCGCCTTCGTCATCGAGCTCGACGACCTCGGCGGTCGCGCAGCCCTCGACCCGCACGCCATCGAGGCGCTACTCCACTACTAGCGGCCAACCTCCCGAGGACGCGACGACCTACGGCAGGACGACGGTCGCTTCGACCTCCACGAGGAGCTGCGGCGTCGCCAGCGCCTGAACGCCCACGAGGGTGCTCGCGGGTGGCGCGTCGCCGAAGAAGTCGCCCCGGCCCGCCGTCAGCGCCGGCCGCAGCTCGGGCGACCAGTTCACGACGAAGGTCGTGATCTTCGCCACATCGCCCGGCGTCGCGCCGACCGAGGCCAACGCCGCTCCGAGGTTCGCGAACGCCTGGCGCGTCTGCGACTCGAGATCGTCGCCGGCGACGCTCCCGTCCGGCGCCACCCCCACCTGGCCGGAGATGAAGGCGAGCCGGCCTTCGCCAAACTTCACGACGTGCGTGTAGCCGCGCGCCTCGTGCACACCGTCAGGACCAATCCGTTCGAGCGTCATCGCGCCTCCCGAGGGTCATCGTTCCGTCGTTGCGCGCGATGATAGGCGGCCGCCACTCGCTCGTCCGAACACCTGTTCGCCCGCTACCCTCGACGCTGCCGTGGCGGGCAAGTCCTCGGAGGCGACGTGGCCCTGCGGCGCGCGAGCAGTGTGTCGGTCGAGCAACACACGAACTGGCTCGGCCGGCTTCGCCAGGTCGACATCCACGCCACCCGCGGCGTGACATTCACGCTCGAGCGCGGCCAGTGGCTCGCCCTCGAGGCCGCCGCGGAGCCGGTGTCCGTTGGCGAGGATGGCGCGCGCGTGCTCTGGCACACGGCCGACGGCTGGTTCTGGGAGGACGATGGCCTCGACGCCGAGGCGGTCGCGCTCCTCGTCTGGGACCGGCGACGCCGCCGCGACGGCCAGCTCGACCGCCTCCGCCAGATCCGAGCGCGCGAGGAGCAAGTGGAAGGCGCGCGCCGTGAACGCATCCCGCCCGAGGTGCGCTCGTTCGTCTGGGAACGCGACCGCGGAAGCTGCGTCGCGTGCGGCGCGGAAGACGACCTCCAGTTCGACCATCTCATCCCCGTCGCACGCGGCGGCGGCAACGCCGCCGAGAACCTCCAGATCCTCTGCGGCCCCTGTAACCGGCAGAAGAGCGACCGCATCGCGTAGCCACGCGTGGAGGCGAATCCCGATTGCCCGACGCCGGCCGTCGATGGACGCTGAACGGGTATCCTCGGCGGGTTGCGTCGAGGGCCGACGCAGCCGCTCCGGGAAGACGCTGTGACCACGAGTGCCGACCAGGCCGAACCGGCCGCCCCCGCCTCGCTGACCGCCGAGATCGGCGTGATCGGCGGCACCGGCTTCTACCAGATGGACGGCCTGTCCGAGGTCTCGCGCGTCCGCCTCGACACCCCGTTCGGCGCGCCCAGCTCGGCGATCACGATCGGCACGCTCCACGGCCGCCGCGTCGCCTTCATCTCGCGGCACGACGAGGGCCACCGCATCCTCCCGTCGGAGCTGCCCGCGCACGCGAACATCCACGCCTTCAAGTCGCTGGGCGTGCAACAGGTGCTGACCGTCTCCGCCGTCGGCTCCCTCCGCGAGGAGTTCGAACCGCTCCACGCCGTCGTCCCCGATCAGCTGATCGACCGCACCCGTGGCCGCGACTCGACCTTCTTCGGCGACGGACTCGTCGCCCACATCGGCTTCGCCGACCCCTTCGACGCGACCCTCGCCGAGGCGCTGGCAGCCGGCGCGGAGGCCGCGGGCGTCACCACCCACCGAGGCGGCACGCTCGTCGTGATGGAGGGCCCCGCGTTCTCCACCCGCGCCGAATCGCAGCTCTACCGCTCGTGGGGCGCCTCCGTGATCGGGATGACCGCGCTGCCGGAAGCCAAGCTCGCCCGCGAAGCGGAGCTCTGCTACGCCTCGCTCTGTCTCGTCACCGACTACGACGTCTGGCACGAGACCGAGGAGGACGTCAGCTCCGAGCTGATCCTCGAGAACCTGCGCGCGAACACCGAGCACGCCAAGCAGGCGGTCAGCCACGCGATCGAGGCGCTCGACCGCGACCCGCCAGACTGCGAGTGCCAGTCAGCCCTCGGCGGCGCGCTGATCACGCCGATGGAGCTGGTGCCGACCGAGACCAGACGGCGCCTCAACCTGCTGACGGAACGCTACTGGGGGCCGGCGTGACCCACACGGTCGAGCGACCGCCCACCGGCGACACCGCCTCGCCGGCTGACTATCAGATCCGGCAGGTGCGGGATCCGCGCGTGCTGGAGGCGGCGCTCTCCGAGGATCGCGGGCTGGCCGCCTACGCGTTGGGACACCTGGAACCAGGCTTGATCGATACCGCTGACTTTTTCTTGGCAGATGGTCCGGCCGGGCGCGGCGTCGTGATGCACGCGCGCGGGATGGGACAGACTACGGTAGTGATCGGTGAGCCTGAGGCGATCGACGCGATCATGTCGATCCACCCCGGTGCGCGACGCTCCTATCTCTCGACCGCGACGCCCGAGCAGATCCGCTACCTCCGCCGCCGCTTCCGCATCACCGACGAGCTGCCGATGCGCCGGATGTCCACGAATCGCGCCACATTTCAGGCTGTCGACGGCGAGGTCCGGCGGCTGAGCGGACGCGACGTGAGCCGCCTCAATGCCCTCTACGCCTCCGAGGGCGGACCCAGCTTCTACCGCGCCGAGACGATCGACCGCGCCGTGTACTTCGGCGTGTTCGACGGCCACCGCTTGGCGGCCGTCGCCGGCTCACATGTGGTTGCCCCGAATGCCTCGATCGCCGTGGTGGGGAATGTCTTCACCGCAGCCGAGTATCGAGGATGCGGTCTGGCGACGAGAACGACCTCGGCGGTAACCGAGGCGCTCCTGACCCGAGGCTGCGCTGACGTGATACTGACGGTCGACCCCAAGAACATGCCGGCCGTCCGCGTATATCAGCGACTGGGGTATGTGTTTGGATCAGTGGTGGTCGAGGCGCGCTTGCAGCGCACCGACTTCCTCGGAATTGGGCCGGCGCTGCGGCGCCGGGCAGCAAAGCGGCGAGGACGGTACCTCGAGCCGCCAGGACTAGAAATCGTGCCCGGGCACCGCGCCGGGTGAACATCACCGCAAGGAGTCAGCGATGACGACCAGCACATCACCCGACGTCGACGGCGACATCGCGAACGCCGGACTCGCGCGCCACGGCGTGCAGCGCATCGAGTGGGCCGCCCGCGAGATGCCCGTGATCCGCCAGATTCGCGAGCGCTTCAAGCGCGAGCGACCGATGGAGGGCGTCCGCGTCGCCGGCTGCCTCCACGTCACGACCGAGACCGCGAACCTGATGATCGCGCTCAAGGACGCCGGCGCCGACGTGCGCCTCGCCGCATCGAACCCGCTCTCGACGCAGGACGACGTCGCCGCCGCCCTGACCATCGAGTACGGCATCCCCACCTACGCGATCAAAGGCGAGGACAACGACACCTACCACCAGCACCTGCGCCAGGTGCTGGAGTTCAACCCCCAGCTCACCATGGATGACGGCGCCGACCTCGTCGCGCTGCTCCACACCACCGAGAGCGACCGGCTCGAGCACGTGGTCGGCGGTACCGAGGAGACCACCACCGGGGTGATCCGCCTCAAGGCCCTCGCCGCGGAGGGTAAGCTCCGCTACCCGATCGTCGCGGTGAACGACGCGGACACGAAGCACTTCTTCGACAACCGCTACGGCACCGGCCAGTCGACGCTCGACGGCATCGTTCGCGCCACAAACGTCCTGCTCGCCGGCAAGACCCTCGTCGTCGCCGGCTACGGCTGGTGTGGCAAGGGCCTGGCGATGCGCGGCGCCGGCATGGGCGCCCAGGTCATCGTCACCGAGGTCGACCCGATGCGCGCCCTTGAGGCGGTCATGGACGGCTACCGCGTGATGCCGATGGCCGAGGCCGCGCGTGAAGGCGACATCTTCGTCACCGTCACCGGCGACATGAACGTCCTCGACACTATCGCGTTCGAGCGGATGAAGTCCGGCGCCATCATGGCCAACTCCGGCCACTTCGACTCGGAGATCAACCTCCCGGCACTGAACGGCATGACCGAGGCCAAGCAGCAGCTCCGCGACTTCGTCGAGGAGTACACGTTGCTCGACGGCCGCCGCCTGATCGTCCTCGCGGAGGGCCGCCTGGTGAACCTCGGCGCCGCCGAGGGCCACCCGGCATCGGTGATGGACATGTCGTTCGCCAACCAGGCGCTGAGCCTCGAGTACGTCTCACAACAGCACCAGAACCTCGAGCCGAACGTCTACGACGTGCCGCGCGACATCGACGACAGCGTCGCCAAGCTCAAGCTCGAGGCGATGGGCATCGCGATCGACACCCTGACGGCGGAGCAAGAGGCGTACCTGAACTCCTGGAACCTGGGGACGTAGCGGCCGCGACCGACGCCCACCAGCCGCCTGCCGAGAGGACCCTCCATGAGCACGTCGTTCATGATGTCGCCGTCGTTCCAGTTCACCAGTGAATCGGTGACGGAAGGCCACCCCGACAAGCTGTGCGACCAGGTGTCGGACGCGGTCCTCGACGCACTGCTCGCCGAGGATCCCGACTCGCGCGTCGCGTGCGAGACCGCCACGACCACCGGCACCGTCTGGGTCTTCGGCGAGATCTCGACGAACGCCTACATCGACATCGAGCAGATCGTGCGCAATACGGTTCAGGGCATCGGGTACGACAGCTCCGAGGTGGGCTTCGACGCGTCCACATGCGGCGTCCTCACCTCGATCAGCGAGCAGTCGAGCGACATCGCCCAGGGCGTCGACCGCGCCATCGAGGCGCGCGAGCGAGCCGGCGAGGTGGACCCGTACGACCTCGCGGGCGCCGGCGACCAGGGCATGATGATCGGCTTCGCCTGCAACGAGACCGAAGAGCTGATGCCGCTCACCGCCTCGCTCGCCCAGTCGCTGACGCGCCGCCTCACCGAGGTGCGCCGCAGCGGCGAACTCCCCTACCTCCGCCCCGACGGCAAGTCGCAGGTGACGGTCGAGTACGCCTACGGCGTCCCGAAGCGGATCGCCGCGGTCGTGATCTCCTCCCAGCACGCGGCTGAGGTCTCCGAGAGCGTCCTCCACCGCGACATCGAGCAGCACGTGATCCGCGCGATCTGCCCGGCCGATCTGCTGGACGACGAGACGCGGATCTACGTGAACCCGACCGGTCGCTTCGTCACCGGCGGCCCGATGGGCGACGCCGGCCTCACCGGCCGCAAGATCATCGTCGACACCTACGGGGGCGTCGCTCGCCACGGCGGTGGCGCGTTCAGCGGCAAGGACCCCTCGAAGGTCGACCGCTCCGCCGCCTACGCCGCGCGTCACGTCGCAAAGAACGTCGTCGCCGCGGGCCTCGCCGATCGGTTCGAGGTCCAGGTCTCGTACGCGATCGGCGTCGCTCAGCCCACCTCGATCGCCTTCGAGACCTTCGGGACGGAGCATGTCGACGCCGACGTGATCCAGCGCCTGATCGATGAGCACTTCGACCTGCGCCCCGCCGCGATCATCGATCGCCTGCAGTTGAAGCGCCCGATCTACCAGCAGACCGCGGCCTACGGCCACTTCGGACGCAGCGACCTCGACCTGCCCTGGGAGCGCACCGACATCGCCGCGACGCTGCGGAGCGAGGCCGGTCTTCCTGAGATCTCGGCCGCCGGCGCGGACTGAGAGCGTCCGTATTCTCGCCTTGGACGGCGCGCCCCAGAGCACCTAGGATCAGGGCTGTGCGCGCGATCGTCCTCGTTGGTGGCCAGGGTACGAGGCTGCGACCACTGACGTGGCGCTCCCCGAAGGCGCTTGTCCCGGTCCTGAACCGCCCCCTGCTCGAGCATCTACTGCTGCACCTGAAACGGCACGCGATCACGCGCATCACCCTCGCGATGACGCAGCGCAACGCCGAGATCCGCGACGCCTTCGGCGACGGCTCAGCGCTCGGGATCGAGCTCGACTACGCCTACGAGGACACCCCGCTCGGCTCCGGCGGCGCGATCGCAAGCGTCGCCCAGGGCTGGGACGAGCCGTTCCTCGTCGCCAACGGCGACATCATCACCGACCTCGACCTCACAGCGATGTTCGCCTTCCACCGCGAGCACAACGCCGAGCTGACGATGCACCTCCACGAGGTCGACGACCCCTCCGAGTTCGGCGTCGCCGTCACCGCCGAGGACGGTCGCATCACCGAGTTCGTCGAGAAGCCACCCCGCGAGTCCGCGCCCTCGAAGCTGATCAACGCCGGCAACTGGCTCTTCGAACCGTCGACAATCAGCGGGCTCAGCCCCACCGAGTTCAACCGCGTCGAGGATGGCCTCTTCCCGCAGATGTGCGAGGCCAACCGACCGATCTACGGCTTCAGCCAGCCGAGCTACTGGCGCGACATCGGCAACTCGGAGTCGCTGCGCCTCGTGAACCTCGAGCTCGTCGACGGTGCGATCGCCGGGCGTGTCCCCGCTGACGCGGACGGGCTGCTCGTCGGGGCTGGCGCGACCGTCGCCTCCGGGGCGAACCTGCAACGACCCGCCGTCATTGGCGACGATTGCACCATCGGCGACGGCGCCAACGTCACCAGCAGCGTCTGCTGGGACCACGTCGTCCTCGAGGACGGCGCCACCGTCCATGATTCCGTGCTCGCGAGTGACGTTACTGTGGGCGCCGGCGCCATCGTGGAGCACTCCGTCGTCGCGCACGGCGCGCGCATCGCCCCCGGTGCGCGCGTGACCGACCAGCAAGTAGAACCAGACTCCGTAATCGAGGCCGCCCCATGACGATGCAGGAGATCCGCTTTGGCACCGACGGCTGGCGTGCCGTCATCGCGGACGACTACACCTTCGACAACGTCCGCGCGGTCGCCCAGGCGATGGCGGACTACCTCAAGCGACACGACCTCAATCAGAAGGTCGTGATCGGCTACGACACCCGTTTCCTCTCCGGCTCCTTCGCCGGCGCGGCCGCCGAGGTGATGGCCGCCAACGAGATCCCGGTCGCGCTCCTCTCCTCCTTCGTCCCGACACCGTCACTGTCCTTCGCCGTCCGCGAGCTGGAGGCCGGTGGCGGGGTGATGATCACCGCCAGCCACAATCCGGCCCGCTGGAACGGGTTCAAGGTGAAGTCGCCGATCGGCGGCACCGCATCGCCCGAGGTGACCAGCGAGATCGAGCAGGCGATCGCCGGCGTGATCGCCGGTGACCGCGTGCAGCACATGCCGCTCGGCGAAGCGGAGGCGAAGGGGCTCGTCGAGCGCGTCGACGGCAAGACCTCCTACCTCAAGGCGGTCCGCGAGTTCGTCGACATCGACGCCATCCGCGACGCCGGGCTCAACGTGCTGGTCGACTCGATGTTCGGCTCCGCCCAGGGCTGGACCGTCGACGCGATCGGCGAGGGTGCCACCCACATCCGCGAGATCCACGGCCGCCGCAACCCCGCCTTCCCGGGGATGCGCGCCCCCGAGCCCATCGCCGCCAACCTCACCGAGTCGATGGAGCTGATGGCCCAGGGCGGCTTCGACATCGGCCTCTCCACCGACGGCGACGGCGACCGCTTCGGCCTGATCGACGAGCAGGGCCGCTTCGTCACGCAGCTCCAGACCTTCGCGCTCCTCGTCTACTACCAGCTCGCGATCCGCGAACAACGAGGCGCGATCGTCCGCTCGATCACGATGACCCGGATGGTCGACAAGCTCGGCGAGCACTTCGGCTGCGACGTCCACGAGACCCCCGTCGGGTTCAAGTTCCTCGGGCCGCGCATGCTCGAGACCGATGCGCTGATCGCCGGCGAGGAGTCAGGCGGATCGGCCGTCCGCGGCCACATCCCGGAGCGGGACGGCGTACTCGCCGGGCTGTTCATGCTCGACTTCGTCGCCCGCACCGGAAAGAAGCCGTCCCAGCTGCTGGACGAGCTCTACGAGCTGGTCGGGCGCCATGAGTACGACCGCGTCGACGTGACCGTCCGCGCGGACGAGAAAGACGCGATCCTCGAACGGGTCGCCGAGGCGAAGCCCGAGACGATCGCGGGGCTGCCCGTGATCGGTCAGGACGACCTCGACGGCTTCCGCTTCACGCTGGAAGGCGGCTGGTGGCTGCTCCTCCGCTTCAGCGGAACCGAGCCGCTCCTGCGCATCTACGCGGAAATGCCGTCGATGGAACAGGTGCAGCAGGCGCTGCAGGACGGCCAGGAGCTCGCCGGGGTCGCCCTCTAGGCGTTTCCCCGACTCGCTGACCGGCAGCGGCTGCGACCCGGGCCGCAGCGCCCGATGATCCTGTGACGGAGGCCGGATGACCGACGGCGCAGCCAGCAACGCCCCGCACGCCGAGACGCTCGACACCGTCGAGGTCTACGCACGCCTCGACCCGGACGGCATGGGCGCGGCGATCGCCGGCCTCGGCGACCAGCTGCGCTCCGCCTGGGCCCACGGCCGCGCGTGGGAGCCGCCCGCATCGTTCAGCACACCCTCGCGCGTCGTCGTCGTCGGCATGGGCGGATCCGCGATCGGCGCGGACATCGCGTCGACGCTCGCGAGGATCGCCTCCCCAATCCCCGTCGAGATCGTCCGCAACTACACCGCACCACCCACCGCGCCCGGCACGCTCACCATCGCCAGCTCCGTCTCCGGCAACACCGAGGAGACACTCGCAGCCTTCGAGGGCGCTCGCCAGGGCCCCGGCATGCACCTCGCGATCACCGGCGGCGGCGCGCTCGCAGCACTCGAGGTGCCACGGCTGCAGTACGACTGGCCGTTCCACCCGCGCGCCGCGCTCGGCTGGGGCCTGATGCCCCTCGCCGCCGTGCTCACCCGCCTCGGCGTGCTCGCGATCGACGACGCCGAGGTGACGGCGACCACTGGCGCGATCGATACCTGCGCCGCGGAGTGGGCCACCACCATCCCCACCGCCAACAACCTCGCGAAGCAGATCGCGTCGCGTCTCCACGGCTCGCTGCCCGTCTTCCCCGGCACCGACCTGCTCGAGGTCGCCGCCCGGCGCTGGGCCGGGCAGATGCAGGAGAACGCGAAGCAGTGGGCCTTCGCCACCGCGCTGCCGGAGATGGACCACAACTTCCTCAACGGCTTCGGCCTCCCCCGCCCCACCACGCCGCAGCTCCACGTCCTGTTCCTGGATGCGCTCAGCGCGCACCCGCGGAACCGGCGCCGCGTCGAACTGACCGGGCAGTCGTTGGACGAGGCCGGCATCGCGCACAGCACCCAGGTCTTCGGCGGCGAGCGGCCGCTCGAGACGCTGCTCCGCGCCTGCTCGCTCGGGGACTGGGTGTCCTACTACCTCGCGATGCTGAACGGCGTCGACCCGAGCGACACGCGCCCGATCGAGACGTTCAAGGAGCGGATGGGCTAGCGCCCCCACCGTCCCGCGCACCCAGATCGAAAACGCCCCGCGGTCGCAGGGCGTCGTCGTCGGTGCGCGAACGGCGCGCTAGCGCTTCGTGAACTGCGGCGCCTTGCGAGCGCGCTTCAGGCCCGGCTTCTGCCGCTCCTTCACGCGCGGGTCGCGCGTGAGCAGCCCCTGCGAGCGCAGCGGCCGACGATTCGCCTCGTCCGCAACCACGAGGGCCCGCGCAACGCCGTGCTTGATCGCGCCGGCCCAACCGGCCACGCCGCCACCCTGGACCTTCACCTGCACGTTGTAGCTGTTCTGCGCGTCGACGGCTTCCAGCGGCTGCATCACCTCGTAGCGAAGCGACTCGCGAGGAAGCGCATCCTCGAACGGGCGGCCGTTGATCACGACCGTGCCGTTGCCCGGGTAGAGCCGGACCCGAGCAATCGAGGACTTGCGACGGCCGAGGCCGTAGAAATAGCGCTGTTCAGTGGTCATCTATGCATCCCCGTCGTCGGCTGCCCCGGATACGGGGTGCTCATCGTAGTGCGCCTGTACGGCCGCGACCACGTCGTCCTTCTTCCAGTCCGGGTCGATCTCGATCCCGAGGCGCTGTGCCTCCTCGTCGAGTTCGGCGCGCTTGTACCGCGAGAGCGAGCCGGTCAGGCGCTCGTCGCCAGCGGAAGCCGGCTCGACAGCCTCGGCCACCGCCTCCGGCGCCTCGGCAGTCTCGGTCGCCTCCGGCGCCTCAACCTCGGCAGCCGGCGTCTCGGTCGGCGTCTCGTCCACCGGCGCCGCCGCGGCTGGTGCCGCGCTCGCAGCGGCCTCCTCCTGGCGAGCGCGCTTCTTCGCGCGCGCGCCGGTGCCAGCATTGACCTGCGCCTCGTGCGGGTGGTCAGCGCCGGCGTAGACGTTCAGGTGACGGAACAGTTCACGACCGCGCGAGTTGTGCGGCAGCATGCCCTTGATCGCCCGCTCGAGGACCTTCGTCGGGTCCCGCTCCATCTGCTCCTCGAGCGTGCGCTCGCGGAGCCCACCCGGGTAGCCCGTGTGGCGGTAGTAGACCTTGTTCTTCGTCTTCGCGCCGGTCACCGCAACCTCGGCCGCGTTGATGATCACCACGAAGTCGCCCATCGGCAGGAACGGCTCGTAGTCCGGCTTGTGCTTCCCTAGCAACAGGCGCGCGGCGTCGCTGGCCACCCGGCCGAGCGGCCGGTTCGCCGCATCGAGGACGTGCCACGTCCGGTCCATCTGCTTCCCGCTGAGGCGGAACGTCTTGGTCGGCATCAGATCTCCTCGGTTCCGTCTCCGGCGCAGCCCGCGGTCCAGTCAACGGCACCCGGCGGGTAGTGAACATGCAACATGGTGAGGCCCTGCGGCGGCGCGGCGGGGCCCGCGCTACCGGGCGGACCGTCGATCAGATCAGCGAACTGGTCTGGCGTCAACGCGCCGCGCCCCACCTCCGCCAGCGCCCCGGCGGTGCGTCGCACCTGGTGCGGCAGGAAGCCGCTCGCCGCGATCGTGTACTCGATGCGGTGCGGCGCCGTCCGGCGCAGCTCACTGCGCTGCAACAGGCGAACCGTCGGGTAGTCCTCCGGCGTCGGCCCACCGAATGCGGCCCAGTCGCGCTCCTCGAGGGGCAGCCGGCTCGCCGCCTCCGCCATCGCCCCGGCATCGAGGCGAGGTCGCACCTGCCAGGCGTGCTGACGCGACAGCGGCGAGCGGGTGCGCCCGTCCTCGATCACGTACTGGTACACCCGAGAGGTCGCGTGACGCCGCGCGTCGAAGGCGGGCGCGACCTCGGTCACCGCGCGGACCGCCAGGTCGTCCGGCAGGAAGTGGTTGAGCGCGGAGCGAACCGTCGCCGCGTCGTGGTCGGTCTCGGTGTCGAGCGTCGCCACCTGGCCGCGCGCGTGCACGCCCGTGTCGGTCCGCCCCGCGAAGCGGACGCGCCGGTCTTCGCTCGTGAACTCGGTCCAGGCTGCCTCGAGCGTGCCCTGCACCGTGCGTCGCTCAGGCTGAAGCTGCGCCCCCGCGAACGCGGAACCGTCGTACTCCAGCATCAGGGCGAGTCGGTGCATGGTCCGCGACATCCAGAATCGCCCCGACCCGATCAGACGAGTTCGATGCGGGCGATGCGTGAGCCATCACCCCGGCGGCGGCCGAGCTTCACGACGCGCGTGTACCCGCCCGGCCGGTCTGCATAACGCGGCGCGATCTCTTCGAAGACGTCCTTCACGACGTCGGTGTCATAGATGAACGCGAGCGCCTGACGCCGCGAGTGCAGCGTCCCCTTCTTGCCGAGGGTGATCATCCGCTCGACGAAGCCGCGTAGCTCCTTCGCGCGGGCCTCGGTCGTCTGCACGTAGCCGTCGCGCAACACGTCAGTTGTGAGGTTGCGGAACATCGCACGTCGCTGCGACGTGGGCATATCGAAGCGCCGGCCGTTTCGTCGGTGTCGCATGCCTGTCTCCTCGGGCCCGCGAACTAGCCGTGGCTAGTTCGACTCGCGGCCCGCCTCCTTCAGTGCCTCCATCAGCGCCGCACCCAGCGCGCCGACTTCGTCGTCATCGGTCTCTTCGGCCTCGACGGCTGCTGGAGTGGCCGGGGCGTCCTCGACGGCAACGGCGGCCGGCGGCATCTCGCCGGCGGCGCCATCTGCGCGCGAGTCCGTCCGAGGCGCCGGGAACCCGGCGGTGACCAGCTTCTCCTTCAGCTCGAAGTAGGACTTCTCGCCGAAGTTCCGCAGCGCGAGCAGCTCCTCCTCGGACTTCTCGAGGACGGCGCCCACGGTCATCAGACCGGAACGCTTCAGGCAGTTGTACGCGCGGACCGAGAGCTGGAGCTGCTCGATCGGCATGTCGTGGCCCTCGAAGAACTCGGTCTCCTCCTGGACGACCACGGTCTCCTGCACCTCACCGCTGAGGAGCTGGAACCCGAGGAACTGCTCGCGCAGGATCTCCGAGGCCATCGAGAGCGCCTGCTGGCCATCGATCGTGCCGTCGGTCCAGATCTCGAGGTCAAGCCGATCGAAGTTCGTGTCCTGCCCGACGCGGGTGTTCGAGACGCGGAAGTTCACGCGGCGCACCGGCGTGAAGATCGCGTCGACCGGGATCACGCCGATCGGCAGACCCTCGCTGACCGTCGCCGGCAGGTAGCCGCGCCCGGTCTCCACGTTGAGGTCGACGACCAGCGACGCGTCCTTGCTGTCGAGCGACGCGAGCACTAGGTCCGGGTTCACGATCTCGTAGTCGGCCGTCGCCTCGATCTGACCCGCCGTCACCTCGCCGGGACCCCCAACCTCGAGGAAGAGGCGAGCCGGCCGGTCGGAGAAGGCGCGCAGGCGCACCTCCTTGAGGTTGAGGAGGAACTCCGTGACGTCCTCCTTCATCCCCTCGATCGTCGAGAACTCGTGCTCAACGCCCTCCACGCGCACGGACGTGATCGCCGCGCCCGGGAGCGAGGAGAGGAGGACCCGCCGCAGCGAGTTGCCGAGCGTCGTCCCGAAGCCCTTCTCCAGGGGCTCCGCGACGATCAGCGCGTAGTCGGTTTCATCGGTCTCAACCCGGATCTCGGGCTTCAACAGGTCGGTCAAGACACACCTCTCTCGCCCCGCCTGCGCCGCCGACGATCCGACGAACAGACGTGCGTTCGGGTTCCAAATCAGTTAGCGGGAGTAGAACTCCACGACCGCATTCGGGATGAAGTGCGGATCCCAATCCGTCGGGCCGGGCTGCTGCAGCATCCGCCCCTTGACGTTCTCGCGGTCGACTTCGAGCCAACCGGGGACGTCACGACCTTTGATCTCCTCCTGGAGAATCTTGTAGTACTCCGAGCGCTGCCCGCGCGCCGAGAAGCTGATCTCCTGGCCGATGCGCACGCGCGCGCTGGGGATGTCCAGCTTCTTGCCGTTCATCGCGATCAACCCGTGCGTCACGAGCTGCCGCGCCTGCGGGCGCGTGCTGGCGAAGCCCAGGCGGTACACGACATTGTCGAGGCGCTCCTCGAGCATCTGCATGAGGTTGTCGCCGGTCACGCCCGTGCGCTGCTCCGCGCGCTCGTACACGCGACGGAACTGCTTCTCCATCAGGCCGTAGGCGTAGCGGACCTTCTGCTTCTCGATCAGCTGCTGACCGCGGTCGGAGATCTTGCGCCGACGCAGCGGTCGCGGTCCCGGCGGGTAACCGCGCCGCATCGACTTCGGGTTGCCCCACAGGTCGGCCCCATAGCGGCGAGACTTCCGCCACTTCGGCCCGGTGTAACGCGCCATCGTTCGTCCTCTGCCTAGCTACGTGGCCGGCGCCGCGCCCGGACCCCGTTGTGGGGCACCGGCGTGCGGTCGCGAATCGCCGAAATGCGGATGCCGGAGGCCTGCAAGGCGCGGATCGCGGCCTCGCGGCCGGGACCGGGGCCCTTCACCTGGACCGTGACCTCGCGCAGGCCGTGCTCCATCGCGCGCTCCGCGGCGCCCTCGGCGGCCAGCTGCGCGGCGTACGGGGTGCTCTTGCGCGAGCCGGTGAAGCCGGCGGTGCCACCGCTGCCCCACGCGATCGCGTTGCCGTTCGGATCGGTGATCGTCACGACGGTGTTGTTGAACGTCGACTTGATGAAGGCCATGCCTCGCGGCACGTTCTTCGATACTCGTCGCCGGCCTCGTCCTTGGGCGCGACCCATGCGCCTGCCTCCCTGGTTCCAGCGCCAACGGACGCTGGACCGTGCTCAATCCGGATGTGTCGCGCTACTTGCGCGGCGCCTTCTTCTTGCCGGACACGATCCGCTTGGAACCGCGTCGCGTGCGTGCGTTGGTCTTGGTGCGCTGCCCGCGCAGTGGCAGGCCACGGCGGTGCCGCTGCCCCCGGTAACAGTTGATCTCGATCAGGCGCTGCACGTTCTGGCGCACCTCGCGGCGGAGATCACCCTCGACGATGTGATCGCCCTCGACGACGGCGCGCAGTCGCAGCACCTCGTCATCCGTGAGGTCACGCACCATCGCGTCTCGCGCGACGTTGGTCTGGTCGCAGATCTTCTTGGCCGTGGAGAGGCCGATGCCGTACACGTACGGCAACGAGAACTGGATCTGCTTGTCGCGTGGGATGTCCACGCCGGCGATACGCGCCATGATCGACTCCTTGAGCGCCCTGCGGCTGCTGTCTAGCCCTGCCGGACCTTGAACCGCGGGTTGCGCTTGTTGATCACGTACAACTTGCCCTTACGGCGAACGATCTGGCAGTTCTTGTCGCGCATCTTCGCGCTGCGCAGCGATGCCTTGACCTTCATCCGTGCCTCCCGTTCCGCCCGAGGGCGGAATCCATCCCGGAACCGCCTAGCGGAACCGGTAGGTAATCCGTCCGCGACTCAGGTCGTATGGACTCAGCTCCACCAACACCCGGTCGCCCAGCAGGATCCGGATGTAGTTCATCCGCATCCGTCCCGAGATCCCTGCGAGAACGTGGTGTCCGTTCGGCAGCTCAACGTCGAACATCGCGTTCGGGAGCGCCTCCTTCACGACACCTTCGACCTCGATGACCTCTTTGTCTTTCTTCTCGCGCGGTGCGCGCTCGCGCTGGCCTCGTCCTCGTCTCGCCATACTTCACCCACCCGCTAGATGCGGGTGAGCGCCTCCGGTCCGTCCTTCGTGATCGCCACCGTTTCCTCCCAGTGGGCGGAGAGACTGCCGTCCCGCATCACGACCGTCCAGCGGTCGTCGAGCTCCTGCGTCGCCGGGTGCCCGATTGAGAGCATCGGTTCGAGCGCAAACACCATCCCGGCGCGGAGCTTCATCCCGGTCCCCGCGCGACCCATGTTCAGAATGTGCGGCTCCTCGTGCATCGTCCGGCCGACGCCATGGCCGCCGTACTCCGCGATGATCCCGTACGGGCCGGCATGGTTGCCGATTGCAAACGACACATCGCCCAGGCGGTTGCCCGCCCGAGCGGTCTCGATACCGCACCACAGCGCTTCGCGCGTCGTTCGAATCAGGTCGAGCGCCTCCTGTGACACTTCCCCCACCGGCGCCGTGAACGCGGCGTCAGACACCCATCCATCGAGCGTCGCGCCAACGTCGATGCTGACGATGTCACCCTCCTCGAGCACCCGATCGGTCGGGAGGCCGTGGACCAACTCCTCGTTCACCGAGAAGCAGATCGCCCCTGGGTAAGGGGGACGCCCGCCGGGCGCGTAACCCTTGAAGGTTGGAGTCGCACCACGCTTCTCAATCTCGCGCGTCGCTAGCTCGTCGAGCTCCAGACCGGTGACGCCCGGTTTCACGGCCTCCATCAGCAACGCACGAACCTCACCGTTGACGCGCCCCGCGCGGCGCATCTGATCCAGTTCTGCCTCTGACTTGAGCTCAACCGGCATAACAGTCTACGCCTCCGCCGCCGTCGTTGGTACCGTCTCGATCGCAGCTAACAATCGTGCCGTTATGTCTGACGGATCGCCAGTCCCATCGATGTGGTGCAGCTTCGAAGCGGCCTCGTAGTAGTCCGCAAGCTGCTCGGTCCACTCGCGGTTCGTGTCCAGCCGCGCCTTCACGGTGTCGGGCTGGTCGTCTGCGCGCTGGGTCAGCTTCGCGTCAGTGCAGCAATCCAGCACCTCTGGCGCCGGATTCGTCTGCTCGTGGTAGATCGCCCCGCACCCGGCGCAGGTCCAGCGCCCGGTCAGCCGCGACATCAGCTGGTCCTCCGGCACCTCGATGTACAGCACCGCATCGATCTGCGAGTCGCGCTCACCGAGGGCGGCATCCAGCGCCTCGGCCTGCGGGATCGTCCGCGGGAAGCCGTCGAGCATGATCCCCTTCTCGGCGTCGGGCTGGGCGATCCGCTCGAGGAGCATCCCGATCGTCACCTCGTCCGGGACGAGTTCGCCGCGGCTCATGAACTCCTGCGCGCGCAGCCCCAGCTCGGTCCGGTTCGCCGCAGCCTCGCGGAACATGTCGCCCGTCGAGATGTGCAGTAGCCCGAGCTGGTCAGCCAGGACGTGTGCCTGCGTGCCCTTACCGGCGCCGGGGAGCCCGAGGAGAATGAGCCGCATCAGCGGATGAACCCTTCGTAGTTGCGCATCATCATCTGCGCTTCGATCTGACGCATCGTGTCCAGCACGACGCCAACCACGATCAGCAGGCCGGCGGCGCTGATCGTCAGCGCCTGCACGCCGGTCAGCCGCGTCGCCAGGAACGGCATCACCGCGACGATCCCGAGGAACAGCGCACCGCCCCACGTGATCCGCACCAGCACGCGAGTGATGTACTCCTGCGTCGGCCGGCCCGGCCGGATGCCGGGAATGAATCCACCCTGCCGCTGCAGGTTGTCGGCGAGGTTCTGCTGCTGGAAGACGACCATCGTGTAGAAGAACGCGAAGATCACCACCATCAAGAAGATGCCGATCCAGTAGAGCAACCCGGTCGGCGAGAGCGCGGTCTCGAAGAACTCGGCGACGTTCGCGATCCAGCCGACATCGGCGGTCTCGGCGACGAACTGTGCGACGACCGGCGGGAAGATCATGATCGAGGTCGCGAAGATGATCGGGATCATGCCCGCGGTGTTCACGCGCAGCGGGATGAACGACTGTCCCTGCTGGCGGTACATCCGCCCACCTCGGAAGGTGGATCTCGCATATTGGACCGGGATACGGCGCTGCGCCTCCTGGAACAGCACGATGAACGCCACCACGGCGATCGCGAGGACCGCGAGCAGGAACATGCTCCCGATCGCCTGTCCGGTCCCGGTGAGGAACACCTGGCCGAAGAGGCCCGGCAACCCGGCGACGATCCCGCCGAGGATGATCAGCGACACACCGTTGCCGACCCCGTTCTCCGAGATCAGCTCACCGAGCCACACGAGGAACATCGTCCCCGCGACCATCGAGATGATCGTCGCGAACGTCGGCAGCGCGTTGCCGCCGGTGAACCCGATGTCGCTCACGCCACCCAGCTGCTGGATCAGCAACAGCTGCGCGTAGCCCTGGAACGCCGCCAGCGGCACCGTCAGCCAATGCGTGTACATCTGCAGTCGGTTGCGCCCCGCTTCGCCCTCCTGCTGCAACGCCTGGAGGCGCGGCACCATCGGCGTCGCGAGCTGCATCACGATCGTGGCCGTGATGTACGGATACACCCCGAGCGCCGCGACCGAGAGATTCTCGAGCGCGCCACCGGAGAAGATGTTGAGGAACCCGAGGATCGCGTTGTCGTTGAACGTCTGCTCGAGGGCGTCGCGGTCCACCCCCGGCACCGGGATGTGCGCCACGAAGCGGAAGATCAGGAGCATCGCCAGCGTGAAGAGAATCTTCGCGCGAACGTCCGGCTGACGGAACGCCTGCGCCGCCGTGTCGAGCAGCCGCGTCTGACTGCCCGAGGCCTGCCCGGTGCTCCCGAGGGCCATCCGCTAGTCGTCCTCTCCGGCGTCGCTCGATGCGTCGTCGTCGCTCGACTCCGCGGCCGCGGGCGCCGCGGCGCGGCGCCGGTGGATGCGGTTCCGCACGCGCTTCACCGCCGGTGACAGCTCCTCGAAGCTGCCACCCGCCGAGGTGATCGCGTCCTTCGCCGACTGCGACAGGCGCGGGGCCGTGACCGTCAGCGGGTGCGACAGCTCGCCACGGGCCAGCACCTTGAACGGCGCGTCGGCGCCGTCGATCAGCTTCGCCGCGGCCAGCGCCTCGCCGTCAACGGTCGCGCCCGACTCAAAGCGGGCTGCGAGGTCCTCGAGGTTCACCGCCTGGAACTCCACGCGGCGGAAGTTGCGGAAGCCGCGCAGCTTCGGCACCCGCCGGACGAGCGGGTTCTGACCGCCCTCGAAGCCGGGCTTGATGTTGTTGCGCGCCTTCTGGCCCTTCAGGCCGCGGCCGGCGTAGGTGCCCTGCCCGGTCGCGTTGCCGCGACCGAGGCGCTTGCGCGGGCGCTTCGCGCCCGCCGGCTGCCGCAGGGTGTGCTGGTCCACTACTGGACCTCCTCGACGGTCACCAGGTGCTTCACCTTGGTGGTCATGCCACGGACGGCCGGGGTGTCGTCGTGCTCCACCGTGTGGTGGAGGCGCTTCAGCCCCAGCGCCTTGATCGTGCGCTTCTGGTCCTCGGCGAATCCGATCGAGGACTTCGTCCAGGTCACGCGCAGCTTGCTTGCCATCGTTCGACCGATCCTACGCCTGCGCCAGCTCGATGCGGCGCTTGCGGGCCGTCTGCGGATCGCGGAGCGCCTTCAGGCCCTCCACGGTCGCGCGCGCGACGTTCACGGGGTTGTTCGATCCGAGCGACTTCGTCAGCACGTCGGTGATCCCGGCCGCCTCCATCACCGCGCGCACCGCGCCGCCGGCGATCAGGCCGGTACCGGCCGCCGCCGGGCGCATCACGACCTGCGAGGACTTGAAGCGAGCCACGTAGTCGTGCGCGATCGTCGTGTCGCGCATCGCGATCGAGAACATCGACCGCCGCGCGATCACGCCGCCCTTCCGAATCGCCTCCGGCACCTCATTGGCGCGGCCCATGCCGACGCCCACGCGACCCGCGCCGTCACCGACGACGACGATCGCGGTGAAGGAGAAGCGCCGGCCGCCCTTGACTACCTTCGCGACCCGGTTGATGTGCACGACCTTCTCGATGAACTCGGGTCCGTCGTCGTCCTCGCCACGCCGACGGTCACGTCGCCCGCGGCCGCCGTCACGGCCACCGCGACCACCTCGGCCGCCGCGACCCTGACCACCACGGCCACCCCCGCCACCGCGCGGCCCGCGGCCGCCACCACCGCCGCCTCGGCCGGGCTGCTGAGGCGCCGCGCCGCCCTCGGCGGCCGGAGCCGCCGGCGCGGGCGCCGGCGGTGCCGCGGCCTCGGGAGCCGGTGCAGCCGCGTCGGGAGCCGGCGCCGCGGCCGGCGCAGCCGTCTCGGGTGCGGGGGGTTGCTGTTCCTGCGTCATTAGAACTCCAGGCCCTCTTCGCGAGCGGCATCGGCGAGCGCCTGTACGCGACCCGCGTACCGGAACCCACCGCGGTCGAACACGATGGTCTCGATCCCTGCTGCCTTCGCTCGCTGGGCAACGAGCTGACCCACGCCCTTGGCGCGGTCGCTCTTCGTGCCGCCACCGCTCCGCAGCGAGTCCTCGATGTCCGAGGCCTGCGCGAGCGTGTGGCCGGCGTCGTCGTCGATCACCTGCGCGTAGATGTGCTGGTTCGAGCGGAACACCGCGAGGCGCGGCCGGTCGGCCGTCCCGCGGAGCTGCTTGCGGACCCGCACGTGCCGGCGCAGGCGACTCGCGCGGGCGGTCTTCGAATTCGCCATGCGCTAGACCCTCGCCTTTCCGGCCTTCTGGCGGACGTACTCACCCACGTAACGGACACCCTTGCCGTGGTACGGCTCCGGCGGCCGCGTGCGGCGCACCAGCGCGGCCTGCTGCCCGACGGTCTGCTTGTCGATCCCATCCACGTGCACGAGCGTCGGCGTCTCCACCTCGAAGGTCACGCCCTCCAGCGGGGCGATCTCGACCGGGTGCGAGTACCCGACGTTCAGCACGAGGGTCTGTCCCTGCATCTGCGCGCGGTAGCCGGTGCCCCGAAGTTCCAACGACTTGCGGAAGCCGTCCGTCACCCCGGTCACCATGTTCGCGATCAGCGCGCGCGTCAGCCCGTGCAGCGCACGGTGCTGCGGGGCGTCCGAGGGCCGCGTCACGATCACCTCGTCCGCGTCCTGCGTCACCGTGATCTGCGGGTGGATGTCCAGGTCTAGTTGACCCTTCGGCCCCTTGACCGCGCAGTGCTGGCCGTCGAGCTTCACATCGACGCCACTGGGGACGGGGACGGGTGCCTTGCCGAC
Organism: Dehalococcoidia bacterium; assembly: GCA_028279505.1. Taxonomy (GTDB): domain Bacteria; phylum Chloroflexota; class Dehalococcoidia; order UBA2979; family UBA2979; genus UBA6627. Next base: position 25,699 of record JANQNP010000083.1, read on the forward strand.
GCGCGACATGGTGCGATCTCCTACCAGACGTAACAGAGCACTTCGCCGCCGATCTTGCGACGCCAGGCCTCGCGGCCGGACATCACACCCTGCGACGTGCTCATCACGGCGACCCCGAGGCCACCGAAGACACGTGGAATCTCCTGCTTGTTGACGTAGACCCGCAGCCCCGGGCGCGACACGCGGCGAATACCGGACAGCAGCGCCTTGCGGTCCTCGCCGTACGTGATCTCCAGCTCCAGGAACTTGCGCGGACCGTCCTCCACCTCCTGGACGTCGCGGATGAAGCCCTCTTCGCGCAGCACGCCGGCAACGGCGCGCTTCGCGTTCGAGGCGGGAATGCGCACGTTCTCGTGCCGCGCTGAAGCCGCGTTGCGGATGCGCGTGAACATGTCCGCCATGGGGTCCGACATTGTCATGTTGTCTGTCCTGCCTTCCGGCCTCGGGGTCCGCGCCTCAGCGGCTGAACGGCATCCCGAGCAGCTCCAGCAGCCGTTTGCCTTCTTCGTCGGTTGGCGCGGAGGTCACGATGTTGACCTGGAGTCCACGTACTCGATCGATGTTGTCGAAACTGACCTCCGGGAAGATCAGCTGTTCCGTCAGTCCCAGGGAGTAGTTCCCGTGCCCGTCGAACGCGTTCGGCGAGACGCCTCGGAAGTCGCGCACGCGCGGGAGCGCGGCAGTCACGAGGCGGTCATAGAACTCCCACATCCGGACGCCGCGGAGCGTGAGCGCGACGCCGATCGGGTTGCCTTCGCGCAGCTTGAAGTTCGAGATCGCCTGGCGCGCCCGCCGGATGTACGGGCGCTGCCCGGTGATCGCCATCAGGTCGCGCGTCGCCGAGTCGACGGCGTTCGCGTTGTCGAGCGCCTCCCCAAGGCCGACGTTCACCGCGATCTTCGTGAGCGTGGGCACCTGCATCGGGTTGGTGTAGTTGAAGTCGCGCATCAACTGCGGCGCCAGCTCGTCGCGATGCTTCGCGCGCAAGCGGGGCTCGATCGTCGGTGCGGCGGCGTCGGTCGTCATCTCGCTCGTCCTAGTCGATCACTTCTTCGCAGCGCTTGCAGAAGCGGACCTTGCGGCCGTCGTCGAGCACGCGGAATCCGAGGCGCGACGGCCGATCGCAGCTCGTGCACACGACCGCCACGTTGGAGGCGTCAATCGGCGCCTCCATCTCGATGATGCCGCCCGGGTCCTGAGGTGAAGTGCCCCGGCGGTGCCGCTTCACCATGTTCACGCCGGTCACGATCACGCGACCCTTGCTGGGCGAAACACCACGCACCTCGCCGCGCCGCCCGCGGTCGCGGCCCTGGAGGACCTGCACCGTGTCGTCGCGCTTGATCTTCGCGGCCATCTACAACACCTCCGGGGCGAGCGAGATGATCCGCATGAACCGGCGGTCGCGAAGCTCGCGCGCCACCGGGCCGAAGATGCGCGTGCCGCGCGGGTTCCCCTCGGGGTCGGTCAGCACGGCCGCGTTCTCGTCGAACCGGATCACCGAACCGTCGGGCCGCTGCACCGGCTGACGCGTGCGCACGATCACCGCGCGGACGACGTCGCCCTTGCGCACGCCACTGTTCGGCTGCGCGTCCTTGACCGTCGCGACGATCGAGTCGCCGACGCGCGCGTAGCGCCGGCGGGTGCCACCCAGCACGCGGATGCAGAGCACCTCGCGGGCGCCGGTGTTATCGGCAACGGGAACGCGGGACTCTTGCTGGATCATCGCTACTCGGCCTTCTGCTCGTCGTCGCTCGACGCCGACGCGTCCGCGTCGGCAGCGGCGTCCGCCCCACCCTCGGCAGCCGGCGCGTCATCCGAGGGCTCGGCGACGGCTTCGGCGACCGGCCCCTCCGCGGCCGGCGTCTCGCCGGCGGCCTCCGCGGCAGCGGCCGCCTCCTCGGCGGCACGCGACGCGCTGCGCTGCACCTCGTCCACGATCTCCTGGCCGATCTCCTCGGGGGCCACCTCGGCCACCGCCCGCTCGGTCAGCACCTCAACGAGGCGGAAGCGCTTGCGCTTGCTGATCGGCCGGCACTCCTCGATCCGCACGAGGTCACCGCGGGTGGCCTCGTTGTTCGGGTCGTGGACGTGGTACTTCTTCGTCTGGCGGATCACCTTGCGGTAGATGCGGTGACGCGAGGCGCGCTCGATCTCGACCACGATCGTCTGATCGTTCACGTCGGACACCACCGTGCCAACGCGTGCCTTGCGGTTGACCGCCTGCTCTTGAGTCATCGCGGTCCCTTACCCCTCGTCACTTTCGGCGTCAGCGGCCGCGAGGATCGCGCGCTCGTTGAGCAGCGTCTTGATCCGGGCAACCCGCCGCCGTGCCGCCTTGACCTGCGACACATCGGCGAGCTGACGCGTCGCCGCCTGGAAGCGGAGGTTGAACAGCGCCTGGTGCGCCTCCTCCAGCTCGCCCTGCAGCTCTTCGTCGGTTCGAGCACGGAGCTCGATGTTCTGTGTGGAGGAGGCCATCTAGAACGCCTCCTCGCGGGTGATGATGCGCGTCTTCACGGGCAGCTTGTGGTGCGCGCGCCGGAACGCCTCGCGCGCCGCGTCCTCGGGCACGCCCGCGACCTCGAACATCACGCGACCGCGCTTGACCACGGCGACCCAGCGGTCGGTCGCGCCTTTGCCCTTGCCCATGCGGACCTCAACCGGCTTCTTCGTCACAGGCTTGTCCGGGAACACGCGAATCCAGACCTTGCCGCCACGCTTCAGCGACCCGGTGATCGCGCGCCGAGCGGCCTCGATCTGGCGCGCGTCGACCCAGGCGGTCGTCTGCGCCTGCAGACCGAACTCGCCGAAGGCGACCGAATTGCCGGTCTGCGCGGCGCCGCGGCGCTTGCCGCGGAACTGCTTTCGGTACTTGGTGCGTCGGGGCATCAACATGAAGAGCTACTCCGAGCCTTCGACGCTGACGAGGGCGAGCGGGTTCGCGTCCGGCGCCACGTCGCCCTTGTAGATCCAGCACTTCACGCCGATCACCCCGAAGCTCGTGCGCGCCTCGGCCTGGCCGTAGTCGATGTCCGCCTTGAGCGTGTGCAACGGCACGCGGCCCTGCATCTCCTGCTCCGACCGCGACATCTCGGACCCACCGAGGCGCCCGCCGATCTTCACCCGGCAGCCCAGCGCGCCGCGCTGCATCGTGCGCTGCACGCCCTGCTTCATTGCCCGCCGGAACGCGACCCGGCGCTCGAGCTGGTCCGCGACGGAGCGCGCCACCAGGTAGGCGTCCAGCTCCGGCACCCGGATCTCCTCGATGTTGAGGCGGATGCGCTTGTCGGTGGAGTTCTGCAGCAGCGTGCGCAGCATCTCGGCGTTCTGCCCGCCGCGGCCGATCACGATGCCCGGCTTCGCCGTCTTCACCGTCATCGTGATCTGGTTCGCGTTCCGGTCGATCAAGATCTGCGAAACCCCGGCGTCGGGCAGCGCGTCGAGGATCACCCCGCGCAGCTTCAGGTCCTCGGCGACGAGATCGGCGTAGCCGCGCTCAGCGAACCACTTGGACTGCCAGTCCTTGTAGACGCCGACGCGGAACCCGTAGGGATGTACTTTGCGACCCATTAGTAGTGCTCATCCCCTTCGACGATCACTTCGATGTGCGCGTAGCGCTTCAGTCGGGGCGCGACACGGCCGCGCGAGCGGGCCTTGAAGCGCTTCAGCATCCGGCCATCGCCGGCCGTCGCGCTCTTGATCACCAGCGCGTCCGGGTTGAGGTCGAAGTTGTTCTCCGCGTTCGCAGCCGCCGACCGCACGACCTTGTGCACCATCCGCGCCGACGGCGCGGGCAGGAACTCGAGGAGCGCGAGCGCCTCGGACACCGGCATGCCTTCGATCTGATCGAGGACCAACCGCACCTTCCGCGGCGAGACCGGCTGATCAGTAGCGAGTGCTCGTACTTCCATCAGTGCTTCCTGCAGTCTTCACCCACGCGCTAGCGCGGGCGCGAGATCGTCTCCGAGCGGCCACGGTGACCGCGGAACGTCCGCGTGAACGCGAACTCGCCGAGCTTGTGACCAACCATGTTCTCGGTGCAGAACACCGGGATGTGGCGGCGACCGTCGTGCACGGCGATCGTCAGACCCACCATCTCCGGCACGATCGTGGACGCGCGGGACCAGGTGCGAATCACCTCTTTGCGCCCGGCGGCCTGCGACTCCAGCACCTTCCGCATCAGCTTCGGATGCACGAAGGGGCCCTTCTTCGTTGAACGGGACATCCGAGCCTCCTACCGCCGGCCCTGGCCGCGACGCCGGACGATGTACTTGTCGGTGCTCTTGTTGCGGCGCGTCCGGAACCCGAGGGCCGGCTTGCCCCACGGAGTCTTCGGACCGGGCATGCCGACCGGCGCTTTGCCCTCACCACCGCCGTGTGGGTGGTCGACCGGGTTCATCGCCGAGCCGCGCACCTTCGGTCGACGGCCACGGTGCCGGTTGCGCCCGGCCTTGCCGAGCTTGATCTGGCCGTGCTCCGCGTTGCCGACCGTGCCGATCGTCGCCAGGCACGCCTCGGAGACCTGCCGCATCTCGCCGGACGGCATGCGCAGCAGCGCGTAGCCCTGGTCGCGCGCCATCAGCCGGATCGTCGCGCCCGCGGACCGGCCGAGCTGGCCGCCCCGTCCGGGCTGCAACTCGACGTTGTGGACCGGCGTACCGGTCGGGATGATCGACAGCGGCAGCGCGTTCCCCAGCGCCACTGGCGCATCGGGGCCGGCAACGATGTTCGCGTCAACCTCGAGCCCGTCGGGGGCGAGGATGTACCGCTTGTCGCCGTCTGCGTAGAAGATCAGCGCGAGGCGCGCGCTGCGGTTCGGGTCGTACTCGATCGCGGCGACCCGGCCCGGCACGCCGATCTTGTCGCGCTTGAAGTCGACGATCCGGATGTGGCGCTTGTGACCGCCGCCGCGACGGCGAACGCTGATCCGGCCCTTGCTGCGACCGGAGTTCCGCTTCTTGGAGACGAGCAGCTGCTTCTCGGGCTTCTTCTTCGTGATCTCCTCGAAGGTGAAGCCGGACGCGTTGCGACGGCCGGGCGACGTGGGGCGGAAGTTGCGAATCGGCATGGCTAGACGCCCTCGAAGAATTCGATCTGGTCACCCTCGGCCACGGTGACGACTGCCTTCTTGTAGGTCGGCGGCGCGCCCGCACGCCGGCCGTAGCGGGTCCGCGGCCGCCGGCCGCGCTCGTTCGAGGTGTTCACGGACTTCACCGTCACGTCGAACGCCTTCTCGACCGCTTCCTTGATCTGGTGCTTGTTGGAGGCGGGCGCCACCTCGAACACGTACTTGCCCTGGGCGGCCAGCATCGTGCTCTTCTCGGTCACCACCGGGCGTCGCAGCACCTCGTACGGGTGAAGTTCCTTCGCCATCTAGGCCTCCACCGCCGCGGCGCGGCGGCTGCTCGCGCGATCACCGCCCCACAGCGCTTCGATGCGGCGTACGGCGTCGACGGTCAGGAGGAGCGAGCCGTGACCGAGCATGTCGGCGACGTTCAGCGTGTCCGCCGGCAGCACGTCCGCGCCGGGAATGTTCCGCGCCGAGCGCAGGACGTTGGTGTCGGACTCCCCGGTCACGATCAGCACCGAGCGACCCGACTCAGCGGCGTCGAGCACCGCCTTCATGCCACTCGTCGAGGGCTGCTCGAGACCGAGGTCGTTGATCACCTTGAGCCGGCCGTCGGCGGCGCGCGCCGACAGCACCGAGCGAATCGCCAGCCGGCGCATTCGCTTCGGCAGCTTCTGGACGTATGAGCGCTGCTTCGGGCCGAACGCGACACCACCGCCACCGCGGATCGGCGAGTTCGCCGATCCGACGCGCGCCATGCCGAGGCCCTTCTGGCGACGGAGCTTGCGCGTCGAACCGCGGACCTCGCCGCGAGACTTCGTGTTCGCTGAACCGCTGCGGCGCGCGGCGAGCTGCGCCAGCAGCGTCTGGTGGACGACCGGCTCGTTCGGCTCGATGCCGAACACCGCGTCGTCGGCGTCGATCTCTTCGACCGACTGCCCGGCAGCGTCGAGGACCTGCAACTTCATGCGTCCGCCTCGTTCTTCTGCTCATCGCCGTCAGTCTCGTCCGCGGCTGCGTCGTCGGCCGCCGGCTCCTCGGCGGGAGCCTCCTCGGCCGAATCGTCCTCGGCGGGAGCGTCGTCGCTCGCGTCCGCGGCGGGCGCATCGTCCGCCGCCTCGGCCGCAGGTGCGTCCTCGGTTGCCTCGGCAACGGGAGCGTCCTCGGTCGTCGCTTCGGTGTCGGCCTCAGCGTCGGCAGCTTCGTCGACGACCGCCTCCGCTTCCTCGATCACGACCTCCTCGAGCTCGGGCAGCGAGAGCACCGGCGGCTCGTAGTTCGCGAGCTGCTTCTTGCGCCCGAGCACGACGCTCACGAGGCCGTTGCGCGGCCCGGCGACGGAACCCTCGACGAAGAGCAACTGGCGGGCGGGGTCGACGTAGACGACGAGCTGGTTCAGCCCCGTCCGCTGCCGGTTCCCCATGTGGCCGCCCATCTTCTGGCCCTTCCAGACACGACCGGGGGTCGTGCCGGCGCCGATGGAGCCGGGCGCGCGGTGCCGGTCGGACTGGCCGTGGGTCTTCGGGCCGCCCCGGAAGTTCCAGCGGCGGACGCCGCCGGCGAAGCCGCGCCCCTTCGAGGTGCCGGTGACGTTGACGTACACACCCGGCTCGAACTGGTCGACGCCAAGCTCCTGGCCGAGCTCGAACCCGCCGACGTCCGTGACGTGGAACTCCTGCAGCGCGGTGAGCGCCTCGCGCTCGAGGCCCGCGGCACGCAGGTGCCCTGCCTCGGGCTTGGTCGTGTTCCGCCGGTTGCCAGGCGCGCCGACCTGGATCGCCTCGTAGCCATCCCGGTCGGTCGTCCGGATCTGAGTAACGCGGTTGCCGGCCATCTCGATGACGGTTACGCCGCGTGCGCGGCCCGACCCATCGTAGAGGGTCATCATGCCGACCTTGCGGCCGATCATCCCGGGGATCGCGGTAACGCTCGGCATCCCTCGGGCCCTACAGCTTGATCTCGATGTCGACGCCGGACGGCAGCTGTAGCTGCATCAGCGTGTTCATCGTGCGCGAGGTGAATTCGAGGATGTCGATCAGCCGCTTGTGCGTGCGCGTCTCGAACTGATCGCGCGAGTCCTTGTCGATGAAGGGCGAGCGGATGACCGTGTACTTGCGGATGCGCGTCGGCAGCGGCACCGGGCCGGCGACCACCGCGCCCGTCCGCTCCGCGGACTCGACGATCTGACGCGCCGACGCATCGAGGATTCGATGGTCGAACGCACGAAGCTTGATTCGGATTCGCTGCTGTGACATCGCTTCGTCGTCTCCAGCCGGTGTCCCGGCTCCCATGCGCGTCGGTGAGGACGCGACCGTCGTTGTCGCGTCCCCCGGCCGTGTCTAAGACGCGGCCTTGTTACTGGCACCCTTGGCGATCTCTTCCGCCACGTTGGAGGGCACCTGTTCGTAGTGGTCAAACTCCATCGAGTACGTCGCGCGACCCTGGGTCAGCGACCGGAGCTGTGTTGAGTAGCCGAACGTCTCACCCAGCGGGATGAAGGCGCTCACCACCTGCGTGTTCGCGCGCGTCTCCGTGCCCTGCACGAGTCCGCGCCGCGAGTTGATGTCGCCGAGGACGTCGCCGTAGTACTCCTCCGGCGTCACTGTCTCCAGCTTCATCACCGGCTCGAGGATCACCGAGCTCGCCTGCTCGAGCGCCGCGCGCATGCCCATCGACCCCGCCGTCTCGAACGCCATCTCCGAGGAGTCGACGTCGTGGTACGAGCCGTCGACGACGGAGACACCGACGTCGACCACCGGGTACCCGGCGCGCACACCGCTGGCAAGCGCCCCCTGCACGCCGCGGCGCACCGACGAGATGTACTCGCGCGGGATCGAGCCGCCGACGGTCTTGTCTTCGAACTTGAAGCCTTCGCCGGGCTCGAGCGGCTCAACCTCGAGGATGCAGTGGCCGTACTGGCCGCGACCACCCGTCTGGCGCACGAACCGACCCTCGGCCGTCGTCGCCTTGCGGATCGTCTCGCGGTACGACACCTGCGGGCGACCCGTGTTCGCCTCGACGCTGTACTCGCGCCGCATGCGGTCCACGATCACCTCGAGGTGAAGTTCACCCATCCCAGAGATGACCGTCTGGCCGGTCTCGTCGTCGAAGCGGATGCGGAAGGTCGGGTCCTCCTCGCCCAGCTTCTGGAGCGCGGTCCCCATCTTCGCCTGGTCCTCGCGCGTCTTCGGCTCGACCGCAACCGCGATCACCGGCTCAGGGAAGGTGATGGACTCGAGCAGCACGAGGTGGTTCGGGTCGCAGAGCGTGTCACCCGTGAACGTGTCCTTGAGGCCGATCGCCGCGGCGATCTCGCCGGCGTGGACCTCTTCGACCTCCTCGCGGGAGTTCGCGTGCATCTTCATGATCCGGCCCCAGCGCTCGCGCTGGTTCCGCGTCGTGTTCGTCACGTTCGCGCCCGACTTCACCACGCCGGAGTAGACGCGGAAGAAGAGCAGACGGCCGACGAACGGGTCGGACACCACCTTGAAAGCGAGCGCCGTCACCGGCTCGTCGTCGGACGGCAGGCGCTCGACGACGACCTCGGGGTCCTTCACGTCGTGCGCCACGATCGGCGGCACGTCGAGCGGTGAGGGCAGGTAGTCGATCACCGCGTCGAGGAGCGGCTGCACACCCTTGTCGCGCAGCGCCGACCCGGCGAACACCGGCGTGATCGCGTTCGCGATCGTCGCGCGGCGAATCCCCTTCTTCAGCTCCGTCTCGTCGATCTCGTGACCTTCGAGGTAGGACATCATCAGCTGGTCGTCGTTTTCGGCGGCGCGCTCCAGCATCAGCGCGCGCGCCGCGTCCGCCTCGTCCTGCATCTCCGCCGGAATGTCGCGCGCCTCGATCTCCAGGCCGCGGTCGCCGACGAAGTAGTAGGCCCGCATCCCCACGAGGTCGATGACGCCCTCGAAGTTGTCCTCGGCTCCGATCGGGAGCTGGAGCGGCACCGGCACGGCGGCCAGGCGCTCAGTGATCATCTCCACGCAGCGCGCGAAGTTCGCGCCCATGCGGTCCATCTTGTTGACGAAGCAGATGCGAGGAACAGAGTACTTGTCCGCCTGCCGCCACACCGTCTCCGACTGCGGCTCCACCCCGGCGACCCCGTCGAAGACCACGACCCCGCCGTCGAGGACGCGCAACGACCGCTCCACCTCGACCGTGAAGTCGACGTGGCCCGGCGTGTCGATGATGTTGATCGTGTGGTTGTCCCACTCGCAGGTCGTCGCGGCCGAGGTGATCGTGATGCCGCGCTCGCGCTCCTGCTCCATCCAGTCCATCACGGCGGTGCCCTCGTGGGTCTCGCCGATCTTGTGCGTCCGACCCGTGTAGAAGAGCACGCGCTCGGTCACGGTCGTCTTACCCGCGTCGATATGCGCGATGATGCCAATGTTGCGGACCTGCTCGAGCGGCTGGTTCGACATCGATTCCTCGGTTTCACCGGCCGCGTGCGACCGGCGCGTTCTTGCTTCCTCGTTACGTTCGTGAACCCGGGGACGGACCGTCCCCGCTCACGCAGGGGCGGGCCTACCGGATGTGCGCTACCAGCGGTAGTGCACGAACGCGCGGTTCGCCTCCGCCATGCGGTGCACCTCTTCCTTGCGGCGCACGGCATTTCCTGCGTTGTTCGCGGCGTCCAGCAGTTCCGACGCCAGCTTGTCGCCCATCGATCGACCGCCGCGCGACCGGGCCGCGACCAGCAGCCAGCGCAGCGCGAGCGCCTGACGGCGCTCGCTGCGGATGTCGATCGGGACCTGGTAGGTCGTGCCACCGACGCGACGGGGCTTGACCTCGATCACCGGGGTCACGTTCCGGACGGCCTGCTCAAAAATGTCGATGCCCTGCCGGCCGGAGCGCTCCTCCACCTGCTCGAACGCCGTGTACACGATGCGCTCGGCGGTGCTCTTCTTGCCGTTCATCATCACGTTGTTGATGAACTTCGCCACCAACCGTGAGTTGAAACGGGGATCCGGCGTGACCGGACGCTGGGGGGCCTGGTTACGCCGCATTGCTAACTCTTCCGGGTGCCGTACTTGCTGCGGCCCCGCTTGCGACCGTCAACGCCGGTGGCGTCGAGGGCGCCGCGCACGATGTGATAGCGCACGCCGGGGAGGTCCTTCACACGACCGCCGCGGATCAGGACCACCGAGTGCTCCTGCAGCGTGTGCCCCTCGCCGGGGATGTAGGCCGTGACTTCGATGCCGTTGGAGAGGCGAACGCGCGCCACCTTGCGAAGCGCGGAGTTCGGCTTCTTCGGGGTGACGGTTCGCACCTGGGTACACACGCCCCGCTTCTGCGGCGAGCCCTTGGGCGACCGCCGCATGCGGTTGTTGAGTGTGTTGAACCGGAAGCGCAGCGCCGGCGCTTTCGTCTTCTTCCGGACCGGCTGGCGGCCCTTGCGGACGAGCTGACTGATCGTCGGCACGTCGTCTCCACTTCCACCTGCCGGCGGGGGCCGGCTTCAACGTTTCCGCCGGCTCAGCGCCGGTGCGCTACTTCATCGGCGAGAGCCGTCCACAGTTGGACGGTGCTCAGGCCTCGATCCCCGGACACAACGAACGGCCGAATGGCTGGCGGTGAGCCGTGACGCGGCGTGCGCGAAGCGCACTCTGCCGCCGGTCCTCACTGCACGATGCCCAAACGACCGCGATGGGAACGCACGCCCCGTGAGGCGCGACCTCTGAGTTTACCCGCAGTCGAGTGGCTGTCAAACGGTGATCTTGGGGAGTCGATCAGCCGAATCGCACCAGCCGAAACGACTCGTGGAACATGAGGTTCTGCGCCTCCAGCTCGGGCTCGAACTCGCGCGATTCCGCCACCGCGCGGCGCTTCGCCTCTTCGAGGGCGCGCCCACGATACCGCTCCAGCATCGCGTCCTCGTCGCGCCCGCCCATCTGCGATTCGTGCGCCATGATCGAGCGAATCTTCGTCCGCAGCACGCCGCTCACGTCCACGTCGTAGTCCGGTTCGTGCGTGCCCGCCAGCAGGAGCACGCGCGGTCGGTACGGCTCGAGGCCCTCATCCTTGTCGCGCGGGTAGTAGAGGTGGTCATCGCCCGCCGGGTAGATCGCGTCGTAGGTCGCGCGACCGGTACGGCGGTGGTCGCGGTGGTTGAACCCGGGCCGGAACCCGTCCCAGGTGATCACCAGGTCCGGGCGGTGGATCCGCAGCTGGCGGACGATCAACCCCCGCAGCTCGTTCGTGTTCTCGATGTACCCGTCCGGAAACCCCAGGAACGTGGGCTCGTCCGCCCCGAGGATCGCGGCCGCCCGCCGCTGCTCCTCCTCGCGGATCGCCGCCAGCCGCTGCGGCGTCATGTCGATGTCCTTCGTGCCCTTGTTCCCGCTCGTCGTCACGACGATGTGGATCTTCCAGCCGCGCTCAGCGAGGTACGCGACCGTCCCGCCGCAGACGAACTCGTTGTCGTCCGGATGCGCCATCACGACCATTGCGCTGGTCGTGCCGGCCGCGGTCAGCTCCTCGATCACATCGACCTGCGCCTCGGTGGGGGCCGTCGTCATCGGCTAGCCACCGGCCACGCTCTCCGCGCCAGCGACGGCGGCGCGGTCCAGCTCGTCGTAGAGCCCCACGAGCCGGTCGGCAACCGACTCCCACGAGAAGTCCCGCATGCGAACGACGCCCGCCGCGCCCAGCGCGTCGCGGAGCGGCCGGTTGCGCAGCAGCAGCTCGATCTTCTCCGCGAACGGCTCCGGGCAGCGCCACGGTACGAGGTAGCCCGTCCGCCCGTCCGCCACCGTCGAGGCCAGTCCACCCACCCGCGACGCGATCACCGGAACGCCCGAGGCCATCGCCTCCACCGCAACCAGACCGAACGACTCCGAGAACGACGGCATCACCACGACGTCCGCCGCCCGATAGTAGTCGGGCAGCGCCTCGTGCCCGACGGCGCCGGCGAACCTCACGAGGTCGCTGACACCGACCTCCTCCGCGATCGCGCTCAGCCGGTCGAACTCGGGCCGTGCGGCCTCGTCGCCACCGACGATCAGGAGCTGTAGCCGGCTGCGTTCCGTGACCTGGGCCGCGGCGCGGATCAGGATGTCGAGCCCCTTCAGCGGCTCGATCCGCCCCACGGCCAGCACCACCTGCGCGTCGTCCGCCAGGCCGAGCTCGGCTCGAGCCGCCTCTCGCGAACCGGGGCAGAACCGCTCCGGGTCGACGCCCAACGGGATCACCTCGACTCGCGAGCGCGGCACGCCATAGATCTGGCGCAGCAATCGCTGCTCGTAGTCGGTGGCCGCGACGACCCGGTCGACGGAATGCACGAGGTGCCGCTCGGCCTCGAGGCGCTCGGGCGGCTCGTGCTCGGAGGCGCGCGCGCGCAACTTCACCTCGCCGAGGGTGTGGAACATCGCGATGTGCGGGACGCCCCAATCGGCGACGAGCCGCTCCCCGGCAACCGCCGACAGCCAGTAGTGCGAGTGGACGAGGTCGTACGTGATCGCCTCGGCAGCGCGAAACGTCTCGACGCCCGCCGCGAAGTCGGCGGCGAACTCGATCAGCTCAGCCTTCGGCACCGCGGCGACCGGGCCGGCCTCGATCTGGATCAGCCGCGCACCCGGCGCGAACTCCATCACCGCGGGCGCGGCCGCGCTCTCCCGCCGCGTGAAGACGTCGATCGCCCGGTCGGACCTCGCGAGGCGTTCGGACACCTCGTGGATGTAGACATTCATCCCGCCGGTGGCGGCGCCGCCGAGCGGGGCCAGCGGCGAGGTGTGCATCGAGAGCACGGCGATCCGCGACGCGGCACAGGGAGCAGCACGCGAGGCCAGCGTCATCAGCGAGTCGTCCTCGTTCTTGGCGGAGCGGGCGCGCGTCGTCGGTCGATGAGGGCACAGTAGAAATGCATGTGCCTCGGAACGGTCAGCGTATCACGCCCAACGAAACGGGAAGATCAGCGAAACGCGACGATCGCCGAAACGCGAAGGTCGAGGTACCGCTACCAGCCGAGCACGCGCTCGACCGCGTCGGGATCGGCCGGCGCTTCCAGGCGCTTCGCCTCGATCTGGAGCGCGATGTCCGGGTCCTTCAACCCGGCGCCCGTGATGATGCAGACCGCCGTGAGTCCGCTCAGGTCCTCGCCAGCCGCGTGCCGATGCATCAGACCGGCGACCGACGCCGCCGAGGCCGGCTCGCAGAAGATGCCCTCGTCGCTCGCCATCCGCCGGTAGGCGTGCGTGATCTCGTCGTCGGTCACGGCCGTGATCGATCCACCGGAGCCGTCGCGCGCCTCGATCGCTCCATCCCATGAAGCCGGGTTGCCGATCCGGATCGCCGTCGCGATCGTCTCCGGCTCCGCGACGCGTTCGCCGGACACCAGTGGAGCCGCCCCGGCCGCCTGGAAGCCCCACATCCGAGGCCGCGAGGCGATCCGCTCCATCTGGTAGTACTCCGAGAAGCCGTGCCAGTACGCGGTGATGTTGCCGGCGTTCCCCACCGGGATGCAGAGCAGGTCGGGCGCGCGATCCAGCTCGTCGGCGATCTCGAAGGCGGCCGTCTTCTGCCCGGCGATCCGGTGCGGGTTCACCGAGTTCACGAGCGCGACCGGGTGCCGCTCCGAGAGATCCCGCACGACGCGCAGCGCGTCGTCGAACGAGCCGTCGATCGCGACGATCGTCGCGCCGTGCGCGACCGCCTGCGCGAGCTTCCCCATCGCGATGTTGCCCGCCGGCACCACCACGACCGCGTCGAGCCCGTGCCGCACCGCGTATGCGGCAGCCGACGCCGAGGTGTTGCCCGTCGAGGCGCAGATCACCGCCTCGGCCCCCGCCTCGGCGGCCTTCGCCACCGCGACCACCATGCCGCGATCCTTGAACGAGCCCGTCGGGTTCTGGAACTCCGCCTTGAAGTAGAGCCCCTCGAGGCCCAGCTCGCCCTCGAGGACCCGCGATCGGATCAGCGGCGTGCCACCCTCGCCGAGCGTGACCAGCGGCGTCGCGTCCGTTACCGGCAGCAGGTCGCGGTAGCGCTCCATGATGAAGCGGCCGTCGCCGCTGAGCGGATGAGCGGCCACCAGCGGCGCGGTCATAGCGGCTGATCCTGCACGGCGTCCTCCGTCTGTTCGGACATCCTCGTCAGCAGTGTGCGCGCAACGCGCAGTTCGCGCTCGGTCTCCTCGACCATCCGCCGCCCGGCGACCTCGTCGGCGCGCACCTGCCGGCGCATGTGCTCGACGATCGAGATCCGCAGCGCCTCCAGCCGCTCGGTCAGCGTCCGCAGCCGCTCCGCCGCGCCCGCCTGCTCCCGGGCCAGCCGCGCTCGCTCCTCCGCGGCCTCGCCGGACGAGCGCACCACCGAGGCCAGGAACTCCTCGATCTCGGAGAGCCGGCTCTCGTGGCGTGTCCGCGTCGCGCGCTGCTGTTCGAGGAGATCCAGCACCTCGGCCTCGCGGTCGCGGATCGACCGCAACGCCGCGATGTCGGCCTCCATCCGTTGCCGTTCCGCCCGCGCCGCCGCGACCTCGGTGATCAGCTCGTCGAGCCGCCGGTCGATATCGGGAACGCGCGCGGCGACGGCGGCGATCTCATCGGCGTGCTCGATCGCCGCGTCACGCTGCGCGGCGACCTGCCGTTCGAGCGCGACGAACCGCTCCTCGGTGCGCTGCTCGCTGCCGACCCACTCCGCGGCGTCGGTGGCCAGCGATCGCTGGCGCTGATCGGTCGCCGTCTGATGCCCCTCGAACCGATCGAGGCGCCCGGCGATCACCTCGAGGGCGCGCCGCAGCTCGGACTCGAACTCGCGATCGCGGGTACCCGTGCGCTCGACGACCGCGGCCAGGTCCCGGCGCAGCGTCGACTCGGACTCGAGGCGGTCCTCGATGCCGGCCAGCTCGCTCTTCACCTCGCGCGTCAGGTCCTGACCGGCCTCGTGCCGGAGCGTGCGGCCCTCGACGAGCTGGAGCTGCTCCTCCAGGCGCGTGACCTCGGCGCGGAGCGCCTCGATCGCGGCTCGCGAATGGGTCAGTTCGCGCGCAAGTTCGTCGACCCGGGTTTCGCCGAGCGGCAGCGGGACCGGGCGCTCACCGCTC
Organism: Dehalococcoidia bacterium; assembly: GCA_028279505.1. GTDB lineage: Bacteria > Chloroflexota > Dehalococcoidia > UBA2979 > UBA2979 > UBA6627. The sequence goes on from JANQNP010000083.1 coordinate 40,815, forward strand.
ACCGCGCGCCTCCGACCCCCGCGATGGGCAGGACGTTGCCGATGCGGTGAACCACCTGCGCCTGCTCGATCTGCCGGAGCGCCTCCAGCAGCGCGCCGCCGCCCGCGAGGTGCGTCGTCAGCACGAGCTCGGCGGTCCCGGCGTCTTCGTCGGCCTCGAACTGGAGGACCGAGGCGATGCTCACGTCGCGCTCGCCGAGCGCGCCCGCGATCCGCGCGAGCACGCCCGCCTGGTCCGGCACGGTCAGCCGCATGTAGAAGCGCGATCGATGCGAGGTCGCCGGCGCAACCTCCGCTGCGCTCAGCGACGCCACCGCCAGCGGCGGCCGGCCCGCGACGATGTCGCGACCCAGCTCCAGCACGTCCGCCAGCACCGCACTCGCGGTCGGCGCCGGGCCGGCGCCCGGCCCCTCGAACAGCACGCTGCCAACGAGGTCGCCCTCGATCTGCACCGCGTTGAGGACGCCATCGACCTTCGCCAGCGGCTCGTCGCGGTCGAT
>JANQNP010000025.1 GCA_028279505.1 Dehalococcoidia bacterium
CGCCGGCGAGCGGTGCGCGGCCGGACGGCGCGCTCGACGAGTCGGAGAAGAAGAGCGCAGAGCTGATCGCGTGGTGGGTCCCGGCGACGACGTCGTCGACGTCGAGCAGCATTCCGCGCTCCTCAAAGTAGGGGTGGCGCACGGACTGGGGCATGGTCATCACCTCGCCGTACGCGGCGCCGGCAGCGTCGAGGCCGGCCGTGGCCTCGGCGACGGTGTGCTCGGCGACCCAGGAGGTGACGAGCGCATTGGCCTCGGGCGGTGTTGCGGGCATCGGGGTTCCGGCGTGGCCGAGGCCCTCGGCGATGCGGGCGAAGTGGCGGGCGGTGCCGACGTTGATGGTGAGGTGACCGTCGCGGGCGGCGTGAATCGGGTGGCGGAAGGGGGTCCAGTTCTCCTCGGTCTTGCCGTTGCGGGCACCGCTGGCGACGTCGTTGAGGAGGGCGAGCTGGCCGTCCATCAGCGAGGTGTCGACGTGCTGGCCGAGGCCGGTTCGTTCGCGGTCGAGGAGCGCGGCGAGGATGCCGGCGAAGGAGAGGGCGCCGGTGATCAGGTCGGCGACGGTGACGCCGGGGGCGAAGGGGCCCTCGGTGCGGGCGGCCTGCTGCTGGGTCCAGATCCAACCGGCCTCGGCGTGGGCGGTGGCACCGAAGGCGCGGCGGTGGGAGTGGCTGTTGCCGTGGCCGAAGCCGGAGATGGAGGCAAAGACGAGCCGCGGGTTGAGTTCGTGGACGGCGTCGTAGCCGAGGCCGAGGCGGCCCATGACCTCGGGCTGGAAGTTCTCGACGAGGACGTCGGCCGCGGCGACGAGGTCGCGCGCGACGCCGAGGCCGTTAGGCGACTTGAGGTCGATCACGATCGAGCGTTTGCCGAGGTTGTTCTCGACGGAGCCGGCGGCGCGCCTGGGGCCGTCGCCTTCGCCGTCGGGGGTGCCGCCTGTGCCGGGTGCGGCTTCGGTCAGCGGCGCGTCGATCTTGATGACGTCGGCGCCCATGTCGGCGAGCATGCGGGTGGCGTAGGGACCGGCGACGACGCGGGTGAAGTCGACCACCCTCAGGCCCTCGAGTATTCGTCGATCGGACATCGCGACTCCCCTCGCAGGGCGCGAGCCTAGCGGCGAGCGGCGGACCGTGCGAGGTCGCTCGGGCGCTCGGCCTCACGCGTTTCGTTCGATGCCACGGCAGGACGCTGGGTCTGGCAGAATCACGCACATGGTGGACGCGGTGGGGATTGAGACGAGCAACGCACTCGAGGGCATCCGGGTCCTCGACCTGACGAACGCGCGCGGGGAGCTGGCCGGCAAGGTGCTGGCCGACCTCGGCGCGGAGGTGATCAAGGTCGAGCCGCCCGAGGGGACGGCGGCGCGGCGGATGCCGTCGTTCGACGACGGCGACGCGGAGCGCTCGCTGTACTGGGCCGCGCTCGGCCTCGGGAAGCGGAGCGTGGTGCTCGACGTGTTCGGCAGCGAGGAGGATCGCGGGCGGTTGCGGCGGCTGCTGGCCGGCGCCGACGTGCTGCTGGAGTCCGAGAACCCGGGCGTGATGGCGGCGATCGGCCTCGGCTATCACGACCTCGCCGAGGCGTTCCCGCAGCTCGTCTACACGTCGGTGACGCCGTACGGGCAGGACGGGCCGCACGCGCAGCGGGCGGCGACCGAGCTGACCGCCGAGGCGGCGGGTGGCCTCGTGAGCTTGCAAGGCGATAAAGACCGGCCACCCCTCCCCGTGGGGACGCCGCAGGCGGCGTTCCACGCAGGGGTGCAGGCGGCGGCGGACACGCTGATCGCGCTCTACGAGCGCGATCGATCGGGGCTCGGGCAGCACCTCGATACGTCGCAGCAGGCGGCGATCGTGTGGACGCTGATGAACGCGACGGGCTTCCCACCGAACACGGGCGAGGACCCGCCCGGGTACGGGGACGACCGCGCCGACGTCCCGCCGAGTCTGCAGGGGCGGCGGTATCCGTGCGCCGACGGTTATGTCGTGTTCGGAATCACGCCGGCTGGAATCGGGTTACGTGGCGCCGCGACCTTCCTGAAGTGGATGCAGGAGGAGGGCGCGCTGGAGGACTGGCACGCGCCGGACCTCGATGCGTGGGCGGCCGGGATCGCCGAGCAGGCGATGGTGGACCCGCTGGCGGCGGCGGCGCAGCTGGTCCCGGCCGCAGAGCGGATGGCACCGTTCATGCTGACGAAGACCAAGCGCGAGCTGTTCGACGTGGCGATCGAGCGCGACTTCATGCTCGCGCCGCTCTACACGGCGGATGAGATCGCCGCCGACCCGCAGCTCGCGGTGCGCGACTTCTGGGCGGAGATCGACGGACAGCGATACCCGGGGCCGTGGGCGAAGTTCACGAAGACCCCTCAGCGGATCGAGCGCGCGGCGCCGGCGCTCGGGGCGGACCAGCAGCTCCTCGAAGGGTCGCGCGCGCCGGTGTCGGTGCGGGCGACGAGCGTAGGGGCGGCGCGGCCGCAGCCGTTCGCTGGCCTCAAGGTGGCGGACTTCGCGTGGGTGGGGGTCGGGCCGCTGATCAGCAAGGCGCTGGCGGACCACGGCGCGACGGTGGCGCGGATCGAGTCGTCGACGCGGCCGGACGTGCTGCGCGGAGGGCCGCCGTTCAAGGATGGCGAGCCGGGGCTCGACCGATCGCAGTTCGTGGCGAACTTCAACTCCTCGAAGCTGGGCGTGGCGCTCAACCTCGCGACGCCAGAGGGGCTGGAGCTGGCGCGGGAGATGATCGAGTGGGCGGACGTGGTGGTGGAGTCGTTCACGCCGGGGACGCTGGCGAAGTTCGGGCTCGACTACGAGTCGATCAGCGCCGAGCGGCCGGAGCTGGTGATGCTCAGCACGTGCCTGCGCGGGCAGACCGGGCCGGAGCGCACGTACGCGGGGTTCGGGCTGCATGGCGCGTGCCTCGCGGGGCTCGATCAGCTCACCGGTTGGCCGGACCGCCAGCCGAGCGGGACCTGGGGCGCATACACCGACTTCATCGCGCCACGGTTTGGCGTGGCCGCGCTAACGACGGCGCTGCTGCACCGCGCTCGGACCGGCGAGGGGCAGCACGTCGACCTCGCCCAGACGGAGGCGGGGATCCAGTTCGTTGCGCCGGTGCTGATGGACTACCTGGTGAACGGTCGGGTGGCGGGGCCGACGGGGCACGGTTCGGCGACCGCCTGTCCGCACGGCGTGTTCGCCGCCGAGGGGACCGAGCGCTACGTCGCGATCGCGACGGAGACCGCCGAGCAGTGGCGCGCCCTCGTGGAGGCGGCTGGCCTCGAGCGGTGGGGGGACGCGCGGTTCGATGCCCTCGATGAGCGGATCGCGAACAAGGCGGCGATCGAAGACGACGTGCGAGCGTGGTGCGCGGGGCAGGACGCGTGGGCGATCGCGGACCGGCTCACGGCGGTGGGCGTGCCGGCCTCGGCGGTGCAACGGCCCTCGGACCTGTATCGCGATCCACAGCTGGCGCACCGGGAGTTCTTCGTGACGCTGGACCACAGCGTGATGGGGCCGACGCCGTACGACGGGCACGTGACGAGGTTCTCGGGAACGCCCGGCGTGCTGGCCAAGGCCGCGCCGGCCCTCGGTGAGGACACGTTCCACGTGCTGTCGGAGCTGGTGGGGGTCGACGAGGAGCGGATCGCGGTGGCGGCCGCCGCCGGGGCGCTGCAGTAGCGAGCTCAGCTCGACCCGGACCCACAGCTTGAGGATGGAGGCACGATGAGCGCACGGCCGTGGCATGTCCCCGAGTCCGAGGCCGGCGACCTGCCAGCAGGCGCGCTCGACGGGATCCGGGTGCTCGAGTTCGGCACGATTCTGGCGATCCCCTCGTGCGGGGTGCACCTCTCCGACATGGGTGCGGAGGTGATCAAGGTGGAGCCGCCGGCGGGCGACCCGCACCGCGGGGCGCAGCCGATCATCCCGTCCGAAGGCAAGGGCTTCGTCGCGATGAACCGCGGGAAGCAGGGCGTCTGCATCGACATGACGCGACCTGAGGCACGGCCAGTGATCGCGCGGCTGGTCGAGCGCGCCGACGTGGTGCTGATGTCGCTGAAACCCTCGGACCTGCCGCGCTTCCACCTGACGTACGAGGAGCTGCGCGAGATGAACCCGCGGCTGATCTACCTCGAACACCAGCCGTTCGGGGAGGCCGGGCCGTACGGCGGCGAGGGCGGGTACGACGTGGTGGTGCAGGGGATGAGCGGCGTCGCGGCGATGATGGCGCGGGCGAACGGCCCGGCGCCGGCGACGGTGGTACCGGCGATCGCGGACATGACGACGGGCGTCGCATCCGCGCTGGCGGTGGTCGCGGCGCTGCTGCACCGCGAGCGCACGGGCGAGGGCCAGCGCGTGCGGTCGAGTCTCCTCGCGAGCTCGATCCTGCTGGCGGGGAACCGGACGACGTGGTTTGGCGCGACCGACCCGGTGCCGTACGCGCGGTTCGGCGAGGCGATCGCCGAGGCGCGGGGGCGTGGGGCGGATTTCGAGGAGCAGCGCGACGTCTACATCGACACTGTGTTCCCGGCGGTGAAGCTGGGGGCGAACACGTACTTCCGCTACTACCGCACGAGCGACGGAATGGTCTCCGTGGGGAGCACGAGTCCGGCGATCAACGCGCGGATCCGGCGCGTCCTCGAGCTGGACGATCCGAGGACGGAGTCCGCGTTCGATCTCGATGACCCCGCGGACCAGGAGCGGTTGCGCGCCTTCGCGGAGGCGTGCGAGGCGAAGCTGCTGGAGCGAACGAGCGCGGAGTGGATCGCGGCGTTCCGCGCCGAGGACATCCCGAGCGGACCGGTGAACTGGCCGCCGGAGAGTTTCGACGACCCGCAGATCGCCGAGAACCGCTTCTACGCCGAGCTCGACCACGACCTGATCGGGCCGCACAAGACGTTTGGGCCGGTGGTGCAGATGGACGCGACACCGCTGCGGACGCATGGCTCATCGCCCCCGCTCGACCGGGACACCGACGAAGTCCTCGGAGTCGCGGGGTTCTCGGCAGATGAGCTGGCGACGCTGCGTGCAGCGGGGGTGATCGGTCGCGGGGGCTGAGGAGTCGACATCCTCGATAGGCTCGATCGAACACAGGATCGGGCGGGAGGCGAGATGGAGATCGAGCACCAGCAGTTCGGGTCGCGGGGAGCGTGGTTCGTCCGCGACGGCGACGACATCCAGGCTGAGATGACCTACTCGAAGGCGGGCGAGGAGATCATCGTGATCGACCACACCGCCGTCTCGGAGGCCCTCGGCGGGCAGGGCGTTGGCAAACAGCTCGTCCAGGCGGCGGTTGATTGGGCCCGCGCGAACCACATCCAGATCGTGCCCGTCTGCCCCTTCGCGCGATCGGTCCTCACCCGCGATCCGCAGTACGAGGACGTGCTGCGGTGAGCAGCGGCGTCGCGCAGGTCGCTGAACCTCGGACGTTCGGGATGACCTCGGAGGTCGATGGGTTCGAGCTGCGCGGGTACCGCTGGTCGCCGGCGGGCGAGCCGCGCGGGACGATGGCGATCTCGCACGGAGCAGCGGAGCACTCGCTGCGGTACGGGCGGCTGGCGACGGCGTTGCTCGCGATCGGGATCGAGACGTGGAGCCTCGATCAGCGGGGGCACGGGCAGTCGCCCGGGCCGAACGGGCTCGGGGACAGCGGCGAGGGTGGCTGGAACGGGCTGGTGGCGGACCTCGGGCAGTTCATTGCCCGGGTGCGTGACGCGCGGCCGACGGTACCGCTGGGGTTGTTCGGGCACAGCATGGGGTCGTTCGCGGCGCAGCAGTACCTGATCGACCACTCCTCGGCGATCGACTTCCTCGTGCTGTCGGGCTCGCGTGCGTTCGAGGCGCCGGCGCCCGGCGCCGAGCCGGAGGCGTTCACGCCGAACGCAGCGTTCGAGCCGGCGCGCACGCCGTACGACTGGCTGAGCCGCGACGAGGCGGAGGTGGACGCGTACATCGCGGACCCGCTCTGCGGCTTCGAGACGCAGACGGGGCGCCGTGACTCCGGGGCATTCGACCCGAGCCGGCTCGCGGAGCCGGAGGCGTTCCGGGACGTCCGCGCGGACCTGCCGATCCTGCTGCTGGCAGGCGACCAGGATCCGATCAACCGGAGGATGGAAGGGTTGCGGGTCCTCGAGGAACGGCTGCGGGCAGCGCAGGTGGCGCGGCTGGACACACAGTACTACGCGGGTGGGCGGCACGAGATGCTGAACGAGACGAACCGCGACGAGGTGACGGCGAACCTCGTGGGGTGGATCGCGGGACTGCTCCCGAGCGACTGAGGCCCCGCTAGAATCCTCGCGACCCAGCGCCCGCCAAGACCGGGCCGCGCGAGGAGTAGCGCCATGCCGACGATCGATGTCCTGATGCACGGGTCAGGGTTGAGCACCGACGTGGGCGTGGTCGGATTCTGCGCGGTGCTGCTGATCGAGGGCGACAAGCGGATCCTGTTCGACTCGGCGCACGTGGGGCGGCGGACGTACCTGCAGGCGCAGCTCGAGGCGCGGGGACTGACGACCGACGACATCGACGCGCAGGTGCTGAGCCACGCGCACTGGGACCACGTGCAGAACGCGGACCTGTTCCCGAACGCGCCGCTGCTCGCGCACCCCTCGGAGGTGGCGTACGCGCACGATCCGCACCACAACGACTGGGCGACGCCGTCGTGGACGGGGGCGATCCTCGATCTGATGCGGATCGAGGAGGTGGGCGAGGGGTCCGAGCTGATGCCGGGCTGCGAGGTGATCGAGCTGCCCGGGCACTCGCCGGGGAGCATCGGACTTCAGGTGGAGACGGAGGACGGCGTCTGCATCATCGCGGGCGACGCGATCCACAACGCGGCGGTGGCCGTGTCGGGTCACAATCCCCTCGTGTTCTGGAACGCCGATCAGGCGGACGCCTCGGTGCGACGGGTGGCGCAGTCGGGCGCGCTGGTCTACCCGGGTCACGATCAGCCGTTCCGGCTGAAGAATGGGCAGCCGGACTACGTGGGCGAGGAGCAGATGACGCTGGTGAACGTGGGGCCGGAGCGCCCGGGGCAGAGCTTCGTGCCGTTCCCGCCACCTCGAGAGCAGTGGATCATGCCCGGCATCGAGGATCAGCGGCTGCCTGAGTAGCCGGACCGAGCACGCACCGAAGGAGCATCCGATGGCCCGAGTCGAGCCGCTGCGTCCCGAGGACATGGAGAACTACGAGGAGTTCGCCGCGGGTTCGATCGCACGGATGGGATTCGTGCTGAACAGCACGAAGACGATGGCGCGGCGCCCGGAGATCCGGGCGGCGCTGAGCAACCTGTTCGTGACGGTGATGACCAAGGGGACCGTGGACAGCGGGCTGAAGCAGATGGTGGCGCAGGTGGCGAGCGTCGCCGCTGGCTGCCGCTACTGCCAGGCGCACACGGCAGGGTCGGCGCACCGAGCCGGAGTGCCGGCCGAGAAGATCGCAGCGCTGTACGAGTTCGAGTCGAGTCCGCTGTTCAGCGAGGCGGAACGGGCGGCGCTTCGCCTCGGACGCGACGCGGGGATCCAGCCGAACGCGGTGACGGAGGAACACTTCGAGGCGCTGCGCGAGCATTTCGACGACGGGGAGATCGTGGAGCTGACGGCGGCGGTGTCGACGTTTGGGTTCCTCAATCGGTGGAACGACACGATGGCGACGGAGCTGGAGGACGAGCCGCTCGAGTTCGCCTCGGAGCACCTCGCGCACGGCGGCTGGGAGATCGGCAAACACACGTAGCGCCGCCCCGAGCACGAAGAAGGCCGGCTTGCGCCGGCCTTCCCGTTGCTCCGGACGCTGACGCGCTACGACCTCGTGATCTGGTCGACCTCCGCGCGCTCTTCGTCGGTAAGGACCCAGCTCGCGGCGGCGGCGTTCGAGGTGACCTGCTCCGGTTTGGTAGCGCCGGCGATGACGCTGCCGACGGCCGGGTGGGAGGCGAGCCAGCTCATGGCGAGCTCGAGGATGGTGTGGCCTCGGGTGGTGGCGTACTCCTCGAGCTTCTCGACGACGTCGAAGTTGGAGTCGGTGAGGGCGCGCTCGGCCATGGGGCCGGCGGAGAGGCGGGTGCCCTCGGGGGCGTCCTGGCCGCGCTTGTACTTGCCGGTGAGCAGGCCGCTGGCGAGCGGGAAGTAGGGCAGCACGCCGGTGCCGAACTTCTGGGCGGCGGGGATGACCTCGGTCTCCACGGAGCGGCGGAGGAGGCTCCACTCGTTCTGGGCGGAGATGAACTTGGTCAGGCCGTAGTGCTCGGCGATCCACTGGGAGTGGGCGATCTGCCAGCCGGCGTAGTTCGAGTTGCCGATGTAGCGGACCTTGCCGGAGCGGACGAGGTCATCGAGGGCCCGCATGGTCTCTTCCATGGGCGTCTCGGGGTCCGGGAAGTGAACCTGGTAGAGGTCGAGGTAGTCAGTGTTGAGGCGGCGGAGGCTGTTCTCGACGGCGTCCATGATGTGGTTGCGCGAGGTGCCCTTGGTCATCGGGCCTTCGCCCATGGGGCCAGCGAATTTGGTGGCGAGGACGACCTGGTGGCGCTTGCCCTCGAGAGCCTTGCCCATCAGCTCCTCGGAGGCGCCGGCGCCGCCGTAGATGTCTGCGGTGTCGAAGAGGTTGATGCCCTCGTCGATGGCCTGGTTGAGGACGGCGGCGGTGCCGTCGAGGTCGAGGCGGCGACCGAAGTTGTTGCAGCCGATACCGACGACGGAGACCTCGAGGCCGGAGCGGCCGAGGCGGCGGTAGTCCATGAGTTGGGGATCCCCTCGTGTGGTGGCCCCGAGCCGGGTCTGGTGGCTCCGGAGGGGGCGCTGTATTTCTTCCTGTGCATTGGGAATGCTACTCGATGGGTGGCCGGCGGCGAGCCGGTCCGGCGAGCAACGACGGCGGGCGGCGACACGCCGCGGGCCGCAGCGAGGAGAAGAGCAACATGGCGGTGTCGGTGAACGTGTCGTACCCAGCGGATGGCGTGGCGCTGATCGCGTTCGCGGATCCGCCGATGAACTTCGGCGGGCCGGAACTTGCCCGGAAGATCCTCGAAGCGGTGCAGGAGGCGGACGAGGCCGGCAGCAAGGTGTTCGTGCTCGCGTCGGACACGCCGGGGTACTTCATCGCCCACTGGTCGCTGCAATGGATCATCGATGCGATGGGGGCGGATCCGCCGGCGCGGCCACCGGCGCAGCGTCCCGCGATCTTCGAAGAGATCGGCGCGAGCCGGATGATCTCGATCGCGGCGAACAACGGACAGGCGTGGGGCGGTGGCGCCGAGCTGTCGTGGGGCTGCGATCTGCGGATCGCGGCGGAGTCGGCGACGTACGGACAGCCCGAGGTTGCCCTCGGCATTCCGCCTGGCGCGGGCGGGACGACGCGGCTAGCGCGGCTGATCGGGCCAACGAAGTGCATGGAGATGATCCTCGATGGGCGACCGATCACGGCGAGTGAGGCGCTCGCCCTTGGGGCGATCAACAAGGTGGTGCCAGACGAGCGGCTCCGCGAGGAGGCGATCGCGTGGGCGGCGCACATCGCCCAGTGGCCGGCGTGGTCCCTCGATGCGTGCAAGCGGAGCTTCACGGGTGGTCGGGATCTGCCGATCGAGGCGGCGCGCCGGAACGAGCAGGCGATCTTCCAGGCGACGGCTCGCCGCCCGGATGCGCTCGCGAAGCTGGCGGAGATCCAGGCGAAGTACGACGCGGGCGCGGACTCCTACGAGGCGGCGGGGTTGCCTCGCGACTAGCTCCGTTCGGTGCGAGACGGGGCCGTGGCGTCGATAAGATCGGAACGCCGCTGCTGCCTCCCCCGCGAACGGAGCGACGATGCCCGACCTCGAGCGTGTTGAGGCGCGGACGCAGGAGCTGGGGCGCGCGCTGCTGACGGCGGCCGGGGAGTACCGGCCGGGGGTCGCCGAGCGGATCGAGGACTGGCTGCTGACGCATGCCGTCGCCGACGAGGCGTTCCGTAGCCGCTTGTTGCGCTACATGGATGTGCTGGCGTCGCTGGACTACGACTCGAGCGGGGCCGAGGCGAAGCGGCTGGCGCGCGAGTACTTCGGCGACGAGTTCCCCGATCTGCCCCGGCCGTTGCGCTGGCTGCTGCGGGTGGCGCGCAACGAGCATCTGCCGGCGCCGGTGGTAGGGGAGACGGCGGAGCGGGCGGCGGAGCTCTTTGCGCGGCGGTTCATCACGCCGCCGGGGAGCGAGACGATCTCGCGGACGCTCGGGTACCTCGGGAGCCACGCGCGCTATCCGGCGTTCGATCTGCTGGGGGAGGCGGTGCTCAGCGACGAGGAGGCGGAGGCCTACGCGGCGCGCTACCTGGAGCTGATCGCGCAGCTCGGCGAGGATCCGGCCGCCGGCGCCGAGACCATCGGCGGGGCGGCGATGCTGCAGGTGTCGGTGAAGCTGAGCTCGCTGACCGCGCACTTCTCGCCGGTGGATCCGGAGGGGACGCTGCGGCGGGTGCGACCGGCGTTCGAGGCGATCTGCGAGGCGGCGCGCGACACGGGCATCGGCATCACCGTGGACATGGAGCAGTACGAGTACCGCGACCTGACGTGGGAGATCTTTCGGTCAGTCCTCGGGCGTGGGGAAGCCCTCGAGGGGTGGCCGCACGCGGGGATCGTCGTGCAGGCCTACCTGCGGGACACGCGCGAGCATGTGGACGAGGTGGTGCGGTTCGCCGAGGAGCGAGGGACGCCGTTCCTCGTTCGGTTGGTGAAGGGCGCGTACTGGGACTACGAGACGATCGTGGCGGACGCGAACCGGTGGGCGCCGCCGGTGCACGTCGAGAAGCTGGCGACGGACGCGACGTTCGAGGGGGCGGCACGGCGGTTCATCGCGGCGCATCCGGCGGTGCGGCTCGCGATCGGCAGTCACAACGCGCGGAGCCACGCGGTGGCGGAGGCGCTGGCCGAGGAGGCGGGGCTGCCGACGAACGCGCTGGAGCACCAGACGCTGTTCCGCACCTACGAGGGGATGAGCCGCGGGCTGGTGGAGCTGGGCTGGGTGGCGCGGGACTACGTGCCGGTCGGCGAGCTGATCCCGGGGATGGCGTACCTCGTGCGGCGGGTGCTGGAGAATTCCTCGCAGGCCGGGTTCCTGCTGCAGAGCCGTAGCGGCGCCGACATCGACGAGCTGCTAGCGGCACCTTCAGGGTGGGCGGCGGCCGGGGGTGTGCCTGCGACCGTCACGGACACCGAGAACGGCGTGAGCTTCGAGCGGGCGCCGGGGGCGCGCTGGTTCGATGCCGGCTTCCGCGAGGAGTTCGAACGCACGCTCGGGGAGACGCGCGCTCGCTTCGGGGAGCACTTCACGCTCGACGAGTCGCAGGGGCCGCTGGCGATCGAGTCGACCGTCGCGATTCGCAGTCCGTCGGCGCCCGACGGGGAGGCGGTGGGCACCGTGGACTTCGCCGCGCTCGAGACGGCGGAGCGGAGCGTCGCGCTGGCGCGTCGCGGCCAACCCGCGTGGGGGGCGACGCCGGTGGCGGAGCGGGGGCGGATCCTGCGACACGCCGCCGACCTGCTGCACGCGCGTGAGCATGAGTTCGCGGCGTGGGTCGTGCACGAGGGCGGGCGTGACCGCGTGGACGCGTTCGCGGAGGTCGAGGAGGCGATCGACTACCTGCGCTACTACGCGGTGGAGGCGGAGCGGCTTTCCGGGGACCTCGGTGGGCGGATTGCACCTCGGGGGGTGGTGGGGGTGATCCCGCCGTGGAACTTCCCGCTGGCGATCCCGTGCGGGATGACGGTGGCGGCCCTGGCGGCGGGGAACTCGGTGGTTCTGAAGCCGGCGGAGCAGACGCCGCTGATCGCGGGGCGGCTCGTGGCGCTGCTGCACGAGGCCGGGGTGCCTCGGGAGGCGCTTCGGTACCTGCCGGGTCGCGGGGAGACGGTGGGGGCGGCGCTCGCGGCGTCGCCGCGGGTGGCGATGATCGCGTTCACCGGATCGCGCGCCGTGGGGACGCTGCTGCACGAGGTGACGGCGGGCGTTCGGCTCGCCGAGGGCGGGCAGAAGGCGCTCGTCGCCGAGATGGGCGGCAAGAATCCGGTGCTGGTGTTCGCGGACGCGGACCTCGACGAGGCAGTAGACGGGATCCTGCGGTCGGCGTTCGGGCACGCGAACCAGAAGTGCTCGGCCGCGTCGCGGGTGCTGATCGAGGCGCCGATCTTCGACCGGCTACGCGACCGGCTGGTCGCCGCGGCGTGGAGCCTGGAGGTGGGGCCGGCGACCGAGGCGGCGACGCAGGTGAACCCGGTGATCGACCGGGACGCGTTCGAACGACTCGAAGGCGCGGCGGCGACGGCGCGGGCGGAGTGCGACTTGCTCCTCGATCGGTTCGAAGCCGGGGAGGGGTTGAGCCGGGGGCCGCTGATCGTGGAGCTGCCCGCGAGCCGGGCGGGCGACGCGCGGACGGGGACGGAGGAGCTGTTCGGGCCGATCCTGGTGCTGACGGCATTCGAGGACGAGGCGGAGGCGCTGCGGCTCGCGAACGGGACGGCGTACGGGCTGACGGCGGGGGTCTTCTCTCGCAGTCCGGCGACGATCGAGCGGGTGACCGAGGCCCTCGAGGCGGGGAACGTCTACGTGAACCGGACCACGACGGGGGCGCGGGCCGGGGTCGAGCCGTTCGGCGGGCTGAAGATGTCGGGCACGGGGCCGAAGGCGGGCGGGCCCGAGTATCTGCGTGCGTTCGTGCGGCGCACGGATGCGCGGATCGAAGAGGGCGAGGTTCCGGAGCCGCTGACGTCGGCGACGATTCCCGAGGGTGTCGCGGAGCGCTGGGATGCACCGCTCGCCGAGCGGGTGGGGATCCTCGGCGGGGCGATCGCGCGGCTGGACTCCGAGGCCGGCGCGTCGCTACAGCGGGCGATCGACCTCGTTGGCGACGACCTGCAGGAGCCGGCAGTCACGCTGCCGGTCGCGGGGCAGCAGACGGAGCTGCGCTACTCGATGCCGCGCGGGCTAGGGCTGGTGCGCGCCGGCGGTTCGGAGGCGGCCGGGTGGCTCGGCGCGGCGCTGCTCGGCGGGAACGGGTGCACGGTGGTGGACTCGCCAGCGCTGACGGCGGTGGTCGGCGCGCTGATCGAGGCGGGTGTCCCGGCCTCGGTGGTGCGGTACGTCGACGGCGGGGCGCCGGTTCTGCGCGCGCTGGCGGCGCGACCGGAGGTGGCGTTCGCGGCGCTGGACGCGGCGGGGCCGCTGGCGGACGCGTTGCGCGTTGACGTGGCGGGGGCGGTTGACGGGCAGCGGTCGCTGAAGGCGCTGCTCTCACCCCTCGATGGGGCGCAGCCCGGCGAGGCGGGGTTCCTCCGCCGGTTCACGTGGCCGAAGGTGGTCGCGATCCGCACGTTGCGGCACGGGGCGGATCTGACGTTCGAGCTGGTCGGCGACGAAGGCGCCGAGACCGACTAGGGTCGGCTCACCGGGACGCCGGTCGTCAGGCTGAGGAGGGGCGATGGAAGTCATAGACGTGATGCGGAACGGGCTGCGGAACGTGCACGGGATGCTGGACACGGCGGTGGACGGGATGACCGCCGATCAGCTGAACTTCCGCGCGGCGGAGGGCGGGATCAGCGCGTTCTTCTCGCTGTGGCACTACGTGCGCACCGAGGACAACATCGTCAACTTCGTGGTGCAGCACCGGAACACGGTCTGGCTCGAGGGCGGGTACGACGAGCGGTTCGGACTGCCTCGGACGGCGCAGGGGACGGGGATGACGGACGAGGAGGCGCTGGCGGTTCGGATCGAGGACGTGGACGGGTGGCTCGAGTATCAGCGCGGGGTGTGGGCGGCGACGGACGCGTACCTCGAGGGGCTCGACCCCGCCTCGATGGAGGAGGTGCGGGTGGTGATCAAGCCGGTGGGGGAGATGTCGCTCTGGGACGGGCTGTGGGGGATGTGCCTCAGTCACGGGTACCGGCACGTCGGCGAGATCGAGTTCGCGCGCGGCGTGCAGGGGCTCGGCGGGCTGACGATCTAGCCTCGGAGGGTTCGAGTCGCCTCGTCAGCGGGGGGCGGAGCAGCCCGGTGGGTGGGCGGCGTCGGGATCGAAACGGGCGGCCGGTGGCCGCCCGTTGGGTTCGGTGCTCGGCGGACCGCGCTACTTGGCGGTGCGCTTCTGGTAGTCGAGGTTCTGGACGGCCTTGGCGACGCGGCGCTTCACCGTCTCCTGGCGCTTGGATCCGCGCATGCGGATGCGCTTGTTGATGTCCTGCTGCTGCGCCCCGGCGCGACTGTCGACGGGCTCGATGCCGGTCTCGATGACCTGCCGGGTGTGCTGCTCCTTGCTGTACTCGTAGCGCTCGAGCTCTTCGACCGTGAGGGGCTTGGGCGGCGCCTTCTTGTTCACCTCGGGGTGTTCGATGCCGCGGACGGCGCCAGTGATCGGCTGCGAGACCTTCTGCCCGAGGTGCCAGTAGCCGCCGTCGTCCGGGAGCTGTCGCGGGCGGCCGTCGCGGAAGACGAACGCGGACCACTGCTTGGACATGACGCGGCGGGAGTCTGCGTCGCAGGTAGGGCACGGCTGGTCGACCGAGGCCTCGCGAGCGGGTCGCAGCAGCTCAAAGCGGAGATCGCATTCAGGACACTGGTACTCGTACATTGGCATGAGCTGACAACCCTCTCCGGCCACTCCAAGCAGGTACCCACGGGGCCTCACGGATCCAGCGGGTAACCCACCCATGATACGCGACCGGCGGATGCCGGGATCCACGTGGAGGGATGCCCGGTGCGGAATCCGCGAGGATCGACCGATCCTCTTGCCTCACGACCGAATCGGCTTGCCTCACGGGGGCACCATGACGATTAGCCCACAGCACGGCGATGTCAGGCTCGCATCAGCGGACGGGCTGCCGTACTTCGTGGTCGGCGGACGCTACGAGGACACCTCGTTCACGACGCTGCTGGAGGCGGCGCCGGCGGAGGGGCCGTACGAGCGGTACGACGATGCGGTGGACGTGTGGCGCGCGAACTCGATGCGGCACATCGATGAGGCGTTCGTGCGCTACCTGATCGTGCAGGCGGAGTCGCCGGAGGTGGCGTCGGAGCACGCCGAGGAGCCGCCGCAGCAGCGGACGGCGCAAAGCGCGTAGCGCGCACACCACCGAGCGCGACGCAGCCGGAGCAGGTCGCCAACCTCGCAGGTGGCGCTGCGCCATCGGCGGGTGCGGGGGCGGTTGAGCACGAGGGCAGCCGCGCTAGAATCCATCTGCCGGAGGACACCACATGCCCGTGACGCCGCACGCGACCAAGCAGGACTACGAGCTCGCGTTCAAGGGCTTCCACTACCCGATCTCGAAGGCGGCGATCATCAACATGGGTCGCGACAAGGGCGGGATCGACCGCGAGGTCGCGCGTGTCCTCGCGGACCTGCCGGACCGCCGCTACAAGAACGTCGACGAGGTGAAGGAAGCGGTGCGCGCCGTGTACCGCAGCAAGGGCGTCGACGACGACAACCTGCCGGTCTAGCTCGCGCGCCGGTGTGACCCGGCGCTGATCCGCGCTTCGCGGAACGCTACTGAATCTCGACGAGTTCGATCTCGAAGGTCAACGCCTTGCCGGCGAGCCGGTGGTTGCCGTCGACGATGAAGTTCTCATCGTTGATCTCGATGACGGACATCGGGATGCCGCTGACGAAGACCTGGTCGCCGACCGCCAGTCCGTCAGGCGCCTGTTCGATGGAGAATTCGAAGCGGCGCGTCTCGTCGATCTCGCCATAGGCCTCGTCCGGTGGGATGCGGACGGTGACGGTCTCGCCAACGGCCATGCCACGGACGGCGTTGTCGAAGCCCTGGATGGCGCGGCCGGCGCCGATGACGAACGAGAATGGGTCGCGCTCGAGCGAGGAGTCGAAGACCTCGCCGTCGTCGAGGGTGCCGTGGTAGTGGACGAGCACACTGTCGCCGTCAGTGGCGACGCGGGATCCGCCGTCGCCGGACGGTTGGGTCGCCTCGGAGGTTGCCGTCGAGGGGGCGGCGGTGGGGGTGGGATCGGCCTCGGCGTCGCTCCCGCAGGCGAGGAGGGCCAGGGCGAGGATGGCGACGGCGATGACGGAGATCCGGCGGAGGGATCGGGCGCGGGTCAGCATCGATCGACCGTAGCACGGGGCCTGGGCGACCTCATCAAGAGAATGCGATCCGCATGACGCCCGCGGTGCGCGCCGGTAGGCTCGCTCGATGACGACACCCGATGCGCGCAACCTCGTGTGGATGGACCTCGAGATGACGGGGTTGATCCCGGGGCGGGACGTGATCATCGAGATCGCGACGCTGGTGACGAACCCGGAGCTGGAGATCATCGCCGAGGGGCCGGCGCTGGCGATCAAGCGCACCGAAGCCGAGATCGCGCTGATGGACGAGTGGAACGTGAACACGCACACCGCGTCGGGGCTGGTGGAGCGGATGCGAGAGTCGTCGACCGACATCGCGGCGGCGCAGGCGCAGACGCTGGAGTTCGTCCGCGAGTGGACGCCGTCCGGCAAGTCGCCGCTCTGCGGCAACACGATCCCGCACGACCGCCGCTTCCTGCGCGTGGAGATGCCGGAGCTGGAGGCGCACTTCCACTACCGCAGCATCGATGTGAGCACGATCAAGGAGCTGGTCACCCGCTGGTACTCGCGCAAGGTGCAGCCGCCGCCGAAGCAGGGTGCGCACCAGGCGCTCGACGACATTCGCGAGAGCATCGAGGAGCTGCGCTGGTACCGCGAGCACGTGTTCGTGGCGGAGCCGCAGCCGGCTACCGCCGAGGAGTAGCGGCCTCCCCTCGTCGCGCGGCGGGAAGTCATCGAGCGATGGCCAGTAGTCCACCCACCGACCGCGCCGCTCCGATCCACCAACGCGACCGAATCACCAACCTGGACACGGTGCGCGGGATCGCGGTGCTCGGGATCCTCGTGATGAACGCCGTGTCGTTCGGGTTGCCACAGGCCGCCTACTTCAACCTCGATGCCGCCGGTTCCGAGCGCTGGCTCGACTGGGTGATCGGCGGGGCCGGCGAGATCTTCGTCGACCAGAAGATGATGGGGTTGTTCTCGCTGCTGTTCGGGGCGGGGATCGTGCTGTTCGCGGATCGGGCGGCCGCGAAGGAGGCGCGGGCGGGGCTGCTCAGCCTGTGGCGAAACACGCTGCTGCTCGGGATCGGGGTGGTGCACACGCTGATCTGGGACGGCGACGTGCTGGTGTTGTACGCGATCTGCTCGCCGATCCTGATCGCGGTGCGGAACGTGCGGCCTCGGACGTTGTTGGTCCTCGGGACGGCGATCGTGCTGTGGTCGGCGGTGCTGGCGGTGATCGTCGAGGGCGAGGTGCCGGCCTCGGGGGAGGGGCTGGGGGAATTCTGGTTCGCGGACGGCGGCGCGATGTCGGAGGCGGTCGAGCTGTTCGTGCTCAACGACTTCTTCACGCGCGCGCTGGGGATGATGCTGATCGGCGTCGCGCTGTACCGACTGGAGATCCTGCAGGGCCAGAAGCCGGCGGCGTGGTACCGGCGGATGGCCATCCTCGGGCTGGGGACGGGGCTGCCGATCGCGGCGGCCGGGCTCGCATTCCAGGTGACGAACGACTTCTCACCGGAGATCGCGATCATCGGTGAGGCGCCGAACACGCTGGCGACGATCCCGGTGACGCTGGGCTACCTGGGGCTGATCACGCTGTGGAACCAGCGCGGCAACAGCGCGCTGCACGAGCGGTTCCGCGCGGCGGGGCGGATGGCGCTGACGAACTACCTGACGCAGACGCTGATCGGGGTGGCGGTGCTGCGCGGACTGTTCGATAGCTCGGATCTGACGCGGACCTGGATCTTCGCGTTCATCCTCGTGGTGTGGGGGCTGCAGCTGTGGTGGTCGCAGCCGTGGCTCGCGCGGTTCCGCTACGGGCCGTTCGAATGGCTGTGGCGGTGCGCGACGTACCGGTCGTGGCAGCCGATCCGACGGACGTCCGGGAGCTAGCTCGCCACGCGCGCACGAGCGGTTGACGGTTGTCGATCGGGCACTTCAGGTACGCAGATCCCGACCGAAGATCGTTATAGCGGAGTGGAACTTCGATTGGAGGGGTGCATGACGCAGATTCAACCGAACTCGCTCCCCACGGTCGGGGACGTGATGTCACAGCCGGTGCACGTGGTCCGATCCGACGAGACGCTGCAGGCGGCTCGCAAAGCCCTCGAGATCTTCGGGGTGCACCACATGCTGGTGGAGAACAACGGGCGGATCGTGGGGATCGTCTCGGACCGAGACGTGCTGCGGCACCTGAGCCCGTACGCGGAGGGGATCTCCGCGCAGACGCGTGACGAGGCGACGCTGCGCCGTCCGATCTACTCGATCGCGACTTATGACCTGACCACGGTGGAGATGGACACGACGCTGGAGGAGGCCACGGCGCTGATGCTGCGCAACGGCATCTCCTGCCTTCCGGTCCGAGGCCGGCAGGGGAACGTGGTCGGGATCGTGACGAAGACCGATCTGCTCCAGGCGACGCTCTCCTGCCTACTCAGCGAGCGCCCGAGCGAGCAGCCCAGCGAGCGCCGCGCGGCGTAGCCGCAGCCTCGACCCTTCCGCGCAACCTCGAAACTGTCGCCGCTCCTCGTGGGGCCGTTCCGCCTCCGCGATCCCTCAGCTAGTCTCTCGCCACCACACCCGCGCGAGGAGATCAGCACGTGCCCGACGGTCCGCTCAGCGATATCCGCGTCCTCGAGTTCTCGCTGATCGTGGCGATGCCGTTCAACGGGATCGTGATGTCGGACCTGGGCGCCGACGTGGTGAAGGTGGAGCCGCTGACCGGGGATCCGTACCGGTCATCGGGCGCGGTGGTGCCCGGCGAGGGGAAGCGGTTCCAGTCGCTGAACCGCGGGAAGCGCAGTCTCGCGCTCGATCTGTCGACCGAACAGGGGCGGGAGCTGCTCTACCGGATCCTGCCGGACTTCGACGTGGTGACGATGAACTACCGGCCCGGGGTCGCGAAGCGGCTGGGGATCGACTACGAGACGCTGAGCCAGATCCACCCGCCGTTGATCTATGGCGACCTGACCGGGTTCGGTCCGCGAGGACCGATGGCCGGGGCGGGAGCGACCGACCTCGCGGCGACCGCGTACGCGGGGCTGGTTGTCGGTGACGCGAAGGTCGGACCGGGCGGCGAGCCGCAGGGGTTGAGCCCGGCGATCGCCGACTACGTGACCGGGCTGGGGATCGGGATGGGGGTGTTGGCGGCGCTGCACCACCGCGAGCGAACGGGCGAGGGGCAACTCGTCGAGGGGTCGCTGCTGCGGTCGGCGCTGTCGATCCTCGATGTGTGGGTGATGCGGCACCCGGTGACCGACGCGACGTTGCGCGATGTGATGTGGGACGACGTTCAGGCGCTGCGCGCGGCCGGGGCGTCGTACCAGGAGCAGCTCGAGCGACGGCTGGAGTTCCGGAACTCCGGCGCGGGACCGCCCCGGCTCTACTACCGCTCCTACGTGGCGCAGGACGGGGCGATCGTCCTCGGATGCCTCACGAAGGCGACGCGGGACGGGGCACGCCGGGTGCTCGGGATGGAGCACGACCGCAGCGACGATCCGGACTTCGATGCGCGCGATCCGGAGAGCCGCGCGGAGACCGCGGTGTGGGTGACCGAGGTCGAGGCGAAGGTGCGCGAGCAGCCGGTCGCGTACTGGCTGGAGCAGTTCCGCGACGCGGGCGTGCCGTGCGCGCCGGTGCAGTTCCCGGAGGAGATGGCGGACGACCCGCAGGTCGAGGCGATGGGGCTGATGGCTGACCTCGAGCACGAGATGACGGGGCCGCAGCGGGTTGTCGGGCCGATCGTCGATCTGTCAAAGACGCCGACGGCGGCGCGGCGCGCGTCGCCCGTCCTCGGACGGCACACGACCGAGGTACTCTCGGAGTCCGGGTTGAGCGCCGAGGAGATCGCGGCGTATCGGGAGGCCGGGGTGATCGGCGGCGAGTAGCCGCCGGCCGGACCCGAGGCAGGATCAACGGCATGAGCGGGGACCAGACACTCTCGCCGACGGGGCGACGGCTGGCCAACTGGCTGGTCGGCGGCACGCTCGCTTACAACGTGGTCGAGGGCGTGATCGCCATCGCCAGCGGGATCGCGGCGAGCAGCATCATCCTCGTGACGTTCGGGATCGACAGCTACCTCGAGGTGATCGCTGCCGGCGCGGTGCT
Source organism: Dehalococcoidia bacterium (assembly GCA_028279505.1). GTDB lineage: Bacteria > Chloroflexota > Dehalococcoidia > UBA2979 > UBA2979 > UBA6627. The sequence goes on from JANQNP010000025.1 coordinate 20,133, forward strand.
GTGGCGGCTCGCGGCGCCCAACGACGAGATTGGCGAGCAGCGCGAGATGCGCGCGCTACGGATCGTCGGGGCGAGCTTCATGTTGCTGGCGGCGGCTGTGGTGCTGCAGGCGGTGCTGGCGATCGGCGGGGCCCGCGGTGCCGAGTCCTCGACGGTGGGTTTGATCCTGCTGCTGGTAAGCCTCGTGGTGATGCCGATCGTCTCGATCGCGAAGCTGTGGGCGGCGGCGAACTGGTCGGTGCCGTCGCTGGCAGCCGAGGCGCGCGAGACGATCGCCTGCTCCTACCTCAGCCTGACCGCGCTCGTTGGGGTGATCGCGACAGCGCTGATCGGGTGGTGGTGGCTCGACCCGGTGTTCGCGCTGCTGATGGTGCCGTGGCTGGTCCGCGAAGGCCTCGAGGGGCTGCGCGGCGATGCGTGCTTCGACGGGGCGGTCCTGTGCTTCTGCCGCCGGTGCTGGCTCGGGATGCGGGATTGCATCAGCGCCTGCTGCGGCGGGACGTGCTGCGCCCCGGCGACGGCCTGAAGCCATCCTTGCTGCGCGTCTGTCGATGAGCTATTACAAGCGCGGGAGCGTGCTGTGAGTTCTTCGACGCCGAACAAACAGAGTTTTTGGACGACATTGCCCGGCATCCTTACTGGGATAGCGGGTGTCGTCACAGCCAGTGCAGCCTTGGTTGGCGCGCTCGCCACAGCCGGCTTCTTTGACGACGACGAACCGCCGCCCACAGTAACCTCGACGGCCGAACCCACCGCCACTGAGCGCCCCGACGAGCAGACCGGTTCTCCCGATTGGGTATTCACTGACTTCCCGGATTGGGTCGAGGTCGACCCGGATCCAGCGATCGCAGAAGACGGGTTCGCAATCCTGACCGCCGGGTCTGGTTACAGTTTCGTCTTCAACGTTGCCAACGAAGGAGACGGTGCCTCGACTGCGATCGCGATAGAGGCCCGTCTTCAGTGTGGCGGCGTGTCCGAAACGCTCGGGTTCGCGTCTGTCGGATCACTGGAAGCGGGCGGGCGAACTCAAGGCAGCGTCGAAGCAACGATTCCACGAGGATTCGCCGGCTCCGAAGACTGCGTGCTGATCGCGACACTTGATCCGGAGAACGACGCCGCTGAGACAAACGAGGGGAACAACGAGGTTCGTTCCGCGAGTCTCTACGTCCAGTAGGCAGTCTACGATTGGTATTCAGCCGGCGGCGTAGCCGCCGTCGACGGGTAGCACGACGCCTGTGACGAAATCGGAGGCGTGCGAGGCGAGGAAGACGCCTGCGCCGGCGAGTTCGTCGGGTTCGCCGAAGCGGCCGGCGGGCGTGCGGTAGATGATTCCGTCGTAGAAGGTCTCATTGTTCTTGGCCGGCGCGGTCATGTCGGTGGTGATCCAGCCCGGGACGATCGCGTTGACCTGAATGCCGGCCTCGGCCCAGCCGACCGCGAGCGATTTGGTGAGCTGCACGACGCCGCCCTTCGAGGAGGAGTAGGCGATCGCGCGCGGACTGCCGAAGAGCGAGTACTCGGAGGCGATGTTGATGACCTTGCCTCGGCCGCTTGCCTTGAGGTGCGGATAGGCGACCTGCGACGCCCAGAGCAGCGAGGAGAGGTTGGTGTCGATGACGAGCTGCCAGTCCTCCTCGGCGATGGTCTCGGCCGGGCCGCCGCGTGCGACACCTGCGTTGTTCACGAGGATGTCGAGCCGGCCGTACTCGGACTCGCAGCGGGAGACGGCGGCCTCGAGGTCGGCGCGGACGTTGACGTCGCAGGCGACGCCGAGGGCGGTGCCGCCTCGGGACTCGATCGCGGCGACGGCGGCGGCGGTCTTGTCCTCGTTGCGGGCGGCGATCACGACGGAGGCGCCGGCGTCAGCGAGTCCGTCGGCGATGCCCTGGCCGATGCCGCCGTTGCCACCGGTGACGAGGGTAACGGTGCCGCTGAGGTCGAACAGTGCGCGGGCAGCGTCATTCATGGAGCGGTGCTCCCTCTCTTCTCAACGCGCTCTTGAACGTCGCCACCCCGGGCGGTTGCCCACCCTCGGATGGGTGGTTGCCCTCGGGGGCTAGTCGATCAGCGATCCGAGGACGGAGTCGAAGACGGACTCGGCCTTGATGCGCATCTCCTCGTCGGTCGCGTCCTGGATCGGATGCGGGACGAAGAGGCGATGCACATCGGGCAGGCCGAGCGATTCGGCCTGGGCGGTGGCGGCTTCGACGAACTCGCTCGAGGCAAGGAAGACCGACGGGATGTTCTGAATCTCGAACCAGACGGTGTCGTGCACACTGCACGTCGTGCAGGACCCTCAGTCGGCCAGGGCTTCGATGACGAAGCCACACTCCTCGGCGATCTTCTTGCGCAGGTCTTCCGGCGCGGGCTTGGTGAAGGTGGGCTTGGCGTAGCGCCTGACCTCGACGCCGGGGAGGCGCTCGTTGAAGAGCTCCTCGAGGCGGTCGAGCAGCACGTTGCCACGCGGCTTCGAGATGTCGAGGAAGCCGACGGTGCCGGTGATGTGCTCGGGGCGTGGGGTCAGCTCACGTTTGACCGGGACGCGTTCGTCCGTGGGGTCCAGGATCTGCACCATCTAGGCCTCCTCGATCTTTCGGCTCACGATCTGCGAGCCGCGCGGTCCGGTCGCCCAGCCCTGGAAGATCGAGGAGAACTTCCCCGCGTCCGAGCCAGCGACGACGATGTGAATACTACTTGGGTCGGCGAACTTCGGGATCAGCCGGTCGAGTTGTTCCTCGGTGGGTCCGTCCGCGCCGAAGCGGTCGCGGGGGACGCCGGCTCCGGAGTGCTCGTCCTGGAGCAGCTCGCGGAGCGGGCGCGAGGAGGCTTCCTGGATGCGGGCGCGCAGCTCGTCCTTCGTCCAGCCGTTGGTCTGGAGGGTGTCGAGGTGCTCCGGGCAGAGGACGAGGAAAGTGTCGGAGGCGCCGTGCGCCTTGGGGTGGGCGACGGCCTCCATTGCCATGCCGATCGAGCCGCCGATCTGGCGCGCGTCCCTCGAGGTCTGGTCGACGATCATCGTCGGCCCGCCGGTCGCGGCGAAGAGCGTGACGACGGAATCCTCGGGCTGGAAGCCGTGCTCGACGTGGTACGGCTCCCACGGTGCACGCTCCTCCCACTCGGCGAAGCAGAGCGCCAGCTTGGCCGGGTTGCTGAGCGTAGAGCGCTCGGTGCCGCCGGGCTTCCCGCCGCCGACGTTGCGCAGCACCAAACGCACGGCGCGGCCGATCGCCGAGTTCGCGCGGTGGCCGGGCCCCAGTGCGCCGAGCTTGTAGTTCAAACCGATCTTGTCTCGGATCGGTCCGTTGATCAGCATCATCGGCGTCGCGCCCATGGTCGTGGCGCTGACTCCGTGGATATTGAACTCGTCGGTGCACATCGCCTCGACAGCGGTGAGGACGACCGGCAGGTACTCGGGCTTGCAGCCGGCCATGACGGCGTTGATGGCGATCTTCTCGACGGTGGCCGGGGCCATGTTCGGCGGGACGACCGCGACCTCTTCCTGCGCGTCGCGCTTCGTGCCGCTCAACATGCGGAGGACGCGCTCCGGGGTGGGCGGGACGACGGGGAGGCCGTCGGTGAGGCCCTGGTCGAACATGAACTCGTGGATATCGTCGTGCTCGCCGATGTCGACGCGGCGGGCGCGGAGCGGACTGCCCTCGGATTCCGCGATCAGGCGCTCGGCGATGCCGGGCTCGACCGAGCGGGAGCCGCAGCCGGGGCGCGACTCCGGGTAGGCGTCCCAGTCGACCTCGGGAGCGGCGAGCCCGCTGAGCGAGGCGAGCTCGGCGTGGACGCGCTGCCAGTCCCCTTTGCCGAAGCCGATGAAGCTCTGGAGCGCGCGTCCCTCGGCGTCGGCGAGGAAGATCGCCGGCACGGTGTCGAGGTCGTAGGCGAACGAGACGGCGAGCGCATCGTCGTCGAGCATCGGCAGGGTGAGGCCGTGGCGCTCGATGAGGGTGGCGTTGCCGGGGGTGTCCTGGCCGATCGCCCAGACGTCGACCGCGGAGCCGAAGGCGCGGTGTGTCTCCTCGATCAGTGGCATAGAGAGGGCGCAGGTCTGGCACTCCTCGTGCACGAAGCAGAGTAGCGCCAGGCGGGTGGTGGGGAAGTGGTACTGCGCGCCGGCGGCGTCGCGGAGGGAGAACGGACGAAGCGAGGTTTCGATGGCCATGCAGTGCTCCTGGCTGTCGATCGGTCGTCGAGCCGTGAGCCTAGCACCTCGATCGGCGGTCGATGAGGCGGTGAGCGCGGTCACCGGACCGCCCGCTCAGCCTCGTCGAGAATCGTGGCGAGGGAGGCGCGCCGTGCCCGACCGTGCTCCGCACTACATCAGCCTGGCGGTGGCGGTCCTCGCGGGGTTCTGGGCGGCGCTGGAGGCGCCGGCGACGCGGCTGTTCGAGCAGACGATGCGCTCGCTGGGGATCACGGGGCAGGTGCTGGGGCCGCTGGACCTGCTCAGCGACTCGATCGCGACGCTGCTGGTGATGGCGATGGCGTATGTAGCGCTGACGGAGGTGTTGGCGCGGGTTGGGTTCGCGTCGGACGAGGGCTAGACCTCGAAGGGTGGGAGTCCTCGGAAAGGCGGTGGCTAGGCTGCCTGTTGCAGTTCGCTTGCTTCTTGCTCGGCGGAGGGGGCGCGTCGCGTCAAGGCCGTGGAGAGGCGTACGACCAGCCACGCGAGCGCGAGGCCCCCGAGTGTGTCGATCACATAGTGCTCGCCGAGGTGGACCACAGAAAACGCGGTCAATCCGGTGAACACCAACAACGCCTGGGACCACCGGCGCATCCCAACCGCGCGCGCCTGGAGCGCAAGGGCCGCCGGTAGTCCGACGTGCAGACTTGGGAATGCAGCCACCTGGTTCGGGTCGACGTTGACGAAGCCCGTCACTCTATCGCTGAGGGTCCGCTCGACCTCGGGCAGCATCCATGGCGGCTCAACCGGGATCAGTACGAACCCGATCAGGCCGAGGTACCAGATGCCGTACCAGGTGAGCGCGAAGCTCCGGTAGTGCTGCCAGCGCCCTCGGATGACGTACCACATCGTGAACAGACCGACCGGCAGCCACGCGACGTAGACGACGATCGCGAGCCAGTCGCCGGGAGTACGGCCGGTGCCGACCTCGCTCAGCATCCCCTGCAGCGCTTCTGATGGGAGGGCACCGAGGCCGAGCAGCGAATCGGCCTGGTCGAGCCGCCATCGAGGGAAGCCAACATCGTCGGCTTGAGCGCGCAGCATGGTCTGCGGTACGAGCCCGATGACGACATACAGGAGCGCTACGACCCGAATCGCGATCCCACGGACCCGGGGCCGCCGAATCGCCCAGCGGTTGAGTGGCTCTCGCGTGATCCGCGGTGCTGCGGTCAGGTTCATTACGTCGTCGCTGCCTTGAGGTGCGTTGTCCTTTCAGCGTGACCGGGCGACGGTTAATGTCCAAACAGTATTGGGTATGTTTCAGACAGGTTCTGGGGCTAGACCGCGTGCCGGTCTACGCGGGTGCCTCGTAGAGGGGAGCGCCGGGGAAGAAGTCGGTCCAGGCGAACCAGAAAACCTGGGTGACGGTGATCTGGTTGAGCTGGGTGCCGGCGAGTTCGCCCTCGATGGCTTCGCCGGTGAGGCCGGCCCAGAGGGTGCCGGTCTCGCGGTCGCGGAGGGCGAGGAGCTCCTCGGGGCCGTCGGTGAGCAGGTCGAAGGTGAGTTCGCGGCCGTCGACGGTACGGTCGAACGCGACGCCGGTGGCGGCGTCGGCGTCGAAGACGACGACGAGGTCCCGGTCGCCGAGGCGGTCGTTGACGACGGGGGTGGCGCTGAGATCGCGGAAGGCGTAGGCCTTCTGGAAGCCGGGGAGCTGGAGCCCGAGGACGAAGTCCTTGCGGTCGAGCCGGTTGTCCGGGTTGCGCTCGCCGAGGACGCCGGCGGAGGCGTCAGTGTAGTAGCGGTTGTAGGGGTCGGAACGTTCGCGGCCCTGGTCGAGGACGATCGTGTCCGGGTGGAGGCGCTTCCACGTCGCCCAATCGGTGAGGGTCGACGGCAGCGGTTCGAGCGGGGTGCCCTGAAGCTCGCCCTGGACGGCGACGCCGAGGAACTGGCTCCAGAGCGTGTCGGTCTGGCGGTCGTACATGACGAGGGCGTTGCGGATCAGCTTGCCGGAGACGCCGAACACGAGTGGTTCCGGTTGGTTGGGGAAGTCTCGGGCATACACGATGCCCGTGAAGCAGAGCGGTCACCAGGTGACGGTGATGGCCCGACCTCCGACGGTGTCGTTGACGACCTCTCGGCTGCTCAGGAACGCGGTGCCGTAGGCGCGGGCGTCGCCGTCGATGACGACGCCCATGACCTGGTCGTCGGGGCGGAGGAAGTTGTCTGCCTCGGCGGCGGTGACGAAGTCGGGGTCGAAGATGGCGGGGATGCCGTCCTTCGGCAGCAGCGTGATGATCTCGAGGGTGATGTCCTCGGGCGGGGCGGCGTCGGGGTCGGAGCCGTTCGCGGCGGGGGCGATCTGGAGGGTCTCGGCGCTGAGGGTCACGGAGTCGGCGAAGAGGCCGGCACGGCGCAGGAACATGGTGAGGAAGGTGAGGGCGATCGCGAGCACGAGGAGCAGAGGGAGCACGCCTCGGAGCGCCCGAAAGGAGTCGCCCATACGCACGTCACCGCCTTCATCGGTAGGCTAGCGGCGGCCCGGCGGCGGACTGTGTGACGGCGGCTACCGCGGGTATCAAGCGAGTGCGAAACCTCACACGAGAGCGGGGATCCAATGTTCTTTGAGCTGCGCCAGTACCACATCCGACCAGGCAAGAAGGACGCCTGGGTGCGGATGATGGAGGACGAGATCATCCCGTTCCAACAGTCGCAGGGGATGGTGATCGTCGGGAGCTTTACCGGCGAGGAAGATGATTCGGTCTACGTGTGGATCCGGCGCTTCGATTCCGAGGAGGAGCGCGAGGAGCTGTACGAGAAGGTGTACCAGTCCGAGACATGGCTGAACGACATCGGCCCTCGGATCCCAGAGCTGATGGACCGAGAGCAGATCAACGTGCAGCGCATCGAGCCCACAAAAGTCTCAACCCTCCGCTAGGAGTCTTCGGGGGTCTTCGACCCCTCTTGGGGCTGTCGCCCCAGGTTGCGTGAGCTCAGATGGCGTTCCGTGGCGACCGGGTGCTTGAGCCCGGGAACCATCGCTGCCTGAAACCGGGCGCCGGGATCGCGTCAGTCTGGCCAGCGACCGGCGGCCACGGCTTGGCGGAGGCGGGGGACGACGTCTGCCTCGAACCAGGGGTGTTCTTTGAACCAGCGCTGGTTGCGTGGTGACGGGTGCGGCATCGGGAGATACTGGGGGACGAGGTCTCGCCAGGCCTCGACGGTTCTGGAGACGCTGCCTCGGTAGGCGTCGCCGAGCATGAGCTTCTGCGCATAGGTGCCGAGGAGGAGGGTGAGACGCTCCCTCGGAAGCTGCGCGAAGACCTCGTCGTGCCACTTGGGCGCGCATTCGGGGCGCGGCGGGAGGTCGCCCGACTTGCCGGTGCCGGGGTAGCAGAAGCCGGTCGGGACGATCGCGATCCTCGAGGCGTCGTAGAAGGCGTCGCGGTCGAGGCCGAGCCAACCTCGGAGGCGGTCGCCGCTCGGGTCGTCGAAGGGGATGCCGGATTCGTGCACGCGGCGGCCGGGGGCCTGACCGACGATGACGATGTGCGATGTGCGGCTGAACTGGACGACGGGCCTCGGGCCGAACGGGAGGTGCTCCGCGCAGTGGGTGCAGGCGGCGATCCGTCGTTGCAGGTCGGCCAGCGTGGCAGGCATCGTGTCACCTCTCGCGGGCGCGATGAGCGGGCGTCATCCGATATGATGGATCGACGCACGCACATACAGCCTGTATGTCTGTGCACCGGAGTGGGAGTTTGACCGTGGCTGACATCAAAGAGCGCGAAGAGTCGAAGAAGTTCCGCGCGATGGGCGATCGCGACTACATGCGCGATTTCGTCGGCGGTCGCCAGGTCGACGACTGCGAGTCGTGCGGGTTCGCGCTTCGACGCGAGCCTGATCACGGGACCGAGGAAGATGGGTCGCTCTCCGGTATCTACTGCTCGGTCTGCTACCAGAACGGCGCGTTCGTCCACGACGCGTCAGACGTGAACGACTTCCTCACCAAGGCGGCGCCGGACATCGCGAAGTATCGCGGCGGTTCGGTCGGGAAGATCAAGCTGACGCTGAAGAAGGACCTGAAGAAGGTCCCCCGCTGGAGCGGCGCGTGACGCGCATCGGTTGACCCTTCGGGCCTCGGGAGGCCGCTCTCAGGTTGATCCAAGCGCCCTCGTGGGGTCGTTGGGCCTCGGAGGGTGGACGTGCGCTGGGCGCGCGGCGGTGTTCTGTCCCACCCGCCCGCCCTCAATCTCTTCGGGGGCAAGCCCCGCAACCCCAGGCCGCGACGTGCTTCGCGGTCGCGTACGGATCCACTTCAGGTGCAAGAAGCACCCTTATCCGCTGGCGGCGTGGCCGTCCTACCGCCGGATCGATGAGGGCGCGGGGCCAGGCGCTATTCCTTGAAGCCGGCGTCTCGTTGCTTGAGGAACTCGGTCCAGCCTTGCTCGCGGAGGGTCTTGAGGCGGTCGGTGCCGACGGTGTCGCCGGAGGCGTCTTCGGAGAGGGCCTGGACGACCGGATCGTCGCGGTAGTCGAGGGCCTCGCGGAAGGCCTGGAGTTCATAGACGCGGTTGACGAGGAACTTGTTGAGGCGGACGCCGCGTGGGGGGAGGGCGGCGAACTGCTTCGCGACCTTGGCCGCTTCGTCGAAGACCTGGTCGACGGAGACGACGCGGTTGACGAGGCCCATGCGGAGCGCTTCGTCGGCGCCAACGACGGAGCCGAGCATGAGCAGCTCTTTGGCGTTCTTGAGGTTGGCGAGGAAGGGGGTGATCAGGATCGGGGGGCCAAAGCCGTGGCGGATCTGGATCTCGCCGATCTTGGCGTCGTCGGCGGCGATGGTCATGTCGCAGACGCCGGCCCACTCGCAGCCCTGACCGACGGCGTGGCCCTTGACGGCGGCGATGACGGGCTTGGGGGAGAGCCAGATGCGCATCATCAGGTCCATGGCAGAGGGGGTGTCGACGCCGTCGTCGGGCTCCTCGGAGCCCTGGAGGTCGCCGCCGGCGCAGAAGGCACGGCCGGCGCCACGGAGGATGATGGAGTGGACGTTGTCATCGGCCTCGGCCTGGTCGAGCGCGCGGCCCATGCCGCGACGGAGCGACCAGTCGACGGCGTTGAGGACGAGCGGGCGGTTGAGGGTGATCCAGGCGAAGCCGTCGTCGGGCTCGTAGAGTACGTCGTTGTCAGACGGCTGGGGCACTTCCTGGCCGTCCGGGGTGAAGCGTTTCGGGGCGTCCTCGGTCATTCGATGGTCCTCTCGGCCTGACGGTCCGCTGGAGCGCCGATTCTAGCGACCGAGGTGGTGCGGGACAGCGCGCCGAGCGGTCGGCGAGGCGGGCGGGGGCGGGTGCCGTGGGGGTGGACAAGGTCGCGGCCTTCATCACTCGCGACCCGCGAGGTGATGTGGCGCGGCGGGAGCTCCTCGTCTTCGATCACTCCAACCCGCTCGCTGGGACGCAGGTTCCTGCGGGGACGGTGGAGCCGGGTGAGGGGCTCGCGGAGGCGGCGCTGCGCGAGGCGCGGGAAGAGACCGGACTGGAGGATCTTGCGGTCAGCGGCGAGGGGATCCGCGGACCCTCAGAGCTGCGAGATGGCGAGTGGTATCTGGAGCTGAACGCCGGCGGGAGGGCGGTGCTCGAGTCGCGCGAACTTGCGCATCCGATCGTGCACATCGAGGAGCAGGACGGGGAGCATGTGCTGCTCGCCGGTGAGCGCGTCGACGGGGCTGCATTGCGGTGGTGGGAGAAGCGCGCGCTCGTCACACAGGAGGTGCGGCGATGGTTGTTTCCCCTCTCGGCACCACCTGACACGCCAGACGAGTGGGAGCGCGCGTTCGACACGCCGGAGCCGTGGCGATTCCGCTGGGTGCCACTGTCAGGTCCGCCACCGGAGCTGGTGCCGTTGCAGGCGTCCTGGCTGGAACTCGTGCGGCCGCTCCTCCTCGCCCGCTAGCTCCGGAACCTCATCGCTACATGTCGCTACTGGGCGATGAAGGTCTCGGTGAGGTCGCCGACGGTGAGGGTGTACTCGGTACCGGATTCGAAGTCGCTACCGAGGGTCGCGGTGCCGGTGTGGGTGCCGTACTCCTCGGTGCAGGCGACGTCGTCTGCGGCCGGGATCGTGTTCCAGACGGTGATTTTGATATCGGTGGCGCCGTCTTCGCGCTCGACTTCGTAGCGCTCGAAGAGGTGGCAGCCGTTCGGGAGGCCGGAGACGATCTCGACGTTGTACTGCGGGGGGAACGACTCGAGGATCAGGATCTCGAAGGACTCGACGGGGGCTTCGACCTCGATGCGTTCGCCGCCCACGGGGGTAGGGGTCGCGTCGTCGTCGCCGTCGCAGGCCGCGGCGAAGCCGAGGGCGAGCACGCCCACGGCCGCGATCAATGCAACACGCCAGCGCCGTCCTCGGTTGGTCATCATCGCCCTCACGATCCGCCTGGATCAGACGACGGGACAGGGCCGAAGGTTCCCCCATCGGAGGGCGAACGGAGGCTGATCAGCGGGCGGAGTAGCCCCCGTCGACCGGGAGCGCCACGCCCGTGATGAAGGAGGCGTCGTCGCTGACGAGGAAGGCGGCCGCGGAGGCGATCTCGTCGTCCTGACCGAGGCGGCCCATCGGGTGAAGGGACTGGAGGAAGGCCTCGCCCTCGGGAATCTCGGTCATGCCTGCGGTCATCGGGGTGTAGATGTAGCCGGGGCAGATCGCGTTCACGCGGACGTTCTGCTGGCCGAAGTTGATCGCGAACTGGCGGGTGAGTCCGACGACGCCGTGCTTGGAGGCGACGTAGGCGGCGGCGCGGTCGGGGGCCGGCGGCTCGCCGGTTGGAGTCTGGCCGGAGCCGACGAGGGCGTTGAGGCCGGCGACGGAGGCGATGTTGACGATCGCGCCACCGCCACGGTCGGCGAGCATCTGCGCGCCGTGGGCGAGGCCGTAGTAGACGCCGCTCAGGTTGACGCCGATCGTCGGGTCCCAGCCCATGGCGCCGCCGATACCGGCGTTGTTGACGACGATGCTGAGGCCGCCGAGCTCGCTGTCGGTGCGCTCGAGGGAGCCCTTCACGGCGTCACCATCGGTGACGTCGAGGCGCATGGCCGAGGAGCGGCCGCCGGCCTCGGCGATCTGGGCGGCGGTGTCCTGCGCGCCTTCCTCGTTGATGTCGGCGCACATGACGGCGGCGCCGTCGGTGGCGAAGCGGCGGGCCATGGCACGGCCGAGGCCGGATCCGGCGCCGGTGACCAGTGCCACGCGTCCTTCGAGTCGGTCAGCCATCGGTCTTGCTCCTCGTGGGCTCTCAGTTTGCGTTCGTTTCGGGTTCGTCAGCGTGCGGAGTAGCCGCCGTCGACCGGGAGGGCAACGCCGGTGACGAAGGAGGCGTCGTCGCTGACGAGGAATGCGGCGGCCGAGGCGATCTCGTTGTCCTGACCGAGGCGGCCCATCGGGTGGAGCGCCTGGAGGAACGCCTCGCCCTCGGGGATCTCGGTCGTGCCGGCGGTCATCGGTGTGTAGATGTAGCCGGGGCAGATCGCGTTCACGCGTACGTTCTGCTGGCCGAAGTTGACCGCGAACTGACGGGTGAGGCCGACGACGCCGTGCTTGGAGGCGACGTAGGCGGCGGCGCGATCCGGGGGCGGTTGCTCGCCCTCGGCGAGGGCGACGCCCGAGGAGACGAGCGCGTTGAGGCCGGCGACCGAGGCGATGTTGACGATCGCGCCACCACCGCGGTCGGCGAGCATCTGGGCGCCGTGGACGAGGCCGTAGTAGACGCCGCTCAGGTTGACGTCGACGGTGAGGTCCCACTCGGGCGAGGCGACGCCGGCGTTGTTGACGACGATCTGCAACCCGCCGAGTTCCTGGTCGGTGCGCTCGAGGGCGTCCTTGACGGCATCGCTGTCGGTGACGTTGAGACGCATCGCGGCGGAGCGGCCGCCGGCCTCGGCGATCTGGGCGGCGGTGTCCTTCGCGCCTTCCTCGTTGAGGTCGACGCACATGACGGCGGCACCTTCGTCTGCGAAGCGGCGCGCCATGGCGCGGCCGAGGCCGGATCCCGCGCCGGTGACCAGAGCCACGCGTCCGTCGAGTCGGTCTGCCATCGTTCGCTCTCCTCGTTCGCTCGGCTGGGTGCTGGTGCTAGTACGCGGGCTTGCGGGCGGTGAGCAGGTAGCGCTCCTCGGTGATCACGAAGCCCTCGTCGGTGAGGCAGTCGCGCTCCAGGGCGAGCAGTGCGTCGAGGTCTCGTGCGACGTCGAAGTCGGGGATCGTCCAGCTCGCGACGGACAACATGTACACGAAGTCGCCGAGGGACGGAACGGCGACGCGCTCGCGGTGCTCGTGGACGGTGACGTTGTAGCCGAGCGCACGGAGGCCTTGCGACTGGCGTCCGAGTTCGTCGCCCCAGTCGTAGACGCGCGGGAAGTGGGGATCGAGTTCGCTCCAGTTGCCGCGACCGACCTGCTGGGTGACGAGCGCGCCGCCGGGACGCAGCACGCGATCAACCTCGGCGGGTTCGAGCGATGAGTGGCGATTGATGACCAGGTCGAAGGTGTTGGCCGCGAACGGCAGGACCTCCTCGGAGGCGTGGACCACGTGGACCCCGAGCGAGGTGAGGCGCTCGTGGGCGACGGGGGCGTTGACCGGCCAGCCCTCGGTGGCTACAACGAGCGGCGGGAGGGCGTCGCGGAACTCGGCGAGGCGTTCGCCGCCGCCGGTGCCCATGTCGAGCACGGCGGTGGTGCCGCGGGCGAAGCCGCGGACGTGATCCTCGTAGTCCCATGGCAGGGGTGGGCCGAGGTGGCGCGCGTCGACGCCGAACTTCCAGCCGGAGAAGCCGCGGGCGCGCTCCGCGAAGGGTTGCAGTCGCGTGATGGCGGCCTCGCGAGATTCGGAGGCCATGGGCAGGAGTCCCTAGATCGCGCCGGCGGCGGCGAGCTGCTGGAGGTCGTCGGGGGAGCGGCCGAGTTCGGTGACGTAGACCTCGTGGTTGTGCTCGCCGAGGAGTGGCGGGCGACGGCGCATGCGGACGGGGGACTTGAGGAACTTGTAGGGGGCGCCGACGTAGCGGACCGGGTCCGGGTGGCCGGGGACTTCGCCCTCCCAGAAGAACTCGCGCTCGGCCCAATGGGGGTCGTCGAGGTTCTGTTCAGGGCGGCGGACGAGGCCCCACGGGAGGTGGAGGGCCTGGCCGCGGCGGTAGACCTCCTCAGCGGTGAGCTTCTGGACGAACTCGCCGATCGTCGTGGCGACGTGGTTGCGGATCTCCACGTTCTGGGTCGGGTCGGTGTAGAGGACCTGCATGTACTTCGGGTCGTGCAGGTCGCCGGCGGCGTCGTGCTCGTCCATCCACTCGAGGAGGCCGGCGAAGATCTTGCCGTCGCGGGGGACGCCGCCGCCCATGAGCAGGATGTAGTCGCCGTCGGTGCACCTGTACTGCCAGGGCGCGTTCCGCTGCGCGGCGGCGTGGCGGCCGGTCTGGCGGATGACGTGCTGGCCGAGGAACTCCCAGTTGGGGAAGGAGCCCTCGGTGGTGGCGCTGACGGCCTCGTGGGTGGAGACGTCGACGAGCTGGCCGGCGGCGGCGCCGCCATCCGCCGCCGCGGTCTCGTCGCGGAGCCAGAGCGCGGCGAGGACGGCGGTGACGGCGTACTCGTTCGACATGGCGAGGGAGTGCTCGCCGTCGGAGCGGATCGGCGGTAGCTCGTGGTCGTCGTAGCCGGTGCTCATCATCGGGCCGCCGAGCGCGAGCTGGACGAGGTCGGTGGAGGCCCAGTCGCGCCACGGGCCCTCGAGGCCGAAGGGGGTGATCGCGCACCAGATCAGCGCGGGGTGCTCACCTCGGAAGCGAGTTGGGCCGAGGCCGGCGTCGTCGAGGGCGCCGGGCGCCGTGCCGTCGAGCACGATCTCGGCGCGGGCGACGAGGTCGGCCCAGATGGCGCCGCCGTCGTCGGTGGCGAGGTCGAGCGTGACGCTGCGCTTGGAGGTGTTGGCGGCGGCGAAGCGGAGGCTCTGGTTCGTGTTCGGCTGGTCGCCGACGTAGGGGCCGACGTGGCGGCTGCGCGCGCCCTCGCGAGGTTCGACGCGGATGACATCCGCGCCGGCGTCGGCGAGGAGCTTGGCGGCCCACTCGGCCTGGTCGCCGACCTCGACGACGCGCAGGCCCTCGAGGGGGCCGGGGTGCTCGTCGGTCTGCGGGGCGGCCATCAGACAGCCAGCTCGGCCATCATCTGGCCGACCTCGTCAGGCGTGAACTCGAGGAGGTCGGTGAGGACCTCCATGGTGTCCTCGCTCAGGAGCGGCGCGCCGCGGACCATGCGCCAGCGGGCGTCGGAGAACCGGGCGGGATAGCCCTCGTAGCGGTGCTCGCCGAGGTAGCCGTGCGGCGCGGTGCGGTAGAAGTCGCGGGCCGCGTGCTGCTCGTCGCGCTCCATCTTGTCGTCGGTGCGCTGGCACATGCCGGCGGGGACGCCTCGGGCCTGCAGCGCGTACATCAACTCGCTGGCGTCGCGGGGGCGGGTGAGCGCGGTGAGGGCGGCGTCGAGCGCGTCCTCGTTGCGTTTGCGCGCCTCGTTGGAGGTGAAGCGCTCGTCGGCGGCGAGATCGGGCTCGCCGAGGACCTCGCAGAGCGCGGTCCACTGCTCCTCGGTCTCGGCGACGATGGCGATCCAGCGGTCGTCTTCGACCTCGTCAGCGGCGCAGCGGTAGGTGTTGTGGGGGGCGATCGCCGGGTGCTCGGAGCGGTTGCCGATGCGACGGTACTCGCGGCCGTTGACCTGGTAGTCGAGGACGGGGACTCCGGTGAGGACCATGCCGGTCTCGATCTGGGCCATGTCGACGTGCTGGGTCTCGCCGGTGCGGCGGCGGTGGGCGAGCGCCATCAGCGCCGCGATCGCGCCGTAGTAGCCGGCGGTGTGATCGAGGTACGAGTAGCCCCAGCCGGCGGGGTCCTCGTCAGGGAGCCCGGACATCTGGGTCGCGCCGCTGACGGCGGCGGCGGTAGGCCCCCAGGTGATGTAGCTGCGGTCACGGCCGGTCTGGCCGAAGCCGGAGAGCGAGATGTAGATGGCGTTGGGGTTCAGCTCGTGGATGACGTCCCAGCCGAAGCCCATGCGTTCGAAGGCGCCGGCGCTGAAGTTCTCGATGACGATGTCGGACTGCTCGATCAGGCGCTCGGCGACCTCGCGGCCGCTGGGATGATGGAGGTTGGCGGTGATGCCGCGCTTGTTGCGGTTGAAGTTGCTGTGGAAGCCGCTGCCGTTGTACGTCGGGTTCGCGGGGTCCTGTTGCATGCCCCAGCGCATCGAGTCGAGATAGGACTCGTTCTCGACCTTGACGACGTCCGCGCCGAGGTCGGCGAGAATCCGCGTGGCCTGCGGTCCGGCGACGATCCAGGTGAAGTCGCAGACGCGGATGCCGGCGAGCGGCAGCGGTCGCGAGTCGCCTGATCGGTCGGTCGTTTCCAGCACACTCATCGCGCGCCCTCCGGTTGGTCGCGGAACCCGCACACGTTATCGCCGGGTGGGGCGGTGAATGGCAAGTCGGCGGACATATGCTGCGGCGAAGCGTGGAGGCGCGGGGAGGCGCGGATGGAACGTCGTGAGCTGGAGCAGCTGTTCGCCTTCGACCGCTGGGCGAACCGCCAGACGCTCGAGGCGTTGCGTTCGGTGCAACCTGAGCCTGCAGAGCTGGTTCGCCTGCTTGCGCACGTCCTGTCCGCGACCGACAACTGGCTTTCGAGTGTCGAGGGCGTCGAGCCGCTGCCGAAACCCGACGTGCAGGACGTGGAGGCGCTGACCTCGTACCTCGACCACGTTGAAGCGAGAACCATTTCGTTCCGTCAGGACCTCGCCGACGAACGGCTTAGCCAGCGCTTCGAGTTGCGGGATCCAGGTCGCGCGCGATTCGAGACCGTCACCGGCGACGTCCTGCAGCACGTCGTCCTGCACGGGGTCGAGCACCGCGCGCAGATCATGTACGAGGCCGGCAAGCTTGACGGTCAACCAAGCGAGCTGCAGTACGCGCTGTTCGTCAGCGAGCGCCCGGACCGGCCGTAGCACCGGCGCGAACGAAGGACAACCATCTCCATGCCACGAACGATCGCCGACTACCGGCTCTACCCCGCGATCCAATCGCAGCCCTCGGAGCTGTCGCGTCTGCTGGAGGCGGACGAGCCGATCGAGGAGGCGGCGCGCGTCGCGGGCGCGGCGGCGCGGGTGTTCGCGGTCGGGATCGGGACATCCTCAAACGCGGCGGCGATCGGGGCCTCGATGTTGCGGCACGCCGGGGTGGACGCACGGGCGTGGTCGTCGCATGACTTCGTGGCGTACCCGCCGGCGATCAGCGCCGCCGATGCGGCGCTGGTGTACACGCACAGCGGGCGGAAGCAGTTCTCGCTGGCGGCGCTGGAGCTGCTGGGCGAGCGCGGGGTGCCGACGGTGCTGTTCACCTCGACGGAGTCGGAGGTCGACATCGAGGGTCTCCGCGCGCCGACGACGGTGATCCGAACAACCTCGCGGGAACCGAGTGCGATGTTCACGTTCTCGCACACGGCGGCGATGCTGCTCAGCGCGCGGATCGCAGACGCGGTGAGCGCGGGGTCGGTCGGGGACCTCGGTAGGGTGCCCGCGGCGGTCGAGGAGGCGCTGGCGCTGGAGCCGCAGACCGAGGCGCTGGCGCGTGCGTGGCAGGGGAAGCGGACGATCATTGGCCTCGGAGCGGGGCCTCACGAGCCGACGGCGCACGAGCTGGCGATCAAGGTGCCGGAGGCGGCGCGCGTCGAGAGTCGCGGGTACGCAATCGAGCAGTTCCTGCACGGGCCGCAGGTGCAGGTCGATCCGAACGACGCGTTCATGATCTTCACCGGGCCGGGGCCGGCCCTCGAACGGGCCGAGCAGGCGGCGGCGTTCCTACTGGACTTCGGCTGCGCCGTGGCGTGGGTGGCGCCAGTCGAGGGGCCCGAGGGCAGCACATGGCTGAAGGTGGCGGACCTCGGTGAGTCGCTGGCACCGCTGGTGGAGGTGGTGCCGGCGCAGCTCCTCGCGGGGCAGCTCGCAGCGCTGGAGGATGTCGACGGCGACTCGTTCCGGCTTGATGACGAGCGTTTCGCCGACGCGTTCCGCGCCCACATCAGTCTGTAACCGGCTCAGCCTTGCGGAGGCGCCAGACCTCTTCGGACGGCCATTGGCGCGCCCAGTCGAGCGTGACGAACGGAAAGACCGTCGTCGCATCCGCCGGTGGATAGAGCTCGATCAGGGCTTCGACCTCGAGGTCGCTCGCACGAAAGAGGCTGATCCAGTCGCCGTGGCTCATGTGGAACTCGACGCCGTCGAAGGTGGGGTCGTCGGGGAACTCCATGGCGTGCATGCCTCGGAGGGGACGCAGCAGGGTGGTGCTTGCGGCGACGTCGTCCTCCTCGGGGAGGAAGAGTGAGATCAGAGTGGAGTTGCCGAGGAAGACGAGCTCGCCGCCGGGCTTGAGGAGGCGGGCGGCCTCGGGGATCCATTCGTCGGGGTCGCTCCAGATCGCCGAGCCGTACTCGGAGATGACGAGATCGGCGCAGGCGTCGGGGAGCGGGGTCTGTTCGCCGACACCTCGGATGAGGGTGAACGGGAGGTCGTGCTCGCGCTGCATGCGGCGCGCGGTGGCGAGCTGCTCCGGGGTGGGGTCGAGCGCGACGGGGCGGGCACCGCGGCGGGCGAGCCAGGCGGAGACGTAGCCGGTGCCGCAGCCGAGCTCGACGGTGGTCTTGCCCTCGAGGTCGAGCGGGAGGAGGCCGGCCTCGGACTCGGGGATGCCCCAGATGCCCCACCTGGGAGCGCCGCTCCAGCTCCGCTCGGCGGGCGCGACGTAGTCAGCGGCGAAGCCGGCCCACGCCTCACGGTTGCGACGAATGTAGTCTCTGTCGCTGGGTCTTCGACCCTCTTCGACGCTTCGCGGCATGTTGCGGACCTCTCGGGCTGGAGACGGGGGCTAGCGCTTCGAGTGGAGATAGTAGAGTGCGGCGATGGTCGGTTACTCGGGGACCCCGCTGCCGAAGAAGCTCGGCATCAAGGAGGCACATCGCCTCGCGTTACTCAACGCTCCGGAGGGGTTCGACGCGACCATCGGTGCGTTGCCCGAGGCGGTGGAGGTGCGCCGCTCGGCGCGCGGGCGAGCCGACGTGGTCGTCTATTTCACGACGAGCCGGGCGGCGTTCCGGAAGCGGTTGCCGGGCCTCGGGCGGTCGATCTTCCCGGACGGTGGGCTGTGGATCGCGTGGCCGAAGCGCGCCTCGAAGGTGCCGACGGACATGACGGAGGACGTCGTGCGGGAGGTGGCGCTGCCGCTCGGCCTCGTCGACAACAAGGTGTGCGCGATCGACGAGACGTGGTCGGGGCTGCGGATTGTGTGGCGGAAGGAGAAACGGGGGTCTTCGACGGTCCAGGGATAGGATCCGCGTCGTCGAGCTTCCGTTCAGTGCGCCCGCTGTTAGATTTTGCGAGTGCCACCTGACCGGGACATCTACTGGCCGCGGCTACCACGCTCATGCATGAGCGCGGTGACAGTCATCGCGATCAGCATGGTGATGGCGGCCGTGGTCGCTTACTGGACGTGGCTGGACCGAGAAGACCTCCGGCACACGATCCGAGCATGGCTGTTCACATCGAGCTTCTTAACGCTTGGTGCAATCTTCCTCTTCGGCCTCGTCGGGCAATTCCTTTTGAAAGAGGAACCACCCGAGCGACCATGTGACGAGAAGCAGTAGCCCGCGGCGGCGAACCCAGCCTGGTGCCCTACCCCTCTTCGCCGGTCCAGACCGGGGTGGTCTTTTCTCGGAAGGCGGCCGGGCCGACCTTGGCGTCGGCGGTGGTGCGGGAAACCTTGCGCATGGTTTCGCCGAAGCGGATGGCCTCGGAGAAGGGCATCTGCTGGCCGCGCCTCGCGACTTCCTTGGTGGCACGGACGGCGAGCGGGGCCGAGAGGAGAAGGCGCTCGGCGAGGGCCTTCGCCTCGTCCATGAGCTGCTCGTGGGGGACGACCTTCCAGGCGAGGCCCATCTCCTTGGCGCGGTGTGCGTCGACGCGCTCGCCGATCAAGAGGAGCTCCATGGCGTTCTGCCAGCCGATCCTCGAGGGCATGCGCACGGCGCCCTGGATGGTGGGGATGCCGATGCGCACCTCGGGGAAGCCGAACTGGGCCTGCTCACTAGCGATGACGAAGTCGCAGGCGGAGACGAGGGTGAGCGCGAAGCCGAGGCAGTAGCCGTTCACGGCGGCGATGACCGGCTTGAAGATCTCCATGCCGCTCTCGAGCGAGTTGTAGGAGGGGACCTCCCAGAAGGTCCCGGGGGTGGTGGTCGGGTTGGCGTCCTTCAAGTCGGCACCGGCGCTGAAGGCGCGGCCGGCGCCGGTGACGATGCCGACCCAGGCCTCCTCGTCCTGGCGGAACTGCTCCCAGGCGGCGTTGAGGTCCTGGCGCAGCTGGCCGTTGATGGCGTTCATCGCTTCGGGGCGGTTGTATGTGATGGTCGCGATGTGACCTTCGCGCTCGTAGAGGACTGTGTCGCCCATGGCTCGCTCCAGACGTTTGAGTTCGGCGTGGTCGGTGTTCAGCTCTCGGAGATCGATTCGGGCGCCGACGTTAGCACGCGGCCGGTGGACCGGCCTCGACCGGGTGGGCGGATTGGCGGAGAGGTGCCGGGACGGCGGGAGCGGCTAGGCGACGAGCGCGCCGATGAGCATCGCGACGAGGGCACCGGACACGACGAGTCCAGCGACGTAGAGGGCGAACTGATTGCGGCGGTGGCTGCGCTGGTCGCGAGCCCGCAGTTCCTCCGAGGTGGGCGGCGCTTTCTCCTCGGAGGGTGGAGCGACCTCGTGGAGGCCCGAGCTTTCGCCGCCGCCGAAGGCGAAGGCCGCGGAGCGGAAGGCCCAGACCATGACCAGCCCACCGAAGATGAAGGCGATGACTTCGTCGACTTCCATGGGCACGGCCCTCCGCGCGCCAGTCTGTGGGCCCGCCCGCCAAGACTCAACCGCGTGCCAGTCAGGTCGGCGGCTCGGCTACGCTACCGGCATGGCTGATCCGACGACGGACCTCGAACGGAACGCGGCGTCCCTCGATCGGTTGCGGGCGCTGGTCGGGCGGCTGTCGGCGGCTGACCTCGATCGGTCGCTGGGCGCGGACTGGACGGTGAAGACGGCGCTGGGGCACCTGACGTACTGGGATCAGCGGCAGCGAGGGGCGCTGGCGCTGCACCTGGAGAGCGGCCAGCCGTTCGGTACCGAAGTGACGCCAGCCCTCGAAGATTCCGACGAGGTGACCAACGTGGCGATCACGGCGCTCGCGAACGCGGGCGACGGCGAGCTGATGTGCGCCGCGGTGATCGAGGCGGCGGAGGGGATCAACGCGCTCCTCGAAGGTGCCGACCGCGCGGTGCTGAGCGTGATCCTCGGTAGTCCGCGCGCGGAGATCGTGCGGCGCTGGGAGCACCGGGAGGAGCACGTGGCGCAGATCGAGGGTGGGCTCGGCGGATAGCCGAGCCGACTTCACCTCGCTGTCGCTCAGCGTGCGGTTGGCGTCACGACCACACGGTCACCCGAGGAAGTCCTAACCGTGCGGGTGCCGAGCGGTCGTTCGAGATCGACCCGCACGAGGTCCTGGCAGTCTTCACCGCCGGAGACGAACAGGCGGCGATCATGATTGCTGGCGCGTAGGACGACCCGATCGTCGTGTTCCTCGACGCCCACGCTGACCTCGGCGTTGCAAGTGTCGAGCAGCACTTCGAGCTGCCGGCCGTCGTTGATCGCCCGCACCTCCATGATGGTGGCCTCCGGGTGCAGGTCGGTGAGGCCTGCCCGTTCGAGGAGACCGACCAGGCCGATGAGGACTGCGAGGCCAAACAGCGCGATGCTCGACCGACGACTGGGATGCCACCGCATCCAACTCACCTCCGAACACTCACCTTAGACTGTCAGAGTGGAGCTGATGGTGGCCACCGCGAGCTGCCCAACTCGCCCTGAAGTTCGTCTCAGGATGGGGACAGTCGGTGCGCGAGCAGTGGACGATCCCCGCCCTTGGTCTCACCATCGCAAGCGCGGGGATCGCAGCTCTCGTGATCTGGGCTCTGTGGCCAATCGAATGCACGACCACCGACATCGGTTTCTTGCCCGGCACCTCCGATCCGAACATCCGGAGTTGCACCCGTCGGCTCGGAGGTGCATTCGCGGGGGATGCTGCTGACGCTCAGGCGGCCGCGCTGAAGTACGGCTTTGGCGCGGCTGCCTCTCTGTTGGTCGTTGCGATCGCGACAATGCTGTGGCGGACCCGGAGCCAGAGGGCTTGAAGTAGCCTCGAGCCTACGGCGACTGCGCTATCCTGCTTCGCACGCATGTTCTGACGTAGCGACGGCGTCGTATGGGCGGGGGCCCGATGACGAGCAGCGCAGCTTCCGAGGCCAATCCGGCACCCGAGGGCGCTTCGGTTCTCGATGCGTTTCATCCGGCGGTTCGGACGTGGTTCGAGCGGCGGTTTGGGGCGCCGACGGATGCGCAGCTGGCGGGGTGGCCGAGCATCCTCGAGGAGCGGGACACGCTGCTGGCGGCGCCGACGGGGTCGGGGAAGACGCTGGCGGCGTTCCTCGTGGGGATCGACCGGCTGATCCGGGATGCCGAGGCGGGGACGCTGCCCGAGGGGACGGCGATCATCTATGTGTCGCCGCTGAAGGCGCTGGGGAACGACATCGAGCGGAACCTCGAGGAGCCGCTGTCGGAGATCCGGGAGGTGGCGGCGGAGCTAGGGTACGAGCTGCCGCCGATCACGACCGGGGTGCGGACCGGGGACACGCCGCAGTCGCAGCGACAGGCGATGGTGCGGCGACCGCCGCACATCCTGATCACGACGCCGGAGTCGCTCTACCTGATGGTGACGGCGGCGCGCGCTCGCGCGACGCTGGGCACGGTGGGGACGGTGATCGTCGACGAGATCCACTCGCTGGCGCGCGACCGGCGGGGGACGCACCTGGCGCTGACGCTGGCGCGGCTCGATCGCGTGATCGCGGAGGGTGATGGCGCAGTAAGCGACGGCGAGGGCGTCACCCCGGCCGAGGGAGAGGACGTGCCAGCCGCAGCGGACGCGCTGGATCGGGAGCGGCCGGCGCGGATCGGGTTGTCGGCGACGCAGCGGCCGATCGAGGAGATCGCGCGGTTCCTCGTGGGGACCGATCGCGAGTGTGAGATCGCGAACCTGGGGCATCAACGGGACATCGAGCTGCACGTGAGCGTGCCGCCGAGCGACCTGGAGGCGGTACCGCCTCGGGAGCAGATGGCGGACATCTACGACCAGCTGGCGGAGCAGATCCGGCAGCACCAGACGACGCTGATCTTCGTGAACACGCGCTCGCTGTCGGAGCGGGCGGCGCATGAGCTGAGCCAGCGGCTCGGCGAGGAGGCGGTGGCGAGCCACCACGGGAGTCTGTCGAAGGAGCGGCGGCTGCGGGTCGAGCAGCGGCTGAAGGCCGGGGACCTGCAGGCGCTCGTCGCGACGGCGTCGCTCGAGCTCGGCATCGACATCGGGAGCATCGACCTGGTCTGCCAGATCGGGTCGCCCGGGAGCATCGCGACGTTCCTGCAGCGGGTGGGGCGGTCCGGGCACGCGCTCGGGCTGAAGCCGCACGGGCAGCTCTACCCGACGACGCGCGACCAGCTCGTGGAGTGCGCGGCGCTCGTGCGCGGCGTGCGGGCGGGGCACCTGGACCGGATCCACCAGCCGGTGGCACCCCTCGATGTGCTCGCGCAGCAGATCGTGGCGGAGGTCGCGGCGAGCGAGGAGTGGCGCGAGGACGGGCTGTTCGAGCTGGTACGGCGCGCGGCGCCGTACGAGACGCTGGAGCGCGAGGCGTACGAGGAGATCCTCGAGATGCTCGCGACCGGAGTCGGGGAGGGCGCGGGGCGATCGCCGGCGCTGATCCATCGCGACCGGATCAACGGGTTGCTGCACCCTCGGCGAGCGGCGCGGCTGACGGCGCTGACGAACGGCGGGACGATCCCGGAGATGGGCGACTACCGCGTGATCGCGGAGCCCGAGGACATCACGGTCGGCTCGGTGAACGAGGACTTCGCGATGGAGTCGGCGGCCGGGGACATCTTCCTCCTCGGAACGACGAGCTGGCGGATCACTCGGGTCGACCCGACGACGGTGCGGGTGGTGAATGCGCAGGGCGCGCCGCCGACGATCCCGTTCTGGCTGGGCGAGGCGCCGGGGCGAACGCTCGAGCTGTCGCAAGAGGTGGGGAGCCTGCGGCGCGATGTCGCGTCGCTGATCGCGGACAGCTCGCTCAGCGACGCGGAGCGGAGGGAGTGGCTCGCCGAGGCGTGCGCGCTGCCGGAGATCGGCGCCCAGCAGATCCTCGACTACCTGCGGGCGACGCGCGATGGCCTCGGGGTGGTGCCCTCCGATCAGGACGTCGTGTTCGAGCGGTTCTTCGACGACGGCGGCGGGATGCAGCTGGTGGTGCACGCGCCGTTCGGGCAGCGGATCAACCGCGCCTGGGGGCTGGCGCTGCGGAAGCGGTTCTGCGTGAGCTTCGACTTCGAGCTACAGGCCGCGGCGAACGACGACTCGATCTTGCTCTCGGCGGGACCGCAGCACTCGTGGCCGCTCGAGGAGACGTATGACTGGGTGACCACGCGGAACGCCCGCGAGGCGGTGCGCGACTCGGTCTTCTACGTGCCGCTCTTCCCGACACGCTGGCGCTGGAACACGAGCCGGGCGCTGGCGGTGATGCGGCAGCGCGGAGGCAAGCGGGTGCCGCCGTTCGTGCAACGGATGCGCGCGGACGACCTGATGGCCAGCGTGTTCCCGGACCAGGTGGGCTGCCAGGAGAACATCACGGGCGCGCTGGACATGCCGGACCACCCGCTGCTGCGGCAGACGATGCACGACTGCCTGCAGGAGGCGATGGACGTCGCGGGACTGGAGACGGTCCTCGGGCAGGTCGAAGCCGGGGAGATCCGGTTCCACGCACGCGACACGACCGAGCCGTCCCCGATGGCGCACGAGATTGTGAGCGGTCGCCCGTACACCTACCTCGATGACGCGCCGATCGAGGAGCGGCGGACACGCGCGGTGACTCTGCGCCGGGGGCTGCCGGAGAGTGCGAAGGACCTCGGCGCGCACGACATCGACGCGATCGCGCGGGTAGCCGACGAGGCGTGGCCGGCGCCGCGCGACGCCGAGGAGGTGCACGACGCGCTGCTCGGGCTGGTCGCGATCGCGGAGCCGTACTCGGCGGAGTGGGACCAGTACCTGACGGAGCTGGCCGACGGCGGACGTGCGGCCTCGTTCGAGACCGCGGATGGGGCCACGGTGTGGTTCGCGGTCGAGCAGATCGAGGCGGCGCGGCTCCTCTTCCCCGACGCGGACCTCGATGGGATCGAGGTGCCCTCGGTAGCGCGGTTGCCGGTCGAGCACCGGGAGGCGGCGCGGGTGCTGCTGCTGCGCGGACACGCGGAGCTGCTGCCGCCGACGACGGTCGCCGAGCTGGCTGCTCGGAGCGGCCTCGCGGAGCGCGACGTCGAGCACGGGCTGGTGATAGCCGAAGCTGGCGGTTATGTCCTTAGAGGCCGATTCACGCCGGGCATCGACGTCGAGGAGTGGTGCGACCGGCGGCTGCTCGCGCGGATCCACCGCTACACGCTCGACCGGCTGCGCAGCGAGATCGATCCGGTGTCGCGACAGGACTACATGCGCGGGCTGCTGCGCTGGCAGCACCTGGTGCCGGACACGCAGGTGGAGGGGCGCGGCGGGCTGCGGAGCCTGCTCCCGCGCCTGCAGGGGTTCGAGGCGCCGGCGTCGGCGTGGGAGGAGCAGCTGCTCCGGGCGCGGATGAAGCACTACACGCCGAGCTGGCTCGACGAGCTGTGCCTCGCGGGCGAGGCGGCGTGGACGCGGCTCACCCCTCGACGGGCGGCGCCGGTGGGCGAGGACGGCGAGCCGGCGAAGACGGGAACAGCCGCGGCGACGCGGGCGACGCCGGTGACGCTGGCACCTCGGACGGCGCTCTTCGACCTCGTGGCGGCGGTGCGCTCGACGCCGAACGCGCCGGAGCCGGCGATCCCGGAGGCGGGGGCGGGCGCGGAGATCCTCGAGCTGTTGCAGCAGCGCGGGGCGCTGTTCTTCGACGAGCTGGTGAAGGGGACGCGGCGCCTCGCGACGGACGTGGAGCGCGGCCTGCGCGAGCTGATCGGCGCGGGTCTGGTCACCTCGGACGGGTTCCAGGGGTTGCGGGAGATCGCCAACGGGCAGAAGCGGAACGGCCGCCGGCACGGTCGCCGCGGGTCGAGCTATCTGCGCGGTGGCCTCTTCGCCGGCGGGGGGCCGCCCGGGCGCTGGTCGCCGGTGGAAGCGCCGACCTCGGAGGATGGATCCGACCTCGATCGGGCCGACGTCGAGGATCTGGCGGAGCAGGTGGCGGAGGTGATGCTGCAGCGGTACGGGGTGGTGTTCCGGGACCTCTACCCGCTAGAGGCGTTCACCGTGCCGTGGCGCGAGGTCCTCAGAGCGATGCGTCGCCTCGAGGCCCGCGGGGTGATTCGCGGCGGCCGATTCGTGACGGGGTTCGCCGGGGAGCAGTACGCGCTGCCGGAGGCGCTGACGCTGCTGAGGAAGATCCGGCGCGAACCGACCTCGGGAGAGCGCGTGACGATCTCGGCGGTCGATCCGGCGAACCTGACCGGGGTGGTGCTGCCCGGGCCGCGGGTGCCGAAGCAGTCGGGGCGTTCGTTTGACCTCGTGGATGGCGTGCTACCGGCGACGGCGGCCGCGCACGTTGTGGCGCAAGAGCCCGTTCCGGGCTCGATGACCGTTCTGGGCAGCTAACGGCGGCCCCGTCTCAAGGCACCCTCACGGGTTGATTGCGCGGACGAAGCCGAGCCGGCTGAACTCGGTTGGGATCTGTTCAACCGCATCGAAGTCAGCGGACTCGAGCAGGGCGGTCAGCCAGGATGCCCGATGCTGCTTGCGGCCACGGCTGAACGACAGGAGGTGGGCGCGCGCTGAGTCCTCGAGGCTTACGAACTCGGTGACGGCGAGCGTGCCGCCGGGCTTGAGGACGCGGCGGATCTCGGCGAGGCCGGTACGGCGCAGGTCCTCGGGCAGGTGGTGGATCATCAGCTGCGCGGTGACGCGGTCGAAGCTGTCGGTCTCGAACGGGAGGTCCTCGATCGGTGCGACCTCGAATCGTGGGGCCGGGGTACGGCCGCGCGCCTTGCTGGTCGCCTTCGCGACCATCTCGGGCGCGGCGTCGATGCCGATGACCTCGCCGGTGGGGCCGGCTCGCTCGGCGGCCCGCAGGGCGACGGCGCCGGTTCCGGTGCCGACGTCGAGCACGCGGTTGCCGGCGCCGACCTCGGCGGTATCGACGGTGAGCGCGGCGACGCGGCCGCCGCGACCGAGGGAGAGCACCCAGACGAGCGGGTCATAGAGGCGCGCCCAGCTGATGGTGTGCGGCTCCGCCGTCGACGACCCGTGGTGGTGTGACATCGTGCCCGCTATCTGCCCTTGAAGTCTGGCTCGCGGCGCTCGCGGAGGGCGGCACGGGCTTCGTCGGCGTCCTCAGAGTTGGCGAGGATGCCGGAGGCGTTCGAGGTGAGGACGGCGGTGGTCTCGAGGGTGCTGTCCATGGCGGCGCGGATGACGCGCTTGTTGATCTCGGTGACGAGCGGGGGGTTGCGGATGATGCGGGCGCAGAGCGCGCGCACCTCGTCCTCGAGCTCGTCGGACGGGACGAGCTTGTTGAGGACGCCCCACTCCGCGGCGGTCTCGGCGTCCATGTGGCCGGTGAAGGAAAACTCGAGAGCGCGGCCGAGGCCGACGAGCCTCGGGAGGTAGTAGGCGCCGCCGTTCTCGATGATCTGGCCGACCTGCTGGTAGGAGATGAAGCGGGTGTTCTCGGAGCCGTAACGGATGTCGCACTGGAGCGACATGCCGAGGCCGAAGCCGGCGGCGACGCCGTTGACCATGGCGATGGTGGGCTTGCGGATGAAGGAGATGTCCTTCATGAGCTTGGTGATGCCGTAGTAGAAGCGGCGGCGGGAGGCGCCGACGCCTTCCTCGGGCGTGGCGTTGCCGAGGAAGTTGTCGCCGGCCTCGAAGGCGCCGAGGTCGGAGCCGCTGACGTCGACGCCGGCGCAGAAGCCGCGGCCGATGCCGGTCAGGACGATCACCTTGACCTCGGGGTCGTCGTCGCCGGCGCGCATGTACTCGCCGACCTTGGCGAGCGTGCCGGTGCGCTCGGGGCCGCCGACGGCGGCGTTGAGCTTCTCGGGGCGGTTGAACTTGATCCAGAGGATGCCGTTGTCCTCTTTCTCGTACAGGAGGTAGGGGACGAGCTCGAGTTCCTGCATGTCGACGTCCTTCCGCTCGCGGCGAGCTACGTGCGCCTGCTCGGGGGAGGCGCTCGGCCAGATCGTGTGTGGGCGAATCCTACTGGGAAGCGCCCTCGGAGGTGGGCTCAGGCCTCGGATGGGCGCGCATCAGGTGATGCGTGTCGGTCTCGTCGTAGACGGCGAAGCCGAGGCGCTCGTAGAGCGCGCGGGCGGGGTTCACCTTGAGGACCTGCAGCTCGAGCGGCAGGGCCGCGGCGCGGGCCTCCTCGATCAGGTCGCGAATCACCTCGGAGCCGATGCCACGCGACTGGTGCTCCGGGAGTAATTCGATCTCAGCGAGCCGGATGCGTTCGGCGTCGCGGGTGACCTGGAGCAAACCGACGTCCAAGCCGTCGACGACGATGACCTGGAACCGCTCCGGCGCGAAGGACGAGGCGAAGCGTTCGCGCTGGAAGGTCTCGTTCCACTCGCCCCAGGTGGCGACTACGTAGTCGCGCATCGCCGCGCGGTTGAGCTCGTAGAGCCAGTCGCGATCGGCCTCGGTGGCGGCGCGCAGCCTGTACATCGGTGGAGTCTAGGCGAGGCGCCCTCGGCTGGTCCGACCGAGGCAGGGCCGAGCCGGAGCACCGCTGCGCGGGCCAGCCCGCGCCGAGGCGCGGCGGGCTCCGCACAGCTACTCGTCGACGAAGCTCACCTCACACTCGATCACCTCGAGGTCAAGGTTCTCGACGGCGAAGGAGGCGAGGTAGTCGTACGGCTCATCGTCGATGAACTGGTTGTCGTCGTAGGAGAAGATCGCTTCCTCGGTACCGCCTGCCGGCACCGCGGCGTTGCCGTCGCGGAACGCGCCGGAGAAGAGGAGGTCGCCGAAGGGGTCGAAGAATGCAATGCTCAGCCGCCACGCCCTGATCTGACGATCGTCGCTGTTGCGCACGATGAACGTGATGTCGGCGAACTCCTCGAACGATGCGGAACGCAGCGACGTACTGAACGACTCAATCGAGAGTGCGCAGGCGAGCGGTTCCGGGCTCGGCTCCGGCGTCTGCGTCGGACGTGGCGTGGAGGCGGGACGTGGGGTAGCCGTCGCCGAGGCGGGAGCTGCCGGATCGCCGACCTCGAGTCTCTCGATCAGCGTGTCGACGTCAGAGCGAAGCGTCTGGACCTCGGAGCGTAGCTCCTCAAGGTCGTCTTCCGACGCCCCACTCGCGCAAGCGTTGAGCACCAGGATTGCGCCGGCCAATACGGCGATCAGTAACACTCGTCGCTTCATGGCGAATCCCTTACCTCTTACTGTCAGGATCGGAGCGTACCGAGCCGGGCGGATGGGGAAACCCCTGACGCCGCGAGCTGCCTCTGAGAGGCGTACTCTCATCGCGCAGGCGGAGGGTGTGATGGCACAACCACAGTTCGAGGAGTTCACGCTGGCGGCGATCCAGGCGGCGCCGGTCTACTTCGACGCGGAGGCGTCGACCGAGAAGGCGGTCGGGCTGATCCACGAGGCGGCGGCGACGGGCGCGACGATGGCGGCGTTCGGGGAGACCTGGCTGTCGGGGTACCCGTTCTGGGCGCGCGAGAAGAACTCGTCGCTGGTGCGGCGGGCGCGGGCGCTCTACCTCGCGAGCTCGATCGAGGTGCCGGGGCCGGAGACGGACCGGCTCTGCGAGGCGGCGCGCGACGCCGGGATCGACGTGGCGATCGGGGTGGTCGAGCGTGACCCGAACACCCAGGGGTCGGTGTACTGCACGCTGGTGTTCATCGGGCGCGAGGGGCGAATCCTCGGCCGGCATCGGAAGCTGAAGCCGACGGACGTGGAGCGCCGCGTCTGGGGCGAGGGCGACGGGCAGAGCCTCGTGACCTACGAGCGCTCGTTCGGTCGTTGGAGCGGCCTCAACTGCTGGGAGCACCGGATGGTGCTGCCGGGCTACGCGCTGATGGCGCAGGGCACGCAGGTGCACGTGGCGAGTTGGCCCACGGGGTCGGACGATCTCCTGGCGCGAGCGTTCGCCGCGCAGGGCGCGGCCTACGTGGTGTCGGTGGGCGGCGTGCTGCGCGCCGAGGATGTGCCCGAGGGCTTCGAGGAGGTGTTCGACCTCTCGGTGCCGGTGGTGGGCGGCGGCTCGCAGATCATCGCGCCGGGCGGGCGCGTGCTGGCACAGGCGGAGGACGACGGCGAGACGATCATCACAGCGACCGGCAGCCTGGAGGATGTGCTCGCGCTGCGGTCGATGTGCGACGTGGGCGGCCATTACTCGCGGCCGGACGTGCTGCAGCTCCACGTCAACGGCGCGCCGCTCTCGCGCCTCGTGCGGCACGAGTCGCCGGAGCCGATGCGAGCGGCGGCGACGACCAGTGTGGCCGCGAACGGCGCTTCCGCGAACGGGCACGGGGTGGAGGCACCCTCGGAAGTGGCGGTGCCGTGAGCGGGGCGCATCACCTGGCGCAGCTCAACATCGCGACGATGAAGGGGCCGGTGGACGGCCCGCTGATGGCGCCGTTCGTCGCGCAGCTCGACGAGTTGAACGCGCTAGCGGACGCGGCGCCGGGCTTCGTCTGGCGGTTGCAGTCCTCGGACGGTGACGCGACGAGCATTCGGGCGTTCGAGGACGAGCGGATCCTCGTGAACCTGTCGGTCTGGACGTCGATCCAGGCGCTGCGCGACTACGCGTACGGCGGCCGCCACCTGGAGGTGCTGCGCGACCGCCGCGAGTGGTTCGAGGGCGCGACGCGGCCGTACCAGGTGCTGTGGTGGGTGCCGGCCGGGCACATCCCCACGGTCGAGGAAGCGAAGGGGAAGCTCGCGCACCTCGAGGGTCACGGGCCGACGGCGGAGGCGTTCACCTTCCAACAGCCGTTCGAGGCGCCACACCCGCTCGAGGTGGGGACCGAGCCAGCGAACGTCACTCGCGGCTGACGCCAATGGGTGGTGTCCCACCTCGAACGGCGTGCACGAGCGGCGACGGTCCGGGTGGTGGACCGCCGCCGCGCGGCATGTGCGGTTCGTCTACTCCTCGACGAGCACGACCAGCACCGGGGTGTCGAGCGCGGGAGCATCCGTTCCCGGGCGGACGGTACGAGGATTGGGAGCGGCGTAGCTCAAGCGAACCTCAACGAGGCTCAGAACGTGTTATTCGCTCCGGAACACGATTGTGGCGCCACCGGCGCCGTCTGCCTCGGGGTCGACGCCGACGAGGATTTCGCTGCCGATCGGTTCATCGATGAGAGTTGCCGAGGCCTCGACTACGAAGATGGTGGGTTCGGTGACGAGGTTGGGCGGGAAGTCGAAGATGGCCTTCAGGCAGACGGAGGCGCCCCAGGGGTGGCGGGCGCGGGCGCACTGTACTGCGGGGAGTTCCGCCTCGAAGTCGGGGCCGGTGATGCGGAAGGTGACCTCCGGGTCCTGGGCGAAGTCTCGCGTGCCGGCGGCGAGGCTGACTTCGAACTCGCCGCCCTCGATTGGGATTGACGCGGGGTGGTCGGGTTCGTGCTGCTGCCAGAAGTGAAGCGACGCGTCGACGACGAGCCGGCCGTCGGCGTAGTCGCAACCGGCGGTGTTGCAGGCCTCAAGCGAGATGACGGCCGTGATCGGCTCCCAGTACGAGGTGGTCACGCTGGGTCCGATGGTCGGTGCCAGGCTCGTGCCTGCCCAATCGAGCGTGTCGGTTCGGCCGTCCACCTCGGCAGTGCACGTCACCTCCTCGGAAACGACCGGCTCTCGAGGGGTGCAGATGATCGCGCGGATGGCTGGCGGCGCGTCGTCGACGCGCTCGACCGGGGGATCGAGCGGGATCAACAGCTGGTTGGTGCTCAGTCCTCGTTCGGCGTGCGCGATCCTCGGATCGGCGCGGCCGACGGTGCCGCCAAGGATGGCGACGTGACCGTTGGTGACAATGGCGCGGTGGCGTGATCGCGGCTCCGGAAGCTGCGCGCCTTCCTCCCAGCCGGCGAGTGAGCCGTCGGCGTTCACCTGTGTGATCTCGACGGAGCTGAGCTGGAGGCCCGGGGACTCGCCTGTGGTGTGGATCAGGCCACCGATCGCGACGAGGTGTTCGTCGAGGACGACGAGATCGTGTTCGTATCGAGGGTTCAGTAGCCGCTCACCTTCGTTGGCGACCCACGAGCTGAGCGAGCCATCGGGGGCAATCCACGCACGCTGCACCACCGACTTCGGCTGGGCGCCGGAGTCGCCGGCTGAGCCACCGACGACGTAGAGCACGCCGTCGAGATCGACGACTCGCGGATCGGCGATCGGTTCGGTGAGGCCGCTCGTCTCAATCCACGGACCGAGCGTGCAATCGGCGTTCACGCGGGCGAATTCGACGGATCGACGGTCATCGCTTTCGGTGACCTGGAACCCGGCGATCGCATACAGGTAGTTGCCGACGGCGTGTAGCGCGGCTCCCGCCCGGCGAGCCTGAAGCAGCCCGGTGGAGACGGTGAACGGGCCGAGGGCGCCCGTGGCGGGATCGATCGGGGCCCACTCGATCGGCTGGTCCTCGGTGACGGCGTCGCTGGTGGTGGTGGCGGGGAGGGCGTACAGGCAGTCGCCCGAGATCGCCATGTCAGCGGCGGAGTAGCGGTTCGGGAATCCGTTCTCGCCGGTGTTCAGCGTCTGCTCTTCGACGACTGCGCCGACGGTCCCGTTCGCGTAGAGCGGGGCGGACCAGACGGTGATGGTGTTGTTCGTGTCGGTCCCAGTCTGGGCGAGGTAGAGGCGGCGATCGGTGTTGGCGACGGCGGCGGAGGTCTGGAGTGGGGGCCGGAAGGCGATCTCGGACCAACCCTCGATGGGTTGGCCGGCCGGGACGGGGGTTGGCGAGGGGGTCGAGGACGCGGGAACTGGCGAAGCGGCTGCCGAGGGCACGGCCGCCGGGACGGTGGCGGGGGAACCGTCAGGGTCGTCGCTCTGGTTCAGCGTGAGCAGGACGGCGAAGGCGGCGATCGCGAGGCCGAAGCTGGCGGGGACCGCGCCGCTCCACCAACCGCTCGCAACCCGAGACCGGGAGCGCGGGGGCGGCACGCCGTCGCCTGCAGGGATGCGGTCGAGGGCGGCGAGGACCTCGCGGGCCGAGGTCGGGGTCGGGGTTCAGCAGGGTGGTGACGATCGGGCGAAGGCGGTCGGGGATGGTCGGCGGGAGCACGAGGTCGCGCGCCTGGTGGCGGTCGACGAGGTCGGCTCGAGAGCCCTCGAAGGGTGGGCGGCCGTCGAGCATGAAGTAGGCGAGGCAACCGAGGGCGTACAGGTCTGTGCGAGGGTCGTTG
Organism: Dehalococcoidia bacterium; assembly: GCA_028279505.1. Lineage (GTDB taxonomy): Bacteria > Chloroflexota > Dehalococcoidia > UBA2979 > UBA2979 > UBA6627. Next base: position 52,887 of record JANQNP010000025.1, read on the forward strand.
TCGTAGCGGGCCTCGACGAGGCGCTCGGGCGCGGTGTACTGCGGGGTGCCGAGCTCAGCGGTGGAGCCGCCGATCTCGGCGCCGTTGGTGACGGCGATGCCGAAGTCGAGCAGCCGCGGTTCGAGGTCGGCGGTGAGGCCGACGTTCGCGGGGCTGAGGTCGCGGTGCACGATGCCGCGCTCGTGGAGGTAGGCCAGGGCCTCGGCGAGCTGGCGCACGATGCGGAGGGCGACGGGGGCGCCGAGCCGACCGCGCTCGGCGACGACGTCGGCGATCGTGTGCGGCAGGTACTCCATGGCGAGGTAGGGCACCTGGCCGTCGACGTCCTGGGCGACGAGGCTGACGGCGTGACGGCCGCCGACCTCGGTGAGGGTCGAGGCCTCGCGGGCCAGCCGTTCGCGGGTGCTGTCGGGAGCGATCAGCTGGTTGGGGATCTTGACCGCGACGACCTGGCCATCGCGGTGGTCGACGCCTCGGACGACCACGCCGGTGGCGCCAAAACTGGCGGTGTCGGAGGCCAGTCGATAGGGCCCGAGTTCGGCGGGAATCGGCGTCGGCGGGGGGCCTGACTCCGGCACGATCGGGACATTCCTTGCGTAATCGGCGAAAATCGTGAATAACGCTAGCATGCCCACGCAAGCATTCCGCGACATTGACGGTCAGCTCGCAAACGATCTCCTGAACATCTCCGTGGAGAGCGGGGCGATCCGAGTGGCGCAGTTCCGGTGTGACGGGACGGTGACAGTCGCGCGAACCGAGGACAGCGAAGGCGCTCCCTCGATCCCAACATTCGAGGACGGCACGCTCTGTCTCCCGAGCCAGTACGTCTCGCGTGGACGTCACTGCACCATCGAGGCGCTGAACGGTAGCCGGCTCCGGGTGATCGACCATGACAGCACGAACGGCACGCGGCTGGATGGCCGGTTCGTCGTCCGCGAGGTGGTGACGGCGACCCCGTGCCGCCTGCAGCTCCACCCGTTCGAGCTGATGATCAGCCGGCAGGACGACGCGCCAGACACGCGACCGCTTCGCGCCGCTCAGCGCGCGACCAGCGATCTGCAGGTCGAGGACGAGTCGGGCACGATCCTGACGCCGAGCGGCCGGATCGTGCGTGGGCTGACGCCGGTTCAACGGGAGCTGCTGGAGACGCTGATCCGGCGACACCCGGAGTGGGTCTCGAGCGCTGAGCTGGCGACGATCGCGGGCGGGAGCGGCAGCTCGGACCAGAGCGTCTACAGCCAGATCCATCTGATCCGCCGGCGGCTGGATGAGGCGGAGGTCGGAGCGGCCGAACTCCTGGTCTCGCGGCGACGACGCGGGTACTCGGTTACGCCGCGACCGCTCTAGCTCGCGACGCCCGGCGGCGCGCGACCATCGCCGGCCACCAAGCGGGCGATCGATCCGGACGACGGTGCTCGATGGCTACTCGGCGGGCGGGGTCTCCGCTGCGACGATGCCGATGCGGTTGCCGGCCGGATCCTCGAACAGGGCCATCGTGACCATGCCGGGGATGACGGTCACGTCCTGGATGACGCTCCCGCCGAGGCCCTTGACCTTCTCGAGGGCCGCCGCCGGGTCGTCGACCTGGACGTAGAACACCGCCTGAGCTTCCTCGCCGGCCGCGACGCCACCGCCGATGGCACCTTCGCCGGCACCGGTGTCGACCAGCCCGTAGTTCATCGGGTTGCTGGCGTCGATCTTCCAGTCAAAGGCGTCGCGGTAGAACTGCTGGAGCGCCGCTCCGTCCGTCCCGATCACCTCGAAGTGCACGACTGGGTTCGGCATGTGGATCCCCCTCGCCGCTCATCCCATCTGTTGCAGAGCGATCACCCTAGCCGAATCGCGCGCGGGCCGTCCGACATCCGCCACGCCGCCACCGGCCGGCGTTCATCCTCGTCGGCGCATCAGTCGTCGGAGGGCGTTAGTCCTCGTAGGCGTCGTGGCGGCGGAGCCAGGCCATCGGCCACTCCAGCTCGCCTTCGTCGCGTCCCTTCGAGGTGAGGTCGAGCCAGTGGTAGGCGCCGTTCAGGAGGTCGAGGCCGCGGGAGAAGGTCTGGTAGGTGAGGAAGATGCGACCGTCCTCGGTGCGGCGGAAGGCGCTGGCGCCGGGGTTCTCGTCGGTGCCGGCGTCCTGGGTGCCGAAGTTGTAGCGGGCAGTGCCGGCTTCGATCGCTTCGGGGCGCGGGGTGACGCCCATGTCGAAGTTGAACTGACTCTCGTTGGAGGAGTACCAACCGAAGCCCCAGCCCATGCGCGCCTGGTACGCGGCGATCTGTTCGGTCGTCGCGCGCGAGACGACAGCGAAACTGGTGTCGCGGTGGGCGAGGTGGACCTGAACGCCGTCGAAGTTGTCGGCCCAGAACGAGCAGCTCGGACAGCCTTCGTCGCCCCAGTCAGGGCCGTACATGAAGTGGTAGATGAGGAGCTGATCGCGGTCCTCGAAGAGGTCGGCGAGGGAGCGCGTCTGGCCGGGGGCGGTCGCGACCGGGCCGGCGAACCGATAGTCCTCGGTGACTTCGAGCCAGGGGAGGGCGCGCCGCTCGGCGGCGAGGTCGTCGCGGAGCCTCGTCAGTTCCTTCTCGCGGGTGAGGTGGGCGTGCTGGGCCTGGACCCAGGCGTCGTGGCCGAGGACCTCGTGGTCGATGCTCGTCGTCGTGGTCATCGCGCTACTCCTCGTTGCTGCGCGTTACCGCTCATTACTGCTCGTCGCGTTCGTCGGTCCACTCGTCGGGGCCGGGGTCGCCGCCCGGGGCGGCGATCTCGAGCCGGGCGAGGTAGTGCGCCCAGCCGTCGCCGTGCTGCTGGGCGGCTTCCTCGGTGGGCAGGTCGGTGTGCTCGAGGCGGAGCAGGGTCTCATCGCCCTCGGGCGTCAGGGTGATCTCGACCAGGGTCGAACCGGGCGGGAGGCCGTCGTTGCCCTGCCAGCCCCAGGTGTAGGCGAGCCGCTCGAAGGGCTCGACGACACGGAACTCACCGAGGGCGACGTCGCGGCCGGGGTGGATGTCGAGGCGCATGGCGCCGCCGGGCCTGAGGTCGAAGGCGGCAGCGCCGGCCTCCCACTTCACGACCTTGTCTTCCTCGACGAGGAAGGACCAGACAATCTCCGGCGAGGCGGCGATCCGGATCTCGCGCACGACCGAGTGTTGAGTGGAGCGCGGACTGGCCGCGGTACCTGCGTCGCTCGTCATGATGACTTCCCCCGTCTCGCCTCGGCTTCGTCCTCGGCGGCTGTCTTGAGCGCCTCGAGGCGCACGTCCCAGAACCCCTCGAGGAAGGCGCGCAGCTCGTTGAGGCCCTCGGGCAGCGCGCGGTAGTAGCGGCGAGTGCCCTCGCGCCGGTCGGTCACGAGACCCGCCTCCCGCAGCACCTTGAGGTGTTGGGAGATCGCGGGTCGGGTGACCTCGAACTGCGCGGCGATCTCGCCGACGGTGAGTTCGCGGTCCTTGACCAGCCCGAGGATCTCGCGGCGGCGTGGCTCGGCCAGCGCCTGGAGTGCTGCGTCCATGCGGGTCACGGTAGGCCGCGCTCTATGTAAGTGTCAACTTACCAATAGGCGAAGGCGCGGCGCGTTGGTACAACCGAACGATGCCGGAGTTCGTGCCGCTCGACGAGGTCGTGTACCCGCCGCCGCTGTCGCCCGGCGATCGGATCTCGATCGTCTCGCCGTCGGCGCCGCTGGCTGGCGTGTTTCCGCACGTCCACGAGCTGGGTCTACTCCGACTGCGCGAGGAGCTGGGATTTGAACCGGTTGAGTACCCGAACACGCGGCGGCCGTCGTCGCCCGAGGAGCGGGCGGCCGACCTGATGGCCGCGGTCGCGGATGACTCGACGCGCGCGGTGATGGCGACGATCGGCGGGGACGACCAGATCACGGTGTTGCCGCACCTGGACCTCGAACGGATCGCTGCCGGGCGGAAGCGGTTCTTCGGATACAGCGACAACACGAACCTGCTGAGCGCGCTCGTCCACTCAGGGGTGGTCGCGTATCACGGCGGGTCGACGATGGTGCACCTGGGGCGGTCGGGTGCACTGCATCCGCTCTCGAATGCATCGCTTCGCGCCGCGTTGAGCGGCGGACGTTACGTGCTAGTCCACGCGCCGGCGGTGTCCGATCACTCGCGGCCGTGGGATGACCCGGCGAACCTCGAGCGGGAGCCGCAAACGCGGAGCGCGTCGGAGTGGGTATGGACCGGGCCATCGCGGTCGGTGAGCGGGCGGCTGTGGGGCGGGAACCTCGAGATCCTCGACTGGACGATGGCGGTGGGGCGCTGGATCGCGCCGCCGGAGCACTATCGCAACAGCGTGCTGTTCATCGAGACCTCGGAGGAGATGCCGTCACCGACCTACGTCTCCCGGACGCTGCGCAACCTCGGGGAGCGGGGGATCCTCGGACGACTCGCCGCGCTGCTGGTCGCGCGGCCGGTCGCGGCGCCGTTCGGGGAGCTCGGGAGCAGCGCGGAGGCGGCGGCGATCGAGGCGGAGCAGCGCGAGGCGGTGCTCCGGGCGGTCGACGCGTATTGCAAGGAGGTCCCGGTGGTGTTCGGGATCGACGCGGGGCACACGGATCCGCAGCAGATCCTGCCGCTGGGTGGGACGGTGACGATCGACGGCGAGGCGCGGACGATCGCGGTCGACTACTAGTCGTCGCCTGCGGCCGCCGCCTCGGCCTCCATTTCGGCGACGAGGTCGAACGCGCGCCGGAGCAGCGGTTCGGGCATCCGGACCTCGGGGGCGATCTGGGCGGCGCGGTCGCCGGGCGGTAGCTCTTCCTCGGACCAGCGTTCGCCGTCGAAGCGGAGCAGGGTTGACGGCGGCGAGAAGCGGACGATGGTGCCGTCCGGGTTCGTCCTCGTGATGCGGACGGCGTCGAGGAAGAGGCCGTACGGGCCGTAGTCGCGTACGACGTGCGCGTCGTAGCCGTCCAGGTCGCGCGGGCGATCGACGAACTCGTAGAGGAGGCCCTCGTCGCCGCGGCCGGGGGTCTGGCGTTCGGGCGCAGCCTGCAGGTTGAGCCGCCAGCGGTTGCTCGCCGTGCGGCGGATCGAGTTGCCCCAAGCGCGGGTGCCGACGCTGGCGGTGCCGGACGCAGAGAGCGGAATCGGGGCGACGAGGGCGAGGCCGAGCCCGACGTCGGCGAGGTAACGAGTGCCCTCGATGGTGACGCTGAGCGCGGCGTGGTGCTGGACGCCGCCGTGCTGCGGCATGTCGTTGATGTGCAGGCGCGCGTCGAAGCCGAGGGCGTCGAGGAGCGCCCAGTAGGCGTAGTCGCTCTCGAAGCAGGTGGCGCCGGTGCCCTCGGCGATGGCGAGCTGCCAGAACTCGGTTGGGCGGCGGGGGCGATCCTCGAGGGCTTCGACGTCCGCGGCGCGGACGACGCGGGAGGCGGTCTCCCAAGGGACGCGGGTCTTGTAGGCGTGCTGGAGGCGCGCGAGGTAGGAGCGCGACGGCGCTTCGCGCGCGACCTCGAGGAAGTCGAGCACGGCGGCGAGCTGGTCAGCGTCGAGGTGGGTGGCGGCCTCGAGGGTGGGCACGGCGGAATTGGGGTGGGCGGGATCGCTCATCTTGGCAGGGTAGTACGGCTAGACTGGGTGGCATGCCAGAGCATTGAGACTCCACCGCCGATCAGGACCTGGCGCCGATGCGCCGGAACATGCGCCTGCTGCCATGGTGGTGGGTGCTGCGCTGGCCGATCCTCGGCGAGGCGTTGTGGGTCATCTACCTGATCGAGGACCGCGGCTTCTCGCTCGGCGAGGTGTTCGTCCTCTACTCCCTGTTCGTGGCGATCGCGTTGATCGCCGAGGTGCCCTCCGGGATGTTCGCCGACCGCTACGGCCGGCGGCCGTCTCTGATCCTGGCGACCGCGCTGATCTCCGGCGGGTTCGTGGTGTTCGGACTCGCGGATTCGCCGATCCTGCTGGGGCTGGCGTGGCTCACGCTGGCGGCGGCCGATGCGTTCATGTCCGGGGCGGACAACGCGTTGCTCTACGAGACGATGGACTCGCTCGGGCGTCGCAACGACTTCGCCCGAACCCTCGGGCGGTTCAGTGCGCTGCAGGGCGTGGTGCTGGCGGTGCTGGTGTTCGCCGGGGCGGGGATCGCGGACGCGACGAACCTCGCGGTGCCGTTCCTGCTCACGGGGGCGCTGACGCTGCCGGCGGTGGCGATCGCGTGGCGGCTGACCGAGCCAGCGACGACCGAAGAGGCCGAGGGGCCACGATCGTTCCTCGAAACCGGCGCGGTGGCGCTGCGGCGGGCGCGCGGCACGCGGACGATCGCGACGATCATCCTCGTGTTCGCGGTGATCACGATGTCGCCGGAGCTGATGGGTCTGACGCTGCAGCCGATCGTGCGCGCCGAGGATCTGCCCCTCTGGACGCTGGGCGCGTTCGGCGCTGGCGTGATGCTGGCGAGCGCGGCGGGTGCATGGTCCTCGGGCTGGTTGCGTGACCAGCTGGGGACGGTTCGGCTGATCTGGCTGTCCGCCGGCCTCGCGACCGCGTCGCTCTTCGCAGGCGCGGCGGGGACTCCGTTCCTGTTGCCGCTGTTCCTGCTGCCGACGTTCTGGTGGAGCCTCGTGCAGCCGCAGGTGACCGAGTACCTCTCGCACCGGACGGAGCCGGGCGAGCGAGCGACGGTGCTGTCGCTGATGAACTTCGTACCGGGACTGTTCGGGATCGCAATGGCGATCGGGCTGGCGCCGTTGATCGATGCAGTCGGGCTGCGCGGCACGCTGGCGGGCGCGGCGACAGTCCTGTTCGTGCTGGCGGTGGCGACATTGCTGCTCTGGACTCGCGCTGACCGGGTGGAGGCGGAGCCAGTGGACGTGGACTAGCGCGGACGCGGCGACCGTGATCGGGACCGCTGCTACGCTCCGGATGACGCCGAGCCTCGCGCGTGAAACGGGTCAGCATGTTCCCGAAGACCGAGTCCCAGGCACGCTTGCTGGAGATGGCCGAGCGGCTCGCGACGCAGTTCGCAGAGACGGCCGCCCAGCACGACCGTGACGGCTCGTTCCCGACCGAGAACTTCGAGGCGATGCGGGAGGCGGGGTACCTCGCTGCGGCGATCCCGGAGGAGTACGGCGGCCCGGGCCACGGGCTGACGGACCTGGTGTTGGCGCAGCTCGCGCTGGCGAAGGGCGACGGCAGCACGACGCTCAGCGTCGGGATGCACCTGATGACGACGGGCACCGAGGCGACAGCGCGGTCGTGGCCGGCGGAGATCCGGGAGAGGATCTTTCGCGACGTGGTCGAGAACGGTGCGCTGGTCAACAACATCGCGGCGGAACCGGAGATGGGGTCGCCTCGGAGTGGCGGGCGCCCGGCGACGGTGCTGGAGCCGGACGGGCCGGGACGCTGGCGACTAACGGGGCGGAAGACGTTCTCGACGCTGAGTCCGATGCTCACCTACTTCGTGAGCTACTGCGCGATCGAGGACGGGTCGGGCGACGTGGGGCGAGTCGCGGTGCACCGCGACCGTCCCGGAATCACGATCGACGAGACCTGGGACGCCCTCGGGATGCGCGCGACTGGGTCGCACGACGTGGTCTACGAGCAGGTGCCGATCGAGGACGGCGACATCGTGAGCCGCCGGTCGCTGGAGAAGAACCGCGAGGTGATGACCGGCGGCGGCGCGTGGTTCCCGTTGCTGGTCGGCGCGGCGAACCTCGGGGTATCCGAGGCGGCGCGAGACTACGCCGTCGAGTTCGCGCGCGACCGGAACCCTGGCGGGCGCGGGCGGCTCGCGGAGATCCCGTACGTGCGCGAGCAGATCGCCCGCGCGGACACCAAGCTGATCGCGGCGCGCAATCTGCTGCTGACAACCTCGGAGGACTGGGAGCAGCACCCGGGTGCGCGCGGCCAGCTCGACTCGCAGGTGTCGACCGCGAAGCTGCTGGCGACGAACACGGCGATCGAGGTGGTCGAGATCGCGATGCGGCTCGTGGGCGGAGTGGCGCTGCAACGGAACCAGCCGCTGGAGCGGTACTTCCGCGACGTGCGCGGCGGGCTGGTGAACCCGCCGATCGATGCCCGCGCGCTGGAGAACATCGCGAAGGTGGCGCTCGACGGCGACGAGCCGGGGTCGATCGCGCCTCGGTTGGACTAATCGCCTCGGTGTTGTTGCCGTTGCAGACAGAGCGGCTCGTGCTGCGCCGCTTCGCGCTCGGCGACGTCAGCGCGGTGCTGCGACTCTCGGCCGATCCGTCGGTCCATTCGGTCGCGGCCGAGCTCGGCTCGAACGAGCGCGGGGCGCGTCGGTACCTCGAAGGGCAGATCGCCCTCGATGAGTTCGAGCCCGGCGCGCTGTTCGACCTGGCGATCGAGCGGCGCGAGGACGGCGAGCTGATCGGGATGGCGACGGTGGTGCGCACGGAGCCGAGCGTGGAGATCGGCTACGCGTTGCACTCTGACGCGCGCGGGCGGGGGTATGCGACTGAGACGGCGGGCGCCCTCGTAAGCCTCTCCTTCACTGAGTTTGGGACACCCAAGGTACGCGCGCAGGTGGCGCCGGAGAACGCGGCGTCACGTGCAGTCCTTGAGCGGGTCGGGCTGCGCGACACCGGTGGCCAGTTCGCGGTGCGCGAGGCCGGCGACCTGGCGTACGCGATCTCGCGCGCTGAGTGGGAGCAGCGGCGAGGCAACGCCTAAGAGGCGGCAAGCTTCCTCGCGATCCGCTGGATCGTGGCCTGGGTGCGGATGGTGTTGGTCCCGAGGTCGCGGAGCAGGACGTCCAGATCGATCGCGGCGGTGCTCATCCCTCGAGCGGGTAGCCAGTAGACCTCGGAACCGTCGCTGACCAGGCGGTCCTCGTCGGTCTCGTGTAACGACAGGTCGGCGGCGCCCGCCGGCTCGGCGAGGAAGATGACCTGGACGCGGCGCTCGGTCGGGGCGAGTTGGGCCTCGGTGAACGGCGTCGCCTCTGCGATTGCCGCGACTTGCGGGGCGGAGCGGATCATCGTGGGGACGGGGTAGCCGAGCGCGTCCTCGAGGGCGCGCTCGACGGTGGCCGGGTCCTCGACGGGCGGGCCCGAGAGCAGGACGTTGCCGCTGGCCTGGAAGGGGACGGCGGCGGCGTAGCCGACGGCGCGGAAGACCGACGCGAGCTCCTCGTTGGTGACGCGGCGACCGACGACGTTGATGCCGCGGAGGAAGGCGACCTGGGTCAGCTCGTGGCGGTTCGGCATGGGGCGACGATAGCAGCGACGAGAGGTCCGGCCGCGCCCCTCGCGGGCGCCGATCGATCCCTACAATGACCGCCGCGAGCGCCCTCAGAACACCGCACACCGAACACCCGAAGTGGAGCCCAGATGGACGGCAACGAGCTGGTCGCGAAGATCCTCAAGAGCGAAGGCGTCGAGTGGATCTCGTGCTTCCCCTCGAACCCGCTGATCGAGGCGGTGGCGAAGGAGGGGATCCGGCCGATCGCGTTCCGTCATGAGCGGGGCGCCGTGATGGCGGCAGACGGCTTCAGTCGGGTCAGCGACCGGCAGCGCTTCGGCGTGGTCGCCGTGCAGTCGCAGGCCGGGGCGGAGAACGCCCTCGGTGGCATCGCCCAGGCGGCGGCGGACAACATCCCGATCCTGGTGCTGCCGGGCGGGAACCCGCTGCACTGGCTGGCGGTGCGGCCGAACTACAACGTGAGCGACAACTACCGAGGCCTCGTGAAGCACGTGGAGGCGATCTACCGGCCGGACCAGGTGACCAACGTGATGCGCCGCGCGTTCGCGGGGCTGCGCAACGGGGCGCCGGGGCCGATGGTGGTGGAGCTGACCTCGGACGTGCTGGCCTCGGAGACGCCGAACGCCCTCGAGGGTTACCACTCGCCGCGGCCGGCGACGCACGTGCCGTCGGCGGGCGACGTGAAGGACGCGGCGAAGCAGCTCGTTGAGGCGAAGCGGCCGCTGCTCTGGGCCGGCGGCGGTGTGCTGTTCTCGCAGGCGACGCAGGAGCTGCGCGAGCTGGCGGAGCTGGTCGCGGCGCCGGTGTTCACGACGATGCAGGGCAAGTCCGCGATCGACGAGCGGCACCCGCTCGCCCTCGGAGCGGGGAGCGGGGCGACGACGGGTCCGGCGCACGAGTGGCTGGGGAGCTGCGACCTGATCCTCGCGCTCGGGTCGAGCCTGACGCGGACCGGCTACGCGCAGGCGATCCGCGGGAACCCGTTCCTGATCCAGAACACGAACAACCCAGCCGAGATCGGCAAGGACGAGGCGGTCGACATCGGCCTCGTGGGGGACACGAAGCTGACGCTGCAGGCGCTCATCGACGAGGTGAAGGCGCTGATCGGCGAGCCGCGTGACTCGACCGCGGTCGCCGAGGAGATCGCGAAGATCCGCGCCGACTGGCTCGCGGAGTGGATGCCGAAGCTGACCTCGGACGCCCAGCCGCTCAACACGTACCGGGTGATCCACGAGATCAACGAGAACCTCGATCTCGAGAACAGCATCGTGACGCACGACGCGGGCGCGCCGCGCGACTCGATCATTCCGTTCTTCCACGCGACGACGCCGCGCAGTTACGTGGGCTGGGGGAAGACGACCCACCTCGGGTTTGGGATCCCGCTGATGATCGGCGCGAAGATGGCGCACCCGGACCGGTTCTGCCTGAACCTGATGGGCGACGGCGCATTCGGGATGTCGGGCACCGACATCGAAACCGCCGCCCGTTCCGGCGCGGCGATCACGACGGTGCTGCTCAACAACGGCGGCATGGCCACCTACCCGGGCGGCTTCCCGACCGCACGCGAGAAGTACGGCGTGTCTCACATGCAGGGCGACTACGCGAAGATCGCCGAGGGCATGGGCGCCACCGGCATCACGGCGAAGACGCCGGGTGAGCTGGCCGAGGCGCTGAAGACGGCGCAGAAGCTCAACGCCGAGGGGACGACCGTCCTCATCGACGTGCACTCCGACATGGAGGGCAAGCGCTCGCGCTGGGATCGCTAGCTAGCTGATGTTCCGGGCGACCTCGTCGGCGGCCTTGATGCCCTCGAGGGAGGCCTGGAACGCGGGGAAGACGTGGCGGGCGAGTAGCTCGTAGCTGTGACGGGTGGCCTCGCGGGAGGCCCACTCCTTGCTCATGACCATGAGCCCGCCGATGCCGCCACTAGCTTCCTCGATCGCGGTGATCTTCTCAATGGCGTCGTCGGGGGTGCCGATCACTACTGTCGGCGCCTGCGCCATCACGTCGATCCAGCCCTCACGATCCACGCCGTCTGGCTCGGGGCGGCCGAGGATCGGGATGCCGAAGTCGAAGTGCTCGCGGCCGGCGGCCTCTCGCACGTCCTCGAAGGCCTGCTCGCGCGTGTCGGCGAGGTGGATGATCGAGTTGAGGCGGATCTGGGAGCGGTCGGCGAGGACGCCCGCCTCGGCGGCGCCCGCCTCGACGAGTGACCAGGCCTCGGGGATCTGGGCTGGCGGGAGGGCGGTGAGCCAGATCGCCTGGTGGCGTCCGATCTTGGCGAGGGTGTCGGGGTTCTTGCCGGTGACGATGGCGAGTGGGAGTCCCGATGACGTGTACGGACGCACCTGGAGCACCGCTTCGCGGAGGGTGAACCACTCGGTCTCGAGGCTGAGTGGCTCAGTGCTCCCGAGAAGACGCGTCATCGCCTCGAAGGCGGCGGCGAAACGTGGTTGAAGATCCTCGGAGGGCACACCGACGACGTAGGGGTCGCTCGGGATGCCGCCGCCCGCGCCGACACCGAGGATCGCGCGCCCTCGGGTGAGGTGGTCGAGCAGGATGTACTCGTCGGCGACGTAGAGCGGGTGATGCAGGCCGAGCGGGACGACGCCGCTGCCGAGGCGGATCCGCCTCGTACGGGCCGCGGCGGCGGCGATGAAGACGGCCGGTGAGGCGATCGTCTCCCAGCCGGAGCTATGGTGCTCGCCGATGAAGACCTCGTCGTAGCCGAGGGTGTCCCACCACTCAATCAGCTCGAGGTCGCGCTCGAAGGCGACGGTCGGATTCTCGCCAGGCACGTGCACCGGCTGCATGAAGAGACTGAACCGCATGGGTCCTCCTGCGATCGGTTCGCCGCGACGGGCGAGTTCTGACTAGGCGACGTTGCCTCGGGCGGCGCTAGAGACGGCCTGCTCCACGCAGCACTCGTCCGCGAGATAGCCGACGACGGTGCGCATGACCTCGAAATTCGCGCGGGTGACGACGCTCGCCCCGACCTTCTGCTGGGTGACGAGGCGCGCGGCCACGAGCTTCTGCAGGTGGTGGGCGAGCGTGGAGCGCGGCATGCCGCCGAGGCGCTGCTGGACCTCGGCGACGGACAGGCCGGGATCGCCGGCGCGCACGAGCGCGCGGAAGATCTCGAGGCGGGCGCCGTGTCCGAGCGCGTCCAGCGCGGCGGCGACGTCTTCGGTGTCCATGCATTCAGCGTGGCGCGCTCGCCTTGTCATGTCAACTAGATTTCTAGTTATCTAGTCACACCGGAGTGAGCGAGAAGTTGCTGCTATCCGATCGGCTAGCGGGAGGCGTCGAGCGAACGACTTCGGCTAGTGGGCTCCGTTGGTGGGCCACTCCGGGGCGAGCATGGAGTAGACCTCCAGGTCGAAGAAGTCGCCGTTGAGGATCTCGGCGTGGCGTTGCGTGCCCTCGTGCGTGAAGCCGAGGCGCTCGGGGATGGCGCGGCTGCGGGCGTTGCCGGTGGCGGCGCGGATGACGATGCGGTGCAGCTCGAGGTCGGTGACGAGGAAGGTGGTCATGGCGCGCGCGGCGCGGGTGACGATGCCGCGGCCCTCGTAGCCGTCGGCGATCCAGTAGCCGATCTCCGAGGACCGATTGGCCTCGGCGATCGAGCCGCCGATGGTGCCGGCCACGGCGCGGTCGACGACGATCGCGCAGGAGAGGCCGGTGACGGCCTCGAGGGCTTGGTGCGTGCCTCGGATGAACGCTGCCTCATCGGCGGCGGACTGGATCGAGGGGACCCAGGGCAGCCACTCGGCGAGCCGCTCGCGATTCGCCTCGACGAGGAAGTAGAGGGGCTCGGCGTCCTCGAGGCGGAGCGGGCGTAGTTCGATGCCGTCGTCGACGGCGATGCGGAGGCCGAGGTGCAGCGCGGCGGACATGACGATCACTCTCGGGTGCTCGGGCGAGCGGGGGGAGGTCGGCGGTCAGCAGCTTGCGGCCGTGGCGCCTCCGACGGTGAAGACATGATAGACGCCGAGCTCGCGACCATCCTCGGCGGAGTCTTCGCCGACGAAGAGCTCGTAGGTGCCGGGGGCGAGCGCCTCGATCGCGAAGGAGAACTCGCCCCAGGCCTCGAGGTAGTCGGTGGTCATCACGGCGTACGTGGAGCCGCAGGAATCGGCGAAGGTGCTGCCAGACCAGTCGGCGGTGACGAGATCGCCGCTGCCGGGGGCGCTGCCCTCGGCGGGAGGGGTGCGTAGGCGGACGACGGTCGTCGCCTCGAAGGGGCGGCCGTAGCCGACTACCTCGATGGGTGGCTCGGGCGTCGGGCCGTCGACGTTGATCGGGCGCGGGAGGACGGTGAGCGCGAAGGGGTCGTCCGGGACGAGGGCGCCTAGCGCGAGGCCGGTTCCGGTCGGTGCGTCGATCGTGTCGATGACGAGGCGCCCGGGATTCTCGAGGAAGAAGTAGCGCACGCCTCGATTGCGGTCCCACATGCCGAGGATGCCGAAGCGTCGGTCCTCGGCGGGTCGGACGAAGAGGAAGTCGGCGCCGCCGTTGTCGCGGCGGAAGGAGTCGGACGCGGTCGAGGCGGCCGCGGTGACCGCCTCGGGGAGTGCGACACGCACGGCGCCGAGTTCCGAGGCGAGCGCAATGCCGGCCGGGACGCCCTCGGCGGCCTCGAGCAGGAGATCGAAGTCGGCGTCGAAGCTGAAGTCACGGCCGAAGGTGATGACGGTGCGCTCGCAGTCGGGACCGACCTGGTGGTGGATGGCGAGGACGTGATCAGCGGCGGGGTCCTCGGGAGCCGGGACCGCGGGGACGGGGGCGAGCGCGTAGTCGGCGGCGGGATCGCCGCAGCTGAGGTCGTCGAAGGAGGGGAGGGGCGTCAGGAAGTGAGCGTTGACCCAGCCGGTCACGCCCTCGTAGGTCACTTCGAACCACCAGGTGCCGTCGACATCGACGGTGGCGCCGGTGGGTTGGATGCCGGTGCCCGCGGGCGGGATGACCGAGAGCACCTCGGAACCCGCGGCGGCGTCGCGGAGGTTCAGCCCACCGTCGGCGTCGTCGCGGTGCACCTTGATCACGCCGAACTCGCCGGTCGCGGGGAGGACGGTTGGG
>JANQNP010000110.1 GCA_028279505.1 Dehalococcoidia bacterium
GCGACCCCTTCTCCCCATGCCATCCTGTCGAGCGACCCCACGAGGACCGCCACCCACCGAGGCGCATCGCGCCACCGCGAGAACGGAGCCGCGATGCGCTACATCATCTACGGCGCCGGCGCCATCGGCGGCGGCATCGGCGCCCTCCTCCACCACCACGGCCAGGAAACCGTCCTCATCGCCCGCGGCCCCCACCTCGCCCGCATCCTCGCCGAGGGCCTCACCGTCCGCATGCCCGAACAGACGCTCAGCGTCCCCGTCCCCGCCGTCGACCACCCCAGCGAAATCGCCTGGCGCGACGACGACGTCGTCATCCTCACCACCAAATCCCAGGACACCCTCGCCGCCCTCGAGGACCTGCGCGCCACCGCCGGCCCCGACGTCCCGGTCGTCTGTGCGCAGAACGGCGTCAACAACGAGCGCGAAGCCGCCCGCCGCTTCGCCCATGTCTACGCCATGCTCGTCATGATGCCGTCCTCCTTCCTCACCCCCGGCGAAATCGTCCTCCACGGCACCCCCGTCAGCGGCTGGCTCGACGCCGGCTGCTACCCCACGGGCCTCGACCCCACCATCGAGGCCATCTGCACCGACATCAGCGCCAGCGGCATGTCCGCCACCCCAGACCCGACGCCGATGCGCATCAAGTACGCCAAGCTCCGCAGCAACCTCAACAACGCCATGGACGCCCTCATCGGCAACGAAAGCCGCCGCGGCCCCGTCGTCGCCCGCATGATCGAAGAAGCCGACGCCTGCTTCGCCGCCGCCGGCATCGACGCCGCCACCGTCGACGAACTGCGCACCCGCCACGAAGCCGTCATGCGCGAAGTCGAAATCCCCGGCCACATCCGCCAGGGCACCTCCGCCTGGCAAAGCCTCGCCCGAGGCCGCTCGATCGAATCCGACTACCTCAACGGCGAAATCGTCCTCCTCGGCCAGCTCCACGGCATCCCCACCCCCTACAACCGAGCCGTCCAGCTCCTCTCCACCGCCGCCGCCCGCCGCGGCGACGCCCCCGGCACCACCGAGGAAACCGTCATCCTCGCCTACGCCGAGCAACTCGCCGCGGCCACCGAGTCATAGCTCGGCACCCCCCGAGCCCAGCTCCCGCTCACTCCCGCCCGACGCCCAGCGCCGCCTCCAGGCTATCCAGCGCCAGCTCCCACCCCGGCGCGTACGCCTCCGCACCCTTCGAGGGCAGATCGTCATGCTCGATCACCACCCGCGTGCCCGTCGGGATCAGCTCGAACCGCACCGTCACCCGCGTCTCCGCCGACTCGTGCTCCCACCGGTTCGTCATCACCAGCAACGAGGGCGGATCCACCTCAAGCACCCGCCCGTGCAGCGTCATCGGCGGCCCCTCCGGCGCCTCCATCAGCCAGCGGCACACCCCGCCCGGCCGCAGATCGATCTCCGCCTCCAGCGTGTTCACCTCCGGCGGCCCCCACCACCGCACCACCTCCTCGGCCACCGTGAACGCGCGAAAGACCCGCTCCCGAGGCGCCGCGATCACCCGACTCACCCGAACGCCAGTCATCAACCCACCTCATCTGACGCGAGCACACCCGACAATAGAAGCCCGCAACCCGCCGCATCGCACCCCGTACACTGAACGGTGACCGGCGACCAGCACCAGGCGAGCGGCGAGAGGCGAGAGGCGACAGACGGCAGCCCACCGATGACCATCGAGACCCCGCGCCTCCTCCTCCGCCCCGTCACCGAAGCCGACGCCCCGCACCTCCACGCCCTCGACAACGACCCTGAGGTCATGCGCCACATCAACGGCGGCACCCCCGTCGCGCGCGACACCTTCGAGGCCCAACTCCTCCCTACCTTCCTCGAGCGCGACCCGCGCCACCCCGCCCGCGGCTTCCACGCCGTCACCACCCGCACCGCCGGTGCCGCCAGCCCCGGCAGCGACTTCCTCGGCTGGGTCAGCCTCCGCGCCACCCGCGACGACCCGCGCACGCTCGAACTCGGCTACCGCTTCAGTCGCGCCGCCTGGGGCCACGGCTACGCCACCGAGGCCGCTCGCGCCCTCATCGCTGCCGGCTTCGCCGATCCCGAGGTCACCCAGATCTTCGCCACCACCTACGAGGACAACGCCGCCTCCCGCCGCGTCATGGAGAAGCTCGGCATGACCCTCCGCCGCCGCTTCCGCCCCACCGAGGCCCAGATCGCCAGCGGCACCGCCCACCACAACCAGATCGAACTCTGGCCCGGCGACGACGTCGAGTACGCCCTCGACCGCCCGGACTACCAACCCGATCGCGCCTGAAACCGCCGGACGGTACCTTACAGAACGCTACCGACACACTCGCCTCTGCCTAATGGGATCGAAGAGACTATGCGCCGCATCGCGACCGTTCTTGCCGCGGTAGTCGTGGTGTTTCTCACTGGCTGCAGCTCATCGAATGGGGACGACTCGACCGCTGTCACCACCGCGTCCTCCTCACCTGCCACAAACCGCACCCCGACCGAGGCCCCCGCGACGCCGACAACAACGCCCTCCACCGTGATGACAGCGAGTCCCACAGCGACTCCCGCGCCAACTGCCGTCTCCCCGCAGATCGGGATCGAGGTCGAGTTCGCGGGAAGCATCTATGTCGTCAACGAGCTGCGCGACCCAGCGCCGGCCGGAATCTTCGAACCCGATCCCGGCAACCGGCTGGTCGCCATCGACGTCACGCAGATCGCAACGGCGGCCGAGGACCCCTTCAACCCGCTGTACTTCGCGGTCCAAGATCGCGACGCGTTCGTCTACACCTCGGGGTTTGTTGACGTCGCTCTCGAGCCCTCGCTCGCCTCAGGCGATCTCACCGAGGGTCAGATGGTTCGAGGCTGGGTAGCTTTCGAAGTGCCCACGACCGCAGTCATCGAGAGCATCCTCGCCCAGGGAAGCCCGCTCGGGCGCCAGCAGGAGATCGCCAACGTCACTGCCAGTACGGCGCTCGCTGTCCGGTCCTCACGCGAGTTCACCCCGCCGACGGGCTCACCGAATCTCAGCGAAACCTCCCAGAACGGAGGGAGCCGGTACACGATCAACGAGGTGCGCGATCCTGCGCCGATCGGCTTCCTCGGTATCGGCGAGGGCAACCGGCTGATCGCCATCGACGTCACGCAGGAGGGAACATCCCAACTCGACCCCTTCAACCCGCTTTACTTCGCGCTGCAAGACGCCGCCGGCTACATCTACTTCCCGGGATTCACAGACAGCGCGCTCGCTCCCTCTCTCTCCTCCGGCGACCTGGGCGCAGGTCAGAAGGTGCGCGGATGGGTCGCCTTCGAGGTCCCCGAGAACGCCGAGATCAGAGCGGTGCTGACCCAGCCTCATCCGCTCGGAGGCACAGTCGTGATCGCGGCGCTCGACTAGCGCCCACACCGGACACCGGCGCGATCCGGCGCGTGATGACGCCATCTAGCCGGCACTCACCGCCGTTGCTACGCTCTCGCAGTCGAGCAGATCGAGGAGCACGCATGGGCTGTCCGATGCACATCTGGGTCCCCATGGCCGCCGCCCTGGCGCCCGCCGCCACCATGGCGCGCCACAAGCTCCGCCTCCTCGTCCCAAGCAAGAAGCCCGACGAGAACCCCGCCGACCGCCTCGACGAAATGACCCGCTGGACGCCCGTCGCTACTACCGGCGCCACCCCAACCACCGACACCCGCGCCGACTGACCACCCACCGCACCCGCTCGCCATGACCGAGGACCCCTCGACCGCCTCCGCCCCCGCGCGGAGCGCGACCACCGAGGAGACGCGCACGACGGGCGCCACCACCGACCCGGATCCACCCTCCGAGGTCGAAGCCCGCGCCGCCACCGCCGACGCCGCCTTCATCCCCCACGGCGACGCCCTCATGCCCACCCCTAAGGCCGCCAGCGCCTGGGGCCCCGACGTCCTCCACGGCGGCCCCGTCGCTGCAATGGTGGCCCGCGCCGCCGAACGCGCCCTCCCACCCTCCGAGGAGTTCGGCCCCCCCGAGGCACCCGCACCCGACCCGGCGCTCCTCCCCTCCCGCCTCACCGTCGACCTCTTCCGCGCCGTCCCCCGCGCCCCGCTCCGCACCGACGTCGAACTGATCCGCCAGGGCCGTCGCGTCGTCGTCGCCCGCGTCTCCGTCCTCGCCGGCACTGGCTCCGACACCCTCGAGGTCACCCGCGGCCAGGTCCTCTTCCTCCGCCGCACCGACGGCCCGACAACGAAGCAGACCCCACCACCCCCCGGCCCCGACGGCCTCGAAACCTTCCTCGGCCTCAGCCGCGGCGCCCCGCTCCCGCCCAACCGTCACGGCGGCTACCACACCCTCGTCGAAACCCGCTGGCCCAGCGGCGTCTCAACAGACGGCGCCCCCAGCCAGCTCGCCGGCACCCCCTTCGAGGCCCAACCACCCGGCTCCCTCGTCTGGGTCCGCCCGCCCTTCCCCGTCGTCGAGGGCGAACAACCCACCCCCTTCCAACGCCTCGCCGCCGTCTCCGACTTCGGCAACGCCCTCGCCAACTACGCCGCCGACTGGCACGACCCCGACCAGCGCCGCAGCGCCAGCTACATCAACACCGACATCTCCGTCTCCCTCCTCCGCCCACCCGAAGGCGAATGGCTCGCCCTCGTCGCCGACCGCTCCACCCACGCCAACGGCGTCGGCCTCGTCGAAGTCACCCACCACGACCACCGCGGCCCCTACGCCCGCGGCACCCAGGCCCGCCTCGCCAACGACCGCTAGCCGCCCCTAGAAGCTCCCCCCCAGCGACCCCCACTCCGCCATTCGGTACGCCGGGGCGCGTTTCTTCCGCCGAGCCGGGAACCCAGCTCGCCTAACCGATGGGAATTCCTAAGCCGCTTGAGAGTGACTCGCTGAGATCCGGGAGAAATGAACAGGCGAGCGGCACGCCGCTCCCGCAGGGAGCCGAGGAGGGAGTGCGAAGCGCGACTGACGAGGCAGGCGAGTCGCGAGCCTTTCATTTCTCAACAGGGCGGGTGGGTGGGCCCTCCGAGGAACGCGGCGCGGGCGCAGCCCGCGTCCTCACTCTCTCGCCCAGCGAAGTTGACAAGTGACCTTTCGGTCACCTATTAACCACCACGTGGAACCGATCTTCAAAGCCCTCGCCGCCCCGCCGCGCCGCCTCCTCCTCGACACTCTCTTCGAACAAGACGGCCAACCCCTCGGCGCCCTCGCAGACCGCCTCGACATGACCCGTTTCGGCGCCGCGAAACACCTCAAGGTGCTCGAAACCGCCAACCTCATCGTCACCCGTCGTTCAGGCCGAGAAAAGCTCCACTACCTCAACCCCGTCCCCATCCGCGAAGTCCACGACCGCTGGATCGCCAAATACGCCGAACCATGGGTCAGCGCCCTCAGCGCGCTGAAGCAAGACTTGGAGACCAACATGACCGACGGCACGTCCGAGGACCGCCACCTCTACCAGATCTTCATCCGCGCCACCCCGGAACAGGTCTGGGCCGCCATCACCGACGGCGCCCTCACCCGCCGCTACTTCCACGAAACCGCCATCGAATCCACCTGGGAGCCCGGCGCCGAAGTCATCTACCGCAACCCGGACGGCACCCCCGCCGTCGAAGGCGAAGTCCTCGAGGTCGATCGCCCCCACCGCCTCTCCTACACCTGGCACGTCCTCTACAACCCCCAGGCCGCCGAGGAACCCCCATCCCGCGTCACCTGGGAACTCGAACCCATGGGCGAGACCACCAAGGTCACCATGGTCCACGACCGCTTCCCTGAAGGCTCCGTCGTCTCCCCCGAGGTCGGCCCCGGCTGGCACCCCCTCCTCAGCAGCATGAAGACCCTCATCGAAACCGGAGAACCACTCTCGTTCGAAGCCGCCTGACCCGATTCTTACGAACGGCCAGCGTCTAGTTGAGAAGCGCGCGGCGACGAGTCGAGGAAGAGTCGGTGCCCCGAGAGATCAGTCGATGGGACGAATTCTGCCTGCGCTTGGCTCGCAGGATCTCCAGTGAGGCCGCTCGATCTGGGCGCCTAGAGCTAAACGGCTTCGTGGACGACGGACTCACTATCGCTCGGGACATCATCCGCGAGCCGTACGACCACCTCTGGGGAACGCTCAGCACGCTGACACCGGCACATCCGCCGCGAGACCTAACGTTGCGCCTCCCCTCCCATTTCGAGTTCGTCCTGCGGCTGGGCAATCGCGCGCGAACGACTGCCTCAGTCGAGGAGCTCGACTTAGACACGCTGCTTCCGGAGCGTGGTGCGACCGGCTGGCTGACCATCGACCTGACGGAGGCTCGAATCGTCGTCGACCCAAACGCCCAATCAGAGCCAACCGAGGACATCGTGCTCCGCCGCGGCGGGCGTTTCACCGTGGTGCCGAGAACCCCATTCGCAGACGATGAGCCCGGGCGCACATACCGCGCAGTCGTCCACGGACCGGGATTCCGCGTAGACGAGCCACCGAGCCCTGCCGAACTACGAATCGCCGCGCTGCGGCGCGCACGTCGGACTGGCAAGCGTCGACCCGCTAGCCCCGGCTAGGCAGGCGCACCTGCCTTCCCGCGGAAGTCTCGACTGCCACCGGGGCCACACCTCCGGGGCGCACGCCCCGGTGAGCCGATCGACCCTCGGTGCACCATCGCGTCAACCCACCGAAGCCACTCGACCGCCGCCACCGAAGACGACGAGCAGTAGAACGACCTCGGCTTCGGAGGGGGTCTGGGGGACCCTCGGCCGTAGGCCGATCGAGAGGTGCAGGTCGTCCCCCCGCGGGGGTGTCGGGGGCAAGCGCCCCCGACGACGAAGCGTCACCTGAAGACAGCCCGCAGCGCGAGAGTCGGCCGCCGACCTCGACCATCCGCACCGGCGGCCGGCCGCGTCGGTGATACCTTCGATCCAAGGCGAACCCCCACACCCGATCGGCCACACCGATGCCCCCCACTCCCGAGGACACCCCACCCTCCGAGGCCCCACCACCCACTGACGCCCCACCCTCCGAGGCCACTCCACCGCCCGAGGCCGGGCGCAACCGCCTCGCCACCGAAACCTCCCCGTACCTCCTCCAGCACGCCGACAACCCCGTCGACTGGTACCCCTGGGGCGACGAAGCCTTCGACCGCGCCCGCGCGGAGGACAAGCCGATCCTCCTCAGCGTCGGCTACTCCGCATGCCACTGGTGCCACGTCATGGCGCACGAATCCTTCGAGAACGACGACATCGCCGCCCAGATGAACCGCGACTTCATCAACGTCAAGGTCGACCGCGAAGAGCGCCCCGACGTCGACTCCGTCTACATGACCTTCACCCAGGCCATGACCGGCCAGGGCGGCTGGCCCATGACCGTCTTCATGACAGCCGACCTCGAACCCTTCTACGCCGGCACCTACTTCCCGCCCGCGGACGGCTTCGGCCGGCCCGGCTTCCCCCGACTCCTCGAGGGCATCAAGAACGCTTGGGACACCGACCGCGACAACGTCCTCTCCTCCGCCGCCAGCGTCACATCGAGGATGCGCGAGCACACCGCCGCCTCCGGCGGCGCCGCCTCCGCCGAGGTCGCGGCCGACCTCCCGGCCCGCGCGCTCGACACCCTGCGATCCAACTTCGACGCCACCTGGGGCGGCTTCGGCGGCGCACCTAAGTTCCCCAGCCCCAGCAACCTCGAGTTCCTGCTCATGCACCACCAGCGTCGAGGTGGCGACACCGGAAGCCCCTCCGCGCGGGAGATGGTGCTGCACACGCTTCGCCAGATGTGGGCCGGCGGCATGTACGACCACCTCGGCGGCGGCTTCGCCCGCTACTCCGTCGACGCGAAGTGGCTCGTCCCTCACTTCGAGAAGATGCTCTACGACAACGCCCAGCTCATCCGCGTCTACACCCACGCCTTCCAGATCACCGGCGACCCCTTCTACGAGCGCGTCGTCCGCGACACCCTCGCCTACATCGCCCGCGAGATGACCGCTCCCGAGGGCGGCTGGTACGCCGCGCAAGACGCCGACTCCGAGGGCATCGAAGGCAAGTTCTTCGTCTGGACCGCCGACCAGATCGAGGCCGTCCTCGGCCCCGAGGACGCCGCCTTCGCCTGCGCCGTCTTCGACGTCACGCCCGAGGGCAACTTCACCGACCCGCACCACCCCGAGCTCACCGGCCGCAGCGTCCTCAGCCGACCCCGACCCATCGAGGACCTGACCGCCAACTTCGATCTAGACGAACCCGCGCTCGAGGAGCGCATCGACCAGATCCGCGCCCGCCTCTTCGACGCGCGCGCCGGCCGCGTCCCACCGGGCCTCGACGATAAGGTCCTCACCTCGTGGAACGGCCTCATGCTCGCCGCCATCGCCGAGGCCGGCCGCGTCTTCGACGAGCCCGCCTACATCAAAGCCGCCCAGCGCAACGCCGCCTTCGTCCGCGAGCGCATGTGGAGCGACGGCCGCCTCATGCACACCTACAAGGCCGGCGACGCCCGCGTCGACGGCCTCCTCGAGGACTACGCCTACTACGCCCTCGGCCTCATCGAGCTCTACAAGGCCACCGGCGACCTCGCCCACCTCGAATGGTCCGCCGAGCTCTTCGAGATCATCCTCGACCGCTTCCGCGACACCCCATCCGAGGATGGCGACCCCAGTGGCGCGACTGGCGGCGACGGCGGCTTCTTCGAAACCCCCGCGGACGGCGAACAACTCGTCCTCCGCCAGAAGCCCCTCTTCGACGCCCCCACCCCCAGCGGCAACGGCGCCACCGCCCTGCTCGCCGCCACCCTCGCCCGCTACTACGGCGAACCCGAATGGGACCGCGTCGCCCGCGAGGTCATCGCCACCGCCCAGGACCGCATCGCCGGCGCCGCCACCGGCTTCGGCAGCATGCTCCAGGCCATCGAACTCATCCTCGCCCCCCACCGCGAAATCGCCATCGTCGGCCCTTCCGAGGCCCGCGCTCCCTACGAACGTGCCTTCGCCAGTACCTTCCTCCCCACCGTCACCCTCGCCCCTTCCGAGGGCGCCGCCCCACTCCCCCTCTTCGAAGACCGCAACCCACCCGCCGGCGCCACCGCCGCCGCTTTCCTCTGCCACGACTTCGTCTGCGAACTCCCCACCACCGACGTCCCAACCTTCGAAGCCCAGCTCGCGGACCTGCAGTAGGCCGCCTGCCTCGGATCCCTCTCCGACCTGCCGAAACGTCTGAGTTGACCCGAACCTAGGGACCGGCCGAGAGCGCAGTTCAGAAAGAGCGGGGTGTGGCGCTCTCGGCCGTAGGCCGATCTGAGGAGATACAGTCCCACATCGCTTGGGGTGGGCGGGCGGGATCACTAGAAACAGACGTCGCGGCAAGCCGCGACCATCCCGGGCGCGCTCGCGCCCGTCCCCTCCGGCACTCCGTCGGGACAAGCGAACTCGATGCCCCCAACGCGAACCGCCCCGGCACAACCGCGCCCAAAATCACACTCGTAGTTGTGGTGCCCTTCACCACCAATCAGGTACGGTGCGCCTGCCAACCCGAGGCAGGACGCCCATGGCCGATCTCGACGCGCTGCTCGCCGCTTTCGAGGACGGCACCCTCCGCCGCCGCGACCCCGCCGAGCCCAACTTCCTCGACCTCATCAACGCCGTCATGACCACCGCCGGCGCGCCGGACCGCAACCCCACCGACAACGCTCAACACATCCGAGGCCAGATCGGCACCCCCCAGCACCTCGTCTTCGTCCTCGTCGACGGCCTCGGCACCCACGCCTTCGAGGACCTCCCACCCGACTCGTGGCTGCGCACCCACCTCGTCGACAGCATCCAGTCCGTCTTCCCCGCCACCACCGCCGCCGCCATCACCTCCATCGCCACCGCCAGCTGGCCCGCCCAGCACGGCGCCGTCGGCTGGTGGACCTACCTCTCCCAGCTTCGCGAAACCGCCTGCATCCTCCCCTTCACCCGCGTGCGCGACGGCGCACCGCTCATCGACTGCGGCATCCAGGCCGCCGACGCCCTCAACGGATCCCCCATCCTCGCCGAGGTCACTCGCCCCGCCGCCGTCTGCCAGCCCCAATCGATCATCGACTCCACCTACTCAACCTGGTTCGGCGCCGGCGCCGCCACCATCCCCTACCGAAGCCACGCCGACGCCGCCGAGGCCATCGCCGCCCGCATCCGGGACGCCTCGAGCCCCACCTTCACCTACTGGTACACCCCCGCCTTCGACCACCACGCACACGAACACGGCGCCGAATCCACCGAGGCCTGCGACGCACGCGCCGACATCGACGCCGCCCTCGGAACCCTCGCCCGCTCGCTCGACGACCTCGACACCCGCATCGTCCTCACCGCCGACCACGGCCACCTCGACGCCGGCGCTCGCTACCCCATCGAGCACGAAGACCCGCTCAACGCCTTCCTCCGCACCCCACCCTCAGGCGACATGCGCGTCGGCTTCTACCACCTCCAGGACGGCGCCCGTCAGGCATTCAGCCACGAATTCCAGGACCGCTTCGGCGACCGCTTCGCCCTCATCACCACCCAGCAGCTCGAAGACCTCCGCCTCCTCGGCCCCCACCCCCTCGCCGAGGAAACCCGCCGCCGCGTCGGCGACTTCACCTCACTCGCCCTCGACGACTCCGTCATGCGCTACACCGGCGGCTCCGACGGCGACCACTTCATGCAACAACGCTCCCACCACTCCGGCCTCTCCCCCCGCGAAACCACCATCCCCCTCGTCATCGGCTAACGCCGACCACGCATCCCACCTCCCGCTCGCCACGCGCGCACGTCCGCCCGCGCGAAGGCCGGCGCGCAATGCCCGCCACGAGGCCGTCCCACCCCCACCGCATCCTGTATTAACCGAGGGCGCGCCACCGCACGCCGCGCGCCCACATCCGAGGAGCACCACATGCCCGACTACCGAGACATCCTCTACGAAACCAACGACCGCCTCGCCTTCATCACCCTCAACCGCCCCGAGAAGTTGAACGCCCTCAGCAACAACCTCCGAGGCGAAGTCATGGACGCCATGCGCGAAGCCGAGCACGACACCAACGTCGGCGTCATCGTCCTCCGCGCCGCCGGCCGATCCTTCAGCGCCGGCTACGACCTCTCCCCCGCTCGCGCCGCCGGCCAACAGGACATGGTCAACCCGCGCTCCCACCTCCCGGAGACCCTCACCACGCATCCGGGCCCGCAGTCTTGGTCGCGCCACGTCGTCATGACCAACTTCACGATCTGGGAGCTAGCC
Organism: Dehalococcoidia bacterium; assembly: GCA_028279505.1. GTDB lineage: Bacteria > Chloroflexota > Dehalococcoidia > UBA2979 > UBA2979 > UBA6627. The sequence continues at coordinate 11,177 of JANQNP010000110.1, forward strand.
AAGCCCGTCGTCGCCCAGGTGCACGGCCACTGCCTCGCCGGTGGTACGGAACTCGCCACCATCTGCGACTTCCGCATCGTCGCCGACGACGCCCAGATCGGGTACCCACCCGTCCGCGCCATGACCACCATGGACATGATGTGGGCACCCTGGCACCTCCCGCCGGCCAAGGCGCGCGAATTCGCCTACGTCGGCGACTCCGTCTCCGGCGAGGAGATGGCCCGCCTCGGCTGGGCCAACTACTCGGTCCCGCGCGACCAGCTCGACGAGTTCACCGAACAGTTCGCCCGCCGCATGGCGCACATCGACAACGACATGCTCATGTACTCCAAGCGCGCCGTGAACCGGCAGTACGAAAGCATGGGCATCAAGGAGGGCCTCGCCTCCGGCGAAGAGATCCAGGCCCTCAGCGCCCTCCGCCCCGCCGCCTCGGAGTGGGGCCGCCGAGTCCAGGAAGACGGCCTCAAAGCCGCCCTCGAATGGCGCGACGGCCCCTTCCGCGACTTCCGAGGCGCCTACGAGTCCGCCCCCAAAGACCGCGCCGTCGCCGGCACCAACGGCTCCGACGCCCCCAACCGCAAGGAGTACTGAGCCTTCGGCTCTCCCAGGACGCTTCGCGCCGGCAAGCGGTCCTCAGCACTGTTGATGGACAGAGCGCGCCCCCTGGATCGGGCGCGCTCTCCGTTCCCAGGACGCCGACCCCACCGCGGTTCCATGCACTCACGACACCCTGAGAACACTCGGCGAGGATTCCAACCAGATCCCGTCGAAATGAACGGGGGGAGCGGCGCGCCGCCCCGAAGGGCGCAAGGAGCGCGACGAGCGAGGCGCGTCGCGACCCCTTCATTTCGAC
>JANQNP010000117.1 GCA_028279505.1 Dehalococcoidia bacterium
TGGTTGCTACACTGAGCGCTCGCTGAAGGAGTGTAGCTCAGTTGGCAGAGCAGCGGTCTCCAAAACCGCCGGTCGGGGGTTCGAGTCCCTCCACTCCTGCCAACGCAGCCTCGCGCGTCTCGCGGCACGGGGCCCAGGTGGTGGAATTGGCAGACACGCTGTCTTGAGGGGGCAGTGCTCGCAAGGGCGTATGAGTTCGAATCTCATCCTGGGCACCACACATGCCATACTCGTGGCGGTGTAACCGGGCGGAAGTAGCTCAGTGGTAGAGCATCTCCTTGCCAAGGAGAGGGTCGCGAGTTCGAATCTCGTCTTCCGCTCCATCTCAACGGTCCGAACCAACGCCCGCTGACGCGGGCGTCCTCGATCTCGGTCGCTCGCCGGACTCCTGGAGGCCGCCGAAAGCCCCGGCCGGACCGGACCTTCTCCACGTCCCGCTACGACGCCCATCCGGCACGCTACGGCGGTAGCGAAGGGGCACCCGGATGCGAGTACTGATCGCGCTCGACGACAGTGAGCAAGCAGAAACCGTGCTGAGCACGCTGGCCCCGCTCCTCCAGCAGACGGCGGCTGAGGTGCACCTCGTCTCGGTCGTCGACATGTCAGAGGTCCAGGCGGCGACGCGCCCCGGTCGACCGGGCAACCAGCCAGTGACCTCGTTCGGCGGCTCCGGACCGCCCGTTCAGCCGCCCCATCCAGAGCTCGTCGAGAGCCACGGCCAGGCGCTCACGCGGGCGCGCGTCGAGCGCGAGGAGGCGTTGCTCCGGCTCGGCAAGGCGACGCTCAACGGCCTGACCACCGAGGTCCATGTGCTCTCCAACGACGACACCGCCGGCGCGATCGCCGCGTTCGGCGTCGAGGTGGGCGCGGACCTCGTTGCCATGGGCACACACGGACGCTCGGGCCTGACGCGCGCCCTCATGGGCTCGGTCGCCGAGGAGGTGGTTCGCCGCTCGGAGCGACCGGTCCTCATCGTGCGTGACGGGATGCAGGTCAACGACCTCGCGGGATCAGACGCCGGGGGTTAGTTCACGCTCGACGCCAGCTCCGCCAGCCCGTCCCGCACGAGTGGGATCACCTCGCGAGCGATCCGCTCCATGTACGTCGCTCCCGAGGTCTCGGCGGGCGGCGGCGGATTCGGCACCGGGTGCGGGACGACGATCTCGAACTCGATGCCGAGCGAGAGCACCTCGATGAGCTGAGTCGCCACCTCCGAGGCGGTGCCACGCGCCGAGAATGCGTCGGCGGCAGCCTCCGGCAGGAAGTCGACCACGCGGCCAGACTCGACGAGGTCCGGGTGGTGATGGAAGTCGGGGTGCACCTGCCGCTGTAACTCGTGGACGTCAGGCCCGTCCCAGGGCAACCCCGCGGTCTCGAACAGATGAGGCGAGTACTCGTAGAAGCCCGCCGCCATCGACTTCCCGATCGCGAGCGCGCGCTCGGCGTCATCCTCGAGAGCCGTGTGCAGCACGAGGCCCAATCGCACCGAGGCGGGGTCGCGGCCGGCGTCGGCGGCACCCTCGTGGATCGCCGCCACCGCGGCGCGGAGCACCGTCTCGTTCCGCCCCGCGCGGATGAACACGCCGTCCGCCACCCGCCCTGCCGCGCGGAGCATCCGAGGTCCAGCCGCCGCCACCCAGACCGGCACCGGACGCGGATGTGGGAGTCGCGCCGACTGCGCCGCGCCAACCTCGAGGGCCTCGCCACGGAGCAGCGTGCGAATCGCCCCCGTCGCCGCCTCGAGCGTCGCGACCGGCGCCGGCTTCAGCCCGGCGAGGCGGACGGCGGTGTCGCCGATCCCCAGGCCGAGAACCGCGCGACCCTCCGAGACGGCGTCGACGGTCGCGATCGACCCGGCGGTGACGGTCGGGTGCCTCGTGACCGGGTTCGCCAGCAACGGACCGAGGCGGATCCGCTCCGTCGCCTGGGCCGCGAAGGCGAGCAGGACGTAGGTATCGTGACGGCGAAGCTGGGAGTCGGGGACGAAGGCGACGTCCCACCCGAGCGCCTCGGCGCGCGCCACGTCCGCCGCGAAGTTGGTGGGCGTCGAGAAGTCGAAGCGATTCAGGCCGAACGCTGGCATGCTCATCGCCCGCAGCGTGATCGTTCCTCGGCGCAAACACAACCCTCCGCCCGGACTGGAGTTCCAACGATGCCCGAAGCGAACCAACTCGAACCGTGGCAGTGGCCGGAGGACACGTGGCGCACCATCGTCGGGACGGTGCGCGCCGGGCGCTCGCTGACGCCAGCGAGCTGGTCCGACGGAGCGCGCGTCGCGGTCGCGTTGTCCTTCGACAGCGACCACGAGTCGATCCCGCTCCGTGACGACCGCCGCTCGCCGGGCGTGCTGTCGCAGGGCGAGTACGGCGCCCGTCGCGCGGTCCCGAGGATCATCGAACTGCTGGGCCGACACGAGGTCCCGGCGACCTTCTTCGTGCCAGCGGTCATGGCGACGCTCTACCCGGATGAGCAGCGGCGTGCGATCGAGGCGGGGCACGAGGTGGGCATCCATGGCTGGATCCACGAGCGCAACAGCGTCCTCGAGCGCGCGGACGAGCGGCGCCTGATGCAGCAAGCGGCCGACCGTCTCGAAGAGATCACCGGCACCCGACCGGTCGGGATCCGCACCCCATCGTGGGACTTCAGCCCGAACACCCTCTCGCTGATCAGGGAGCTGGGTCTGATCTACGACTCGTCGCTGATGGCCGACGACGACCCGTACGAGTTGCTCGAGAACGGCGAGCCGACCGGCATCGTCGAGCTGCCGCCCGAGTGGATCCGCGACGACTTCCCATACTTCAACATGGACCGCTTCGGCACCGCGCGACCGCATACGCCACCGTCATCGGTGTTCGAGGTGTTCCGGGAGGAGTTCGACGGGGCCTACGAGGAGGGCGGCCTGTTCGTGCTCACGATGCACCCGCACGTCGTTGGCCACCGCTCACGGATCCGCATGCTCGACCGGCTGATCGAGTACATCCGCGGGCACGAGGGCGTGTGGTTCGCCACCCACGCGGACGTCGCGCGCTACTGCCTGGAGCAGGCGAAGACTGAGCAGCCCGAGTGAAGAGGCAGCTAGTCCTCGGAGTCGGCGTTCTGCTGACTGAGCGCCGCGCCAATCGCGACGCCGATCGCGACACCCACACCGATGAACGCCGGTGAGTCGGTGGCGGCGAACAGCGCGGCGCCGACGCCAGCGCCGATCGCGACTCCCGCGCCGATGTAGCTACCCCGGTCCACGCTCACCTCGAAGGGAGAGTAGCTCAGGCTAGAGGCGCGCCAGGAACGGACTGAGCAAGAACGCGAGCCCCGCCGCCGTCCAGTAGAGCGCGGCGAGGTGCAGCGTCCGGCGCGCGATTCGCACGCGTCGAGTCGGACTGCCCTCGGCGTGCCGCCCACCGAGGTCGAGCGCCGCCGCGGTCGCGGCGCAGATCAGCAGCATCGCCGGCAGGTTGATCGCCGCGGCCAGCAGGAGCAGCACTGGGCTGAAGAGCCCGGCGATCGTCATCGTCATCGCAGCCCCGGCCACGAAGACCGCAAACGCCAGGGCCGCGAGCTGGAGCGGGCGGCGCAGGTCGCCACCACTGGGCGAAGCAGAACCCGGAAGCGTGGGGACGGAGGTCGCCATCATGACTGATCATCGACCCGGCAACGGCGGCCACCGCCCGTAGCAGCCCCTACGGACACGAGCCGGCGAGGATCAGGGTGACGACCGACCGAGGATCGATGACCGGCTAGCGACGGACGCTCACGCGACGCCGGCGGCGCAGCAGCCGCTGCGTCCAGAGCAGCGCAACCATCGGCGGCGCGTGCAGCAGCGCCAACACGAGCGCGAAGAGCGAGTTGCCGATCAGCGGGTTTCCCACCACCGCAGTCTTGGGTGCGGGGGGTTGGCGAACGATAAGAACTCCGTAGGAGCGCGTCACCGCCGTGACGACGGTCAGTCGAGCTCGAACTCAGCGCGATTCCGCGACAGCGGCGCCGAGTAGCGAAGCGTTGCCGCATCGGCGTCCTCCTCGAGCCTGAAGTAGATCCAGCCATCGATCCGCGCGCCCTGGCCGAGATCGACCGCCTCCACCGGGTCGTCGCAGCCGGGACAGAGCTGGGGGCCGCGGCCAATCCCGCTGGAGTCATCCAACCGGAACGCGGCGTACGGAGCGAAGCGATAGACCTGGCCCGAGCGGCCTCGGGCATTCACGGCCAGCACCCGCGCACGCGCGTTGGCGTTCGACAGCAGCGAGTAGCTGCCCTCCTCGAGGACTTCGAACTCGACGAGCGTGAGGTCGACGTCGCCGACCTCGACGGTCTGTCCGACGCCTCCCGACGCGTCATCGCGGCATGCCGCTAGCAGCAGCGTGGCGATGGCGACGAGCAAGAAGACGACCGGCCTGCGGCCCAGCCCGGCACCGTGACCGCCGCCCGACGGCCTCGAACGTTGTCCCAACCGGTCCTCCTGAGACCTCACCGACTGGCAGCCTACAACCAGTGTCCCGTCCCAAATCTGGCAGCTCACTCACTGCCAAACGGAATATATCTTCCTATACTGACTCTATGAGACGAAAGCCGGGCACGTTGCTCCCGATCGAAATCAGCATCCTCGGAGCTGGCGTCGATTTGCGTTCGCGCGGCGAACCCGAGTTCCATGGATATCGCGCCGCACAGGAGATCCGCGAGCGCGAACAGGCGCGCCTCCTCACCTCGCACGGCACGCTCTACAAGGCGCTCGAGCGGCTCCGCAAGCAGGGTCTGCTGACCTCCCGCTGGGAGGATCCCGCGATCGCCGAGGAGGCCGGCCGCCCGCGCCGTCGCCTCTACACCGTGACGGCCGCCGGTGCTTCGGCCCTTGAGACCGCGCTCGCCAACCAGCAGGAGCAGCAGCCCGACGGCCCCGGGCTTCAGCCAGCATGAGCGCCCAACGTCATTCCACCCCAGCTCGCTGGAGCACCGCGCTGGTCGCCGGCTGGGCGCGCTCCTACACGCTCGGGCTCCCCCCCGAGGTTCGGCGCGACCGCCGTGACGAGATCGCCTCGGACCTCTGGGAGCACGCACACGACTCGCCCATCCACCGGACCGTGGACGCCGAGATCGTGACGCGTGGCCTGCTCGGCATCCCGGCCGACCTCGCCTGGCGGCTGGAGCGCTCGCGTCTGGCCCGCTTGCCCGGCTGGGTAGTCGCCTCGATCCTCGGCCTGCTCGCACGCCTCGAGGGAGCCGCCCGCTGGTTCGGGCGGCGAGGGCTGCCCGGCTTCACGACCGCGGCGGCGATCCTGACCGGGCTGATCGGCGTGCTCGTGATTGTCACCGCGCCATCCGATGACTCGGGCACTCCGACAGCCAGCCTCGTCTGGTGGGGCGCGCTGCTCCTGGTCGGCGCGCTGCTGATCGGTACCGGCGGGCGTCTGATCGGTAGCCGGGTCCGGTTGGGCGCCACCTTCGTCATCCTCGGAAGTGCGCTGCTCGGCCTGCTTCTGTGGCCGACTGTGATCGGACCGATCACCGCCCTGACGTTGAGCTGGCGGGCCGCGATCCGTGTGCGCGATGCTCGTCGACAGCGGCGCACGGAGTCGATGATTGACTTATAGGAAGATATCTTCCTAAACTGCTTCGCATCCTGGCCATGATCGGAGGATGTGATGCTGATCCGTCTCGCCGCGATTCAATCCGACGTTATTCAGCGACTGGCGCGTGCTACCGGATCCGGACCAGGTGGCCGGCGTCGCGCCGTCCTGATCGGCGCGCAGCTCGGGCTGCTCTGGGCGGTGATTGGCCGCGTCTGGATGCGTCTGATCTCGGAGGAGCAGGTCTTCAGCGTCCCCGGCACTGTCTTCATCCTGCTGGTCGTCACCGGGTTCGGTGCCGCGGCCGGATACGCCTTCCACGCGCGCCGTTCAACGGCGGCGTCGCGGGCGAAGCGCTGGTGGCACCGCCTGCTCGCGTACGTGCCGTTCCTCGGGATGGGTCCGTTCGTGATCTTCTTCCTCGGGCATTTCGCCTACGCGTGGCGAATGAGCAGGCCGCGGGCTGGCCGCTTCGCCCGGACCCTCCTCGGCGCGGCCGCGATCATCGTGCCTGCCTTCTGGACGCTCGTGTTCGTCTCTCAGGAACCGAGCGGCGCCGGCTGGGCGAGCGCGATCCTCTACTTGACCCTCGGCTACCTGCTCTACGTCTCGCTGCGCTTCGCGCTCGAACCATCCGAGGACACTCGAACCGTCACGCCGCCGCCCGCCGCGCTCGCCTAACCCTCGCCGGCCACGATCCCGTCGGCTGAGACTCGGTGTGCGAGCGGTCAGGCCTCGGGAGATACAGTGCGCCGGAGATCGAGGCCGGCCAGCTCGCGCACCTCGACGGCACCGAACGCAGCCATCGGCAGCTCTGCCGCCAGCGCAAGCGCGGCAGCACGATCAGCGACGTCGAGGAGGTAGAGCCCGCCGAGCTGCTCCTTCGTCTCGGCGAACGGGCCATCGGTCGTCATCACGCGGCCGCCCCGGACGCGTATCACCGTCGTCGCGGCGGTGTTTCCGAGCCGCACGCTGCCGACGTTGGATCCGGCCTCGCTGAGTGCGTGATCGAACGCATCAACCGCCGGCCCGATTGCCGCCAGGTCCTCCGGTGGCGCGGCGCCCATCAGGTCCTCGTCGCTGTGAATCAGAAGCGCAAAGTACATCGCTGGCCCTTCCTGCCATTGCCCTCGTTGGGTGGCCTTGCCGATCCGACGAGTGGCGCCCGCGGCGATCGACGTTTCCTCGAAGGGTGAACCGGCCACCATGCTCGCGCCCGCGACGGGGACGCGGCACAATCGTCAGCCGGATCGCCCTCGGGGCCACGTAGCCAAGTGGTAAGGCAGGGGTCTGCAAAACCCTTATCGCGGGTTCGATTCCCGCCGTGGCCTCCATCTTCGCCCTTTGCTGACCGAGGGCCGTCGTCTCGAGTTTGACAATTCGTTAACGAGGCGAGCGATCGACACCGTTCGTGTGTATAGTTCGCGATTGGCTAGGCGTCTTTGGTGGCTCGCGCCGGTTGCGCGCACCGACCGAGGATGGGCATCGCGGAGCGGACCCGTGATCGCCGGCTGACAGAGGGACGATCCGGACTCACCTGGCCGTCCGAGAGCCACCAGGAGGCATGAATGAGTTCGAAGCATCTGCTCCGATGGGCAGTGTTGGCGATCGCGGCGATCGGACTGATCGCGATCGCGTGTAACGGGGACGACGATGACGGAGACGGCGACGGAGGTGGCGGCAATACGCTGCAGACGGTCGTCGATCGCGGCGAACTGAAGTGCGGCGTCAAGGACAGCCAGCCGGGCTTCGGCAACCTCGAGGATGACGGTTCCTACAGCGGCATTGACGTCGAGTTCTGCAAGGCCGTTGCGATCGCTGTGCTTGGCGACGCGGACGCAGTCGAGTACGTGTTGGCGACCGCCGACAACCGATTCGAACTGCTCGCCTCCGGCGAGATCGACGTACTGATTCGCACGACGACGCACACGCTGTCGCGCGACGCGGACCTTAACGGCGACTTCGGCGTGACCCTGTTCTACGACGGCCAGGGCATGATGGTGAAGGTCGACTCCGGCTTCGACTCACTGTCCGACATGGACGGGGCGACCATCTGTGTCACGACCGGGACGACCACCGAGCAGAACCTGAACGACGCGTTCGAGGCGCTCAACATCTCGTACACGCCGCTGGCCGTTGCCGACGACGCCGGCAGCCTCGAGAACTTCCTCAGCGACCGCTGCGACGGTTGGACCGGTGACAAGGGCAACCTGGCCGGTCAGCGTTCCGCCTACCCGGACGAGGGTGGCGGACCAGAGGCGTTGAAGATCCTCGCGGAGACCATGTCCAAGGAGCCGTTGGCCCCGGTCACCCGCGACAACGACAGCGAGTGGTTCGACATCGTGAACTGGGTCGCCCTCGGCACGATCGCCGCTGAGGAGCTCGGCGTGACCGCGAGCAACGTCTCTGCTGAGGCGGCGAACCCCAGCAGCGCGGAAACGGCGCGTCTCCTGGGCGTCGAATCTACGATCGGCGACTTCCTGGGGCTCGATAGCAACACGTTCATGCAGGACGTGATCGGCGAGCTCGGGAACTACGGTGAGATCTACGAGCGGACCGTTGAGCAGGTCGGCATCCCGCGTGCGGGATCGCTCAACGAGCTCTGGACCAACGGCGGACTGCTGTACGCACCGCCGGTTCGCTAGCACCGGTTCGTACCCGATCCGGGGTGGCATCTGCCGCCCCGGATCGGCGTCCTGACCCACCTCCACTAGCCGGGCATGACCTCGCTGGCCCCACCCGGGCCGCGTCCGACGTTCTGGCGTAGCCAGCGCGGCCGTCGATTCGTCTATCAGGCGATCGCCACCGCGGGGCTGCTGCTACTCCTCGCCTGGTTTGTCAGCCGGGCGCTCACCCTCGATCTGTCGCTCGACTTCATGGAGCAGCGAACCGGCTTCGCAATCTCCAATCAATGGCTCACGGACTTCTCGAGCGACGACTCACGCTGGATGGCATATGCGACCGGTGTGTTCAACACCGTTCGGCTCGCGGTGGTGGGGATTCTCCTGGCAACGTTGCTGGGAGTGGTGATGGGCGTCGCTCGCCTGTCCGGGAACTGGCTCGTCGCGAAGATCGCGACGGTATATGTCGAGACGATCCGCAACACGCCGCTGCTGGTACAGATCGTCTTCTGGTACACGGTGGTGTTCCTGGAGTTGCCTCGTATCTCTCGGGGCGTCGATCTCCTCGACACGATCTTCATCTCGAACCGAGGGCTCGCGCTGCCATGGCCGCAGGAGCGGGGCGCAGGCACCCTGCTGCTGATCTGGCTTGCGATCGCTGCGGTCGCCGCGGTCACCGCCTGGTGGATCCGACGGCGACGACTGATCGAAGAGTCTGAGACCGGGCGAACCAGACACCCAAACGCCGTCGCCGCTGGCGTGTTCCTCCTGATCAGTGCGGTGGGGTACCTGGCGACTGGCCTCCCGTTCGGGATCGACGTCCCGGAGCTCGTGACGATCGGGAACACACAGAGCTACGACGGGGGAATCACGATCACGCCGGAGTTCGCGGCGCTGCTGGTGGCGCTCGTCGTCTACACCGGTTCGTTCATTACCGAGATCGTGCGAGGGAGCATTCAGGCGCTGCCTCGAGGACAGGGTGAAGCGGCGGCCGCCCTCGGACTGACGTCCTACCAGCGGATGACCCTCGTGATCCTGCCGCAGGCGCTTCGCACGATGATCCCGGCGGTGACGAACCAGTACCTGAACCTCACCAAGAACTCCAGCCTCGCAGTCGCGATCGGATACTCGGAGTTCTTCTCGCTGAGCCAAACGATCGTGAACAACGCCGGCCACGCCGTCCCGTTGTTCACCGTCATCATCCTCACCTACATGGCGCTCAACCTCGTGATCTCGGCGATCATGAACTGGTTCAACCGCCGCGTGCAGTTGGCGCGCATCTGATGGCTGCTCACACCGCGACCCGTCCGCCGGCGCCACGCACTGTTGCGTACGCGCGCCGCTGGGCGCATCAGAACCTGTTCAACGGTGTCGGCAACACGGTGCTGACGGTCGGCGTGAGCGCGCTGCTCGTCTTCCTCGTGTTCCAGCTCCTCAGCTTCGTGCTCACCAGCGCGGAGTGGGATGTCATCCAGACGAATCGTCGACTGCTCGCGGTGGGCCGCTTCCCTCAGGCGGAAGAGTGGCGTCTGTGGCCACCGATCTGGACACTCGGCGCGCTGATCGGTCTCTCGTACGGGCACTGGTCGCGAATCGACCGGCTCGGCTACGCCGTACTCGCCGTTGTGCTCGTCTTCTCGTTCACCGTGCTCTTCGAGGGACAGAATGCGCTGCTGATGGCGCTCGCAGTGCTGATCGGCGCCTCAGGTTATGTCGCGATGCGAGTGATGCCGGAAGGCTCATCTCTGGAGCCGAAGGTCGGACGGGCTCTGATCGCTGGCTGGCTGCTGCTCCTACCGCTGACCGTCCTACTGCTGCTTGTCGCGGACGGGGTTCGAACGACGCTCTGGGGCGGGATCTTCCTCAACGTCATGCTCGCAACGGTCGGGATTGCGCTCGGCTTCCCGGTCGGTGTGCTGATGGCCCTCGGGCGGACCAGTTCGCTGCCGGTCATCAGAATCCCGGCGACGCTCTACATCGAGCTCGTGCGAGCCGGGCCGCTGATCGCGTGGCTGTTCCTGGCGCGCTTCGTACTCCTCGACTTCATGCCGCCGATCCTCGCGCTCGACCAGCTCGACATCGTCGTGCGGGCGATGCTCGTCCTCGCCGGGTTCACGGGCGCCTATGTCGCGGAGATCGTCCGAGGCGGCCTACAGGGACTCCCGCGTGGCCAGTCCGAGGCCGCTCAGGCCGTCGGCCTGAACTCGTTCCAGACGATGACGTTGATCGTTCTCCCGCAGGCGCTCCGCAACGTGATTCCGGCCCTCGTGGGCCAGTTCATCAGCCTGTGGAAGGACACCACGCTCGTCTTCGGGCTGGGCCTTGTCGACCTGCTCGGCGCTGGCGAAGCCGCCTATGCGCAGCTCGACTTCATCGGGACACAAGCAGAGGTGCTGGTCTTTGTCGCGCTGATGTTCTGGTCGATCGCGTTCGCGATGTCGCGGCTCAGCGCTCGACTGGAGACCCGACTCGGCATCGGCGAGCGATAGGATGACCGCATGACCGAATCTGCAGATGTGACCGTCCCCGCAACCTCGCACTCGCTGGGGGAGCCGATCATCTACTGCGAGGGCGTCGAGAAGTGGTTCGACGACTTCCAGGCGCTCAAGGGGATTACGACCGAGATTCGCGAGCGTGAAGTGGTTGTCGTGCTTGGGCCTTCGGGTTCGGGCAAGTCGACCTTCATCCGCACGATCAATCGCCTCGAGCCACATGACGCCGGCCGGATCATCGTGGACGGCATCGAACTGAACGATGACCTCGGCAACCTCGAGAAGATCCGCTCGGATGTCGGGATGGTGTTCCAGCAGTTCAATCTGTTTCCGCACCTCAGCGTGCTGCGAAACATCACGCTGGCGCCCCAGAAGGTTCGCCATATGCCTCGGCGGGAGTCCGAGGAACTAGCGATGAGTCTGCTGGAGCGGGTGGGAATCCCGGAACAAGCGGACAAGTTCCCGACGCAGCTCTCGGGTGGTCAGCAGCAGCGGGTGGCGATTGCGCGCGCGCTCGCGATGCAGCCGAAGATCATGCTCTTCGACGAGCCAACCTCGGCGCTCGACCCGGAGATGATCAAAGAGGTCCTCGACGTGATGACCGAGCTGGCTCAGTCAGGCATGACGATGGTCGTCGTTACGCACGAAATGGGCTTCGCTCGCGAGGTCGCCGACCGTTTCCTCTTCTTCGACGAGGGCCTGATCGTCGAGGAAGGCACCCCCGAGCACTTCTTCACGAACCCGCAAGAGGACCGGACCAAGCTCTTCCTCAGCCAGATCCTCTGATCGCGGGGGCCCCACCGACGGCTCAGCCCTCGCCGACTGCACGACGGTCCCGAGCGGCGACGTCGGTCGCTCACGCGAGCACCTCGAGGGGTGGCGGCGAGTTAGGCGGTGACGGTGCTTGCGGAGGAGGACGCGTCGCCTCGAGGGATCCGAATCGCGAACGTGGTACCGGTGCCCGGCGCGGAGTCCGCCGCGACCGAGCCGCCATGCGTCTCGACGATGCCCTTGACGATCGCCAGGCCGAGGCCGGCGCCGTCCGCGCCACCTCGAGCGTCGCGGGCGCGGGACGGCTCGCCTCGGTAGAAGCGTTCCCAGACCCGCTCTAGCTCGCTCGCGCCGATCGCCGGGCCGTCGTTCCGGACCGACAGGTGCACGGCGCCAGCCTCCGAGGTGACGCGCACCTCGATGCCCTGCCCGGCCGGCGTGTGCTCGAGGGCGTTCCGTAGCAGGTTGCCGATCGCCCGTTCCATCCGCGCGCCGTCGAGCTGGGCGACCGCCGGGTCGCCGTCGACCTTGAGGGACAGCTCCACGCCGGCCTCACGAGCGAGGGGGCGCATCGCCTCGACGACCTCGGCGGCCACGTCCTGGAGCGGGAGGGCGGCGAGCTGGAGGCGCAGGGCACCGGCATCGATCTGCGCGAGCTCGAACAACTCGTCGATCATGCGCGCCAGCCGCTCGGTCTCACGCCGGATCTGCCGGTAGTAGTCGCTCTGCTCGTCGGCCTCGGAGACCACGCCGTCGTCGAGCGCCTCGGCCATCGCGCGAATGCTGCCGAGTGGCGTGCGCAGGTCGTGTGAGATGGAGGCCGTGAGTTCGCGCCGCTCAGCGTCGAGGCGCTCACGCTCCGATTCCACCTGCTGGAGCTGGTCACGCAGGCGGGCGATATCCGTGGCGAGTACCGCGAACTCGGCGGTGTGGCCCTCGGGCAGGTCGATGTCGTCGAACGAACCATCAGCGAGCTGGTGGAGGGCGCTGCGCAGCGGGTCGACCTCGCGCGCCGTGGCGCGGGCGAGGCGGAGGGCAAACAGCATAGTGATCCCGGAGCCCGAGACGACGAGCGCCGCAGTCAGGCCAAGGTCGTGTCCGGTGTTGACGAACATCAGCGACGCGACGATCAGCACGTTCGCCAGCGCGACCAGCGCGCCGATCGCGACGCCCGCGAAGGTGCGGGTCGCGATCGTCAGGTTGGCAGCGCGGTCGACCATGCCGAGGACCAACAGCCCGGCGAGCGTCGACGCGATGAGGCTCAACGCCAGGACGGCGAACAGCGCGATCACCTCGCGCGTGTTCATCGGGATCAGCAGCACCCCGACGCCGATGCCGGCGAGCGCGGCAGCGACGAGGATCAGCAGCGCCGGTACGAGCGCGGCGACGAGCAACCGCCGGTCGAACAGCGGTCGAGGTGACGCGAGCGACTGGCTACGGCTCAAGCTTGTATCCCACACCCCAGACGGTCTTGAGGTAACGCGGCCGCGACGGGTCAGGTTCGAGCTTCGCGCGGATGCGACGGATATGGACGGTGACGGTCCCGGGGTCGCTGACCGCGTGGTAGTCCCACACCGCGTCGATGAGCTGGTCGCGGTTGAACACCTGACCGGGATGCTGCGCGAGGTAGTACACGAGGTCGAACTCGCGCGCCGTCATCGGGATCGGCTCGCCGGCGCGCTCGACCTCGCGGGTGTTGCCGTCGATCAGCAGGTCGCCGATGCGGATACCGCCGCTCGCCAAGGCCGGTCGCTCCTGGCTCGCCCGGCGAAGTACCGCCTGCACCCGCGCCGCCAGCTCTCGAGGGCTGAACGGCTTGGTGACGTAGTCGTCGGCGCCCAGCCCGAAGCCGAGCAGGCGGTCGAGCTCCTCGCCCTTCGCCGTCAGGATGACCACCGGAGTGTTGCCGGCGGCGCGCACCCGACGCAGCACCTCCTGGCCATCGAGGCCCGGCAGCATCAGGTCGAGCACGATCAGCTCGGGGTCGGACTCCTCGAACCGCTCGATCGCCGTCGTGCCGTCGGTGACCGTCTCCACGTCGTGGCCGTCGCGACGCAGGTAGCGCGCGACGACGTCGGCGATGCTCGTCTCGTCCTCGACGACGAGGATGCGCGAGCCGGTCAGCTGCGGTTCGGAACGTGTAGTCATGGCCTCTAGCCTACGTCGGGCTCCTTACGAAGCGATGACAGTATCGCGCGGTCCGGCGGGGCGGAGCGCGCGTAAGGTTGTTCAGAGATTCGTCACTTCCGCTGCCTAGTCTCAGCCCCCTCAAACGGTATGAGGGGAGCATCCGAGACATGAGCACATCCATTCCGAAGCGGTCGCTGACGCGCTGGGGCTTCGCCGCTCTGGCCGCCCTGGCCGCCGTCGCACTGTGGGCCGGCGGCAGCGCCGGCGCGCAGGAGAGCACGACCTTCCGCATCACGATCGAGAACCGAACGAACCCGGAGATGATCGTCACACCGGGCGCGTATCTGCTGTCGATGGACCAGGGCGCCTTCTGGTCCGGCGGCACGCAGGCGTCGCTGGCGCTCGAGCGCATCGCCGAGATCGGCGACTCGACCGAGGCGGTCTCGTCGCTGGGCGCCGTCGCGCTCGACGCAGCACCCGCCTTTGGTGACAGCATCACCTTCGAGGTCACCGCGGCTCCCGGGTACTACCTGTCGACCGCACAGATGTTGATCGCGACCAATGACGCCTTCATCGGCCTTAACAGCGAGCCGCTCTTCGAGAACGGTAGCCCGCGGTCCGTGACCATCGACCTGATGGCGTACGACGCCGGCACCGAGGAGAACGCGGACCTGTTCGCCGGGTTCGCCGGCGGCCAGCCTGACCCGGCCGAGGGCGCCGCGAACGTCGACAACGGCACCGCCACTGTGGCGACGATCCTGCCGAGCGACCAGTTCACGGGCACCCAGGGTCGCGTCACCATCGAGCCGATCTCAGCACCGGCGACGGCTCCGACGGACATGCCCGCCCCGGCCGCGGCCGGCAACGCTGGCTTCGCCAGCACCACCGGCGGCTCGGCGCTGATCGTCGCCGCGCTCGTCCTGCTGAGCGCCGGCCTCGTGTTCGGCGCGCGTCGCATGACCGCCCGCTCGTAGAGCCCGCCTTGCGCAACCGGAAACGGGCGCCCCTTCGGGCGGCCGTTTCTGTGTCTGCGCGCGGGCGAGGCGCGACGGGCGGCGTCAGCTCCGGATGCGAACGACGGCGCCTTCCGAGTACTCGTTGATCTTCGTCTGCTCCCAGAATGCGTCCTCGAGCGACCCGAAGCGGTCGTCGAGCGGAATCCCGATCGCATCCGCGACGCGATTGATGCCGTCGAACCCGGACG
This sequence comes from Dehalococcoidia bacterium, assembly GCA_028279505.1. Taxonomy (GTDB): domain Bacteria; phylum Chloroflexota; class Dehalococcoidia; order UBA2979; family UBA2979; genus UBA6627. The sequence continues at coordinate 14,777 of JANQNP010000117.1, forward strand.
CGACGCCGATCGCGCGGACGAACCCGGCCTCCCCCAGCAACTCGATGCCGCGCGCCTGCAGCGCACGCACGTCCTCGGGGCGTCGCTTCACGACGGCCTCGGTAACTTCGAGGAGGTAGCTACCGTGGGGCACGCCGCCGTCGGATTCCACTTGCCGGGTCACTGCACCGAGTTCGTAGCTCTGGTCCCGCTCGTCGCCGCTCGCACGGAGGGCGTCGGTGTGGAAGGTCGTTCAGTAGAAGCACTCGTTGAGGGCCGACGTCCTCGATGCCACGAACTCGATCTGTGACCGCCCGAACTTATGCTCGGGCTGCGCCGTCCACGGCCGATAATGCGGCCCGAATAGCTCCCAGAACTCGTCGACCGCCGACGGCACGAGCGCCAGCGCGCGGCAGATGTTCGGTGCAGGACGGTCGGCGAACCTCGGATGCGGGTGCTCGTAGTCCATCACCCCGACGTACGCGCCGACGTCGGCGAGCTGATCGTTCCGCTCGAGGCTCGGCGTCCCATGGACGGCCGGCGCGAGCTCGCGCGGCGCCCCGTCGATCGCCGTTGCGAAGGTATCGGCGATCGTCGAGGTGCCCACCAAGCCCGAGGCCTCAACGTACTGCTCCGGCGTGATGCCGCTGGCGATCACCTCGTCGAACCATGCGCGCGTCAGGCGGCCCGGGTCGGTCGTCAGCCGATGGACCAACTCCACGAGGCCCGGCGCCAGATCGCTCGCGGTCGTGTGCTCACCGGCCACCGAGGCCAGCGACAGTGCGGCAGCGCGCTCCGCGCAGAACGCGCACTCACGGGCGGCTCGCGATTCCTCGACGATCGCGCGCCGGGTGGCGCCATCGAACCAGCTCGCTGCCTGGACGAATCCGGCGAGCGCCGCCTCGTGCACCTCGGTGAACTCGTCGGGAACGGGTAGCGTCGTAGGCTCGGCGGGCGCGGTCATCTGTGCCTCCTCGATCGGCCGCAGTCTAGCCGAACACGATGCGATGAGGCCCTATCCGAAGAGCAGTCCACGCTCGGCGAGCCGTTCGACGGACGCCGTACAGCTATCGAACATCTGCCCAAACGGCAGGTCGCTGGCCGAGAACCATTCGAGTTCAGGGAACTCCGCCGTGGGTGTCGGCTCACCCGGTGCCTCGCCATGGAACGCGACCTCGATGTGACGCGAGCCGTTGTAGATGGAGATCAGCCCGCGGACCTCACCGCGGAGGCCGGTTTCCTCGAAGAGCTCGCGCTGGGCAGTCTCCTCGATCGTTTCGCCCAGTTCGGCAAAGCCGGCGGGACCTGCCCACATGCCATAGCCGGGGCGGCTCTCGATGCCGCGACGCCCCAGGAGCACCCGACCCTCTCGGATCACCAGCAGACTCGCGCCCGCACCGGGGTTCTGCCAGAGCGGACGGGTGCAGGTCGTGCAGACGCCATGCCCCGGTTCGTTGTCGGTGGCGGCACGTAGCGTTCCACCACACCGCAGGCAGTGGGCGGGGAGCTCGATTGGAGCCGGTGTCCCACTGTGACGCACCTCATGGGGATGCGCCGGCGGCGCTTCGATCCCCTCAGCGATCAGCGCCTTTAGCGCTTGCGTCGTCGTCTCGAACGCGATCTCGTCCCAGGGGATGCGCTCGGGCGCGAACCACCCGACCTCGGTCGCCTCCGCGCCAGGCACCGGCTCGCCGTCTGCCTCACCGCGGAAGGCGATCACCAGGTGCCCCTCCTCGACCATCGAGGACGGCGATCCGACGATGCCGGTGATCCGCGGCTCGAGCCCAACCTCCTCCCACGTTTCGCGTCGGGCGGCCTCCTCGATCGTTTCGCCACGCTCGACGAAGCCGCCGGGGAACGCCCAGTAGCCCGCTCGCGGCTCGATGGCGCGCCGGGTGAGCAGGACCTTGCCGTCGCGAACGATCAGGACGCCGGCAACCGGGATCGGGTTGTTGAACTCGAGATTGCCGCAGGCCGGGCACTCGCCGTGCGACGGCTCCCGCTCGAACGGCGCGAGCCGCGTTCCGCAGCGACCGCAGTGACCGAGGTCCAACACCATCGCCGTCCTCGGAGGCTACGGCACCAGCACGACGCGGCCGAAGGCCCGCCGGCTCTCGATGTACTCGTGCGCGGCCTGCGCCTCCGCCAGCGGGAAGCGCCGGTCGATCACGGCCCGCAGCTCGCCCGTCGCAACGTCAGCGAGGTCGCGCGCGATCATGTCGTAGGCGCGCGGGCCACGGTGCGGCTCGAGCTCAGCGCCGAGGTAGACGCCGGTCAACGACCGGTTGCCCTGCGAGAGTCCGCCGACGTCTACGCCGCGACCGTCCGAGCGGCTGACGTTCCCGACGGTGATCGCCCGTCCGCGGTATCCGAGGACGGCCAGGCTCCCCTGCAATACTTCGCCACCCACGGAGTCGACGACGAGGTCGCAACCTCGGCCGTCGGTCAGGTTCATCACCTCGCGGACGACGTCGCCGGATCGGTAGTTCACCGGGTGGTCGAGCCCGTACTCCTTCAGCCGTTCGAGCTTCTCGTCGCTCGACGAGGTGCCGATCACGGTCGCGCCCGCGCGCTTCGCGAGCTGGACACCGGCGAGGCCCACGCCGCTCGTCGCCGCCTGGATCAGCACCGTCTCGCCAGCCTGCAGGCGGCCGAACTCGAAGAGGCAGTCGTCGGCCGTGCCGAACGGAATCGGGACGCAGGCCGCCTCCTCGGTCGACAAGCCGTCAGGAATCAGCCACGAGGAGTGTGACGGCACGGAGCGCAGCTCCGCATGCGAGCCAAACGGCGAGACGGTGACGACCCGCTGGCCGACGGCGCGATCGGTGACCTCGGCGCCGACCTCGATGATCTCGCCGGCAGCCTGATAGCCGACGACGTGCGGCGTGGTCGCGAGCACCCCGCCCGCGCGGGAGAGGACGTCGCCACCCTCGATGCTGACCGCCTCCACTCGGATCACGATGCCGCGGGGGTGGCAGGTCGGGTCCGGGACGTCCTCGTAGCGGAAGACCTCCGGGCCGCCGGTTTCGTAGTAGACCGCTGCCTTCATCGTGGACCCTTCGTCAGCTAGTCGTTTCGGCCGTAGTCGTTCAGTATCTCCGCGAGTTCGACGGGCCGGCGCTCGGCGACTGAGCGTTCGCCTGCCTGGCCGACCGCGACGGCCATGAGGCCGTCGTGCACGGTCACTTCGACGGGCGCCTCACCTCGGATGGCGCGCTGGAAGGCGACGTGCTCGTAGTAGGTTGCACCGTGGTGAGTGCCGACGGCCATCGCCGTCTCATCGACCTCGATCGGGACGCGCTGCAACCGGCGTTCGTCGCGGCGCACCCGAGGGTGAGTCGGCTGCTCCCGCTCGCCGATCCAGACGACGCCCTCGGGCTGGGCGACCTCGACCTGACCAGCCACACCGCTCACGACGATCTCGGTCTGGTGCCTCGACTGCTCGGCGAACATGCAGAGGTCGAGCATCGCTCGCTCGCCTCCGGCGAAATCGACGATCACGTAGGCGTTGTCGATGATGTCCGGCTGTTCGCCGTCGTAGCGCTCATCGAGGTGGTTCACATCCATCGCCCCGGACGCGAACACGCTGACCGGTTCGCTCTGGATGATGTGTCGCATCAGGTCGAAGAAGTGACAGCACTTCTCCACGAGTGTGCCCCCGGTATTCCTCGAGAACCGGTTCCAGTCGCCGACCTTCGGGAGGAACGGGAACCGGTGCTCGCGAATGCTGACCATCCGCACGTCGCCCGTGGCGCCGCCGCGCACCTCGTCGATCAAGCGCGCCACCGGCGGGCTGTAGCGGTACTCCATACCGACCCACGCCGCGGCCGGATACCCCTCGAGGGCTGCCTCCAGCTCACGGCAGTGCGCGACTGTCGTGGCGAACGGCTTCTCGATCAAGAGCGGCAGCTCGCTGCGCGCCGCGCGCGCTACGACCTCGCGGTGCGTGTGGTTTGGGGTCGCGATCACGAGCGCGTCGAGGTCGTCGCGGGCGAGCAACGCATCGAGGTCGTTGTGGATGCCCACCTCGGGCTCGACCTCACGCGCTGCCTCGATCGACGGCCCGTGCGGATCGGTGATCGCGACCACCTCCGAGGTGGGGATCGCGGCGATGTTCCGCATGTGCTCGCGGCCCATCATCCCGGCGCCGACCACGCCGAACCGCAGTACCTCGGACATCTCGCCCCCGCCGCTGCCGCGCGCGACGCCGAGCGTATCAGCCGTCCCGCGCTCGCTCCTCGCCGAGGCGAAGCGGCGCTACGATCCGCGCTGCCGCGATCCCCCGCCCGAGGCGACGAGAGGACCACCGTGACCGCAGCGATCGAGCGCACCGCACACGGACATCAGCTCACCGTCGACGGGCAGCCGTTCATCATGCTCGGCGCGCAGGTCCACAACTCGAGCGCATGGCCGAAGCGCCTCCCAGTGATCTGGCCGCAGCTCGAGGAGCTAGGAGTGAACACCCTCGAGATCCCGGTCTACTGGCAGCAGGTGGAGCCGGCTCCGGGCGAGTTCGACTTCAGCCACGTCGACGCGATCGTCCTCGGCGCGCGCGAACGAGGACTGCGGGTGGTGCTGCTCTGGTTCGGGACCTGGAAGAACGGCGTCAACGACTTCGTCCCGGACTGGGTCAAGAATGACCCCATCACGTACCCGCTCATGCAGAACCGCGCCGGCGCGCCCGTCCGCGTGATGTCGCCGCACGCCGAGGCGACCCGCGACGCCGACGCACGTGCGTTCGCCGCGTTCATGGAGCACCTCAGACGCCTCGATGGCGATGACGGCACCGTGCTGATGGTGCAGGTGCAGAACGAGCCCGGATCGCTGTTCACCGACCGCGACCACTCCCCAGCTGCGAACGCGCTCTTCGAGGAGGGCGCGCCCTCGGAGTTGACGAGTGCCCTCGAAGTGTCGAGCGGCGGCTGGCACGAGGCTTTCCCCGGCCACGGGCACGAGGCGTTCCAGGCGTACGCGGTCGCTCGTTACGTCAATCAAGTTGCCGAGGTCGGACGAGCCGCTTATGACGTGCCGCTGTCGGTCAACGTCTGGCTCAAGGAGAAGAAGGCGTTCCAGCGGGCCGGCGAGGAGTATCCGAGCGGCGTCCCCGTCAGCCACATGCTCGATCTCTGGAAGCACGCCGCCCCATCGATCGACGTGATCGCGCCGGACGTTTATGTCCTGGATTATGCCGGCTACCGCGACATCTGCTCGAAGTATGGCCGTGACGACAACGCGCTCCTGATCCCGGAAACCGGCTGGTCGCAGGCGTTCGCGGGCTACCTGTTCTACGCACTGGAGGCGGGCGCAATCGGCTGGGCGCCGTTCGGCGTCGACGATCCCGAGGGCGGCACGGAGTTGCGCCCCGGCATCGAGGCGGTGCGCGACTCGTTTCGGCTGCTCGCCCCCGCCGTCGGCGAGCTGTCCGCCTTGCAGGCGCGAGGCACGCTGCGCGCGGCCGTCGAGCAGCAGTTCCTCACGAACGAGCTGATGCGTTTCGAGGGGTTCGAAGCCCTCGCCGAGTTCGGCCGCCTCGACTACGGGTACGGCGGGCTCGCCCCGCGCGGCACGCGCGAGCAGAGCGGCCGCATCCTCGTTGGGGAGCGGACTCCGGGTGAGTTCTTCGCCGCGGGTTTCGACGGACGGGTGACGTTCCGCGCGCTCGGACGCGAGGACGACGCGGTGCAATTCGTCCGCGTCGAACAGGGCCACTTCGAGGACGGCGACTGGGTCGTCGACCGCCTGGTCAATGGCGACCAGACCTTCTTCGGCCTGCGCTTCCCGCCGAGCGGCGCGAGCTACCGCGCGACCGTGCGGCCGCTGTCGGCGGACTAGCCCTCGGTTGCTGGAGCGAGCAGCCTAGGTCGCCGCGGCCAGCACCGGCATCGGCGCGGCCTCGAGCCGCTTCGGCTCGCGGACGACGGCGCCCGGCGCGACCTCGATGCAGGCGCCGCAGCGAATGCAGGCCTCGTCGTCGATCGTGCGCGCACCCGCGCTGCCTCGGAAGGCGGCCGTCGGGCAGATCTCGACGGCGTCCTCCACCTTCGGGTCGTTCGAGTTGGCCACGCGGTAGGTGGTCATCGCCGGGATGGTCAGCGTCTCGTCACGACGTTCGAGGGCGAGCGAGTCGAAGTCCTCGCGGAAGTACTGCAACAGGTTGCGCATCGGCTTCGGGCTGAACTGCCCGTGGACGCAGTTCGACTGCTGGAGCATGTCGTCGATGAGCTTGAGATTGACCGCGTCTTCGCGACGCCCCTCACCGGCCATGATCCGGCGGAAGATCTCCGTCATCCGCTGGTTGCCACCGTGGCAGGTCGTGCAGCGACCGCAGGATTCTTCCTCGACGAACACCGAGAGGAACTCGTTGATGATGACGAGGTGGGTGCGGTCGGAGACCCAGACGATCCCGCCCGAGCCCATGATCGCGTCGTACGGAGCGAATGAGGCGTTCTCGAGGATCAGCGTGTCGATCGACGAGGCAGGAACGAGACTGCCGAGCGGTCCACCGGACTGGATCGCCTTCAGCTCGGCGCCGTCCTTGATGCCGCCACAGGCCTCGAGGACCTCCTTCATCGGCGCGCCGAACGGAAGCTCCATGAAGCCCGCGTACGGGATGTCGCCCGAGAATGAGTAGAAGCGGGTGCCGGTCATCGCCTCCGTGCCGTACTCGCGGTACCAGTCGTGGCCCTTCAGCATCAGCAGCGGCGCGTGCGCGAACGTCTCCACGTTGTTGACGTTCGAGGGCTTCATGAAGACGCCAACCGCCGCCGGGAACGGCGGACGGATGCGCGGCTGGCCGCGCTGCCCCTGGATCGATGAGATCAGCCCCGTCTCCTCGCCGCAAACGTAGGAGCCGGCGCCCTTCACGACCTCGAGCTGGAACGACGCGTCGCCCCCGAGGATGTTGTCGCCGATCAGGCCCGCCTCCTCGGCCTGACGGATCGCCTGCTCTACACGCTCCACCGCGAGCGGGTACTCCTCGCGGATGTAGATGAACCCTCGGAACGACGAGGTGGCGAAGGCGGCGATCGCCATGCCCTCGATCAACAGGTGCGGGTCGCCTTCCATCACCACGCGGTTCACCCAGGCGCCGGGGTCGCCCTCGTCGGCGTTGCAGATCATGTAGCGCTCTTCGCCGGGGGCACCGGCGAGGAAGTTCCACTTCAGGCCGGCCGGGAAGCCACCCCCGCCGCGGCCGCCGTGCGAGGCGTCGATCAGCTCCTGCCGCGCTCCCTCCGGCTCCATGCCGCGGTAGAGGACGCGCGCGAACGCGCTCCAGCCACCGGTACCGATGTAGTGCTCCATCGACTCGGGGTCGGTGAGCCCAATGCGCGCACCCAGCCGCCGCTCGCGCGGCTCCTGAGCGAAGAAGGGATGGTCGCGGATGCTCGGGATGTCGCCGCGCTCGCCGGCGAGCACGCCGAGGGCGAGCGATGACGCGGCACCGTCGCGCCCGGTCGCCTCATCGAGGATTGCGGGCGCCTCGTCCGGTGTGACCGGGCCGTAGATGACGCTCGATCCGTCCGGCCAGGTGATCGTGACCAGCGGGTTGAGCCACTGCAGGCCGTAGCCGTGGTTGCGACCGATGTCGACGGCCGCGTTGCGGTCGCTGGCCAGCGCCTCGATCGCGGCCTGCGTAGCGGCCGCGCCGTTCGCGAGAGACGAGGTATCGATCGCGACATCGATGCGCGGTCGCTCGGGAGCGCGCCACGCCTCGTATGCAGCGATCGCCGGGTCGCGGAGCGCTTCGAAGTTGGCCTGGATCTGCGCCGGATCAGAAGACAGTTTCGTGTCCTTCCTCGAAGGCCTCGCCGTCGCGGAGCCCGCGCGCCATCCGGATCGCGCTCGCCGCGGTCAGCTTGCCGACCACGCGACGCGAGTGCTCCATCGGCCGCTCAACCCAGACCATCGGAGCCTGCTCGCAGGCGCCGTTGCACTGCCCGTTGACCACCTCGACGCGGCCATCCTCGGTGCGGTCGCCCAGCTCCTCGAGGCCCAGCGTCGCGAGCATCGCGTCGCGGATCCCGTTCGCGTTCTCTAGACGGCAGGCGGGGCCGGAGCACCAGCGGATCGTGGTCTGCGGCGGCGGCTCCAGGCGGTATTCGTCGTAGAACGAGGCGGCGCCGTAGACGTGCGCCGGGAACATCTCCAGCTGCTCCGCGATCACCTCGAGGGCTTCGCGCGAGATGTAGCCGTAGCGATGCTGTACGCGGTGGAGCGCCGCCATCAGCTTGCCGTCGTTCGGTTTGAAATCGGCAACCAGCGCGCGCAGTTCCGCGCGCGCCTCGGTCTCCAGTGGCATACGAGATCCTCGTTCAGCTCGTGTTCGTGCACGAATTCACGGGCTACCGGAACTATAGGGAGGCGCTGCCGAGCGTTCAAGGAAACGGTACGACCAGGTGCGCCGATTCGGCGCCCTCGAGGCCAATCAGGACTCGCTGGCCTCGCTGGCCTCGCGGTCGAGACGAGCGAGGCGCGCGACGCGGCGGCCCATGCGGATCGAGTAGTTCTGCCCGCGGTCTTCGGGGTAGATCTGCGTCGTGTTCGCCAGGTACAGGCCCGTCACCGGCGTCCGATGCGGCGCGATCGAGTCGTGGTAGCGGTGGTGCACGACCGGCTGGCCGGCGCGATCCACGAACAGCCAGCGATCCGTGACCCACGAGCGGTCGAAGTCCGGGTTGATGCGCCGGAGGTACGGCTCGTACCGCTCGAAGACCCCGTCCGCGTCGAGGTCGATGATCGGATCGTTCGGGTCGGTGTAGTTCGACAGGTAGACAACGTGCTTGCCGCCGTACCGGTCGGCGGGGATGAAGTTCGTCTGCTCCACCGCGACCACGAACGGGCAGTCATCGTCCGTCATCGTCAGCCAGTAGTGCTCCGACAGCGGCCGATCGAGCGCCAGCACGAGCACGCTCGCCCACTGGTACTGCTGCGCGTCGATCATCGAGGCGTATGTCGCATCGAGGTCAGCCAGCTCCGGCAGCATCCGCTGGAAGATCCCCGAGGGCACGGTCGCGATCACGGCATCCGCGTCAACGCGCTCCGTCCCGGCGTCGGACCGCAGCTCCACGCCGGTGACGCGACCCCGCTCGACGCAGATTCGCTGCACGGGCACACTCGGCGCCACCGATCCGCCCTGCGCGACGATCGCGTCGGCGAGCGCATCGATCAGCCGTCCAAACGACCCATCGAGGTACCCGAGCTGCTCGCGCGCGAAGAGCCCGCCCTCGCGAGACGCGAAGCGCAGGTAGATCTTCCCCCAGAACCAGGTCATGGCGATGTCGTCCGCGTACGGCCCGAACTTCGCCCGCAGCAGCGGACCCCACACCCGCTCGTAGCCCTCGCGACCGACGCGCGAGGTGATCCACTCGCTCGCGCGAACGCCCTCGTACTGTTGCCAGTCCGAGGTGCGGCGCAGCCACACAGCGGCGAGACCGAGGCGGATCCTCGTCAGGAACGAGACGCGGTCGAAGCGGAGCAGATCGATCGGACCGATGAACGGATAGTTTCGATTCGCCGCGTTCATCGCCCCCTTCGAGTCGATCCACTGGAGGTCATCGCCCAGCCCGAGCCCCTCGATCAGCGCGATGATCTCGGTGTCGGAGCGGAACAGGTGGTGATAGAAGCTCTCGATCCGGCCGCCGCCGATCTCGAATGTGCGCACCTGCCCCCCGAGCAGCGGCCCGGCCTCGAACAGCGCAACGTCATGACCGTGCTTCGTCAGGTCATGGGCCGCCGCGAGGCCGGCCACACCACCACCGATCACCACCGTCTTCATCTGGCGATCCTCATCGTGAAGCCTCGACGACCTCGGGCGACGGCAGCGCACGCTCCGGGTTCGCGAGCACGGCCGGCCCGAGATGACGTTGCCAGAGGAGCGCGAGCCCGGCGAGCACCACCGGGATCAGGATCAGCATGTGAAGCGCGATCGCGTACGCGGTGCCCGTCGCCGTCGCGACGCCGAAGACCACCAGTACCTCTCGCGCGAAGAACTCGAACGGGCCGACCCCGCCCGCCGTGCTCGGCGCAGCGATCGCGAGGTTCGCGGCGCCCGCGACGCCGAGGTAGAGCCACGGATCGAGGCCGAGACCGAACGCCTCGCCAATGAACCAGTAGGCCGTCGCTTCGAGCCCCCACGAGAGCGCGGTCGTGCCGATCACCAGCGCCCAGCCGTCGAGACCGCGGAGCTGCCCCAACCCACCGAGGAAGCTGCCTAACCACTGCCGCGCGCGGACGCGGAACCGCAGCGGCACGAAACGCAGCAGCCGCACGATCCGCGCGGACGAGTACTCCGGCGCCGCGCTGATCCAGGCGAGGATCGCCGTGAGCGCGAGGAAGCCCACGCTCGCAATCAGCGCCAGCACCTGCAACGTGTCGTTGCTCCCGGCCGTCGCGAGCGCGATCCCGAGGAACAGCGCAAGCACGAGGCCGTCGAACACCCGCTCGACGACGATCGTGCCGAGGACCAGCATCCGCGCCGACCCCGTCGATCGCTCGACCAGCACCGCCCGGACGATCTCGCCGGCACGGATCGGCAGCAGGTTGTTCGCCGCATACCCGATCACCACCAATGACGTGGCCTCGGACGCCTCAAGGTCCACGGCCGGGCGGAGGATGATCCGCCAACGAAGCGCCCGCACCCACAGCGCCGCCGCGAACGGTAGCGCGGCCGCGACGACCCAGCCCCACTCGACCCCTCGGAAGGCGTCGGCGACCTCGTCGAGGTCGACCTGTCGCAACAGCAGCGCGAGGAAGAACGCGCTCCCCGCGATGCCGATCGCGCCGCGGACCAGCATGCGTCGGGCGTTGCTGCCGGAAGTGCCCGCCGCCGGTACGTGTTCGTCGGGTCGTTCGAGGGTCACTCGGGGAACAGTACTTCACCGTCGAGCGAGCCCAGCGTGGACTCGTCGACGCGATCGAGCGTGAAGCTCCACCAATCCGCGAGCAGCGAGCCGTCGAGGACGCCCGACCACAGGAATCCCGGCGAGGTCTGGCGATAGCCCGACTCAGGGAACCACCAGCGGTGCCGGTACCGGATCGGCTCCTGGTAGTCGAAGCGAAGCGGGTCCGTCGGTGTGATCGCGTTGAGCGTCGTCACGAGGATGGCGCCCTCCGGCAGCGAGCCGTCGCGGAACGTCTCCTGGGCGGCGTAGTTCACCTCCAGATGCCGCAGGTACCACGCCCATGGCCAGGTCAGCGACGCCGACGTGTCGACGTAGATCGGAAGCTGCGACCCGTCAGGGGTGTCGTACGCAGCCTGCTCGATCTGCTCCGCGAGGACGGGTACCTCGGGCGTGGTCTGTGTGTACACCAGCGGCTCGAGCGGCGTGTCCGGGTGGTCGAACGAAAGCGTGATGCCGGTGCGGAGCGTCAGCGCGAACACGAGCAGCACCACGGAGGCGGCGGCGCCGGCGCCGGCCCACGCGACGATCGGCGCGCGACGATCCCAGAGTGCAGCGGCCCACGCGGGCAGCAGCTTGCCGGCGACGTAGCCTGCGAGGAAAGCGAGCGGCAGCGCTAGGTGCACCGTCAACCAGGGCATCTTCTCGCCGGCGATCGTGAGCGCGAGCAGCGTGAAGGCGAACCACCACACGAGGAGCGCGGCGAACCGGTCGCGTCGCCACAGCAGCCAAACCCCACCGATCACAGCCGGAACGAGCGTCAGCAGCTCGTAGATCGGCAGCATCATGAAGTAGTAGAAGCGCGGCTGGTTGCCGCGATTCACCTCCTGCTGAGCGACCCAGTAGTCCAGCGAATCCCAGAAGCCGCTGGCGAACCCCTCCATGTTGGTGAAGCCGGTCGTGAACAGCGGCAGGTAGATGGCGTAGAAGACGGCCGCCGCGAGCCCCCAGCGACGCCAGTCCCACGCGAGGCCCACCGCGGAGCCGCCGAGGACGAGCACCGTCACCATCACCGCCCCGAGCGCGATCTCGCTGTCGCCCGTGAGTTCGGTGCTCACGATCCCGATCGGGATCTGCACAGCCGCCGCGAGCTGCGAGGCGGTGAGCGTGCCCACCAGCACCATCAGGTCGACCTCGCGAGGGCGCTCGGTCCAGCCCCAGCGCTCGCGCCAGTTGACGATCAGCGGCCACACCGCCGCGATCAGCCAGGCCACCGGCATCAGCGCGACCGCGCGCGCGAAGGAGCGAATCGCGGCGACACGACCTCGGGTCTCCGGCTCCTCGACAACCTCCGGCGCCGGCGCAGGTCGCATCGAGGCGAGTCGGAACGCCAGCACCGCGCTCAGGTAAAGGAGCAGCAGCGCGGCGGTCAGGTACGCGGTTTCCTTCGTCGTGAACGAGAGCGCGAGCGTCCCGGCCAGGAGCAAGAGCCAGCGTAGCCGCCCGTCGTCGCGGTAGCGCCAGACCGCGGTGATGAGGAGCACGGTCCAGACCGCGACGAAGATGTCGTTGCGCGCGAAGCGGGAGAAGTACAACAGCGACGGCGACACCACGAGGAACAGCGACGCCGCAACGACCCCGACGCTCCCGAGCCAGCGGCGCAGCAGCAGCGGCGTTGCCACCAGCGCCGTGCCAAAGAGCGCGGCGGGAAGCCGCGACACCGCCTCGGAGTCGCCGAACGCGGTGAAGAAGCCGGCGATCACGTGGAACTGGAACGGGCCGTGCATCAGCGGGTCGTGGCGGTAGCCGCGACCGTCGGTCAGGTACCAGGAGAACGTCGCGTGCAGCGACTCGTCGTGGTGCATCGCGCGCACCCCGAGGTCCACGACGTGCAGCACCAGCGCCACCAGCACGAGGGCGGCAACGATCCACACCACCCGATCGAAGCGTCGGAACGTGCGGCTGGTCGGCGGCGAGAGGTCGCTCACGAGGCCGCCACCGCCTCAGCGGGAGCGGGCACGGCGAAGATCACAGCACCAGTCCCCTCCCACGCGATCTCCCAGCCGGCGAATCGCTCGGCCGCATCCTGCCCAAACTGGGTACGTTCCTCGCGCCCCACGTAGACGTGCGTCACACCGAACCCCGAGGCGAGTTGCTCCGACAGGGCGTCCGCACCCAGCGTATAGATCTGCTCCACCGCTTCGCGTCGCCCCGAGAGCGGCGCCTCGGGGCCGCGCCACTGCCGCTGATGGCTCGGCCAGTTGAGCACCGTCGGCACCCCGCTCGCGGCCGCGAGGTACCCGCCCGATCCGTACGCGTCACCGACCGCCTGCAGCAGTACGTGTCGCTCTGGGTCCAACTCGGTCTGCGCGAACTCAATCGCGCCAGCCAGTCCGGGGTTCGACTGATCGAGGTAGATCAACGCATCGAGGCCGGTCGGCTGGCCCTCGTTGCCCCGACTCAGCGCCATCGCTGGCGCGTAGACGAACGCGCCGAGGTACACGAGGGCCCCCGCGGCGACGACCACCGCGGCGGCGCCGCCGGACGGCGCGCGAAGCTGTGCCCCGACGCCGGTCCAGTCGACACGATCGAGCACCATCGCGAACGCTACGGCGCCCGCGAGCGCGATCACGGTCCAGAGGTGGTACCAGAGCTTGAACACGGTGTTGAAGCGGCCGGCCGTGTCGGTCTCGATGTTGATCAGCTCGGTCGCGAGCATGACAACCGCCGCGCCGACGGCCAGTGCCAGCCACGCGGAGCGAGCGGCGTCACGCTCGCCCTCGGCGCGCACGATCGCGCCGGCGCCGACACCCACGAGCAGGACCAGCACGACCAGCATGATCCAGCCCCACGACCGTTCGATCAGCGCCTCGGCATTCCCGCTCCCCACCTGCAGGACCGTCCACACGGCGACCGCGAGGCTCGCGGCGAGCGCGCCAGCGAGCGCCGCGCGGCGCGTGCCGCCCGCACGCAACGCGACGACGCCGAGGACGAGTGGCAGCAACGGCACCAGCCAAACGAGCAGCCAGTTCGCCGGGTCGGACGCGTCGAGGGCGACCAGCTCCACCGCTCGCGAGGTCGTATCGAGGTTGGCGATGAACGGCGCCGCGAGGAGCAAGGCGGCACCGACGGGAAGCGCGAGGTAGCGAGCGGCGTTGAACACGGAGAGCGCCCAGCCCCAACCGACGCGCCGGAACGCGACAAACGCCGCGCCGAACCAGAGCGGGCCGAAGGTGAGCACGTCCCAGCTGTTGGTCATGAACAGCGCAGCGAAGACCGCGCCGGCGAGCAAGAGTCGCTCAGGCCTCGAGATCCACGATCGCCAGGTCAACGGTGTCTGGCCCTGGAACGTCGAGACGGTGATCGCGAGCGCGACGATCGAGATCGGCAGCGCGAGCACGTGGGCGTGCAGGTCGCCGAGGAGCAGCGAAAACGCGGGGAACTCCGTGATCGGTTGAGGGAAGACGCGCGTCGCGTCCCACCACCACCACCAGCTGTTCAGCAGCGACGGCTCGCCGTCCGTCGTGAGGCGGCTGATGATGTCCCGGTGGCTCGCGAGCGGCGCGACCCACAGCAGCGCCAGCACGCCCGCGACCCCGGCGACCCACGGTGTCGCGCGCCGGCGCACCTCGCTCAGCGCCAGCACGTCCCCCGCGAGGCCAAAGATCGCCGAGCCAGCCAGGGCGGCGACCATCGCGATCCCGAGGTTGAAGCCGATCTCCGGTCCGTTCGCCGAAAGCTGCCCGACGGTGTCGGTCGTAAGATGACCGAGGTGGTAGTACGAGACGTTCTCGCCGCTCAGCCAGGGATCCGGCGGCGGCAGTTCGTCCGCGCGGTGCACCGCGGTCAGCATCATCAGGTCCATCGGCTTCTCGGTCGCCGCAGCGTTGGGCGCCTGCGCCCGAGCCAGCGCCACGAGGGCAAACACCACGACGAAGACCGCCTCGCCACCGAGGATCAGCCGCCAGCGCCCAGCGATCTGCGACACGAGCTCCGGCCGCCGGATCGCGACGATCGCCGACACCGCCCACAGCCATCCGAGGATCAGCGCGACCGCGCCGAGACCGTACGGGATCGTGCCGTTCCAGCCGATCCACCACACCGCCACCGACAGCAGCACGAGCGCCAGCGGTCGTGCGTAGAGCACGCCACGCGAGCGCAGCGTCGGGAACAACACGATGGCCGGGATCAGCCCGGCACCGCCGATCGCCAGCGTTGCGAGGTACCAGCGAAGCGCCTCAGCCATCGAAGGGGAGCGGGCTAGTCGCCCGACGCTCCGGCGGTCTCCGGCTCGCGCTCGTCCACGTGACCGAGGAGCGCGTCAACGAACGCCTCGGGGTCGAACGGTGCGAGGTCGCCCGGCTCCTGCCCGACGCCGACGAACCGGACGGGCAGTCCGAACTCCTCGGCGATCGCGAACACGATGCCGCCGCGGGCCGAGCTATCGAGCTTGGTCAGCATCACGCTCGTAACCTCGACCGCCTCGGCGAACGCGCGCGCCTGCGAGAGGCCGTTCTGTCCTGTCGTCGCGTCGAGGACCAGTAGCACCTCGTCCGGACCGCGGTCCACGTGGCGCTCGATCACGCGTCGCACCTTGGACAGCTCGTCCATCAGGTTCTTCTTGCTCTGGAGGCGGCCGGCGGTGTCGATCAGGACGACGTCATGCCCGCGGGCTCGTGCCGCCTCGATGGTGTCGAACGCGATCGCGGCGGGGTCAGCACCCTGCTGGTGCGCGATCACCTCGAAGTCGAGCCGGCGACCCCAGTCCTGGAGCTGCTCGATCGCCGCGGCGCGGAAGGTATCGCCGGCGGCCGCGATCACCTTCCGACCCTGCTCCTGGTAGGCGTAGGCGAGGCGGCCGACCGCCGTGGTCTTGCCGCTCCCGTTCACCCCGACGATCAGCACCACCCACGGGCGGTCCGGCTCCGACTCGCCCTCCTCGAGGGCCCACAGCCGTCCTCGCGACTCCTCGGATGGCGCGCGGAGGATGGCGACCAGCTCGTCTCGGAGCAGGGCGCGTACGTCTTCGGCACTGCTCGGGTTCTGGGCACGGACGCGGTCGAGGACCT
Organism: Dehalococcoidia bacterium; assembly: GCA_028279505.1. Lineage (GTDB taxonomy): Bacteria > Chloroflexota > Dehalococcoidia > UBA2979 > UBA2979 > UBA6627. The sequence goes on from JANQNP010000117.1 coordinate 30,663, forward strand.
CCATCGTCGTGGTTACGCCGGTGTCGGCGCCGATCAGCACCTCCTCCAGCGACTCCCAGAGCTCCTCGGTGACGTCGGAGCCGCGGAACAGGTTGCCAACGCGGCCGAAGAACGACTGGCGGGTGCGCTCGAGGGCCTGGTCGGTGGCCTCGTCGCTCTCTTTGCTACGACCAAACAGCCTCACACGCGTTCCCCTCGGATCGCCGGATCGGGCGTGCTGAACTACAGGGTGGGGTGTTTCCGATCGTACGGCGTGCGCGCGGTCACCACCACGTCAAAACCCTGACGCGGGCGTGGCCCCTACGCGGGGACCGCTTCGGCCGCCTGCTCGACCATGAGCGAGAGCACCTGCGAGGACGAGTCGTCGCCCATCGACACGCCGTAGATCGCATCGCCGGCCTCGATCGTCGCGCGGTTGTGCGAGATGACGACGAACTGGCTTCGCTCGCGCAGCTCCTTCAGCGTGTCGACGAACCGTCCGACGTTCGCCTCATCGAGGGCTGCATCGACCTCGTCCAGCACGACCATCGGAGCCGGGTTGACCGACAGCAGCGAGAACAGCAGGGCCACTGAGGTCATCGAGCGCTCGCCGCCGGAGAGGATGTTCAGGTTGGAGATCCGCTTGCCCGGCGGCTGGGCGACGATCTCGACCCCGGGCTCCGACTCTGGCTCCTCCTCGTTGACCAGCAGTCGCAACTCGGCGTGACCGCCGCCGAAGAAGCGGGTGAAGTACTCGCCGAATCGCGTGTTCACCTCGTCGAAGGTCTCGACGAAGCGCTCGCGGATCAGGCGGCGGAGGTCGCGGATCGCCTCACGCAGCTCTGCTTCGGCGGCTTCCAGGTCGTCGATCTGACCGGTCAGGAAGTCGTGGCGCTCCTGCTCCTCGCTGAGGTCTTCGAGCGCTTCGAGGTTAACCGGGCCAAGCGCACGGATCGCCGCACGCAGCTCGTGGATCCGGTCGCGGAGCTGCGGGATGTCCACCTCGGCGCCGCCGGCGATCGCCGCCGGCAGCTCGGCCTCGGCCACCGCCGGCGCCTCCTCGTCGGCTTCGAGGTCGTCGTCATCGTCTGGTTGCTCGCCGTCGATCGCGTCCTCGAGCGCCTCTGCCGAGGCCACGACGATCTTCGGGCGGACGGAGCCGTCGGGCTGGACCTCCATCCCCTCCTCGTCGATCTGCTCGCGGAGCTGCTGCACGCGCGTCGCCTGCTCGCGGACCGTCGCCTCGCTGGCGAGCATCTCGCGCTCGGCCTCGAGCAGGGTCCGCTGCACGTCGTGCCGGGTCGCGGCGAGTTCGCGCTCCTCCTCTTCGCGCTGCGCGACGGCGGCGTGGGCCGGCCCAACTGCCTCCTGCGCCTCGGCGCGCGCGCTGCGGTTGTTCGCCAGGCGCGCCCGGTAGTCCTGCAGCGACAGTTCGAGGTCCTGCTGCTCACGGGTGAGCGTCCCGAGCTGGCTGCGTTGCTGTTCGAGCTGCTCGCGCACACGCTTCCGCTCGGCCTCGCGCTCCTGGCGGCGGGCGACCTCGCCGCGATGTTCGGCCTCGCGCGACGCGAGGGTCCGCGTCGCCTCGTCGAGCCGCGCCGCGACCGCGTCGCGTTCCTCGGAGATCGAGGCCGATCGATCGCGGAGAGTCGTGATCTGTCCGGCAAGCGCTGTCAAGGACAGCTCGGTTGCATCAAGGCGCTCGCGGGTCGAGGCGGCGGCCTCCTCGGCGCGCTCGTCGCTCTCGATCACGGAACGCAGAGCACGCAGCTCGGACAGCACCTGTCCGTGGGCGCGCCGCTCGCGGGCGCGGTCCTGGTCGGCCGTCCGCACCTCGATGTCGACCGCATCGAGGTCGTCGCGGGCGCTGACGATGACTGCGCGAGCGTCGGTGACCACGCGCTCGGCGCGCTGAGCGCGCTCGGTCGCCAGTTCCAACCGCTCGCGCGCCCCGGCGATGTGCTCGGGGAGCGATTCCAGCTCGCGACGCAGGCCAAACTGCTCCGAGCCGGACCCGCTGCGGCCGCCGTAGACGGAGCCGTTCGGGCGCAGCAGTACGCCGTCGCGGGTGACGACGGAGCCGAGGCCCCGCCGCACCATCTGCTGCGCGACCTTGAGGTCGTCGACGACGATCACCCGGCCGAGCAGGGTGTCCACCAGCGGCCGGTACTTCTGGTCGGTCCGCACGAGACGCGCGGCAACGCCGATCACGCCGCGCTCGTTGAAGAGGTTCACCGGGAAGATGTGCTCGACGCGATCGAGCGGGTAGACGGTCGCCGCGCCAGCTTCCTGCGTCCGGAGGTATTCGATCGCCGCGAGCGCGTCGGCCTCTCGCTCGACCACGACCGCCGAGAGGTGCTCCGCGAGCGCAGCCTCGATCGCCGACTCGAGCCCGTTCGGCACCTGGATCAGGCGGCTCAGCAGGTCGACGACCCCCTCGAGCGGCTCGCCCTCCTCCGAGGGGGCCTGGCGGCCCGCCTCGATCACAGCGCGCGAGGCACCCTGGGCGGTTTCGAGGCTCGCGGTGAGCTGCGCGAGCAGCTCGTGACGCTGCTCCAGCGCGCCGAGCTCGGCCTCCGCGTCGC
>JANQNP010000038.1 GCA_028279505.1 Dehalococcoidia bacterium
GTCCCGAGGACAAGGCCGACCTCGTCCGCCGCTTCCAGTCGGAGGGCGGCACCGTCGCCATGGTCGGTGACGGCATCAACGACGCACCCGCCCTCGCCGCCGCGGACGTCGGGATCGCCGTCGGCACTGGCACGGACGTCGCCCTCGAGGCCGCGCCCGTCACGCTCGTCCGCCCGGACATTGGCCGCATCGCTACGGCGGTCAGCGTCAGCCGCGCCACCATGCGCACGATGTGGCAGAACCTCGGCTGGGCGTTCGTCTACAACGTCGTGCTGATCCCGGTCGCCGCCGGGCTCGGCTTCCTTGTCTTCGATCAGGTCCTCGACGGCGCGGCGGTTCCTGCGGCACTCGAGCCAGTCTTTGGCGAGCGTGGCTTCCTCAATCCGATCGTCGCCGCCGCCGCGATGGCGCTCTCGTCCGTCTCGGTGATGACCAACTCCCTGCGCCTCCGCCGTGCTTCGATCGACTGACTCAGACACTGGCGGTCGGACCCGTCGAGGTGGCCCGACGGTCCGACTCTGCTCCTTACGAGGCGGCCAGCGCCGTCCGCTGACTGCCCTCGGTCCACCGCTCGGCCTGCGCCGCGATCTCGCAAGGCGTGTTGCTCGTGATCCGGTCGACCTTCGCCTGCAGCGCCAGTACCAGCGCCGCGCGCCAACCTGCCGCTCCGAAGTCGATCGTGCCGGTGTCCACGCCCACGCCGAACTGGTGCGCGAAGCCTACGAGGTCGAAGCGGGCACGGTAGGCGGCCTGCAGCACCCGGTGGTTGACCCAGATCAGCGCGAGTCCGTCGAGCTGCGCGAGTTCCGTTCGCATCCGGGATTCGAACAGCGCGGCGTCTCGGGCGCCGCCCAGTCGTTCGGACGACGACAGCGTGATCGGCAGCTCTGGCACCGTGTCGCGGACCCGGGTGAGCGCGCCGGCGTCCGTGCCGGACAGTGAGAACGAGGTTTGGAGTGGCGCGACGAGGCGGGCGAGCCGTCCGAGGGCCACATCGCTGATCTCCTGCTCGCTGACGTGGAGGTCCAACTGCACTTCGGCCGAGGTTGCTGGACGCTCCTCGATGAGCTCGGCCAGGTCCTCCAGAAACAGCGGTGCGAAGCCGCTGATCGCGCCGGCGGGCGTACGCGTCTGCAAGCGGCGGAGCTGGTCCGCGTCGTACTCGATCACCGGTCCGTGTCCGGTCGTTTCCTCATCGAGCATCGCGTCGTGGAGGCAGACCCAGTGGCCGTCGCGCGTCACTCGGAGGTCGGCTTCCATCACCGCGCCGGTGGCCAGCCCAACCTCGAGATTGGAGCGCAGCGCGCCCGGTTCAGTTCGATGACGACGCAGGTTGTGCCACTTGAGCTGAACGTGGGGACCGTGGCTGCGGGGAATCGTCGTGCACATAAGACACTCTCCTTCACAGGCGAGTGTGGATATCAAACGTTAAGGGATGCGTACGGCTATCGAGATTCGCCAATCAACGTCAGCGCGATCGTTTCGGCGAGGCAGCCGCGCCGCAACTCCTCAAGGTCCTGGCTCTCGTCGGGCCCGTGAATCCGGCTCGTCGGTTCGCCGACGCCGGTGAGCAGGATCGTCACCTCCGGGAACCGCTCCTGCAGATCCGGCACCAGCGGGATCGACCCACCGATACCGATCTCAACGGACTCGCGCCCCCACGCCTCGAGGTAGGCGGCACGGAAGGCGTCGTACGCCGGCCCCGTCGTGTCGAGTTCGTACGGCTGCGCGATCCCCGGTCCCGGCGTCACCGTGACTTGAGCCCCCCAGGGCGCGTGGCTCTCGAGGTGAGCGGCCAGCGCGGCGAGGGCGCGCGGCCCGTCGTCGCCCGGTGCCAGCCGCACACTCACCTTCGCCCGCGCGACGGGGACGATCTGGTTGATCGCCTCGTCGATTCGCGGCGCATCGATCGCCAGCACCGAGATCGCAGGGCGGCGCCACATCCTCGAGGTCAGCGACCCCTCGCCAACCAGCTCGACGCCGTCCGCGACGCCGGCGTGCTCGCGGAGCTCCGCCTCGGTCAGGTCGAGCGGATCGGCATCGCCGCCAACGAGGTCTGGGACCGCTGCGGTGCCGTCGTCGTCATGCAACGTCGCGAGCAGTCGCGACAGTGAGCTGAGCGCGTCCGGAACCGCACCCCCGAACTGTCCACTGTGCACCCCGGCCGCCAGCGTCCGCACCTCCACGACGCAATCCACCACGCCGCGCAGTGAGGTCGTCAGCGCCGGCTGGCCGACGCTCCAGTGCTCGGAGTCGGCGATCACGATCACGTCGGCCCGCAGCTCCTCCTCGAATGCCTCCAGGAAGCGCGCGAAGTTCGGCGACCCGATTTCCTCCTCGCCCTCGACGAAGATCTTCAGGTTGACCGGCGGCGCGCCGGCGAAGGCGCGCAGCGCCGCGAGGTGCGTGGCGATGCCCGACTTGTCATCTGAAGCGGCGCGACCGTAGAGGCGCCCGTCTCGCTCCACCGGCTCGAACGGGTCGCCGCTCCAATCGTCGAGGTTGCCTGGCGGCTGCACGTCGTAGTGCGCGTAGAGCAGCACGGTCGGCGCGCCCTCCGGTCCCGCCGCTTCGGCGAAGACGGCAGCCGGCGCGTCCGGCAGCTCCAGCTTGCGCGTCATCGCCCCCGCCTCGGTCAGCAGCTCGACCACGAGGTCGGCCGCCTCCCGCAACGCCGGCGTGTCGGGACCATCGAGGCTGATCGATGGGATACGCACGAGCCGTTCGAGGTCAGAGCGGACCCCGGGGAACAGCTCGTCGATCGTCGCGCGAAGCTCGTCATGCATCAGTGACTCCGAACTAGATGGTCAGCACCGCGGCGCCCGACACGTCGCCGCGCTTCAGTCGTTCCAGCGTCAGATTCGCATCGGCGAGCGGATGCGTCTCGAACTCCGGCCGGATCGGGATCGCGGAGGCAAGCTCGAGGAACTCGCGCGCGTCGGCGCGCGTGAAGTTCGCGACGCTGCGCAGCCCGCGCTCGAGCCACAACCACTCGTACGGGAACTCGGGCATCCGGTCGAGGTGGATCGCATTGATCGCGACCGTCGCGCCGCGATCGACCGCTCGCAGCGCGTCGACCACCACCGACCCGACCGGCGCGAACGTCACCGCCGCGTCGAGCGGCATTGGCGCGCGTTCGTCGTACCCGCCGGCCCACACCGCTCCGAGGGCGCGCGCCCGTTCCTGCTCTCGCGCCGAGCGCGTCGCGACGTACACCTCGCAGCCCCAGTGCACCGCCACCTGGATCGCGAGCGTCGCCGACGCGCCGAACCCGTAGAGCCCGAGCCGCCCGTCCGGCTCGATCCCCGACACCTTGAGCGACCGGTAGCCGATCACCCCGCCGCACAGCAGCGGCGCGGCATCGAGGTCAGCGAACCCCTCGGGCAGTCGCAGCGCGAAATCGGCGCGCACCGCGATCTGCTCGGCATATCCACCGTCGCGGTCCCAGCCCGTGAACTCCGCTGCCTCGCCGAGGTTCTCGAGGCCCGCTGAGCACCGCCGGCACCTTCCGCATGCGCCGCCCAGCCAGGCGACGCCGGCCCGCTCGCCGATCGACCAGCCCTCGACGTCGTCGCCCATCGCGAGGACTGTCCCTACCGCCTGGTGCCCCGGGACGATCGGCAGCCGCCGCGCCTCCAGGTCGCCCTCGGCGAGCTGGAGGTCGGTCCGGCACAGGCCGCACGCGGTCACATCGAGCACCAGCTCGTCGGGCTCAGGCTCGAGTTCGGGCCGCGTCCGCATCTCGAGCGGCGCATCTTCGATCGACCGCGGGTTTCCGAGCTCTATGACACGCACCGGCTAGCTCGGCCAGTTCGCGGCCGCCGGCGTGTCGAAGTCGGTCCGCTCGCCGTCGACGAAGCCGTCGGCGCGCAGCTCATCGTGCACACGCTCGATGTCGGCCGCCTCCGGCAGCTCGAGGATCACCGTCAGCCGCGCCACCTCGACAGGGAGGTCCGGCGCGGAGAGGTCGTGCTCGACGTGAATGATGTTCGCGCGCGCCCGCCCGATCGCGCCGCTGATCCGCTCCAGCTCCCCCGGCACGTTCGCCGTCGCCACCGTGATCCTCCGCCGCCGGCCGTCCGCCTCCAGCCCGCGGTCGACCAGCCGGTCGAGCACGTTGACGTCGATGTTGCCGCCAGAGATTACCGCGACGGTCGATCCCGACGGCTCGACCGCCCCGGTCAGCAGCGCCGCCACACCCAGGGCGCCTGCGCCCTCGGACACCACGCGCGACCGTTCGAGGAGGAACACGATCGCCCGCGCGATCGCGTCCTCGGTCACGTCGACCATCTCGTCGACGTGCTCGCGGATCAGCCCCAGCGTCAGCTCGGACGGCCCCGCGACCGCGACGCCGTCGGCGATCGTGTGCCGCGGCAGCACCGCCACCGGCGACTCCGCCGCTAGCGACTCAACGATCCCGTTCATCGCGCTCGCCTGCACGCCGATCACCCGCGCGTCCGGCCGCGCCGACTTCACCGCCACCGCCACGCCGGCCAGCAGTCCGCCTCCACCCGCCGGCACCAGCACCGTCCCGAGGCTTGGCACCTGATCGAGGAGCTCCAGCCCCAGCGTCCCTTGCCCCGCGACGATCGCCGGCGCGTCGTACGGCGGGATGTAGAACAGCTCGCGTTCCTCGGCCAGTTCGCGGGCGCGCGTCTGCGCGGAGGCGAGCGACCCATCCACCAGTTCGATCGTCGCCCCGTAGTTGCGGCACGCCTGCTGCTTCGCCGCCGGCGCGCCGTCCGGCATCACCACCGTCGCCGCGATTCCGCGTTGCGAGGCCGCCAGCGCCACCGCCTGCGCGTGGTTCCCCGCGCTTGCCGCGATCACCCCGGCCGGCGCCGGGTCGAGGCTCGCGAGGACGTTGTTCGCACCCCGCACCTTGAACGACCCGGTGCGCTGCAGGTTCTCGAGCTTCAGCGTCACCGGCACGCCCACGAGGTCAGTCAACGTCTGGCTCGCGTTCGTCGGCGTCAGCCGCACGAACTCTGCCACCCGCGCCCGCGCGGCCTCGATGTCCGACAGCTGCACCGTCTCGCTCATCGGACCAGTGTCGTGCACGTCGCGTGCCCGGTCACGAGCAGGACAGCACCTCGCCGGTGTCCGGATCGGTAAACGTCCCGTCCGGCTGCTCGATCCCCGAGAACGACGTCCCGTCGTTACAGATCACCAGCGACGGCATCTCGGTCAGCTCGAACGCGGGCTGCTCCGTCTCCGTCGGTTCAGGCGAGGGTTCGGTCGGGGGGTCGGACACCGCCGGCTGGTCCGCAGGCGCGCTCGGGCTCGGGTCGGTCGCGGCCACCTCGGGACTGTCGGCCCCACCACCGAAGAGCGCGAGGCCCGCTACGACCGCGATCACCGCTGCCACGACAGCGGCTACGCTGATCCCTACTCGCTTGCTGCCGCTGGAGATCGAGGCGGGGCGCTGTACGTCGGGCTCCGCTCGCTGATCGTCCGGACGCTGCCGCGCCTCCTCGACCCGGAACTCCGTTCGCGGGGCGCCGGGCGCGGGGAATGGTTCGGCCCCGGCCGCACTCTCGACGATCGGTGCTTTCGAACTGGCGTCGTCGACGGCGGAATCGAGGCCTGCCCGTGGGTCGGGGTCAAGCTCGAGCTTGACGGGGACGACCTCGATCGCCCCGCCCTCATCGTCGTCCTCGCGGTCATCGTCGTCCTTGCGCCGACCGCTCGTCTCGGCGGGGCCGCCACCGGACGCGTCGTCGACGCCGCTCTCCTTGGAGTCTGGCATCCCATCGTCGATCTCCGGCTCGAGCGCGTGCGGATCGGTCGCCTTCAGCGACTCGCCGCCGGTCAGCGGGGCCGAGGGCTGCGACTCCACGAACTCGTCCGGCGTCGACGGATCGAGTTCCATCGTGGGCGGATCGACCGGCGCCGTCGGCTCGACGCCCGTGTCGAGCTCGCCGCCGAAGATCCACGGTAGATCGCGATATTGCGTCGGGAGCCGTAGCCGGCTGTCACGCCTCCAGCGGTCAGGTGTTCGGATCAACCGCTCCAAGCCACTGGGGCGCAACCGGCTGCCGACCAGCCCATGGACCGGCCACCTCGGCCATGGCCGCAACCTCCGAGGTGGGCGCGCGCCCGGCCGTGTCGGGCTCCACGTTGCACCGAACCGACCACCCGGATTGCCGCCGATCGGCCCGGTCGAGTGCCGTTGCGAAGTGACGTTTAGGTATCGGCGCAGCGCGGTCAGCCGTTGACGCCGGCGACGGCGCATCGCCGCCCATCGCCGCCGTCGACGCAGCCCGCGAGCGCGCCGCCGTTGGATGCGCCGAATAGCCTCACGTGAGAGCAGCGGCTCAGGTGTCGGCACCGTTCCCCGCGCCGACTCAACGATCGGCGCCCGCGAGTCAGTGTCATCGACTGCCGAGTCAGGGCCTGAGTGTGTCTGCGCGGCGTCGTCGACGGCGGAGTCTGGCGCTGCCTGGTTTGCGCTATCGGTGCGTTCGGATGGCGAACGATGGTTCGTCATAGCCCACCTTCCCTCTGCGTCGCGAGCATACTGATCGTCAGTCGCCCTCGGCTGCGCGTGCTGATCCTCCGGCTGGAAGCCTGTCCTCAGAAGTCCCGAGGTCCGCCCGACTCGTTGATCAGCCGCCGCAGCGTCGCCTCCTCCGACTCCGGCCCCTCCGCCAGCCGCTCGATGATCCGCACCATCCGCCAGCGGCGGACCAGCCGCATATCGAGGTCTGCGCGACGCAGGTAGCCCCGCCGGTAGCCGGGCAGGAACGCCCGGTTTCGGAACAACCCGATCAGCAGCCGCTGGAACCAGCTCGCGTGCGGCGGGGTCGAACCCTCCAGCAACACCAGCGTCCGCGCCACGTCCGCCTCGGGCGGCCCGCTTTTCACCCCGGGCCAATCAATGACCACCGGACCGTCGGCGCCGAGCAGCACGTTCTCGGGGTGGAAGTCGCCGTGGTGCAACGCGGTCCCGGTCGGCAACTCACCAAGTTCGTGCTCGGCCCACTCCCGCAGGTGGCCATCTTCCGGGTCGAGCCGCGCCAGCCACCCCGCCACCTCGTCGTGGATAGACGGGACTTCCGAGGGCGCCGCGCGACCGTGGATCGACGCGTGCAGCTCGCCGAACTGGCGCGCCATCGCCGGCGTTCGCCACGGCGCCCGCATCACTGGCCCGAGCATCGAGGGTCCATCGACCCGATCCATCACCAGACCGACCTGATCGCCGATCCGGAGCGACTCGTACACCTCTGGTACCGGCACGCCCACGCCCGCGACGGCTCGCATCGCCGTCACCTCGATCTCGGGATCGCGACGTGCGCTGACCGCCGCGCTGTAGAGGCGCAGGACACGCCCCTCGCCCCACTCGTACACGTCGGCCTCGGCGCCGCGTCCGACGATCGCCGCCGCGCCGAGTCGCTGCTCGAGGCTTCCGTTGTCGCTCGTCATGCCCGCATCATGGCAGCCCGGGCGACGACCACGACAGGGACGCGGTGAGCGAGCAGCGGACTCAGGCTCCTCGTCGCGCTGCGCGTGGGATCGGCGCTGCCCCGATCATCCTCGCGGTCGGAGCGCTCGAGGTCCCCGCGATCATCCTCCGGCTCGGCGGCATCCACCTCGGGACCGTCGCCGACACCGCGATCTATGGCCTCGCCATCGTCGCTGCCGCCTTCCTCCTCGCTTGGGCGGCCGAGGCCGCCGAGGTCGAGATCTCGCAGGCGCTCGCCGTCGCGTTCATCGCCCTGATCGCCGTGCTCCCCGAGTACGCCGTGGACATGACCTTCGCCTGGAAGGCGGGGCAGGACCCCGAGTTCGCGCCGTACGCCGCCGCCAATATGACCGGCGGCAACCGGCTGCTGATCGGCCTCGGTTGGTTCTTCGTCTTCTTCCTGTTCTGGCTCCGCTCCCGCGGCAGGCTCCTCCAGCTCGATCGCAGCCACTCGATCGACGTGATCGCCCTCGCCGCCGCCACCCTCTACTCGCTGACGATCCCGCTCAAAGGCAGCATCTCGTTGATCGACACGGCGGTGCTGACCGCCATCTTCATGCTGTACGTCCTGATCATCGCCCGCCTCGAGAGCGACGAGCCCGAGCTCGTTGGTCCCGCCCGCGCCATCGGCTCCCTCCCGAGGGCGCAGCGCCGCCTCGTCCTGATCGGCATGTTCGTCTTCGCCGCGCTCGGCATCTTCCTCTCGGCGGAGCCGTTCGCCGAGGGCCTGATCGACACCGGCATCGAGCTCGGCATCAACGAGTTCCTGTTGGTCCAGTGGCTCGCTCCAGTCGCCTCGGAGGCGCCGGAGTTCCTCGTGGCGGGCATCCTCGCCTACCGAGGTCGCGCCGCCGTCGCGATCGGCGCGCTGCTCACCGCGAAGGTGAACCAGTGGACGCTGCTCCTCGGTGGCCTGCCGCTGGCGTTCTCCGCCTCGAGCGGCGGCCTCGAGTCGCTGCCCCTCGATGACCGGCAGCAGCTCGAGGTCTGGCTGACCGCCGCGCAGTCGCTCTTCGCTGTCGTGATCCTCGCGAGCCTGAGGCTGGACCGGAAGGAGGCGATCGGCCTGCTTGGCCTCTTCCTCGTGCAGTTCTTCGTGCCGATCGACGGCGTCCGAACCGCGATGATCTTCGTCTACCTCGGGCTCGCCATTCCCCTGCTGCTCATCCGACGCGCCGAGGTGCGCGCCCTCTTCGCGGCCGCGCGTGCCGAGCTGCGCGAACTCTCCGAGGCGCGCTCCTCCGACCAAGGGGCACAGAACCAGCGCGCGGGCGAACGCCGCGGTGACGCGCCCCGCTAGCCGCCGCCGGCGAGTCTGTCCGCGCGCGCGATCGCCGCGAACGCGCGAGCGAGCGAGGCATCCCGATCGTCCGTCTCGATTAGCGGTGCGGCGAGCACGTGCCCCGCGCCGTCGCTGATGTAGCCGGCCAGCCGCTCCGCGACCTCCTCCTCGCTCCCCGACACCACGAGGTTGTCGAGCAGCTCGTCGGAGTACCCGTCCGCGGCGTTGGGGTAGCCCGCCGCCGCGAACATCGCCTGGTAGAACGGCACCTGCGCGTACCGACCGAGCTGCCCGATCAGCTTGCGCACGCCATCCGGATCGTCGGTCACGAGCATCGGCACATGCGCCACCAGCGGCGGCGCCTCCCGCCCCGCCCGCTCCGCGCCCCGCGCGATCGCCGGCAGCGCCTCCTCGATGAGGTACGGCTTCGGGCACATCCACGAGATCGCCGCGTCGGCCAGCTCGCCACAGGTCTCGAACGACCGAGGCCGCAGCGCCGACGCCATCAGCGAGACGTCGAACGTGCTGCTGACCTGTGCCTTCGCCGTGACGTGCCGCCCCTCGAAGTCAACCGAGCCCTCGGTCAGCAGCGCCCGGATCACCTGCAGGTACTCACGCAGATTCGTCAGCGGCGCCGACCAGTTCGCGCCGAAGCTCCCCACCATCATCGGCTCGTGCGACGGCCCGATCCCGAGGTGGAGTCGACCCGGCGCGAGCTGCTCGAGCGCGAGCGCCTGCTGAGCGATCACCACCGGATGCCGAGGCCAGGTCGGAATGATCGCAGTCCCGAAGTCGATCGACTTCGTTGCCGTCAACGCCGCCGCTGCTGCGGTCAGCGGGTCCGCTCCCGCGGCGCCGCCGATCGTCGACCAGGCCACCGGGATGCCCGCGTCCTCCGCCAGCTTCACCTGCCCAGCGAACGAGGCGGCGTCGAACGCCTGGATCGAAACGCCAACGGTGGGGCGGCTGAGGGACATGGATGGCTCCGTTCGCGATGGTCCGGCTATCGAGGCTGATGCCGCCCGATTGTCCCGGCTGCCGAGGTCCGGTCAACCGCCCGAGGTCCACCTGACGTCGGCGCAACGAAACAGCCCCGGCCATCGGCCGGGGCTGTTGCTGTGACTGCCGAGGGGTGTCGGTTACTCGCTGCCGATCGCTAGCACGGAGCGCGCCACCTCGCCGCTCTTCAGCATGTCGAACGCCTCGTTGATTTCGTCGAACTCCCAGCGCTTCGTCACCAGGCCGTCGATGTCCAGCTTGCCCTGCTTGTAGAGCTCCAGGATCCGCGGCATGTCGGTGTGGAACCGGGCCGAACCGTAGAAGCTGCCCTTCAGCGTCTTCTCCTGCATCCAGATCATCCCGGACACTTCGATCTTCTCCATCGGCGGCACCATGCCGACGACGACGGCCATCCCGCCACGCTTCGCCATCTCGTACGCCTGCTCGGAGGTCGCCTTCAGCCCGATCGCCTCGAACCCGAAGTCGACGCCGCCGCCGCTGAGTTGCTGCACCGCCTGGATCGCGTCGGTCTCACCAGCGTTCACGGTGTCCGTCGCGCCGAAGTCCTTCGCGATTCCGAGCTTGTGCTCGACCATGTCCACGGCAATGATCTGGCTCGCGCCGGCCAGCCGCGCCGCCTGAATGATGTTCAGGCCAACGCCGCCAGCGCCGATTACCGCCACCGAGGAGCCTGGCTCCACCTTCGCGGTGTTGACCACCGCTCCGTACCCGGTCATCACCGAGCAACCCACGAGGGCCGCGACATCCAGGCTGATGTCGTCGGGAATCTTCAACAGCCCCGAGGCCGGCATCACCGACTGCTCCGCGAAGCCACCCACGTTCGCCATCTGCGAGACCGGCTGGTCGCCCAGCGTCAGCGCGGGCTGGTCGGGCCGACGCGCCGTCGTCGGCGTGCCACACAGGTTCGGGCGGCCCGAGTCGCAGTAGTTGCAGTGCCCGCACGGCTGCACGAACCCCATGATCACCCGGTCGCCCTTGGCGACGTTCGTCACGCCGGGACCAAGCTCCTCGACGATGCCCGCGACCTCGTGACCCAACACCATCGGGTAGCGGCCCGGGTACGTGCCCTCGATGAAGTGCAGATCGGAGTGGCAGACACCTGCAGTGACCACTCGTACCAGTGCTTCGCCGGCGCCCGGCTCATCGATCGTCAGATCGGCCATCTCGAGTGGGGTTTGTGCCGCGTTCAGCACCGCTGCTTTCATCGTTCGAGGTCCCTCCGCTGGGTCTGGAATCGGCGGGACATACAGCCTGTACGGCGCCCCCGCGTGCCATATGGTAGCGGGACCATCACGTCCGCACTGACCGCGCGTTCACTCGACCTCGGGGCATCACGCGCGCCTACCGAGGGCGCGCCCATGCCACGCGATCATCGATCCGCCGCTCGGCGCTGTAGGTGATCGCCTCGAACCCGCGGCTCTCCCAGAACGGGCCGCCGAGCGGGTTCATCGAGGCGTAATGCAGCGTCACGTACTCGTGCCCGGACTCCCGCGCCCAGTCGAGCGATCGTTCGAGGAGCGCGCTCCCCACCCCGCCGCCGCGCAGATCCGGATCGACGATCCCGTGGAACAGGTACGCCGCCCGCTCCGGCGTCGCCGCCGCCGGCCCGAACGCCATCCCAGAGAACAACATCTGCATCCCCAGCGTCTCGACGCCCGACTCGGCGCTCCGCGTCGCGAGGAAGATCCCGTGCCGGTCACGCTCCAGCGCGTACTTGCTCAGACCGCTCGCCGAGGCCCGCACGTCGTCCCACAGGTATGGCCAGAACACGGGCCCAGCGTGGTGGAAGCGCCCGTTCACCGATTCGAGCCGATCCACCTCGGCGTGGTCCTCGGGTGTCGCCCGCCGGATCTCGATCCTCTCACCGAGGGCGCCCGCAGGAATCGGTGACACGTCGCGTCCGGCATAGGTCGTCACCGCCCCGAACCCCATCCGGAACCACAGCTCCCGCTGCTCGGCGTCGCTCGCGACGAACTCGATCCGGTGGTTGAAGAATCCGCCCGCGACCCACCCGTCCGAGAGGTACCCGTACAGCGCCCGGTACGCCGAGGCTGTCTCCACCGACTCCGCCATCGCGTGCCCGTGGACCGGGATCGCCACCACCCGCGGCGGGAAGTACTGCGCGAGCCAGTGGTCCGCCGCGTGCAACGCCCGCTGCCCGAACGCGAACCCCACCGTCGTGCCGCCGACCTCGGCGACCGCCCCGTCCGCCAGCGGCTCCGCGAGCAACCCCTCGAGGAGTTCGCGGCAGCGCCCCTCGTCCTCGTACTCCTCCGGCAGCAGCGCGGTGCGCTCTCGGTCGCGCCGGTGCCGCGCCGCCAGCAACCGCGCGCACACATCGAGGTCGCTCGCCCGCACGTCGCGCACGGAGATCCGATCTGCCACGCTGTCCCTCGCCCTGTTCCGCCCGGCGTCTGAAGGTGGCCGATGCTACACCGCCAGCCCCTCCTCGCCGCGCGCGTCGTCGACCAGCCGAACCGCTTCACCGTGCGCGTCACCCTCGAGGACGGTCCGGCCGGTTCGGTCGGCGCCTACCTCGGTAACACCGGCAACCTCCGCTCGATCCTCGTCCCCGGCGCCGAGGTCCGCGTCACTCCAGCGCCGAACCCCGGTGGCAAGCTCCCCGTCCACGTCGTCCTCGCCCGCCAGTGGGGCCGCTGGGTCGCCGTGGACGCCAACATCTCCGCCCACGTCGTCGCCGAAGCTCTCGAGGGACGCCGCCTCCCCGGCTTCCGAGGCTGGCGCCTCGATCGCCGCGAACCCCCCATCGACGGCGGTCGCCTCGACCTGCTGCTCAGCCGCGGAGCGGCATCGCGAAATGGCAGCCGCGGTGCGCGCCGCCTCTGGATGGAGGTCAAATGCACCACCCTCGCCCGCAACGGCGAGGTCCGCTTCCCCGACCCGGCCACCGCCCGAGGCACCCGCCACCTCCGCACCTTGATCCACCTGGTTCGATCCGGCGACGAAGCCGCCATCTGCTTCGTCGGCCAGCGCGGCGACGCCAAGGCCTTCCGCCCCCTCGCCGACATCGACCCGCTCTTCGTCGAAACCCTCGCCGAGGCCCGCGCCGCCGGCGTCCGCGCCCACGCCTACCGCTGCCGCGTCACCCAGCGCGGCGTCTGGCTCCACGAAGAAGTCCCGCTCTTGGACGGCTAGTCGGATCCCACCCGGCTACTGCGACCTGAGGCGAGCTGTAACACGAAAACAGGCCGCCCGAAGGCGACCTGTCCGTTCTCAATTCGTCGCTTCCGAGGTCTACGAGAGGTAGTCCCGCAGCTGCCGCGAGCGCGTGGGGCTCCGCAGCTTGCGTAGCGCCTTGCCCTCGATCTGCCGGATGCGCTCGCGCGTCACGTTGAACTCGCGACCGACCTCCTCCAGCGTCCGTGCCTTGCCATCCTCGAGGCCAAAGCGCAGCTCGAGGACCCGCCGCTCACGAGGCGTGAGCGACGAAAGCACGTCCGCGACCTGCTGGCGGAAGAGCTGGTACGACGCCTGGTCGAACGGCAGCTCCGCCGTCTCGTCCGGAACGAAGTCCGCGAGATCGGAGTCCTCGTCCTCGCCCACTGGCGTGTCGAGCGAGACCGTCTCCTGCGCGATCTTGCGCAGCTCCTGCACGCGCAGCGCCGGCAGCTCCAGCTCCTTGCCGATCTCCTCGGGCGTTGGCTCGCGACCCAGCTCCTGCTGGAGCCGGCGTGAGACGCGCACCATCTTGTTGATCACCTCGACCATGTGGACGGGGATCCGGATCGTGCGCGCCTGGTCCGCGAGGGCACGCGTAATGCCCTGGCGAATCCACCACGTCGCGTACGTCGAAAACTTGAATCCACGGCGGTAGTCGAACTTCTCGACCCCGCGCATCAGCCCGATGTTCCCCTCTTGGATCAGATCCAGGAGCGACAGCCCACGGCCGAGGTACTTCTTCGCCACGGCGACGACCAGGCGGAGGTTCGCCTCCGTCAGGTGCCGCTTCGAGCGCTCGCCGTCGTAGCGCATCTTCTCGAAGTAGAAGTTCAGCGTCGGCCCGTGGGCCTCCTGCAGCTTCTCCGCGAGATCCGGTGCCGGTGAGAACACCTTCGCCTCGGTGCCCGCGAACTCCAGCGCCCACTCGATGTGCTGCGGTCGGATCACGTTGGTGATGATCGACAGCTTGTAGAGGGCTTCCTTCGTCCGCGCCTCATCCCAGCCGGTGTCCTTCATCAGCGCCTGCTGCGCGCCCTCGTCCAGGACCACGTCCACGCACTTGCGGAACCGCTCATCCTGCAGCCGCTCCAGCGCCGACTGGCGCGGAAGCTCCAGGAACCGGCTCACGGACCGGTACGTGTCCCGCTCCTGGCGGAACTGCCGGAACATCTGCACCAGCACCTCGCCCGGCGTCGGGTCGCGTCCCAGCTCCTCGCGCAGCTCGTTCTCGGTGTTCTCGAGGTGGATCCACTCTTCCATGTGCCGCGCGAGCCGGCGCTCGTCCGCGGCGGTGAGCAGCGCCACCTGGCCAATGCGGTTCAGGTACTGACGAACCGGGTCGTCGATCCCGGCCTGCTCGGCCACCTTCCGCGCTTCGGCGATCACCGCCTGATCACGCGACCGTCGGCTCAGCAGCTCTTCCAGCTCGCTACCACCCGTGTCGAAGGAGGTTTTCTGGGTCATCGTCCTTCAATCCCTCGTCCAGAGCTGGTGACTGCCGGCCGTCGAGACCCCACCGTGACGGGACGTTGCGAGCCGCGAAAACGCGTGGCGCTCAGGTATGGCGGCGCCTCGGTGCAGCGTCCGAACGGTGGAGATCCGAGACGGATCGCCGACAGGGAACAGGTCTGGACAGTATTTCGTAGGAGAATCATACCATATTCGCGATGTCATTACATGACATAACGAAGGAACCACGGGCGGCCTCATCAGGTGCGGCGTTGGGCGCGGCGACGTGATCGAACGCGGCGGCCGTGTGTGGCGCGTTATCCCGGCAACCTCGAGTTCTGAACGATCGCGAGGACTTTTCCGGTGACGCTCGACACCGGAGCGCGGCACGGGTCGATCGAGACGTTGGCGTCGCCCTTCGTCTCGAAGGCCAGTCCGCCGTCGGTCGGGCTGCTCACCACCCGGGTAATCCGGTGCAGCAGGAACGAGCCCGGCACGAAGCTGTCACAGGTCGCGTCCGGCCGTCGGAAGATGATGATGTCGCCCACATCCAGGTCCGTGACCGTCGGCCGATAGACCACCAGCAGGTCCTCGCAACCGATCGAGGGCTCCATGCTGCCCGTGCAGACCGGCTGTGTGACCCAGGCATCCGTCTCGCCGTCGAACAGGAGCGGGTTCCCGATCGGACCGAACGACTCGATCGTCGACAGGTTGTCCAGCCGCTCCGCCTGCAGGTCGTACGCCCCCGTCAGCTCGCCCATGCTCTCGCGGAGCTGGTCGCGCTCGGCCACCAGCGCCTCGAGACTCGTTTCGAGGTCAGTCGTGCTCTGCACCGCCGCCTCGACGTTCGCCAGGCGCGTCGTCAGATCGGCGGCCAGATCCTTGCTCGCGTCGAGGTCCGCGGCCAGCTGGCCGTTCTCCTCGGTGAGCTCCAGCACCCGCGCCGTCGCGGACTCCACCAGCTCGTTCGTGCCGCCCACCTCGCTGCTGAGCGCCGCGAGCTGCCGGTCCAGCCGGTCGACCTCGCCCGTCCGCGCGAGGTAGCCGCCGATGCCGGCCACGACCACGAGCGCCGCGAAGGCAAGAATGAAGAACGTGGGCGCGGCGAGGCGGCTCACGGTCGCGCGGATCGCGGCGAACCTCGCTCCTGGGATCGCGGATTCACTGGGGTCGGCCACTGTCACGCCGGGTCCTTCCGTCGCTCCACCACGCACCTCATCGACAGTACGACGAGTCACGCTCGCGCGGAGTTCCTGAATTGATCTACGACGCGAAATTGGTTCCTGCTCAGACTGAAGTATTAAGGAAGAGTTGACGAATAGACGGCTTCGGCGCGAGATCGAGTACCCATGACGAATCCACCACTCTCCGAGGACTGGCAACGCTCGATCAGCGAGCGTCTGCTGCGCCGTGGCGCCGACCTCGATTGGTCCGAACTCTGGCCCGAGGTCGTCTCCGCCCGCACCGAGCTACTCGACGCAATCGCCCGCATCACCGAGGAGCAAGCGGCCTGGAAGCCTTCCGCCGACGAGTGGTCGATCGCCGAAACGATCCGTCACCAGCTCCCCTCCTCGACTGGCGTCATCACGATCATCCGCGCCCTCACCGAGGGCCATGACCCTGCCGAGGACACGCCGTACGACGACCCCGGCGACGTCACCGCCCACGAGGTCGCCCCCGCCTTCGACGGCTCCTTCGCGGACCTGCGCGCTGCCTTCGTCCAGGACTCGATCGCCTTCGCCGCGCTCCCCGCGGCACTGCCGCCAGATCCCGACCTCGAGCGGACCTTTCCGCACATGTACTTCGGCCCGCTCACCGCCCGCGCCTGGTTCGCTTTCCAGCGCATCCACGACCGCGCCCATCTGCATCAGGTCCAGGAGATCGTCGCGGCGGACGGGTTCCCAACCGCGCCGGAGACGCGCTGATCCCGAGGGCTCCTCGGGCCGCGGTCTGATCGCACCGGGCGGGCAGGGCAGAAGGCCCTAACGGCTGCCGCAACGCTGCGGCACCGTGGACGCATGATTGCCATCGCGACCGTGATAGCGCCGAACTTGACGCTGGCTGAACACGCGTTCAATCTACTGAACATGCGTTCAGCCACAGACCGTGAGACAGCCCAGGGCGGCCGGGAAGGCATTCGAGGCGCCGCGCTGCGCCTCTTCGCGACCGAGGGCTTCGACCGGGTCTCCGGCCGCGCGATTGCGAAGGAGGCCGGCGTGTCGCCGGCCCTCGTGATGCACCACTTCGGGTCGGTCGCCGCGCTCCGCGCCGAGATCGACAGCTGGGTGCTCGGCCACTTCGAGGACTGGATCGAGCGCGCCGGCACCGCCGACTCGGTCGACGAGGTCGTCGACGACATGGAGGGCGAAGTACGCGGCTTCTTCGTACGCGAGCCGCTGCTCGGCGGTTACCTCCGCCAGCTCCTCGTCGAGGGCGGCGACGCCGGCTACCAGTTCTTCGCCGGCCTTTTCGACGCCGGCCGCGAGATGCTGAGCCAGCTCGAGCAACGAGGCGTCGTCCGCCCCTCGCCGAACGGCGACCTCGACGCGCGACTCATGCTGCTCATGGCCGAGGACCTCGGCACGATCATGCTCGAGCCGTTCCTCGCCCGCCGCCTCGGCGTCCAGCTCTACTCCGAGGAGTTCATGGCCCGCTGGAGCGCCGCCGAACTCGACCTCCACGCCAACGGCCTCTTCGGCGATGGCCCCCACGAGGAGCAACGCGATGACAACTGACTCTCCGCTGATCCACCTCCGAGGGGTCGCGAAGCACTACGACGTCGGCCCCGCGCGCGTCACCGCGCTCGGCGGCGTCGACCTCGACGTCGCCGAAGGCGAGTTCGTCGTCGTCCTCGGCCCCTCCGGCTGCGGCAAGACCACGCTGTTGAACATGATCGGCGCGCTCGACACCCCCACCGAGGGCTCGATCGCCGTCGGCGGCCGCGACATCACCGGCGCCTCCCGAGGCGAGCTCTTCGGCTTCCGGCGCCGCACCGTCTCCTTCATCTTCCAGAGCTTCAACCTCTTCCCCGGCCTCACGGCGCGCGAGAACGTCGAGTTCGGTATCGACGCCTCCGGCCGTCGCCAGCGCTCCGAGGCCCCCGAGGTCCTCGCCGACGTCGGCCTCGGCGACCGCGTCGATCACTTCCCCCACCAGCTCTCTGGTGGCGAGCAGCAGCGCGTCGCCATCGCCCGCGCCCTCGCTACCGACAACCCCGTGCTGCTCGCCGACGAGCCGACCGGCGAGCTCGACTTCCGCACTGGCACGCAGATCCTCGAGCTCCTCCGCGCCGAGGCCGGCCCCGGCCACGCCGTGCTCGTCGTCACCCACAACCGCGAGATCTCCCGCGTCGCCGACCGTGTCATCGAACTCAGCAGCGGCAGCGTCGTGAGCGACGGCCCTCCCGAGGGCGGTCGCGTCCCGATCAGCGAACTGCACTGGTAGGGCGGGGCGATGTCACTCTGGCTCCGCTGGTCCTGGCGCGATCTCCGCGCCCGTTGGGTGCAGGTCGCCGCGATCGCCCTCGTCATCGCGCTCGGCACCGGCAGCTACGCCGGGCTCTCCAGCCTCACCGTCTGGCGCATCGACGCCGCCGAGCAGAGCTTCGAGCTCACGAAGATGTACGACCTCCGCGCCCGCCTCCCCGCCGGCAGCTTCGTCGAGCAGGGCGACCTCCGCGCCGCGCTCGCCGACCTCGAGGACCGCGGCTGGGTCGAGGCATCCGAGGAACGCCTGCTCGTCCCGACCCAGCTCGACGCCTCGACGGCTGACGAGACGATCCTCGTCACCGGCCAGATCGTTGGCGTCGACCTCTCGGACGGCGGCCCCTCCGTGAATCGCGTCCTCGCCCTCGAGGGCCGCGAACTGACCGAGGCCGATGCCGGCGAAGACATCGTCCTGCTCGAGCTGAACTTCGCGCACCACTACGACCTGCCGATCGAGGGCGAGGTCCTGATCGCCGGTGACCGCCCGATCCGCTACGTCGGCCACGGCTCCTCGCCCGAGCAGTTCACCGTCATCACCGAGGGCGGTGGCTTCCTCGCCCAGGCCACCTTCGCCTCGATGTTCACGTCGCTCGAAACCGCGCAGCGCCTGGGCGCTCAGCCCGGCGCCGTCAACGACCTCGTGCTGCTCCTCACCGATGACGCAGACCATCAGCAGGCGGCCGCCGACCTCGAGGCCGCGTTAGACGGCGCGGGCATCGGCGCCACCGTCATGGAGCCGCTCGACGACGCCGCCTACCGCCTGATCACCGAGGACCCCGAGGGCGACCAGCAGTTCTACAACGTCTTCGCCATCGCCATCTTCGGCGGCGCCGTCTTCGCCGCGTTCAACCTCACGACTCGGATGGTCGAGTCACAGCGCCGCGAGATCGGGATCGCGATGGCGATCGGCATCTCGCCGCGCATCATCGCGATGCGCCCGCTCCTCTTCGGCCTCCAGATCGCGTTCCTCGGCGTCGTCTTTGGAGTCGCCGTTGGCGTGCTGATCGCGCTCGCGATGCAAGGCCTGCTCGCGGAGCTGCAGCCGGCGCTCCCGGTCTTCGAGGCGCCATTCCAGTTCCAGCTCTTCGCGACCGTCGCCCTGATCGGACTCGCGGTGCCGCTCCTCGCGATCATGTACCCGGTGCTCCGCGCCGTCCGCGTGCACCCGGTCGACGCCATCAAGCCGACCCACCTCGCCGCTCGCGGCAACCGCTTCGTCGCCGCGCTCCGCCGCATCCCGCTCCCGGGGAACACTTTCGCGCAGCTGCCATTCCGCAACCTGCTGCGGTCGCCGCGCCGCGCCTTCCTGACCATCCTTGGCGTCGGCGCCGTGCTCTCGGTGCTTGTCGGCATCGTCGGCCTGCTCGACTCGCTCATTCGCACCATCGATCGCAGCGACGATGAGTTGCTCAGCGGCGCCCCGGACCGCATCGAGATCACCCTCGATCAGTTCTACCCGGTCGATTCTCCCGCCGCCGACATCGTCCTCAACTCGCCGGTCCTCACCGACGCCGAGCCCGTGCTCCAGGTCGCCGGCGCCTCGCTCGTCGCCGATGACCCCGACGAGGACATCGACCTCTTCGTCTCCTTCGTCGACCTCGAGAGCGATCTCTGGCGCCCGACCGTCACCAACGGCTCGGTCGATCGCGACACCCTTGGCGTCGTCCTCTCCGAGGGTGCTGCCACCGACATGGGCGTCTCGCCAGGCGACGACGTCGAGCTCCGCTACCCCCGCCGCACGGGCCCGACCAACTTCGAGGTCGTTCAGGAGTCGGTCAGCGTCCTCGGCACCCACGCCCACCCGTTCCGGTTCGTGGCCTACTTCGACAGCACCCACGCCAGCTTCGTCGGCCTCGAGGGCGCCACGAACCTCATCTACGCCCGCCCCGCCGCGGGCGAGGACGAGGACAGCGTCCAGCGCGCCCTCTTCGGATCCGCGGGCGTCGCCTCCGTCCAGGGCGTCACCGCCACCACCGATGCCATCCGCGACGCCATGGCCGAGTTCACCGGCGTGTTCCAGGTCATCCAGGGCGCTGCGCTGATCCTCGCGCTGCTGATCGCCTTCAACGCTGCCAGCATCAGCGAGGACGAGCGGGCCCGCGAGAACGCCACCATGCTCGCTTTCGGCATCCCGCTCCGCACCATCCTTCGCATGGCCGTGATCGAGAGCCTCGCGATCGGCATCCTCGGCACCGTGATCGGCTTAGGCGGCGGCTTCCTGATCCTCCTCTGGACCGTCGAGGTCCTGCTCCCGCAGACGCTCCCCGACATTACCCTCGAGTCCACCCTCTCGCTCGGCTCCTTGGCGATCGTTCTCTTGCTCGGCATCGTCGCGGTCGCCGCCGCCCCCCTCTTCACCCTCCGCAAGCTCCGCCGCATGAACATCCCCTCCACCCTCCGCGTCATGGAGTAGCTCTGCCTGGACGTCACCGAGAAGGCTTCGACGCCGCGCGTCTTCGAGTAGGTTTCGGGGCGGAACCGAACCGGCGGAGCGACGGAGGAGCGTCATGGCGGACCGCAAACCACTGCTGATCGAGCGACGCGGCGAGAAGAACGGCATCCTCTGGCTGACGTTGAACCGCCCGGAGCGCCTCAACGCCCTCACCTTCCCGCTGCTGAAGCAGCTGCGAGAACTCTTCGTCGACATCCGTCTGGACCGCGGCGTCCGCTGCGTCGTGATCACCGGCGCGGGCCGCGGCTTCTGCGCGGGCATGGACATGAGCGGCAACTCCGAGGCCGACCGCGACCCGCCGCCGAGGGATGGCAGCCCCGACCCCGAGGGTTACCGTCTGATGTTCCGCCGCGAAGCCGAGACCTTCATCGCTTTCCGTCGCCTCGAGGTTCCCGTCATCGCCATGATCAACGGCCCGTGCGTCGGTGCCGGCTTCGACCTCGCCAGCCACTGCGATCTCGCGATTGCCTCCACCGAGGCGCGGTTCCAGGTCGCCTACGTCAAACGCGGCTTCCACGCCGATCTCGGCGGCTTCTGGTCGCTCCCGAAGATCCTCGGCTGGCGCAAGGCGATGGAGATGATGATGACCGGTCGCTTCATGAGTGCCGAAGAGGCGCACGACAGCGGTTTCACGAACTACCTCGTCGACCCGGATGAGCTCGAACAGCGGACGATGGATCTCGCGCTGGAGATCGAGGCCGGTCCGCCGATCGCCCAGAAGGTCGGCAAGATGCTCGCCCTTCGCACCTCCACGCTCGACTTTGACAGCGCGATGCAGTGGTCCGAGTCAGTCATCGCGGTCCCCGGCCTCTCCCACGATGCCGTCGAGGGTGGGCGGGCCTTCCTCGAGAAGCGGGAGTCGGACTTCCTCGGACGCTAACCGCGGCGTCGCGCTCGCTGGACGAACAACAACCCCGCCGCAAACGCGACGGGGCTGTGGCTAAGGCAGACTGCGCAACGAGGCGCGAAGCGTCATTAAGAGGCCGAAGGCCTCCATTGGACGAGGGTGTACGCGTCTTCGCCCTCCCCGTGATCCTCGAAGACCGCCTCGACCGCCTGGCCGATCTTGATCTCCGCCTCGGGGTCCTGCCCCACGAGGTTCCCGACCATCCGCACGTTGCCCGCCTGCGGCAGCTCGACCAGCACCGTCATGTACGGCAGCCCGGTCGCCAGCGCCGGATGGACTGGGTACCAGACCCGCTCCCACGAGTAGACGACGCCGGTTGGCTCAACCTCCTCGTATCCGAGGTCCCACGAGTGGCAGGTGTGACAGATGTGCTCGGGGCCCCACTGCCACGTGTCGCAGTTGTCCTCCTGGCACCGCTGCACCAGCAGCTTGTGCTCCTTGGTCGCCTCCCAGAACTCGGCGCCCAGACCGTCGACGTCGGGCGCCGGTGCCGGCAGGCCCTCGGGGAGGGTGTACTCCTGTTCAGCCGTCATCGGTACGCCTCCTAGCTCGGCTCGCTGGCGAGGATCATCGAGGACACCGGCTGAACCATCGGCCCCGACGTCACCATCGAGATGTTCACGTCCTCGACCTGGTTCGGTGAGGTCCCGCGGATCTGCTTCACCGCTTCGGTGATCAGCTCCAGGCCGTGCATGTAGCACTCGGCCAGGTTGCCGCCGCTCGTGTTGAGCGGGAGCTTCCCGTCCGGCGCGCGGAAGTTCTCCAGCGTGAAGAACTCGTTGCACTCGTCCGGCTCGCAGAACCCGTGCTCGACCATGCTCATCAGCACGCCGCCGGTGAAATTCTCGTAGCTCTGCAGGACGTCCACGTCCTTCGGCCCGACGCCGGCCTGCTCGTAGAGCTTTGGCGCCACCGTCTTGAAGTTGGACGTCGCGTAGTCCGGTGCGTTGTGCGCCGAGGCGCCCTGCCGCAGGAACGAGCCCTGCGCCGCTCCGAGGATGTACGCCGGCTTCTGCTTTAGATCCTTCGCTCGCTCCGCGGACACCACGATCACCGCAGCCGCGCCGTCGTTCTCCATGCAACAGTCGAAGAGGTGGAACGGCTCCACGATCCAGCGAGAGTTCTCGTAGATCTCCTCGGTCAGCTCGCGACCCTGCATCACCGCGCGCGGGTTGTTCTGCGCGTGTGCGTACGAGGTCATCGAGATCGCCCGCAGCACATCCTGCTTCACGCCGTGGTCGTGCATGAACCGCTGCACGCGCATCGCGAACGTTTGAGCCGGCGACATCAGCCCGTACGGCGCCGTGAACGCCATCTGACCGGGCGCCTTCGGGATCGCCGCACCCTGACCGAAGCGACCGAACTGCCCCTGGGCCAGCGCGCGGTAGACAACCACCACGTCCGAGTACCCGGCGGCGATCGCCGCGACGGCGTTCGCCATCGCTCCCGACCCCCCGCCACCGCCGCCGCCCCAGAACATGTTGCTGAAGCCGTAGTGCGGAATCCCGAGCGCGCTCGCGATCCGCTCCGGCGTGTTCCGGTCGTTCGAGTACGAGGCGAACCCATCGATCTCGCGCACGTCGATGCCGGCATCCTCAGCCGCGAGCAAGATGGCCTCGAGGCCCATCTTGAACTCCGGGTCCGGCGCCTGCGCCCGCTTGTAGTAGGTCGTCTCGCCGATGCCGGCGACCGCGGTCTTGCCGCGGATCGTTCGTTCGCTCACTGCGTCTCCCTCACTCGCGCGGCCCGTTCACGACCACGGCGATAGATAGTACTGGTGGGTAGCTAGCCGAACTCAGCCTCGCGGCAGGCCTAGCCCGCGTGTCGCGATGATGTTGCGCTGCACCTCGGAGGTGCCGCCGCCGATCGTCGCCGACACGTTCTGGAGGTACGACTTCCCGGTGCCCCCATCGAGCTTCGCGTGCGGCTGCGGCCCGTCGAGCTGCCCGTACAGCCCGAGCATCGACATCCCCGTCGCCGCGATCCGCTGTGACAGCTCCGACGAGAACAGCTTCGCCGCCGACGCCTCGTAGTTCGCGATGATCCCGCTCGTCTGCAGGTGCACGATCCGGTAGGCGAGGTTCGTCCCGACCTCGATCTCCGTGAACCGGTCCCCAAACTCCAGACGAACCTGGGGCGTGCGCTCGAGATCCTCAGGGTGCTCCTGCGCGTAGGCCATCTGCGCCTCGACGGTCCGCTTGCTGCCGGAGAACCCCGCGATGCTCGACCGCTCGAAGTCCAACGCGACCGCGAGGTGGTACCACCCACGATCCCGCTCGCCCACGAGGTTCGGCGCCGGGATCCGCACGTCCTCGAAGTACACCTCGTTGAACGAGTGATCGTTCGCCATGTTCACCAGTGGCCGCACGCTCACGCCCGGCGACTTCATGTCCATCAGGAACATCGAGATCCCGCGGTGCTTCGGCGCGTCGGGATCCGTTCGAGCCGCCAGCCAGCCCCAGTCGGCACGGTGTGCGCCAGACGTCCAGATCTTCTGGCCGTTGATCACGAACTCGTCGCCGTCTTGCGTCGCCCGCGTTTGCAGCGACGCCAGGTCGCTCCCCGCGCCTGGCTCCGAGTAGAGCGTGCACCACCACGAGTCATCCTCGGCGTCGGCGATGCGGCTGAGATGCGTCTGCTTCTGCTCGTCGGATCCCACCAGCATCAGCGCCGGCCCGACCCACATCGTCCCCATGTTCTGGCTCGACGGCGCACCCTGGTAGGCCATCTCCTCGTTGAGCACCATCTGCTGCCAGTGCGACGCCTCGAGGCCGCCAACCTCCTTCGGCCACGCCAGCGTCAGCCAGCGCTTCTGTGCCATCGCCTTCTGGAACTCGAGCACCTGCTGGTGCGCCGCGTCGTTGCTCTCCTCGTCGCCGGTACCAAGCCGGCCCTCGGGAGCGTGCTCCGCGATGAAGCTCTTCACCTCGCCACGAAACGCCTCTTGCTCGTCCGTGAATCGGAAGTCCATGTCGCCTCGTCCTCGCCGCTGCATCCAAGGCCGGTCGGGTCATCGACCGGCGCTCGCGCTCGCTGGGCCAGTTTTCAAATCGAGTTTGTTTTTCGCGGGCCGCGTGACACTAACAGCGGCGAGAGCGGACCCGCAAACGGTGTCTAGTTGCGCTCGGGCAGGCTCGCCGTCTCGAGCTCGCGAACCGCGCCGCTCACCGACAGCCCGTCGAGCGAGAGGCGAATGATCGTGTCGCCGATCTCCTCGATCGAGAGCCGCCCACCGCGCCGGTACCACCGCGTCAGCCAGTTGCAACTCCCGAGGAGCGTCAGCGCCGCCACCTGCGCATCGAGGTCCGAGCGGAACACCCCGCTCGCCATCCCCTCGGCGATGATCCGGCCCACCAACCGCTCGTAGTCCCGGTTCGGGGACCCCGAGGGCTTCGTCGCTTCGCCCGCCCCGCCGCGCGGCGGCGCCGGCTCCACGAACCACTGCGACGACTCTGGGTACGACTCGTGCAGCGTCGCCAAGTGCGCCCGCATCACGCGCTCGAGCTTCTGGTCGGCCGGCAGATCGAGCCCCTCGATCGCCTTCGCCTCGACGATCAGTTGATCCAGCCGTCGCCGGTTGATCAAATCGAGCAGCTCCGCCTTGCTCGAGATGTAGTGATAGAGGCTGCCCTTCAGAATCCCCAGCTCCTGGGCGATCTGTTCGAGCGTCGTCGCCTCGTACCCCTGCTCCCCGAACAGGCGAGCAGCCACGTCGAGCAGCTGGTCGAGGTCTCGCACCTTCGTCATCGGTGCCTCCGCTGGCGCACGCTCAGTCTAGCCGCGAATCCGCAGCGAGGTTGATCCCCCGACGAGGATCTCTCATCGCGGGAGAACGCGTCGCTCCGATCGCCCTGCGGAGATGCAGGGCGGGCTAGAAGTCGTAGTAGTTGATGATGATCCGGTGCTGATCGCGGTCGACGGCGTAGTAGCCGCAAGCCACGCCGCGCACACGCTCGGTCATCATCCCCTGGTAGTGCCCGCCGTCCGGACCCTCGCGGTAGATCAGCCTCGGCAGCCATGACACCGACTTCTCGATCGTCCCGGCTGAACCCTCGCCGCCGCGCCCGCCAGCTGACGAGGCCTGTGCCCGCCAGTCGCAGCCGTCGTTGAAGTGAGCCATCCCCGCCTCGAGGGCCAGCCGCGCCTCCCGAGACGCGCACGCCTCGAACTCGGGCATCCGTACGAACGGCTGCAGCCCATGCTGCGCCCGGTACGAGTTGATCTCCTCCAGGCAGTGGCACCCCACGTCCGCGTACCCGCACAGCGCATCATCCGCCATCGCCTGGATCACCCCATCGAGACAGACCCCATCCGGATTCCCCGGCCCATCTGGCCGCTGACCGACGACGCTCACCTTGTCTGGATCAGTCACGGTCGGTTCTGGCGTCGGAGCCACCGTCGGCAGCGGCGTTGGCGCCGGCGAAGGACTCGCGGTCGGCTCAACCGGCGTCGGCGCCGCCGTCGGAGTCGCGGTCGGGACAACCGTCGGCGTTGTCGGCACAGCGGTTCGCACTGGGTTCGGCGTCGGAGTCGTTCCCTGTGTTGTAGCCGTCGCCGGAGGTTCAGGAACGCGCGTCGCCGTAGCGGTCAGTGAAGGCGTCGGCGATGCAGGCTCAACAGGCCCCGTCGCGGCACCGAGCGCCGGCGGCTCGGTCGCCGTGCTCTTCGGACTCGCCGCTGGCTCGCCAGTCGACCCACACCCTGCGAACCCGAGCGCCGCACCAGCGGCCACGAGACAGAGCAGAACTGAGGCCGATCGTCTCATCAACAGATCGATCGTCAGATCGACGCCTCAACATGAGCTTCGACCCAGCTACCGAGGTCGGCCGCCGGGGCGGTCTAGAGCTGCTGGTACCACTCCGCCAGCGCGACCCCGATCTCCGCCGGCGACTCCTCCTGGATGTAGTGCCGCCCGGCGACCGTGACCTCCGTCTGGTTCGGGAACGACCGCACGAACTCACGTCGCTCGTCCACCAGGATCGCTCCCGGGTCCGCATTGACGAACAGCTTCGGGATATCCGAGGACTGCAACCACCGCGCGTACTCGTCGATCAACGCCACATTGTCGAGCGGCCCACTGTCGAACGGGATCTCCCGAGGCCATTGCAACGTCGGCATCCGCGACGCCCCCGGCTCGAGGTACGGCCGCCGGTACACGTCCATCGCCTCCTGCGACTGCACCGTGTTCCCGAGGATCCCTTCCACGAAGAAGTTCTCCTCGAGGATCTGCCGCTCGCCCTCGGGCGTCCGCGCCAGCGCGAAGATCGTCGTCGGCTCCGGCCCCATCGACTGCACGATCGACTCCATGTACGCGATCCCTTTGACCCGGTCGGGGTGCCGCGACGCCCAGTGAAACCCGAGCGCCGACCCCCAGTCGTGGATCACGAGGGTGACCTGGTCCCCCACGTCGACCGCATCCATCCACGCATCGATGTAGCGGATGTGATCCGCGAGCCGGTATGACCCGTTCGGCTCCTTCCCTGACTCCCCCATCCCGATCAGGTCCGGCGCGAGGCACCGCCCCATCGACTCCACCGAGGGAATGATGTTCCGCCACAGGTACGAGGACGTCGGGTTCCCGTGCAGGAACACGATCGAGTCGCCCTCCCCCACATCCACGTAGGCAATTTCAGAATCGAGGACCGCGACCCGCTTCCGCTCGTAGTTGTCGACCGCCGAAATCTCGCTCGCCATCGTTCCCCCTCCGCTCGGTCCTGCGCCCCGCACGGTACCCCCACCCCACTCTCGAGGTGAGACCACCATCACCAACCGCGTTGAGGCAACCGTCCGAGGCAGCTCGCTAGTTCACGACCCCGTCGACGACGAGCTCGTTGAACTCCTCCATCGACAGCCCCAGTACCTCGCACAGCGCCCACTCGCTGTGCTCCCCGATCCCGGGGGACCGCTCGAGGACATGCTCCCCACCGAGGACCCGGATCGGCTCCGCGTCCACCACGATCTTGAGGTCGGGCGCCGTCGGCTGCCGCGTCACCTGGTAGTGGTCTGTCGCCGCGAGCTGCGGATCCTCCGTGACCAGATCCTGCAGATCCGCCACCGCCGCCGCCGGCACCCCGGCGGCCTGCAACCGATCCGCCAGCTCCCACCGGTCCTGATCCGCCGTCCACTCTGCGATCACCCGCTCGAGGTCATCCGCGTTCGCCTGCCGCGCCTCGAACGTCGCGAAGCGCGCGTCGTCCGCCATCCCCGGCTGCCCCATCACCCCCACGAGGCCCCGCCACTGCTCGTTGTCGTGCGCCGCGATTGCGATCCACCGGTCGTCGCCCGACGCCGGGAACACCCCGTGCGGCGCCGCGTTCAGGCTTCGGTTGCCTGGCTTCGGCGCCAGCGTCCCCTCGTCCGCGTACCGCATCCACGCCGCTCCGAGGAGGGACGTCGTCGCCCCGAGCTGATCGATCGTCAGCTCCCGCCTGCGCCCCGTGCGCTCCCGCTCACGGAGCGCCGCCAACGCGAGCGTCACCAGCATGTGTGGCGCGATGAAGTCCGGGTACGCGATCCCCACTCCTCGAGGATCCCGCCCCTCGAACCCCATCAGCGAATTGATCCCCGACGCCGCCATCAGCAGGTTCCCGAGCGTGCGCTCCCGCGCCCACCGCCCCTGCGTCCCGCACCCCGGCATGTGGATCATCACCAGCCCCGGATTGCGCTCCGACAACGAGGCGTAGTCGAGCCCCATCCGGTCGAACGAGCCGAGCGCGTAGTTGTTGATCGCCAGGTCCGCCGTCGCCATCAAATCGCGCAGCAGCTCCTTCCCGCGCTCGGTCGTCAGATCGAGGGTCAGCGACCGCTTCCCGGTGTTCACGCAGTTCCACAACCCTGGCAGGTCTGGGTCCCGCGACCCGTCCGCGAGGATCTGGTTCCGCAGCGAGTCTGGCCGCACCCGCGACTCCACCCGAA
Source organism: Dehalococcoidia bacterium (assembly GCA_028279505.1). GTDB lineage: Bacteria > Chloroflexota > Dehalococcoidia > UBA2979 > UBA2979 > UBA6627. Next base: position 28,156 of record JANQNP010000038.1, read on the forward strand.
TCACCTCGGCCCCGTGGTTCGACAGCATCCGACCCGAGATCGGCCCCGCGAGGACCCACGTCAGCTCTACCACCCGTAGCCCCTCGAGCAGCCGCGAGGCGTCCCCGGTCAGCGGCGCCGGCTCCCGCGCCTCGTGCACCGCCAACCCCTCGAGGAGGTCGTCGCTGCTCCCGAGGGCCGGCGCCGCCTCGAGCGGAACCGGCGCCCCGAAGTCGTTCATGGGGCTCTTCGGGATGCTCAACGTCCGACCGCTCGAGGGATGCTCGACTTCGACGAACTGCTCTTTCTCCGCGTAGTGCGGCTCCCCCGCGACGTCGCCGAGGTGGTAGTTCGGCATCGTCACCTGGCCCGCGGCGCGGAACTGATCGACGAACTCGTCGCGCGTCACCGTCTTCGCGTACTGCCGCGCCAGCTCGATGTTCAGGTTCTCGAGGGAGCTCGGCCCGGCATTCCCGCGTTCCCAGTCGGTTTCCTCGAGGTCGTGCTCGACCCCGGCCGCGGTGACCAGCCGGAGGAACTGGGGGAAGAACAGCGGCCGAACGTTCGCCCCGACCCAGCCGCCGTCGCCGCACTGGATCGCGTTGGTCAGCCCCGGCCGGTGCGTGATCGCACCCTCCTGCGTGTACATGTTCGGGTTCGCCGTCTGGGTGATTGAGAAGACCACCGCCTCCTGCACGGAGATGTGCAGGTGCGCGCCCGTCCCGTCGCGGTCCCGCGCGTGCAGTCCCAACATCGAGGCCGTCGCCACCGTGTGCCCGGTCAGCTTGTACCCGCAGTCCACCGGCCCCTGCGTCGGCGGGTCGTTCGGGTCTCCCGTCAGCCACAGCAACCCACCCGAGGCCAGCGCCGTCAGGTGGTCGCCCGTCCGCCCCGCCCACGGCCCCTCGAGCCCGTACGGCCGCGTCGACACCCGCACGAGGTCCGGACGCGCCGTCCGCAGCACCGCGTCGGTCAGCGCCGCCGGCAACGGATCGCGCGGCCCCGCGTCGACCAGCACGTCCGCCGTCGCCAGCAGGTCGAGGAACCGCCGCTGCCCCTCGTCACTCTCGAGGTCCAGCCGCACCGATCGCTTGTTCGCGTTCAGCAACAGGTGCTCCGCGCTCAGTTCGAGGTCCGGCGACCCGCCGATAAACGGCGCGAGCTGTCGGATCGAGCTGCCGCTTTCAGGCTCGACGATGACCACATCGGCGCCGAGGTCCGCCAGCAACCGCGTCCCATAGGCCGCCGATTCGTCGGCGACCTCGACGACGCGGATCCCCTCCAGCGGGCGAACGGCGCGATCGGCGCTGAGGTCCGGCATGCGCGGGAGCATAGCGAACCGCGCGAGGACACTCGGCCCGCCGCGATGCCGAGCCCACCGCACGCCGCTCCGGTTCCCGATCGCCCCGAACTCCCCGCGAGGATGAAATGCAAGCGCCGAACGTCCCGTCGCGCTGACGATCCGCTGCCGATCGGATCGTCGTCACCCTCGCCGGTGACTCGCGCCCGGCTGTGCCGGTCCCCATCCCCCGAACGGCGTCGCGTCAACGAGAGCCAGTAACGACGGGCGATCGCGGCGTCATCTGCTGAACCGACGGGCGCTCCGGTGCCCTCCGGTGGTGCCTTGCGCCGTCGAAGCCACGAGGGACCTTCCTCATTCCCGGGCGGTCACGGCCTGAGGATGCTGACTGGGATGTTGATGCCGGAGACCGCCGGCTGACGCACATGGCAGCACCCGTTTGAGTCACATCACCCGCCGGAGGATCCCCTTGGTTGCATCAACACAGCAGTCGCTATTGACGAAGTACGACATCGATCAGGCCGATTTGCAGGTCCGACTCAAGTGGGTCGGTCTGACCGAGACCGACTTCGAGCTGCTGCGGAAGGCCGGAGAATTCCTCGCGAGTGACGCGACCAAGCTCGCCGAGGAATTCTACGACCACTCCTTCAAGTTCCCCACCTTCACCTCGAAGGTGACCGAAGCTGGGTCGAACCGGAAGACGCTCGAAGGCGCCCAGGCTGGCTACTTCAAGGAGCTGCTCGACGGCCGCGCCGACGAGTCCCACTTCGAGCGTGCGCTCTTCATCGGCGAGAACCACACCAAACTCGACGTGAAGCCGCGCTGGGTGCTCGGCAACTACGCCACCTACGCCCAGCTCGTGTTCCCGCGCCTCGCTGAGCACATGGAGGGCGAAGAGCTCGTCAACACGATGATCGCCTTCTCCAAGATGTTCGCCCTCGACGGGTCGATCCTCACCGAGGCGTACGTCGGCGGCCTCATGGACCGCATGGTCGACGTCTACGAGCGCCTCGGCCCGGCCGCCACCCAGATGGCGCAGGGCAGCGACCAGATGAACATCGCCGCCTCTGAGATCGCCCAGGCGATCCAGGGCGTCGCCACCGGCGCCTCCGAGCAGACCCAGAGCGTCACCGACGCGAACGCCGCCAGCGAGGGCATGCAGACCGCACTGCAGAGCGTGACCGCCGCCTCCACCACGGCGGCCGGCAAGAGCCAGGAGAGCATGGAGGCCGCCGAGGAGGGCCGCCAGGCCGCGGTCGAGACCGCCGAGGCGATGGAGGGCATCAACGAGGCCGTCGTCTCCACCTCAGCCCAGATCGAGGAGCTGAACGAGAGCGGCAAGGAGATCGGCGCGATCACGCAGACCATCTCCGAGATCGCCGATCAGACCAACCTCCTCGCCCTGAACGCCGCCATCGAGGCGGCCCGCGCCGGCGACATGGGCCGCGGCTTCGCGGTCGTCGCTGACGAGGTCCGCTCGCTCGCCGAGCGCTCCTCCAGCGCGGCGAAGGACATCGCCGCGCTGATCGAGAAGGTGCAGTCCGGCGTTGGTCGCTCTGTCACCGCCATGACCGCCGTCGTCGCTGACGTCGAGAGCGGCGCCGAGAAGGCCCGCGAGGCCGGCTCCGTCCTCGAGCGCATCGTCCAGTCCTCGGAGGAGCTCGGCAACGAGATCCGCACCATCGAGGGCAGCACCACCCAGGCGGAGAGCGCCTCCAGCGAGGTCTCGTCGCTCATGGAGCAGGTCGGCTCGCTCGCCGAGTCGAACGCCGCCTCCTCCGAGGAGGTCTCCGCGAGCGCCGAGGAGGTCACCGCTCAGGTCAGCGAGATGAACGCGCAGGCCGAGACGCTCAACAACGTCGCCGGCGAGCTGGGGGACTTCCTCACCTGGATCGGTGCACTCCGCGCCGAGGCGCAGGCACAGGCGGCCTAGGCACGGTTGCACCGACAGCCGCGATCGCGGGCCGGCGACGGACACCTCGTCGCCGGCCCGTCTCCGGCGTCAGAAGGAACGAACCCCATGAGCGAGTCATCCGCGCCGGCGATCGACGCTGACACCGACCAGGCGGCTCAGGACTCCGATCGCCAGGTGGTCGTCTTCCGCCTGGCCCAGGAGCGCTACGGCGTCGACATCGGCACCGTCCGCGAGATCATCCGCCGCCAGGCCGTGACCCACCTCCCCTCCGCCCCCGACTCCGTCGAGGGCATGATCAACCTCCGAGGGCGCACCATCCCCGTCGTCGACCTCTGCAAGCGCCTGAACCTCTCCGTCGCCGAAGAGACCGACGCTAGCCGGATCATCGTCCTTGACACTGGCGAGGCCGACATCGGCGTCATCGTCGACGAGGTGATGGAAGTCCTCCGCGTAGGCCACGACTCGATCTCGCCGGCCGCCTCCGTCGTCGTCGGCGAGTCCACCACCTACATCGACGGCATCGCCCAGATCGGCGACACGCTGCTGATGCTCCTCGACCTCGACGATGCGCTCTCCGCCGAATCCCTCCGCGCCTTTAAGGCGAAGGAGATCGCCCCACCCGCCGTCGTCGAGACCGGCGAAGGCGACGAGATCGAGACCGCCGAGGATCCTGACCCATCCGAGGACGTCGCACCGCCGGTCGCCGAGGCCGAAGCGCCACCCGCGCCCGTCGAAGACCCTGCCGAGGAGCCCGAACCCGAAGCCGACGACACCGGCCTCCCCTTTGACGTCGCCCTCGTCGAGACCACCTTCGAGGCCCTCTCCCCGCACGGCGAGCAGATCGTCGAGACCTTCTACGAGCGACTGCTCGAGCAGCACCCCGGCGTCGCCCCCCTCTTCGAAGGCGTCGACATGCAGAAGCAGCGCGCCAAGCTGCTCTCCGCGCTCGCCACCGTCGTCGCCACGCTGCGCGACCTCGACACGCTCGTCCCGCACCTGCAAGAGCTCGGTCGGCGCCACGTCGGCTACGGCGCGGAGCCGGCGCACTACGACGCCGTCGGGGGAGTGCTCCTCGAGTCGATCGCGTCCGTCGCTGGCGACGCCTGGACCCCCGAGGTCGAGGCCGCCTGGACCGGCGCCTACGGCGTCGCCGCCTCGGTCATGATCGAAGCCGCCGAGGCCAGCTCCGAAGAAGCGGCCGCCTAACACCTGCCACGCGTGCCCTCGAACCGCTCGAGGGCACGCGCGTGTTTGGGTCCGCCAGACGGCGCTAACGGCGCGCGGCAGCCGCCACCGGCTGTGGTGAAGCGGCAGGCTGCGTCGGCGCGGTTCGCAGCCGGCTCGCGAGCACCGCGCTCAGCAGGCCGCCGCCGATCATCAGCCACCAGATCCGGTCGAAGTGCGACACCGCCTCGGCCAGCGACTCCGGCACGCCGATCAGCGTGATCGTCAGCGCCACGCCGAACGTCCCGCCGAACTGCCGGATCGCCTGGTTCGCACCCGACCCCACCCCCAGCCGGTTCGGCGGGATCGCCTGCGCTACGACGCTCGACTGCTGCGGGATGATCAGCGCCACCCCGATCCCCGTCAGCAACATCGAGGGCAGGTAATCCACGAGGTAGTCCGCTTCCTCGCCGAGGAACGCGAGCCGCCACAACCCCCCGAGGGCAAACATCACCCCGCCGACCATCAGCAACGGCCGCTGACCGGTCCGCATCGCGAGCCGGCCCATCAGCGGTGCCAGCATCGCGACCAGCAGCGGCCCGGGGCTCACCCCGAGCCCGGCCTGCCAGATCTCCCAGTCCCACACGTTCGTCAGGAACAGGATCGATGAGAAGAACATCGCGGTGAACGCGATTCCGAACGCCAGCGTCCCGGCGTTCGCCCACCGGTAGTTGTGCGACTCGAACAGCGCCAGGTCCAGCGCCGGCGCCGCCACCCACCGCTGGTGCGGGACGAACACGCCGAGCAGCACGAGCCCGCCACCGAACGCCGCGACCGTCCGGCCGCTCGTCCAGCCCCAGCCCTCACCCTCGAGCACCGCGAGCGACACCAGCGCCGCCGACGAAGCGATCAACAAGATCCCGACGGGCGCCGGGATCCGGCTCTCCGGATCCCGCGACTCGACGAAGACCCGTGCGCCCGCGTACAGCGTCGCCGCACCGATCGGCAGGTTGATCAGGAACACCCAGCGCCAACCGCCCACCTCGATCAGCACCGAGCCCAGGCTTGGCCCGATCGCCGCCGCCAGCGCGCCCATCGCACCCCACACGGCCACCGCCACCGGGATCTGCTCCCGCGGGAACGCCCGGAGCACCAGCGCCAGCGACGACGGCAGCAGCATCGCTGCCCCGACTGCCTGCAGCACCCGGAAGCCAACCAGCGCACCCGCCGAGGGCGCCGCCGCGCACAGCGCCGAGGCGACTGTGAACACCGCGAGCCCCGAGAGGAACGCCCGTCGGTGCCCCAGCCGGTCCGCGATCTTCCCCGCCGGAACCACCAGCGCCGCGAACGTGATCGTGTACCCGTTGAGCACCCACGCCAGCGTCGGCGCGGAAACGCTCGGGAAGCTCCGCCCGATGTCCTCGAACGCGACGAACAGCACCGTCGAATCGAGGAATACCGCAAGGATGCCGAGGCTCGAGATCCCGAGCGTGAGCCAGCCCGACCTTGTCGAGCTGACAGCAGGGTCGTCTTGATCGTCTGGAGCGTCTGGTTGGGGCGGCGCGACCTGAGTGAGTTGTGTCATGCAACGCACCGTACGAGGATTGAGTTCTATAACGCAACCCACTACCCTGAGCGCGATGCGCCGGTCCAGCTTCGAGTCGATGTCCTGCAGCGTCGCCCAGACCCTCGAGGTCGTCGGCGACTGGTGGACGCCGCTCCTGATCCGCGACCTCCTGATGGGCGTCACCCGCTTCGAGGTCTTTCAGGAGCGCCTCGGCATCTCTCGCAACATCCTCACCGAGCGCCTCAACCGTCTCGTCGAGACCGGCGTCGTCGAGCGCGTCCCCTACCAGCAGCACCCCGAGCGCTTCGACTACCGCCTCACCGACAAGGGCGCCGAGCTCTGGCGCGTCATCGACGCGCTCCGCGCATGGGGCGACCGCTGGGCCGCCCCCGACGGCGCCCCGCTCGAGCTCGTGCACACCACCTGCGGCCACGCCACCGAGTCGGTCCCCACCTGCCGCGAATGCGGCGAACCACTCCGCCGCGGCGAGATGAAGATGGTCCCCGGCCCCGGCCGCACCCCTGCCACCCCACTTCCGAGGACCGCCACCCCCGCCGACTGACCGCGAGCCCGCGGCTCCCCGCGGCCGAAGCTGCTCCTCCGGCACGCCCGTCGCGCACCTCTGAGGGTCCACCCTGATTCCGGACGCGACCGCGGACCGCACCATGGACTGATGGCCCAGCTCCGCGCGGACACCGTCCGCCTTCGCAAGCTCACCGGTCGGCCGATAGACCTCGACGCCTCGCTCGACTGGGACTGCTCCAGCCGCGGCTGGCACTGCTGTGTCGACAAGGCGATCCCACTCACGCCCTATGACGTGGTCCGCCTCCGCCACTCGACCGGCAAGACCTCGCAGCAACTGATCGACGACGGTCGGATCACCTTCCAGTGGCGCGGCGGACTCATGGCTGCCTGGCTCTCGCAGGTCCCCTACGAGCGCAAGCACCGCGCCTGTGTCTTCTACGAGGAGCTCACGAACACAGACATCGCCCGGATCCGGGACGAGGACCCCGACCGCTTCGCGAGCTTCCCGCCAAACGTCCAGCGCGCGGCGGACAGCCAGAGCGGCGGTAGTTATCGCGTCGCCGGTCTCTGCGGCGTCCACACCAACCGCCCCGAGGCCTGTCGCGCCTTCCCGTTCATGCTCAAGCCCGATTGGGCGGACGCCCCCGACCAGCCGCAGGTCGAAGAGGTGCACCGCTGTGGCACGTGCGCGCTCCGGACGAAGACCACAGCGCGCCAGATCATGCTCGACAACGGCCTCGACCAGTTCTGGCGCCCCGCGCAGGCCTGGCGCGAGATCAAGCTCTACCTCGTCTCGCGCGGCATGGCCTACGCGAACGACCCGAAGTACCGCGCGCTCCCACTGGACGTTGAACCCCGAACCGAACTCTGGGCCAATTGCTTCAACCCGGACGCCCTCGCCGCCGTCACTGAGGGCTTCCCCGACCAGTGGCAGCGCGACACAGACCTAGAAGGCGACGACCGGATCCTGCGACTCGTCCTCAACGAGGTACTAGACCGAACCGACGCCCTCGTCGCCCAGTCCGGTGTCGCGATCGACGACCTCGGCCTGATCGACGAGTCCCCCGCGCAGCGCCCCGACCTCGACGAGCTACTCGATCCGTCGCGCCCCGTCCTCCCCGTGATCGCCCCCGCCGCCTAGCCCCGTCGACCGGCCGCCCCGCGCAGCCCCACTTCCGAGGCCCCTCGACCGCGCCGAGCGACCCGCTACGCCTCGAACCGCCCCCGGTACCCGTCATCGATTTCCGCCAGCCGCCCGTCAGCCAACGCCTCCTCGAGCTCCAACACCCGAGGGTTGACCAGCCCCTCCCGAGGTGCCGCCGCGACCACCCCCGCCGCGTACAGCTCGTCGATCGCGCGGTCGTCCATCCCGAGGACCCCTGACAGCACCTCGCGCGTGTGCTCCCCGAACGCCGGCGCGGGCCGCGCCTCCGACCGGCTTGCCGACATACGCCACGCCGCACGTGGAAACGGCCGTGCCCCGATCTCCGGGGCATACGAGGGCGCCTCGACCATCTGCATGAACCCGCGATGCCGCAACTGCGGGTCGAGCCAGACATCTTTCGGACTCGCCACCACCGTCGCCTCGACCCCCGCAGCCTGCAGCGCCACCTCCAGCTCCGAGGCGTGCCACCGCCGCGTCGCTTCCCCGATCGCCGCGTCCACCTCGTTCTCGCGAGCCCGCCGTTCTGAGGCGGTGGCGAACCCGCCGGCTTCCATCCCCAGCACTCGACGCATCGAGGCGTACTGATCGTCCGAGGCCACCGAGATCGCGATCCAGGAATCGTCCTCGGCGCAGGGATACGCCCCCTGCGGGCAGCGCTCGAGGTCTCGGTTCCCCATCCGCTCCAGCACCCGCCCGTTCATCTCGAATTCGAGCATCGCCTCGGGCACTGTCGCCACGCCCGCCTCGTAGTGCGACAGGTCCAGCCACATCCCCTCGCCCGTCCGCTCCCGCCGCTCGAGCGCTGCGAGGATCGAGTACGTCCCGTAGTACGCCCCGGCGACATCCGTGAACGCCACGCCCCATCCACCGGCCCCGCCACGCAGCGGCGGCTGCTCGGGGTGCCCGGTCAGGTGCATGAGCCCGTCCACCGACTCTGTGATCGGCCCGTACGCCTTGTAGTTCTGCCACGGCCCGCTCTGCCCGAACCCGCTCGAGGACAGCAGGATGATCTCCGGGTTGACCGCCTTCAGCTCCTCGTAGCTCAGTCCGAGGTTGGCGATCACCCGCGGCGTGAAGTTCTCCGCCACCACATCGCTCTCGGCGACCAGCTCGAGCAGCAGCTCCCGCCCCCGCTCGCTCCGCAGATCGATCGCCACACCGCGTTTGTTCCGGTTGAGGTGATGGAAGTTCCCGCCCACGTTGTAGTACTGCTCGTGGAGTTCGTTCCCCGGCTGTGGTCCCCACCGCACGCTGTCCGGCCGCGACTCCGCTTCCACTTTGATCACGTCGGCTCCGAGGGCTGCGAGCGGCGTGATCGCCAGCGGCAGCACGAACACCATTCCCAACTCGAGGATCCGCACCCCCTCGAGGGGTAGCGCACCGCCGCCTCCAGCCTGCGCTGTGCGATCCTCCTCGTCGCCGAGCGCGCCGAACACCTCCTCGTTGTGCTCGCCGAGCCGGGGAGCGGGTCGCCTCACCGACCGGTCGACCACCCCACCGGTCAGCGGCACCGCGCCTGGCATCCGCACCGTCCCGGCCTCCGGGTGCGCCTGCTCGATGAAGAACTCCCGCTCCTCGAGGTGCGGACACGCCGCGATCTCCTCCGGCGTCTGGATCGAACTCATCGTCAGCCCGAACGCCTGTCCAGTGTGGAACAGATCTGCCTTCGTCCGCTGCGCGAACGCCTCCCCCGTGATCCGGTCCAGCTCCTCGTGGTGCGCGCGCCGCCCCACCGACGTGTCGAACGGCGCCTCCAGCAGCTCCGGCCGTTCGAGATACCCCGCGAACGACTCCCACCACACGTCGATCCCGGCATCCGAGGGCATCACCCACCCATCGAGGGCCGGCATCGCCTGCGACGTCATCAGCTGCGCCAACGTCGACGGCGCTCGCTGCACCACCGCCCCGGTGTGCGTGTACGCGTTCAGCGCCGGGAACCCGGTCAGCGCCACCGTTTCCTGCAGCGAGATATCGATCCGCTGCCCGACACCCGTGCGCTTCGCAAGCATCGAGGCCGTCAGCGTCGCTGCCGCTGCATTGACCCCGGCCAGGTGCTCGCCCTGGTGCAGCCCCTGCTTCACTGGCGGCCGGTCGGCCAGCCCGGTCATGTACATCATCCCGCTCGAGGCGTACGCACTCAGCTCCGACCCAACCCACCCCGCCTTCGGCCCGTCCTGCCCGTACGGACTGACGGAGCACACGACGAGCTGATCCGGCAGGCCGCCGATTCGCTCCGCCAGCTCGTCGAAGACCCCGGCCCCGAGGTTCTCAACCACCGCATCCGCGCCCTCGAGCAGAACCCGCAGCCGCCCCATTCCCTCGTCGCCCTCGAGGTCCAGCACCACCCCGCGCTTCCCGTGGTTCAGGTACAGGAACATCCCGCTGCGCTCGGGATCGACTTCGTCCCGAACGAACGGCCCACTCTGCCGCGAGGCGTCCCCTCGAGGCGGCTCCACCTTGATCACCTGCGCGCCGAAGTCAGCGAGCAGCCGCGCCCCGAACGCAGCCGAGATGCCACTCCCGAGTTCGAGCACCCGCAGCCCGTCGTCAGCCCACAGGCTCAACTCAACCCCCGAGCTTCATGGCGGACTTTCACGCGCAGGCCGGAACGGCCGACAGCGGCTCGAAGACCCTCAGGAGGGGGTCGAAGGCCCCGAAGACCTCTTGGCGGCGAGCTTGTCGATCTCCGCCTGCACCGCCTCGCGGGCAAACCCGACGAACTCCTCGCGATTCCGGTGGCTGAAGTCGTAGCTCTCCTCGCGCAGCTCGTTCTTCCGCTGGAAGTGCGGGATCACGTACCGCGCCATCAGCTCGTAGTGACGCTTCGTCGCTGCGAAGTCCGCCCAGTTGTGCGCCAGCTCCATGTACGCCCCGAAGCCGCCCGTCCCCTCGAGCAGCTTCTCGATGTGCGCGATCGCGTCGTCCGGCGTCCCGATCGCCGCCATGTTGTTCTCGACGAGGAACTCCAACGCATCCTCGATGTCGTCGGGCACGATCGGGAACGTCGTCACGTCCCGGAAGTACTGCGCCCACCGCTCGAGGCCAAATCGCACGTTCTCGCGCGCCTGCTCCTTGGTATCCGCGATGTGCCCGAAGCTCACGAGGCGCCACACGCTCCGGTCCGCCACCTGCCCGTGCTCGGCCGCCGCCTCCTCGTACACCCCCCAGTTGTGGATGTGCCGCTCCATCGCCTCGTCCGAGGTGCCGCCGATCGACAGCATCCCCAGCCCGTGCCGCCCCGCCGCCAGCGCACCCGCCGGCGATCCCGCGGACGCAACCGCCATCTCGATCCGCGGTCTCGTGTACGAGGGCAACTGCAGCTGCGCCTGGTTCAGCTCGAACCAGTCTGTCTTGGCGTCGACCTGCTTCCCCTCCAGCAGTGGCATCAGTACATCGATCGCCTCGTTCATCATTCGCCGCTGATCGCGCGGATCGATCCCCATCCGGTAGGCGTCACCTGCGAGGGCGCCCGGCCCCATCCCGAACATCGCCCGCCCGCGCGTCATGTGATCGAGCTGGACCATCCGGTCCGCCGTCATGAACGGGTGGTGGTACGGCAGCGACACCACGCCGGTCCCGAGCCGGATCTGCTTCGTCCGCTCCGCGGCCGACGCGATGAACAGTTCCGGCGACGCGATGATCTCGTACCCGCCCGAGTGATGCTCCCCGATCCACGCCTCGTCGTACCCCAGCTGATCGAGGTGCTCGACCAGCTCCAGGTCGCGGTCGATCGCCGCCGTCGGGTCCTCGTCCATCGGATGGAACGGCGCCAGGAAGATCCCGAACTTCAGATGCCCGGGCGTCTCGCTCGAGGTCATGTCGCGCTCCTCACAACGTGGTCGGCCCGCGCAGCATAGCCCGCCCGCACGGCTCGAACGACGCAGCCGCGCCACCCAACGACGCCGCAGGCGAAAGGCGCGATAATCCGCCCGCAGCCCTCCGAGGGGCGGCGCACGAGGAGGCTCCATGGTCCGCGTCATCGATCTCGAGTGCAGCGCCCCTACCTCCGCCGTGAAGCAGTGGGGCGACACCACCCCGGCCCGCCACCCCGAAGGCTCTGGTCTCACCTGGATGGGCCAGGAGCCGCAGCAGCGGGAAGGCTGGGGCTTCGACAACTACAACGAGATCTTTGGCACACGCCGTGAGCGCGAGGATGGCGCCGGCCCCATCCAGCAGACCTTCGAGGAGTTCAACGCCGAGCTCGAGGCCAACGGCGTCGAGAAGGCCTTCATGGCCCACCCCAACCCGATCACCGTCGCCGCCGTCCGCGAGCGACCTGACCTATATATGGGTCTCGCCCGCCTCAGCCCCTTCGACGGCATGCTCGGCGTCCGCGAGTTCGAACGCCTCGTCCGGGAGGACGGCCTCTGCGGCCTCATGATCCAGCCGCTCGAGGAACGCCTCCCCGCCAGCGACCGTCGTTACTACCCGCTCTACACCAAGGCCGCGGAGCTCGGCGTCCCGATCCGCATCTACGCCACGATGAACTACGCTACCGATCGGCCCTACGACCTCGGCCACCCGAGCCACCTCGACCAGGTCGCCGGCGACTTCCCCGAGACCCCGATCATCGCCGGCCTCGGCGGCTGGCCCTGGATCAACGAGATGGTCGCTCTCGTCCGCCGCCACTCCAACCTCTACATGGACACGGCCGCCCACCACCCGAGGTACTTCGCCACCCCCGGCTCCGGCTGGGAGATGCTGATGCAGTTCGGCAACACCCTCATCCAGGACAAGGTGCTCGCTGCGTTCTCCCCCGCCACCCTCGGCGAGTCTTACGCCGCCATGATCGAGGCCTACCTCGACCTCCCGCTCAAAGACGCCGTCAAGGAGAAGTGGCTTTTCGGCAACGCCGCCCGCCTCTTCGAGATCGACTGACCCACCGGCCTGAACCCCGGCGGGACTACGGCGCCTCGCTGGACCGCACCGTCCGTCGGCGCTCTACTGCTGCGTCTGCGAAACGAGGAGCTGTCATGAGAATCCTGCCGCTGATCGCCGCCGCCAGCGTCGCGCTGCTCGTCGCCTGCGGTGGCGATGACGATGTGACCGCAACTCCCGAGGCGGATCGAGACGCCGGCGCTACGCCGGCGGCAAGCGCCCCCGACTCCGGTGCCGATTCAGGTGGCTCCTGCGAGCTGCTCACCGCAGCCGACCTGGCCGCCGCCGGCCTCAGCGGCGTCAGCGATCCGATCCCCAACGACCTCGCCTCGTCCGACGAGTGCGGCTTCGACGTCGATGGCGGCACCGTCTCCGTCACCTACTACACCGAGAGCGAGGCCGTCGCGCTCGGCCCGAATCTCTACCCCGACACCGAAGTCCTCGAAGGCGTCGGCGATGAGGCCTGGTACGTCGAAGGCCTGCGACTCGCCCAGGTCCGTCTCGCCGACGGCCGGGTCATCAGCATTCAAGACAACACCGACACCGAGGACCTGGAGGCGCTGCTCACCGCGCTCGCAACGGCCGCCGCCGAGCGCGGCTAGCCGCGCGCCGCCCGGAAGTAGTGGATCGCCTCGCCGCTCGCGGCGAGCGCGGCCTCCCGCACGCTCTCGCCCAGCGTCGGGTGGGCGTGCACCGTCTGGCCGATCTCCAGCGGCGTCGACTCTAAGGTCCGTGCCACCGCCACCTCCGCGAGGAGTTCCCCCGCCTCCGGCCCGACCGCGTGGAACCCCAGCAGCTCACCCGTCTCCGCGTCGTGGATCAGCTTCGCGAACCCCTCGACGCTGCCCATCGCCACGGCACGACCGTTCGCGGCAACCGGGAACCGACCGACCCGCACCTCGCCCCGTTCGCGCGCCGCCGCCTCGGTCAACCCGATCGCCGCCACCTGCGGCGAGGTGTAGACCACCCGCGGCATCCAGTCGTAGTCCAGCGGCGTCGGCTCCAGCCCCGCGATCGCCTCCACGGCGACCACTCCCTGCGCCGACGCGACGTGCGCCAGCGTCAGCCGCCCGGTCACGTCGCCGATCGCGTACACCCCACCCGCCGAGGTCGCGCCAAGCTCGTCCGTCTGTACGTAGCCACGCTCATCGAGGGCGACTCCGGCCCCTTCGAGGCCGATCCCGCCGCTGTTCGGCTCGATCCCCACCGCCGCGATCGCGCACTCGGCGCGAACCGTCTCGTGCCCGCCATCCGAGGCGATCGTGACCGCGACGCCGTCCGCCTCGACTCGCAGCTCATCGACCTGCGTGTCGGTGACGACGCGGATCCCGCGTCGCCGGAATGACTCCGTCAGCACCGCGCTCGCCTCCGGGTCGCCCTCGTCCAGCACGCGCTCGCTCCGTTCGAGGAGCGTCACCTCCGCGCCGAACGCGCCGTAGACGTCTGCGAACTCGAGGCCGACACAACCGCCGCCGATGATCACCGCCGATGCCGGTCGAGCCCGGCGCGCCAGCGCCTCTCGGCTCGTCATCACTCGCTCGCCGTCCACCGGCCAGAACGACCGTGGCCGTCCACCCGTCGCGATGATCACGTGCGGTGCCTCGATCTGCTCGCCCGACGGCGTTACCTCGAGGCGAGTCGGTGCGCTGAGGCGCGCGCTCCCGCGGAAGACCGTCACCGTGTGCTGGTCGAGTAGGAACTCCACGCCTCGCACCACTTGGTCCACCACGTGCCGGCTGCGGTCGACCGCCGCCCCGAGGTCGAGTGACAGCCCCTCGTACCGCACGCCAAACTCCGGCCCGCGGCGCGCGAGCTCGGCCAGCTCCGCGCTGCGGAGCAGCGCCTTCGCGGGAATGCACCCCCAGTTGAGGCAGACCCCGCCGAGCGCTTCGCGCTCGACGACCGCCACCGACATCCCCAGCTGCGCCGCGCGGATCGCCGCCACGTACCCGCCGGGCCCGCCGCCGACGATCGCCAGGTCGAATCGATGCATCGAGGGCTAACCCGCGCCTGCGGCGCGCGCGTCGAGGTACCCGACTAGGTCGTCGAGGCTGATCAGCTCGCCGTAGTCGTCCTCCGGGATCTCGATCCCGGTCGCCTCGTCGATAGCGATCACGAAGTTCAGGAAGTCCATCGAATCGACGTCCAGCTCCTCGCGGAGGGCCGCGTCGCGCGGCACGGTATCGAGGTCGATCTCCGGCCGCAGCTCTCTGAGCAGCCGCCGCACGGTCGCTTCGGTGGTCGAGGTCGTCATAGCTGCTCCGGTTGCTGCAGGAGTCGGTCGATCGCCGCGAGGAACAGCGCCCCTCGGTGCCCGTTGCTCGCGCGGTGGTCGCCCGACAACGAGGCATGCACCTGCAGCCGCGCGCCGACCATCCCATCTTCCGCCCACGGTCGCTCCACGAGCTTGCCGAACCCGACAAGCGCCACCTGCGGCGGATAGATCAGTCCGAAGACCGTATCCACCCCGCGCTCGCCGAGGTTCGTGACTGTGATCGTCCCCGAGGTCAGCTCGGACCCGCGCAGCCCGCCACCGCGCGCCCGCTGCACGACGTCGCGCAGCGCCGCCATCAGCTCGCCGAGCTCGAGCTGATCGGCGTCCTGGATCGCCGGCGCGATCAGCCCGCCGTCCGGCAGCGACACGCCAACTCCGAGGTGAACCGGCCCGCTCGCCTCGAATCGATCGTCGCGCCAGAACCCGTTGACCTCCGGCACCTCGTGCACCGCGAGCGCGACCGCGCGCAACAGCAAGGCGGAGTACAGCAGCCGCTCGCGGACGGGCCGCTGCCGGTTCTCGTTCTCCAGCCAGCGCATCGCTGCGCTCATGTCGATCCACGTATCGAGGTAGTAGTGCGGGATCTCGCGATGCGACCGTGCCATCGCCACGCCGACCGCGCGCTGAATCGACGCCGCCCGCTCACGGTCGGCTCCCTCCGAGGGCGTCCCAACCGCCTCGCTCGCAGGCGGTGCGGTCGGGCCTTCCGAGGCGGGGGCCGCTTCCGAAGGCTGCCCCGCGGCACGTTCCACGTCGGCCTTCGTGACCGCCCCGCCGAGTCCGCTGCCGGCCACCGTCGACACGTCGACACCGAGTTGGGTGGCGACGCGCCGCGCCAACGGCGAGACCCGCGGCCGCCCACCGGCGACGGCCGCGGCCGGCGCAGGTGCCGGCGGTGCGACGGGCGCCACCGGTGGAGGCGGAGGTGGCGCCGGCGCCGCTATCGGTACGGCTGGTGCAGGCGGTGGTGCTGGCGCGGCTTCCGAGGTCGGCGCAACCGGCGACGGGGTCGCGGGCGTCGCGCCCTCGCTGCTGAGCGTCGCGAGGGGCGTCCCGACCGGCACCTTGCGTCCCACCTCAACGAGCAGTGCCTCGATCACGCCGCCTTGCCATATTTCGACGTCGATCTCCGCCTTGTCCGTATCGATCGTGGCCACGATGTCGCCGCGCGCGACCGTGTCGCCGGGCTGCACGAACCACTCGACGACCGTCCCCTCCTCCATGTCCGCGCCCAGCGAGGGCATCAGGAACTCAGCCATCGGTGGCCGCGCCGCTTCCGGCAGCGTCGCCACGCACCAGCGCGCGCGCTGTCGTCACGATCTCCTCGACCTGCGGCAGCGCCGCCTGTTCGAGGTGCGCCGCGTACGGGATCGGGACCTCGGCGCTGGCCACCCGCGCGACCGGTGCGTCCAGCTCGTAGAACGCGCCCTCCATGATCCGCGCGCTCACCTCGGCCGCGATGCCGCCGCTGCGCCAGCCCTCGTCGATCAGGACCGCGCGATGCGTCCGGGTCACCGATTCGAGGATCCTCGGCTCGTCCAGCGGCCGCAGCACCCGCAGGTCCACCACCTCCGCGTCGATCCCCTCGGCGGCGAGCTGCTCCGCTGCGGTCAGCGCGTGGCGAAGCATCCCGCCGTACGCGATCAGGCTGACGTCCGAGCCCGGACGGCGGATCGCCGCCGAGCTGATGTCGACCGGCAGCTCCTCCGGCCGCAGCTCGCCCGAGACGTTGTAGAGCAGCGCGTGCTCGAAGATCAGGACCGGGTTCGGATCCTCGAGGGCCGGCGCGAGCATCCCCCGCGCGTCCGCGATCGTCGCCGGCGTCAGCACCCGCAGCCCCGGCACGTGCGCGTACCACCCCTCGAGGCTGTGCGAGTGCTGCGCCGCGAGCTGTCGGCCGCCGCCCGTCGTCATCCGAATCACCAGCGGGACGTTGAATTGCCCGCCGGACATGTGCGGTAGCGTCGCCGCGTTGTTCACGATCTGGTCGGCCGCGAGCAGGCTGAAGTTCACCGTCATGATCTCGACGATCGGGCGCATCCCGCCCATCGCCGCGCCGATCCCCGCGCCCGTGAACCCCAGCTCGCTCAGCGGCGTGTCCCGGATCCGCTCCGGTCCGAACTCCTCGAGCAGCCCGAGGCTCACCGCGAAGCAGCCCCCGTACCGCCCCACGTCCTCGCCCATCAGGAACACCCGAGGATCGCGCTGCATCGCTTCACGCATCGCCTCGCGTATCGCCTCGCGGTACGTCAGCTCGACGACGCCGCTCTCGGCTGGGGCCGTCACGAGGCCGCCTCCTTCACCTCATCCGGCGTCATGGTCACGAACCGCGTCAGGTCCTCCAGCGGTTCCAGCTCGGCGGCGTCCGCGAACGCGATCGCCTCCTCGATCTCCGAGGCGACCTCCCCCTCCATCGTCGCGAGCGTTGCGTCACCCAGCGCGTCGGCGGCCCGGAGCTGCTCACTGAACAGCGTGATCGGGTCGCGCTCCCGCCACTCGTCGACCTCGGCCCGCTCGCGGTACAGCTCCGGGTCGTACATCGAGTGCGCGCGGAACCGGTAGGTCCGCAGCTCCAGGAAGCCCGGCCCGGCGCCGCCGCGCACCATCTCCGACGCGTGCCGCGCCGCGCGCTCCACCGCCAGCACGTCCATCCCGTCCACCGGCCACGCCGGCAGCTCGTACGCCGCCGCCTTCAGCGAGATGTCCGTCTCCGACTCGGAGCGATCGAGGGCGGTCCCCATCGCGTAGCCGTTGTTTTCGCAGCAGAAGAGCACCGGCAGATCCCACAGCGCGGCCAGGTTCATCGACTCGTGGAACGCGCCCTCCGCGACCGCGCCCTCGCCGAAGAAACAGGCCGTCACCCGCTCAATCCCCTGCATCTTGTCGGCGAGCGCCAAACCGACGGCGAGCGGCAGCCCGCCGCCGACGATCGCGTTGCCACCGTAGAACCGCGTCGCCGCGTCGAAGATGTGCATCGAGCCGCCACGCCCGCGGCTGGTGCCGCTCACCTTGCCGAACATCTCGGCCATCACCGCCGTCATCGGGATCCCCCGCACGAGGGCATGCCCGTGCTCGCGGTAGGTCGCGACGATCGCGTCGTCCGGCCGCAGCGCCTGCATCACCCCGACCGCCACCGCCTCCTCGCCGACGTACAGGTGCAGGAACCCGCGGATCTGCTGCGCGCTGTACAGCTCCGCGCACTTCTCCTCGAAGCGCCGCACCCGCAGCATCTCCCGCAGCAGCGCCAGCCCGTGCCCGCGTTCGACGGCGGCGCTCTCGACCGTCACGAGGCCGCCCCGCCTTCCGAGGCCCCGGCGTCCGAGGCGTCGCTGTCCCCCGGAGTCTCGAGGGTGGAAGTGTCCCCCTCGGGCAGCCCGAGCTCGCGCGCCTTCAGCAGTCGCCGCATGATCTTCCCGCTCCGCGTGCGCGGCAGATCCGAGGCGAACTCGATCTCCTTCGGCGCGACCTGGGTCCCGAGTCGCTGCCGCGCGAACGTCCGCAGCTCGCGCTCCAGCTCCTCGCTGGCCTCGTGGTCTGGGTTCAACGCGATGAACGCCTTGACCAGCTCGCCGACCACCGGATCGGGTTTGCCGATCACCGCGACCTCGGCGACCGCCGGGTGCTCGATCAGCGCACTCTCCACCTCGAACGGCCCGATCAGGTGCCCCGCCGACTTGATGACGTCGTCGGCGCGCCCCACGAACCAGCAGTAGCCGTCGGCGTCGATCCGCGCGAGGTCCCCGGTCAAGTACCACTCGCCCGAGAAGCAGCGCTCGTAGCGCTCCTCCTCGTGGTAGTACCCGCGGAACATCGAGGGCCAGCCCCGCCGCAGCGCCAGCTCGCCCTCCTCGTCGGGCGCCTCGATCACCTCGAGGCCGTCGTCGGTTCGCTGCACGATCGCGACGTCGACCCCCGGCAGCGGTCGCCCCATCGAACCCGGCCGGATCGGCGTCGAACGGGTGTTGGCGATCATGATTCCGCCGGTCTCGCTCTGCCACCAGTTGTCGTGGATCGCGAGGCCCAGCACCTCCTGGCCCCAGGCCACCGCCTCCGGGTTGAGCGGTTCGCCCACGCTGGCGACGAAGCGGACGTGGCTGAGGTCGCGGCCCTCGAGGAGCCCCGGCCCGAGCCGCATCAGCATCCGGATCGCCGTCGGCGCCGTGTACCAGACGTCGACGCGCTCCTCCTCGAGGATCCGGTACCAGCGCGCCGCGTCGAAGTCCGCTTCGTCGATGACGCAGGTCGCCCCATGCGTCAGCGGCGAGATGATCCCGTACGAGGTGCCCGTCACCCAGCCCGGATCCGCCGTGCACCAGAAGATGTCGTCCGGCCGCAGATCGAGGGCACTGCCGCCGGTCGCGTGATGGGCGACGACCGCCTCGTGCACGTGCATCGCGCCCTTCGGCTTGCCCGTCGTCCCGCTCGTGAAGTGCAGCAGCGCCAGCTCCTCGGGGTCCGTCGCCTCGATCGTGTAGTCCGCGCTCGCCCCTTCGACGAGCGTCGCGAAGTCGTGCGTGCCGTCCACCTCGGTGCGTGCGCCATCGCGCCCGATCAGGATCACGTGTTCCAGCGACGGCAGCTCCTCGCGGATTGGCGCCACCTTGCGCCGGTACAGCGACTCGGTCGTGACGAGGACCTTCCCCGCCCCGAGGTCGATCCGCTGCTTGATCGGCTCCGGCCCGAACGCGGAGAACAGCGGTGAGAACACCGCTCGCGCTTTCAGCGTCCCGAGCGCCGCGACGTACAGCTCCGGCACCCGCCCCGCCAGCACGAACAGGCGGTCCCCCGCCTCCACCCCGAGCCCTCCGAGGGCGTTCGCGAACCGGTTGGTCTGCTCGGCGAGTTCGGCGTAGCTCACGTCGCGCGACCCGCCGCGCCGGCCGAGCCAGCGCAGCGCGACGCGGTCCCCGCGCCCATGCGTGAGGTGTCGGTCGACCGCTTCATACGCGATGTTCAGACCGCGACCGTGGGGTAGCCCGTCCAGCTCCGCACGCGCCGCCTCCCAGCTGAAGCGCGCGCGCTCGGCTTCGTACTCGTTGAGGTCGACCGTGGCGTCCGAGGGCGTCTCGTCGATGACGGCACGTGGCACGTTGAACCCGCCTCCCATGGTGCGCATCACCGCTGAAGAGCAGATTCGCCGATCGCCCCCGACCGCTTCACGAGGCGAACGTCGTTCGGTCCTGGGACGAAGCTACCGGCTCCCGAGGGGCGGCCCGGCCGCGCCTCCCACCAGCCCCGTGCCGCCGCCAGGACCAACGTCCCGCACGATGCCGCCGTCTGCCGCTCCCCTGACAGCCCGCCGCGCGCCCACAGTGGCGACCATGCCCCGACCGCCCGGAACCCCAGCGGTCGCACGGGCGTCAAGGTGATGTCGCCCAACGTCGAGCGGATGACCCACCAGCCGAGGCGACGCGTGAACACCGAGGCGTAACCGCCCTCGGCGGAGCGAGCGGAATGCAGCGATGAGCCTGACCAGGCGTGGCCTCCGGCGCTGGACCGCGCGGCTCTTGATCGCCGCCTCCGTCCCCGTCGGCGCACTCCTCGCCCTCGCGACCTACGCGTTCGTCGTCCCCATCGACCCCCTCGAAGATCGCACCCGCCCCGGCGGCACCACCATTCTCGCCGCGGACGGCCGCGTCCTCTTCACCGACCGCGCCGACGGCCTCCGCATCCCGGTCCCGCTCGAGGACATCGCACCGATCGTCCTTGACGCCACCATCGCCGCTGAGGATGAGCGGTTCCGCGCCCACCCTGGGTTCGACCCCATCGCGATCACCCGCGCCGCGTCCCGGTACCGCGACCAGCCCTCGGGCGCCTCGACGATCACCCAGCAGCTCGCGCGCCGGCTCTACCTCGAGGACGACGGCTCTCCGCGGCTGCTCCGCAAGGCGCGCGAAGCGCTGCTCGCCACCCAGCTCGAAGCTCGCTACTCGAAGGACGACCTGCTCGAGGCCTACCTGAACGAGGTCTACTACGGCCGCGGCGCCTACGGCATTGAGGCCGCCGCCCGCGTCTACTTCGGCCTCGGTGCGCGCGACCTCGACCTCGCGCACGCCAGCTACCTCGTCGGCCTCCCCCAGCTCCCCGCACGCTTCGGTGACCCGGCCGCCACCACCGAGGCCCGCGACCGCCAGCGCTACGTCCTCGACCGTCTCGCCGCCACCGGCGTGATCGACCGCGCGACGGCGGCCCGTACCGCCACCGTCCCCCTCACCTTCGCGGCCCTCGAGGATCCCGGTCTTGCCCCCCACCTCCCCGCCTTCGTCTACGACGAGCTGGAGCGCGTCACCCCCGAGCTCGCGGCAGGCGACGGCCTCGTGATCGAGACGACCCTCGACGCCGGCCTCCAGGCCGAGTCCGAGCACGCCGCCGCGATCCGCGTCGCCGCCCTCGACCGGCACGACGCCAGCAACGCCGCGGTCGTAGCCCTCGACGCCCGGTCCGGCGCCATCCGCTCCCTCGTCGGCAGCGTCGATTTCGAGGATGAGCGAGACGGCCAGAACAACCTCGCGCTCGCCCTCCGCCAGCCCGGCTCCACCCTCAAGCCGTTCCTCTACCTCGCTGCGCTCGAGCGCGGCTACACCGTGGCCACGCCGCTCCTCGATGTGCCCAGCACCTTCGACGACGGCGGCGGCATCTACGAGCCGGTGAACTACGACCTCCGCTTCCGCGGCCCTGTGCCGCTCCGCACCGCCCTCGCTTCCTCGCTCAACGTCCCTGCTGTCCGCACCCTCGACGACATCGGCGTCGACGCCTTCACCGAGCTCGCGCACCGCGTCGGCCTGAGCTCGCTCGAGGCCACCGAGGCCTACGGCCTCGCGCTCACGCTCGGCGGTGGCGAGGTCCCCCTCCTCGATCTCGTCGCGGCCTACGGCGTACTCACCGACGGTGGCCGGCTCTACGAGCCCTACGCGATCGAGCGCATCCGCGACGCCGCCACCGGCGCCCTCCTCTACGAGCACGAGCCATCCGAGGGCCGCGCCGTCGTTCCCGAGGTCAACGCGTTCCTGATCCGCGACGTGCTCGCCGACCCAGTCGCCCGCGTCCCTGCCTTCGGCTCCGGCTCGATCCTCGAGACGCCCTACGGCGCCGCCGCGAAGACCGGCACTAGCTCGCTCTTCCGCGATAGCTGGACCGTCGGCTTCACCGCCGACGTCGTCGTCGGCGTCTGGGTCGGCAACCCTGACGGCCGCCCCATGCGCGAGCTTCCCGGCTCCGAGGGCGCCGCCCCCATCTGGCGCGACGTGATGAACGCCGTCGAGGAGTCCCAACCGTCCCCCGGCTTCACGACCCCCGCCGACATCGAGCGCGCAGCCGTCTGCGCGCCCACCGGCCTCGCGCCCGGCGCGCACTGCGCCGTGGTCGTCGAGGAGTGGTTCGCCGCCGGCACCGCGCCCGAGCTGACCGAGACCTACTTCGTCGCCGCCGATCGAGGGCTCGCCGAACGCGCCCTCGTCGCCGCTCAACCCTGGGCGCTCGACGTCGCCCTCGCCACCGCCGCGGGCACCGGTACTGGCGAAGACGGCGACCGGGACTCCGAGGGCGTTGCGATCGTTCACCCCGCGCCCGGCAGCGTGCTCTACCTCGCCCCTGAGTTCGGTGCGTCTAGCGCGCTCCTCCGCGCGGCCGTGCCCCCCGGCACCGCCAGCGTGATCTTCGCCATCGACGGCAAACCGGTCGGCGAGGTGACCGGGGACGACGCCCGGCTGGAATGGACGCTGACGACCGGCCCGCACGACCTCCAAGTGACCGCCGTCCTTCCGGACGGCTCAACCCTGACCAGCAGCGCCACGTTCGAGGTGCAATGACATGAGCGACACCACCGACCGCCCTGAAGACGGGACTGCGAGCGACGGCGGGAGCACGACCGCGCCTGATCAGCCGCCGCCCCGCCGAGGCCAGCCATCGACCCTCGCACTGCTCCTCGGTGGCGCGATCACCGTCCTCGTGATCGCGCTCGTCACCCTGCTCGCCCTCGGCGGCGACGACGAGCCCGACGACGGGGTACCCGCCGCCCCCGAGATCGACGAGGTCGGCGTCTCCATCGACCCACGCGGCGACGAGGTCTCTCGCCTCGCGCCGATCGTCCTCAACTTCAAGGATGCCCCCGTCGAGCAGGACCCCGCGAAGCTCGTCACCCTCACCCCCACCGTCGAGGGCGCCTACGTCTGGTCCGAGGACCGCAAGACCCTGCTCTTCCAGCCGACCTTCCCCGGCCTCACCCGAGGCGGTGAGTACGTCGTCGCCATCAACGGCGCCGCCGCCGGGCTCGACGAGGACGTCACCCGGTCGTTCACCGTCGAGGGCAAGCTCAAGGTCGACTACCTGATCCCCGGTGACGGGGATCGCGAGGTGCCCGTCCAGGCGCCGGTCCTCGTCCAGTTCAACCGCGCGGTCGTCCCGCTCACCATCATCAGCGAGCTCGACACCAGCACCGTCCTCAACTTCGAGCCCGCTGTCGCCGGTGAGGGCGAGTGGCTGAGCACCTCGCTCTACCGCTTCCAGCCGGACGCGTTCGCTCCAAGCACCGAGTACACGATCACGATCGAGCCCGGGCTCACCTCGGCGGTCGATGGCGTCCTCGAAGAAGCCGTCACCTGGACCTTCCGCACCGTCAGCCCCGCCGTCGACGAGGTGCTCCCTGGTCAGAACACGAAGTTCATCCCGCGCGACCAGCAGATCGAGGTCACCTTCAACCAGCCGATGTCGCGCGCCAGCGTCGAGGCTGCCTTCCGCCTCCTCGACGCGAGCGACGACCCCGTCCCCGGCGCCTTCACCTGGGCCACCGAGGGCGACCGCTTCACCTTCACCCCGACTGACCCGCTGGAGATGGACGCCGCCTACGAGGTGCTCGTCCCCGCCGGCGTCCAGAGCGCGACCGCCGGCGTCACCGCAACGGCGCGCGAGACCTCGTTCCGCACCGCGCCTGAAGCGACCCTCGTCAGCAGCCGGCCCAGCGCCGGCCAGACCAACGCCAGCCGCTGGGGCATCGAGCTCGAGTTCGCGGCGCCCGTCGACGTCGACACCTTCGAGGGCGTGCTCACCGTCACCGGCTTCGAAGATGACGTCCTTCAGATCCACTCGTACGACGACACCAACGTCTCGATTCGGAGAAGCCTCGACCCCGACACGGAGTACACCGTCGCCCTCGGCACCGGCGCGCTCGACCGCCAGGGATTGCCCGTCCCGCCGTTCAGCTTCTCGTTCGAGACTGGCTCACTCGACAAGCGTGTCTCGCTCGCCATCCCCCACCGCTACGCCACCTACGCCGCGTCGTCGGTGCCGGAGCTCTACTTCTTCGCCACCAACCTCGAAGAGGTCGAGCTCGAGCTGTTCGAGATCTCCGAGGTCCGCGCGCTGCAACGCATGTCGGATCCGTGGGGCGAGTTCATCTCCAACACTGAGCCGATCCGCACCTGGACCGTCCCGGTTGACGGCCCGGCCAACACGCCGCGCCTCACCTCGACGCTCCTGAGCGAGGATGGCCCGCTCCCGGTCGGCCACTACGTCGTCCGCCCAGCCGTCCCCTTCCAGCGCAACAACGCCGTCGCCTTCAGCGTCGTCGATGTCGCGATCGTCACCAAGCTCGCAGAGCGCGAGCTCCTCGTCTGGGCGCTCGACTACGACACAGGCGCACCCCTCGGCGACGTCCCGATCAGGGCCGCCGGCCCCGGCCTCGTCGGCGACGCGGGTGTCGTCGCCACCGACGCCTCCGGGCTCGCCAGCTTCGAGGTGCCTACCGTCCTCGAGGCGAGCACGAACCGGGGTCGCAACTACAACATCCTGATCGACGACGGCGACCACTTCGGCGTCGCTCGTACCGACTGGGAGTTCGGTGCCCAGCCGTGGCAGATCGACATCCCGCAGGAGTACGCACCACGCGTCTACGTCGGGCACGTCTACACCGACCGTCCGATCTACCGGCCCGGCGAGACCGTCAACCTCACGGGCGTCGTCCGCGCCGACAACGACGCCGACTACCGCATCCCCGACGAGCCCCCCGAGGGCCTCGAGCTCGTGATCCGCGGCGCGGACTACGACGAGCTCGACGCCCGCCCCCTCGACCTAAACGAGTTCGGCACCTTCGCCGAGGAGTTCGATCTCCCCGAGGACGCCGACATCGGCTTCTATCAGCTTGAGCTGCGCTACGACCAGAGTTCGGTCCGCCGGAACTGGCACATCACGAGCACCGCCTTCACTGTCGCTGAGTTCCGCGTGCCTGAGTTCCGAGTCGAGACGAGCACCGACCGCGCCAACGTCGTCGACGGTGAGCAGATCACCGGCGCCGCCGAGGCCAGCTTCTTCTTCGGCGGCGCCGTCGCCGGCGCCGACATGGAGTGGAGCGCGATCGCCAACCCCACCTCGATGCGCTCGGACGCCTTCCCCGGCTACTCCTTCCGCGACTTCGACTACTGGGCCACCTCGATCGTCGAGGATCGCCTCCGCGGCACCGGCTCCGGCGTCACCGACGCCGCCGGCGTCGCCACGTTCAGCCTCCCCGCGGAGCTGCGCGGCAACGAGGGCACGCAGTCCTTCGAGATCAGCGTTTCCGTCCAGGACGAGAGCGCACAGCTCGTCGCCGACACCACCTCCGTCACCGTCCACCCCGCCTCCTTCTACGGCGGCGTCAAGCCCGAGGGCTACCTCGCCATCGAGGGCGAGCCCACCACGATCAACCTTGCCAGCATCGACCTCGACGGTGAGCCGCTCCCGGATCAGGACCTTGTCCTCCGCGTCTACGAACGCGAATGGGTCACGACCAAGGAGCAGACCGCGGGCGGTGGCCGCTTCTACCGCAGCGAGCCCGTCGACACCCTCGTCGCCACGCTTCCCGCGACCACGAACGCCGATGCCGAGGCCATGGTCACCTACACACCGGTTCAGCCCGGCACCCTCCGCTTCGTCGTCGAAGCGACGGACGACCAGGGCCGCGTCGCACGCGCCAGCCGGTTCATGTGGGTCGCCGGCGGCAACTTCGTCCGATGGCAGGTCCGCAACGACGACATCTTCGAGCTGATCGCCGACCAGGAGTCCTACGAGCCCGGCGACACCGCCGAGGTCCTCGTACCGACCAGCTACCCTGGCGCCCGCGCGCTCGTCACCGTCGAGCGCGGTCACATCATCGACCGCGACACGCGCACGCTCTCGACCGCCTCAGACGTCATCTTCGTGCCGGTCATCGAGCGCCACGTCCCGAACGTCTTCGTCAGCGTCGTCGTCTACCGCCCACCCACCGAGGCCGATCCACTCCCGAGGTACCAGGTCGGCTACGTCGAGCTCCCCGTCTCCACCGAGTCGCGGCAGCTCGTCGTCAACGTCGTCCCGACGGTTGACCGCGCCGGTCCCGGCGACACCGTCGAGTACGAGATCGAGGTCACCGATGTGAACGGCGTCGGCCAGGAGGCCGAGCTATCGATCGCCGTCGTCGATGAGGCCGTGCTCTCGCTCGCCGACGATCTCAGCATCGATGGCCTCCGCGCCTTCTGGTTCGAGCGCGGGCTCTCCGTCCACACCGGTTCCTCGCTCTCCGTCTCCGTCGAGCGCACCAACGACGTGATCCAGGAGCCCGAGGAAGGTGGCAAGGGCGGCGGCTCCGACAACGACGCGCTCCGCAGCGAGTTCCGCAACACCGCGTTCTGGTCAGCCCAGCTCAAGACCGACGAGAACGGCCGCGCCACCGTCGGCGTCGAGCTGCCCGACAACCTCACCACCTGGCGCGCCTCGGTCCGCGCCGTCAGCGGCGACACGATGGTCGGCGACGGTCAGGCCGAGCTTCTGGTCACCCGGCCGCTCCTCGCGCGCCCCGCGCTACCGCGCTTCCTGCGCGTCGGCGACGACGTCACGCTCCGCGTACTCATGCGCAACGGCACCGAGTCCGCCTCCGAGGTCACTGTCGCCCTCGATGTCGACGGCGTCACCGTGACCGACCCTGGCCCTCAGACCCGCACCGTCGCCTCCGACGCCTCGGTCGAGTTCGCCTGGGCGGCCGAGGCGCTCGGCGCGGGCGACGCCCGTATCCGCTTCTCCGCGACCGACGACGCCGGTCGCACTGACATCGTCGAGCTGACGATCCCCGTGCTGCTCGACGTCACTCCCGAGGCCACGGCCACCGGCGGCGTCGTCACCGACGAGCCACTGGCGGAAGCCGTCTACCTCCCCGACTACGCCCTCACTGAGGACGGTCGGGTCCAGGTCAACGTCGAAGCCTCCATCGTCGGCGTCCTCAGCTCAGAGCTGAGGCACTTCGCCATCCCGTCGTACTGCGGCCGCCCCTGCGAATCGACTACCAGCATCGCGAGCCGGATCATGGCTAACGCCGCGATCGCGCGCGCCGAGGGCTCGACGACCCGGGCCACCTCGATCATCACCCGTGGCGACGTCTCCGAACTGGAACGCCGCCAGCGCAGCGACGGCGGTTGGGCCTGGTGCGCCGGCACCTGCACCAGTGATCCGTCCGTCACCGCCTGGGCGCTGATCGCGCTCACCGAGGCCCGCGACGCCGGAAACGAGGTCGACCAGATCAGGCTCAACCGCGGCCGGAGTTACCTCGACCAGCAGCACCGGAACCCCACCGACGTCGCGGCCGAGAGCGACGCGAGCTGGCGCGCCATGCTCCATTACGCGATGGTCCGCGTCTCGCCGACCCTCGGCTCCTCACCGGTGCGAGCCCTCTTCGAGCGGGAGCGCACCCAGCTCCAGAACTGGGGCCGCGCGTTCATGATCCTCGCGCTCCACGAGCGCCCCGACGACACGCATAACATCGAGGTCATCGAGGCGCTCACCAACGACCTCGCCGTGAACGTCATCTCCAGCGCCAACGGCTCGCACTGGGAAGACCCGGTCTCGTCGGGCCTCCTCCAGAGCGACACTCGCACGACCGCCCTCGTGCTCCGGGCGATGGCGAGCGCCTCACCCGATCACCCGTTGATCGAGGAGACCGTCCGCTGGCTCGTCGTCGGCCGCTCCGCCGACCGCTGGAGCACGAAGCTCGAACGCGCCCAGGCGCTCGACGCCCTCGGCGTCTACGCCGAAGGCACCGGCGAGCTCCTCGGCGACTACGCTTACGAGGTCTCGCTCGACGGCGGCGAGCTGCTCGCCGGCCAGTTCCGCCCCCGAGGTGGTGAGAACGAGGCCAGCATCGAGACGCCGCTCGACGACCTGACGCTCGGCGGCTTCAGCCGCTTCGACTTCGACCGCGATCTCGACGCGCCGGGCCGCCTCTACTACTCCCTGAACCTCCTCTATCAGACGCCGGCTCGGGAGATTGAGTCGCTCAACCGTGGCATCGCTGTCTCCCGCGAGTACACCCTGCTCGAGGAGCCCGACCGTCCGATCAGCAGCGCCCCGCTCGGCGAGGTCGTTCGCATCCGCCTCACCGTCCTGAGCGACGCCAACCGCAAGTTCGTCACGCTCGAGGACGCACTACCCGCCGGCCTCGAGCCGATCGACCCGCAGCTGAAGATCATCCCCGCCCACCTCGTCGACCAGCTCAACGAGGAACGCCAGGAAGCGATCCTCGGCGACGCGCCGGAGTACGCCGCCCCCTGGTTCCCCTGGTACCTCAACCCGTGGGACGACGTACAGATCCGCGACGAGCGCCTCGTCCTCTTCTCGACGCGCCTCCCCCGAGGCGTGCACGAGTACGTCTTCTTCGCCCGCGCCACCACCCCCGGCGACTTCTTCGTCGCCCCGGCCGTCGCCCAGGAAGCCTTCTTCCCCGAGGTCTTCGGCCGCTCCGACAGCACGCGGTTCACCGTGGACAATGACTAGCCGCGACGAACCCCCGCCGGCCCGCCTTAACGGCGGGCCGGCCCTCGGCCCGATCCGTCCTCCGAGGATGGCGACGCCGGCGCCGACCTCACAGTTCCCTCCCACCCATCGAGGACACCCCACCTCCTCCAGCCTGAGCGTCGATCCAGCAGCCCGATCGCGCGCGATCAGCGGGCAAACCCCGACTCGCCCAACAGGTCGCCTTTCTACGATCTGAGTGCGTTCTGCCGCCGCTCCCCACGGGCGACGCGTCTCCGAGAGGACCCCTCGCATCGCCTCCCTCTGGAGGGCCACCCCGGCCCTGTTGATCGCGATCGCCTTCCTCGTGCTGCCCGGCACCACCGCCGCGCACCACCCCGAGGTGCTCTCGATCGCCCTCTCCTGCCACGACGAGAACTGGGCGCGTATCGACTACACCGTCGTCGCCTGGACCGGCTACGGAGACGATCCGACCGACGATCCCTCCCGCGCCAACCCCGCCATCGAGGTCCGCATCGCCCCCGAGGGCAAGCGCTTCACCCCCGTCGGCAGCGGCGCCTTCGTCGCCCCCGACTACCAGTTCAGCGGCCACGCGCTCGTCGCTCCGGACGGCCGCTACCGCCTCCGCGTCCAGGCCACCACCACCTGGGGCAACGGCAGCCGGGCCGGCAGCGCTCGCACCGTCTTCTTCAGCTCCCCCGACTGCACCCCAACCCCGACGGCAACGCCGACCCCCACGCCGACGGCGAGCCCCACACCGACGCCAAGTGCGACCGTCACCCCCTCCCCGACCCCGATCGCCGGCCCACCA
>JANQNP010000085.1 GCA_028279505.1 Dehalococcoidia bacterium
GTTCCCGGCTGGGACCGCGCGTAGTCCAGCCGCCGTCCGAGGTCTGCCACCAACCGCTCGAGCTCCGACTCCGGGGACCGCGGCGCCTGCGCCACGGTCGCCAGCAGCCGCACGAGCGCCGGCGCGTGCTCCGACAGCACCGAGGCCCCGACGCTCGTCGTGTCCTCCTCGACGTTGACGTTGAGCCGCCCGCCCATCCGCGCGACCGCGTCGGCAAGCTCGCTCGTATCAAGGTCGCCCGCGCCCTCCTTGACGTAATCGCCGAGCAACCGCGTCAGCCACGTCTCCTCGGGCCCCTCGGTCCCGGTACCGAACGGCAGGATCAGCCGCACGATCGCCTTCGGGATCGATCCCGACGGAACGAGGGCGACCGCAAGCCCGTTGTCGAGCGTCGTGCGCTCGACCGGCGGCAGCTGGAGCGGTGCGAGTGAGCCGATCTCCGGCGCGCTGGGGAACGAGGTCATGACGGCGTCTCCTCGGAGCTTGGTCCGTCGGCGCCGGCGGTCGGATTGATCGAGAGCACGACGCGCCCGTCCGGCCGCAGGTAGTTGCGAGCGACCTCGTGCACCAGCTCCGGGGTCACCTCGGCGAAGCGGGCGTCCACCTCGTTGATCCGCAAGGCGTCCCCGTCGATCAGCGCGAACGAGGCGAGCAGGTCCGCGCGGCCGAATCCCGGGTACGCCGTGCTGCTCAGCGAGTCGTAATACGAGGACCGCACCTTCGTCATCGCGCGCTCGAACGCATCCGCCCCCATCGGCGCGGCGCGCAGCGGCTCCACCGCGGCGTCGAACGCCTCGAGGACCCCGTCCGTGTCGTACGCGGCGTCATGGATCATCGAGGCGGTCCACAGCAGCGGCGTCTGCGCGTTGTGCATGTTGCCGAGGAAGTTGATCCCCCCGCTCACGCTGCCCGTAATCCCGCGGCGGGTGACCAGCTCCTGGTGTAGCGCGCTGTCGTCGCCCTGCAGCAGCGCCTGGTCCAGCAGCCCCATCGCGTAGTACTCCGCCGAGTTCCGCTCCGGCGTCTGGTAGGAGACGGCGACCGCCGGCTGGTTCGCCAGCGGGTCGTCCTTGATGAAGCGGCGCTCCTCGGTCCACGCTGGCTCGCTCACGTCCGGCGGCTCGGGCCTCGGTTGGGCCGGGATCTCCTCGAAGTAGCGACGCACCATCGCGAGCGCCTCGGACGGCTCGAAGTCACCGACGACAACCAGCGCCGCGTTGGCCGGCGAGTAGTAGCGGTCGAAGAACGCCTGCGCGTCCTCGAGGCTCGCCGCATCGAGGTCGACCATGTCGCCGTAGCCGTTGTGGGAGTTGTGCCAGTTCGCGTACGCGCGCTCCGCCATGTCGATCCAGGGAAAGCCGCCGTACGGCTGATTGAGGACGTTGACCCGGATCTCGTTCTTCACCACGTCGCGCTGGTTGTCCAGCTCCGCGTCGCTGATCTGCGGACCGCGCATCCGGTCCGCCTCCATCCACAGCACCAGCTCCAGCGTGTGCTTCGGCAGCACCTCGAAGTAGTTCGTGAAGTCCGAGCGCGTCGAACCGTTCAGCGTCCCGCCGTTCTGCTGAATCCGCTGCACCAGCTCCATCTTCCCGAGGTGCTCCGAGCCCTGGAACATCAGGTGCTCGAACAGGTGCGCGAACCCGGTCCGCCCGCGCGGCTCCAGCCGCATCCCCACGTGGTAGTACACCGCCACGAGGACCACCGGCGCGCTCGTGTCCGGCGAGAGGATGACCCGCAGCCCGTTGTCGAGCGTGTGCTGTTCGAGCGGGATCTCGAGCTGGAAGGCGGGTGGGGCGGTCATCAGCGATTCCTCATCGTTGGATTACTCGATCGCGATCAGCTGGCGCCGCGCCTCGGCGACCGGTTCCGCGCGGCCGAACAGCAGCATCCGGTCGCCGCGCGCGAGCACGGAGTTGCCGTGCGGCACCAGGTCCTCGCCGTTGCGCTGGATCAGCAGCACGAGCACGCGTTCGGGCAGATCGAGGTCCCGCACCCGCCGGCCGTGCAGTCCGCTGCCCACCGGCACGCTGATCGTCGTGCGCTCCCCGCTGCCGGGCGCGAGCGCCTGCGTGATCAGCGGCGCGCCGATCAGATCGATCAGCGCCTGCGACTGCGCCTCGTGCG
>JANQNP010000092.1 GCA_028279505.1 Dehalococcoidia bacterium
CCATGTCCTTAGGTGCTATGTGTTCAATAGCAATGGTAAAGCAACCAGCACCCCAGCGACCCCGACACCCCAGCGACCCGGACACCCCAGCGACCCGACACCGCGGCGATCCGACATCCCAGCGACCCCGACGCTCCAGGCCACCCGACGTCTCCGGAGACCGGACAGCTCACAATCGGCGACAACCGACCTCCCCGACCTGACCCCGCGACCCGACCACTCATGCCCGGGCATCCTGAACCTTCGACAACCGCCCCCTCAGACATCTCGACGAACGCCTGCGCACCCCGACTTGGTGCTGCGCGACTCGACACCTACGCGAACCATGCCCAGCAGCGAGAGACGCCAACTCCGCGACCCGGCATCCGCAGAATCAACGCCCGCTCGAGCTGCCACCCCTCAGATGTGCACCTCCTGAACCCGCCACGGCCGCGAGCGGCATCCAGGAGACCTGCCACTCCAGCGACCGCCGCCCTGAAGGCGATGACCCGACCGCACCACCGGCCGTCCGAGGCCCGCACCCCGATTGCTACGCTCACAGAATGCGCACCATCGCCGCGGCCATCGCACTCATCCTCTCCCTCGCCGCCTGCAACAACGATGCAACCACCCCAACCCCGACGCCAGATCCCCGCGACGCCCTCCCCCCACCCGAGTTCGACGCCATCGAATTCGTCCGCCTCCTCGCCGCCGACGACATGGCCGGCCGAGACAACGACACCCCACAGTCCGCCCGCGCCCGACAGCTCCTGACCGACACCCTGCGCCCGCTCGCCAACCCCCCGGCGGACGGCACCCCCGGCAACGACGCCTACCTCCAACCCTTCGAGGGTGGCACCAACGTCATCGGCCTCATCCCCGGCACCGGCCCCCTCGCCGACGAGTACATCCTCCTCGGCGCGCACTACGACCACCTCGCCCCCGGCGAATGCGACCAGCTCGGCACCACCGACGACATCTGCAACGGCGCCGCCGACAACGCCGCCGGCGTCGCCCAGGTCCTCGCCATCGCCACCGAACTCCGCCGAGCCCAAATCGCCGACCCCGACCTCCCCCGCCGCTCCGTCCTCCTCACCCTCTGGGACCGTGAAGAAGACGGCCTCCTCGGATCCCGCTACTACGCCGCCAACCCGCTCATCCCGCTCGACCAGACCGTCACCTATGTCAACTTCGACATCCAGGGATCCAGCTTCTCCCCCGACCTCGCCACCGCCTCCTTCCTCGTCGGCGCCGAAACCGGCGGCCCCCACCTCGAAGCCATCGTCAGCGGCCTCGCCGCCAACTCACCCCTCGACTACTACCTGCTCAGCGAAGCCCTCGCACAGGACCGCAGCGACCACACCACCTTCGGCGACGCCGGCATCCCCATCCTCCTCCTCACCGACGCCCCCAACGGCTGCTACCACACCGTCCACGACGACATCGCCCATCTCGACACCCCCAAGCTCCTCGACCAGATCGCCAGCTCCACCCGCCTCGTCACCACCCTCACCACCGAGCCCGACCGCCCCCGCTTCACCCCCGACGCCCCACCCATCACCTACGCCGACGCCCAACAACTCCTCCGCCTCCTCACCCGCGCCCGCGACGTCAACCTCTTCGGACCCGACGCAACCACCCAGATCGCCGCCGCCACCACCCACCTCCAATCCATCGTCGACGCCGGCCCCACCACCTTCGACTTCGAAGCCGCCGCCACCATCCTCACCATCGCCGCCACCACCACCGACCAACTCACCGCCCTCGACTGCCCCTGATCCTCGCCGCCTCCAGCCGCGAGAGCCCGACGGCAACCGACCACCCTTGGACACGCCAAAGCAGAACGAGCAGCCGTCCCGAGCGCGAGCGACTCACCCGACCGAAGGACGGCTACAGCGGGATGTGGGGCTCTCACCCACCGCTACTGCCAGCTATTCAGCGACGGGAGGACTCCCTGGCCGAAGGCCAGCAAAGGCGGAGTGTGGGGCGCAGCCCCACAGGCATACGCGGTGGGTGGGCGGGACAAATAGAAAGAACGTCGCGGCTACGCCGCGCCCTTCCCGGGCGCCCGCGCCCGTTCCGCGAAAGCGAGTCACCCGAGGCCTAAGTACCCGCCCGAGGCCAGCTCCCCTCGAGGCCAAGCACCCTGCGAGGCGAACGACCCGGGGCCTAAGCACCCTTCGAGGTTCGGCGCTCTCGGAGCCGGCACCCTCAGAGGCCAAACACCTCCCGAGGCCGGTGCCACCACCACCCCGACGCCAGCGAGGCGCGAAGCGTCCAAAGAGGGGTCGAAGACCCCCCTCAGGAAACCTGGCGATCGCGACCTTCCCAGTACGGCTCGCGCAGCTCCCGCTTCAACACCTTGCCGCTCGCATTCCGCGGAATCGCCTCAGCGAAATCAACCGACCGAGGCCGCTCGAACCCGCCCAGCTTGTCGCCCGTGTACTCCATCAGCTCCTCGGCCGTCGCCGACTCGCCCTCGCGGATCACCACCACCGCGTGCACCGACTCGCCCCACTGATCCGACGGAATCCCAATCACCGCAACGTCCGCCACCGCCGGGTGCCCGAACAGCGCCCCCTCCACGATCGCCGGGTACACATTCTCGCCGCCCGACACGATCATGTCCTTCACGCGATCCTGGATGAAGAGATACCCCTCCTCGTCCACGCGACCGGCATCGCCCGTGTGCATCCAGCCGCCCTTGAGCGCCTCCGCCGACTGATCCGGCAGATTCCAGTAGCCGGACATCAGCTGAGGCCCATACGCAATGATCTGCCCGATCTCCCCCGCCGGCAGCTCGTTGTCCTCCTCGTCCACGATCCGCATCTCCGTGCCCAGCACCGGCCGGCCCGCCGAGAGCAACAACTCGGGACGATCCGTCACCCCTCGCTGGTGCTCCTCGGCCGACAGCATCGTGATGATCGCCGTCGCCTCCGTCATCCCGAAGCCCTGGTAGAAATCACACTTGAACGCCGCCATCGCCGCCTTCAGCGTGTCCGCCGCGATCGGTGACGCCCCGTACACCACCGACCGCAGATCGCTGAACTCCCGATCCCCCGCGTCCGGCACCATCACCAGGCACGCCTGGATCATCGCCGGCACCAGCAGCGCCGTCGCGATCTGCTCCTCATCCATCGCTCGCACCACCTCCGGTGGTACAAAATCCTCCTGGATGTACAGGCTCCCGCCCTGCGACACCGCAGAGAACCCCACGATCCCCGCCGCCGCGTGGTACATCGGCGCCACGATGAGCGCCCGCTCGCCCGCGCTGAACGTCAGCCCACCGTTCACCGCCTGCACCACATTCGAGGTCACCGCGCGTTGCTGGATCACCGCGCCCTTCGGGTGCCCCGTCGTCCCGCTCGTGTACATCTGGTACGCATCCGCGTCGTCCGGCACGTGCCGCCCGCACGGCTCCGACGGCTGACTCGCCACCCAATCCCCGTAGCTCTCCCACCCCTCTCGAGGCGTGCCACCGATCTGCCGGTACAGCTCCACGCTGCCCAGCTCCCCGCGAACCGAATCGATCCCCTCCGCGAAGTCATCGGACGCGATCATCATCCGCGCCCCCGCGTCGTTCACGATGTACGCCCACTCCGCCGGCGCCAGCCGGTAGTTCAGCGGCACCGGCACCGCCCCCGCCGCCGACGCCCCGAAATAGAAGACCGCGTACTCCACCGAATTCTTCGACAGGATCGCCACCCGATCCCCGACCCCGATCCCCGCCGCCACGAACGCGTTCGCCAGCTGGTTCGCCTCCGCCAGCCCCGCCGCATTCGTCAGACCCCGCGAGCTATCGAGGGCAAACTCCCCCTCCGGATTCTCGCGCGCGTTCAAACTCAGGTAATCGTGCAACCGCATCGAGGCCTCCCCGCATCCCACGGCGCCTCCACCATCCGAGGCGCCGCCCCCTCGGTGGGCGCGCATTGTAGAGCGCCAGCAACCCGCCCCGCCTCACTCCCGGCGCCCACCCGCTCCCAGCTCGTGTGCCGGATCGTCCGCTATGCCAGCGCATCCCGATATCCGCTCACGACCGATCCCCGACGCCAAACCGGGCGCCCTAGCCGACACGAGCTCGCGCCAGGCCCCGGCCGAAGGCCGGCTAAAGCGGGGGGTGGGGCCCTCGCCCGTAGGGCGATCGAGAAAGTGCAGCCCCACAGGCATGTGGGGTGGGCCTCGCCCGTAGGGCGATCACCAAGAACAGAGCGGGACAAACAGAAACCAACGTCGCGGCGCAGCCGCGACCTTCCCGGGCGCGGACACGCGCCCGTCCCCCCTCCTCGCGCCACTCCGACAGCCGAGACCCGACAACCCACTCCTACCAAGGGCCTCACCCTCCCGAGCGGACTTGCCCCTTCGGGATCAACCACGCTGCGGTCCAAGCCCCTTGAGGCCACTCATCTGTCCGAGGACACCTGCCCTGCAGGGCCGGGAGCCACCCACCTCCGAGGCGCCAGTCGTCGGCAGCGAAACCGCCCCTAAGCGGCAGCGCAACCCCTTCTGCACGCCTTCGGCGCCAGCGGCCCGGCCGAAAGCCAGCAAAGCAGGGCGTGGGGCCCTCGCCCGTAGGACGATCGAGAAAGTGCAGCCCCACATTCTTGGGGTGGGCCTCGCCCGTGGGGCGATCAAGGAAGATGGGCGGGATCACTCGAAACAGGCGCCGCGAGCCTTGCTCGCGACCATCCCGGGCGCCTCGCGCCCGCTCCGCACCGCTCGTCGGCTTGCGAGGCCACTCGCCCCTAAGCGGGCAGCGCAAACCCTTCACGCAACTGCGGCACCACCCCACCCACGGTGATCAGCGACTCCACACAATCCCGGATCGACTCATCGAGCGGCCGAAACTCCATCCGCGCCACCCGACGCATCCGATCGTTCCGCAGCTCCGTCCCTGCCCAGATCGCCCGGAACTCCGCCTCCCGCGCCTGGATCCGTTCCGGGAACGGATCCGTCACCGCCGGCGCGTCATGCCCCAGCTCCGGCAGCAACCGATCGATCGACGCGCACACATCCTCCACGTCCCGCTTCTCCGCCGACCACGCGATGTACCGCTCCCCGTTCCGCACGTCGACACTCTCGAGGAGCCCTACCTGGCTGTCCGCCGTGTCGCGCACATCCACCGTCATCCACGGCCGGTACGCCGCCGTCTGCGAATACTCCCCCTCCAGCATGTTCGCGATCCCGTTCTGCCACGCCCCGCGCCGCTGGTGCGCCGACAGGATCGGCCCCACGTTGTCCGCCGGGCAGCACGTGATCGCATCCCAGCGCCCCCCACTCGCTTCGGCCGCCTCCGCGAACGCCCGCTCCGCCACCACCTTCCCCATCGAATACCCCTTGCGCTCGGGCGTCCGACGTTCGTTCGACTCGTCTGGGAACCGGTCCTCGTACAACACCGGCCGCCGAGCCAGCTCCGAGACGTCCGCCTCATCCATCACCGCCGCGATGCTCGACGTCACGATCACCCGGTTCACCGACCCCGACCCGTCCACGCTCGCGATGATGTGATCGCACACCCGACGCACGTACGCCGCGTCCGTGTACGTGCTCACGTGCGACACGTGCGCCACCCCCTGGCACCCCGCGAAGATCTCGTCGAAGCACCCGTCCTCATCCAGATCCGCCGAGTGCAGCGTCAACCGCCCCGACGCATACCCTGGCATCGCCCGCAGAAACCCCGTCTTCTCTAGGTCCTCCGCATCCCGCACACACGCCCGAACCCGGTACCCGCGATCCAGCAACCGCCGCACCACCCAGCCACCGATGAACCCGGCCGCCCCCGTCACCGCCACCGTCGACCCCGCCGCAATCGCCCCCATCGCACCCCTCCTACTCCGACACGACCCGAACCGCAGCCTACCCGAGGCCCATTCGGAGACGTCCGCTAAGCAGATCGCCCCCGACCGAACGTCCCTTAGCCACAGGCCGATCCGGGCGTTGAGCGGTCCCATCCCGGAGCGCGCTCCGTAGGCGCCACGAGTGTCGCCATCCCGCTCCGACATGCTGGGCGTAGGACCCTCCCCTGGAGGAAGATCGGAAAAGGTGCAGCCCCACATTCTTGGGGTGGGCGGGCGGGATACCTAGGAACAGACGTCGAGCTGTGCTCGCGACCATCCCGGGCGCGGGCGGCCGTCTCCCTCTGCCCACCACGCCAGCTTCAATCATCACGACCAACTCGCCGTCCTTGCGGCACACAGAGATCGCCCCGACGCCGCGGCCGGAGGCCGATCCCGCTGGTAGGCGACCTCTCCGCGACAGAGACCGGAGCCAAGCGCTGCTGGCTCACCGCCACGTTCGACGCGCAGACCACCCCGAAACGAACGGGGGAGCGGCACCCGTCGCCGAGGGGCGCGCCACAAGCGCGAGGGTGTCGCGACCCCTTCGTTTCGGGGTAAGGGCGGGCGGGTGGGTTATCCGGAACAAGACAGTCGCGGCTGCGCCGCGACCTTCCGGGCGCATCGCGCCCGCCTCCCTCGAATGAGATCTATCCGCAGAGTTCGGCCGAGTCGCCGCGCGCACCCCCGCCTCCCCTCGGCGCCAGCGCCACCCGTCGCCGCGCCAGCAAACCGCCGATGCCCGGAGTGCAACCCACCCCACCGACACCACCCCGCCCACCGAGGTCTAATCCCCCCATGCCGCCCGCGACCACCGACGCCCCGCCACCCCTCGAGGCCTTCCCCCGCCTCACGAGGCGACGAGCACTCCTCGCCGTCGCCCTTCTCCTCGCCGCCCTCGCCGCCTACCTCGCCATCGAGGCCGCGGTCGGCCGCTTCCTCGACCTCGACCCCGACGCCCTCCGCGACTGGCTCGACGCCCGAGGCCCCATCGCCCCCATCCTCTTCATCGCCCTCATGGCCGCCGCCATCGTCATCTCGCCGCTGCCATCCATCCCCCTCGACATCGCCGCCGGCCTCGCCTTCGGCCTCTTCTGGGCACCATCTACGTCCTCATCGGCGCCGAAATCGGCGCCATCATCGCCTTCCTCATCGCCCGCCGCCTCGGCCGCCCGGGCCTCAAACGCTGGTCATCTCCCCGCACCCTCGAGGCCATCGACACCCTCGCCGAGCGCATCGGCTGGCGTGGCCTCGCCCTCATGCGCCTCATCCCCCTCTTCCACTTCGACTGGGTCAGCTACGCCGCTGGCCTCAGCCGCATCTCCCTCCTCAGCTTCGCCACCGCCACCCTCATCGGCATGACCCCGCCCGTCATCGCCATCGTCGCCGTCGGCGACTCCCTCGCCGACTCACCCCTCCGCGCCGCCTCCATCTTCGGCGCCCTCATCCTCCTCACCCTCACGCCCCTCGCGTATTGGCTCTGGCGCCGCCGCCGGTCCGCAGCCGCCAGCGTCTGAAGGCGGCGAACGGCCCGTCCGACGACAATGGTCGAGCGATCGCGGAGCGACGAACCATGAGGCCGAGCGTCATGGCAAGCGACGACGTACGAAGCGAATCGACAGAGTCCGGAACCGCTCGACCCGCACCCAACCCCCCGCGACGCATCCTCATCACCGGCGCCGCCGGCAACCTCGGCTCCCGCCTCGCCCGCCACCTTCTCGACCGCGACGACGTCCACCTCCGGCTGATGACCCACCGCACCCCGCTGCCACCCGACCTCACCGAGGCCGCTCACACCTCCCAGGACCGCGTCGAAATCGTCCGTGCCGACCTCGCCAACCCCACCTCGCTCACCACAGCCGTCCGAGGTGTCGACGTCGTCGTCCACTTCGCCGGCGTCCTCTTCGCCCCCCGACCCGAGCGCTTCCTGCCAACCACCAACACCGCCTGGTTCTCCAACCTCCTCGACGCCTCCCTAGCCGAGTCCATCAGCCGCGTCGTCCTCATCTCCTTCCCCCACACCGAGGGCCCCACCACGCCAGACAACCCCGCGACCGGACGTCTCGACCGCACCCCCATCTCCGCCCACGCCCGCACCCGCCTCGAGGAAGAACGCCTCCTCCTCACCCGCACCGAAGGCACCTCGACTGATCCCGTCGTCCTCCGCCTCGGCATGGTCTACGGTCGCGGCATCCTTATGCCGGACACCGCCCGCTGGCTCGCGAAACGCCGGCTGCTCGGCGTCTGGCGCGACCCCACCTGGATCCACCTAATCGCCACCGCCGACTACCTCACCGCCACGACCGCCGCAGCCACACGCCCCGACATCCGAGGCATCTACCACCTCGGCGACGAACAACCGATCACACTGCAACAGGCGCTCGACCAGGCCTGCGACGTCTGGGGCACCCGCCGCCCGTGGCGCATGCCCCTCTGGCTCATCCGCCTCGCCGCCCGACTCACCGAACTCGGTGCCACCCTCCTCCGCACCCGCTCCCCACTCACCCGCGACTTCATCGAAATCGGCCGAGTCTCCTACACCGGCGACACCACCCGCGCCCGCGCCGACCTCATCCCCGAACTCCGTTACCCCACCTTCGAGGCCGGACGTCACACCCTCCGCTGACCGTCACCGCCACGCCACCACTCCCTTCGCTCCTGCGAAATCGAGATCGAGCGGTGGTCGCACCAGCGACGAGAACCATCAATCCCTGGGCGACGCCACACCCGTCGAGACCCATCTCGCCGAGGGCCACCCACCAGCCGGGTCGGCGTCAAGCCGCGATCCGTTCCACCACCACGAAGGCCGGATCGAGCCCCGGCTAGCGGAAACACAGATCACCCGGAAATGAACGAGGAGCGGCACCCGACCCGAGGGAACGCCCGCAGGGCGAGGGCGTCGCGGCCCCGTCAGTTCCAGTCACGGGCGGCCGGCCCTCGCGCGTAGCGCGATCACAAGAGACGGGCCTTCCGAGGAGTGCGGTCGCCGCGCACGCCCGTCCTCCTCGCCGCCGCCTTGGCGGCGGCCAGCCACCCCGCGTGCTACACCTCTCGAGGCCACCCCACCCACCGAGGACAACCACCCCCGATGCCCCACCCCCTCGACACCGACTGGCTCACCTTCCACCAGCTCGCCATCCCCATGCCTGACGGCGTCCAGCTCGCCGCCGACCTCTACCTCCCCACCTCCGAGGCGCCCCCACCTTCCGAGGCGATCCCACCCTCCGAGGACCACCCCGTCCCCGCCCTTCTCGAACTCCTCCCCTACCGCAAGGACGAGGACCGCGCTGTCCGCTTCTCGCAGTACAGCTACTTCGTCCAGCGCGGCTACGCCGTCCTCCGCGCGGACATCCGAGGCACCGGCGCCAGCGAAGGCACCCTCCCCGCCTACGAATACTCCGAGCAGGAACACGACGACGCCGAGGCCCTGATCCACTGGCTCGCCGCTCAGGACTGGTGCAACGGCCGCGTCGGCGTGTTTGGCATCTCGTGGGGCGGCTTCAACGCCATCCAGCTCGGCATGCGCGCGCCCGAACCGCTCCGCGCCATCGTCGCCGCCTGCGCCACCGACGACCTCTTCTTCGACGATGTCCACTACCTCGACGGAATCATGCACCTCAACCAGTACGAAATCCGCCAGGACCTCACCAACGCCCTCACCCGCGCGCCCGACTTCCCCCTCGACGAAGAATCACTCGCCCGCGGCTTCGACACCGAGCCCTGGGTCATCGCCAAACTCAAGCACCAGCAGGACGGCCCCTTCTGGGACCGCGGCTCCCTCAACACCGACTACGCCCGACTCCGCGTCCCCGCCCTGCTCCTCGGCGGCTACTACGACGCCTACCGCGACTCAATTCCGAGGATGCTCGAACACACCCACGTCCCCGTGCAGGCGATCGTCGGCCCCTGGCCGCACCAGTACCCGCACAACGCCACCCCCGGCCCCCGCGTCGAGTGGCGCGACCGCGCCGTCCGCTGGTTCGACCACTTCCTCGAGGACCCATCTCCCGAGGACCCAACCTCCGAGAGCCCACCTGCGGAGGAAAAGGCCCCCGGCAGCGGCGATCGCCCCATCCTCGACGAACCCGCCCTCACCTACTTCGAACGCGACTACCACCCGCCGGACCCCAACCTCCAGCTCGCGCCCGGCCGCTGGCGCACCGCCCCCGCCTGGCCGCCCCCCACCCTCGAGGCCCAATCGTGGCCCCTCGAGGCCACCCAACCCGCCGGCGCCTCACCGCAACCGGCCCTGCACGCCACTACTGCCGACGCCGGGTGGCCGCTCCGCCTCGATTACGTCCCGACCATCGGCCTCGAAGCCGGCACGTGGTGGGGCGACCTCGTCGGCGACCAGGCCCCGCTCGACGACCACTGCCTCGTCTTCGAATCCGCCCCACTCGAGCACCCCGTCACCATCCTCGGCATCCCGACGGCCCACCTCCGAGTGTCTGCCGCCGCCGCGACAGCCAACTGGTTCCTCCGCCTCAACGACGTCGCCCCCGTCGCAGGCGACTCCTCGAGTCCCGAGCGCGTCACCCTCGTCACCGGCGGCGCCCGCTCCGGCGCCCACCGCGCCGGCCCCGACCCGCACAACCCAACCCCCGAGGCCATTCACCCCAACGAGGTCTTCGACCTCGACGTCGACCTCCACTTCACCTCGTGGACCTTCCGGCCCGGCCACCGCATCCGCCTCGCCATCTCCAACGCCCTCTGGCCGATGTTCTGGCCCACCCCCGACCCCATGCACACCACCATCGAGGTCGGCTCGACCCTCACCCTCCCCATCGCACCGGCGACCAATCCACCCGCCGAGGAACCCCACCTGCCCGAACCGGCCAACGACCCGCCCTACCCACTCGAACCGCTGGACCCCCCAACGCCCCCACCCGACGACCTCGAGAACAGCTGGACGAGAACCATCGAGGAGGAGACCGGCGACACCCTCATCACCTCGAAGGCGGCAAGCGTCACGCCTCACCCCTGGGGCCGCACGACCATCCGCTCCACCACCACCTACCGCCTCAACGACGCCGCCCCCGCCGCCGCCTCCGTCACCGCCCACGTCTCACGCCGCTACGAACTCGCCGCCGCCCGCACCGTCGAATGGCAATGCGACTTCCACCAGTCCAGCGACCCCACCTCGTTCCACTACCAGCTCACCCGCCGCGTCCTCGAGAACGACACCCCCATCCGCGAACGCCACTGGACCACCACCGTCCCCCGCCTCCACCACTGACCGACGACGACCGCTCCGCCCCCCAACCCACCGAGGCCAACCCAACCACCGAGGACCACGACCGACGCGTTCGCGCCTTAAACAGAACGACCACCCGAAGGTGGCCGTCCCAATCTGATTGGCGAGCGGCTACGAGCGGTCGCTACCGCTCAACCGCCGCCTGCGCGTGGATCAGCTACTGCTGGCTGACCGTGTCGGCAATCTTCGAAATCGGGCTCATCAGGCCGCGAATCGCCGCCCGCTTCGCCTCCGGCTTGCTGTACTTCATCGGCACCCCCGGTGCTGCAAGGCCTCCCTGCCGTTCTGTTGTGCGCCGCACTCTAGCAAAACCAACAGTTGCAAAGTCGTAAACGTCCCCGTGAGACCTCGCGTCGTTCGCCACGTAGCATCGTCACGTCCGCCCCCTCGAGGGCCACGAAACACTCGAGGATCGCGATCCCTCACCCAAAGGACCTGATGGAGATCATCCGCCAGAACCGCCTGATCGCCGCCATCCTCGGCGGTCTCGTCGTCGTCTCGCTCCTCGTCCTCATCTTCAACGACGACCCCGAGGACCCGTGGGTCCCCGCCGCCATCGACCGCACCCCAACGGCGACCGCCCCCGGCGGCGCCACACCAGCAGCCGCCCAGACCTTCGAGCGGCCGAACATCGAAACCCTCGACTGCAAGACCCTCCTGCCCGGCGACGCCATCGCCGAAGCCCTCGGCGACGCCAGCTCCTGGTCCCAGACCTCCCGAGGCGAAACCTGCCTCAACGAGGCCGGATCCGCCTACCTCCAGATCGCCCCCGGCCAGCCGCAAGACCTCCTCCCCGGCGCACGCCTCTTCGACGTCGCCGGCCAGCCCGTCGCCGGCATCGGCCAGCGCGCCCTCTGGTTCGGCGGCCCGGATGCCGAGGGCGCCGGCACCGTCGGCGTCCTCGTCGTCGCCGCCGAATCCGAACTCGGCGCCCTCATCTTCCGCATCGCCGTCGGCCGCCCCGACCTCACCCCCGACGACCAGCTCCAGCTCGCCACCAGCCTCGCCCGCACCGCGCTCCCCCGCTTCCCCGGCGTCACCCCCCCCCCCCCCCCCCCCCCCCCCCCCCCCC
>JANQNP010000097.1 GCA_028279505.1 Dehalococcoidia bacterium
GGGGGGGGGGGGCGCGGATGGATTCGAAGCTCACGATCACCGTGCTGGACGAAGCGGTGATCGGCAACGAGCGGGGGGACCTCCCGCGCGAGATCACCGCGCAGTTCAACCCGACCGAGTTGACGCTGCAGAAGGCCGCGCAGATCGCGGAGCAGAACATCCCCGGCCTCGACAGTCCGGTCCTGCAGT
The DNA here is from genome assembly GCA_028279505.1 of Dehalococcoidia bacterium. GTDB lineage: Bacteria > Chloroflexota > Dehalococcoidia > UBA2979 > UBA2979 > UBA6627. The sequence goes on from JANQNP010000097.1 coordinate 190, forward strand.
TCGTCCGGGGACAGTCCGAGCGGCTCAGCGTGGAGTTGATCCTGGACGACGGGAGCCTGCCAGCCGAGGGGATGTCGGTGGCGGAGCGCATGGCCGCTCTCTACCAACTCGCGAAGATCCAGCCCGAGACGCACGCGGTGCCGCGGATCAACGTGACCTGGGGTTCCAGCCTCTCGATGAACGCGGTGACCGAGTCCGTGCAGCGGAAGCTGACGCTGTTCGACCACGAGGGAGCGGTCCGCCGCGCGGTGGTCTCCGTTGTGTTTCGCGAGTACCGGGAGCTGGAAGAGCAGCTACGGGAGCTCAAGCTGGAGTCCGCGGAGCACACGCTGCTGCGTGTGCTGCGGGAGGGCGATCGACTCGATCAGCTCGCGTACGAGAAGTACGGCGAAGCGGACCTCTGGCGGGAGCTTGCCCGCTACAACGAGGTGTCTGATCCGCGGGTGTTGGTGCCGGGGACGATGATCCAACTGCCGCCTCGTGAGGAGCTCTCACGAGGGGGTGTCCGATGACCGTCCCGATGCCCGGGCTGGCACTCTCACAGCAGCAGACCGACTTCTACACGCCTCAATTCGAGGTACGGATTGGGAGTCGACCGGTGGATCGGGAGGCGATCCACGACGTTCTGACTGTGACGTTCAAGGATGGGCTGGAGGTGATCGACAGCTTCGAGCTGACCGTGAACAACTGGGACGGGCAGCAGCTGAAGTACAGCGACGGCGACCTGTTCGCCCCGGGGCAACTCGTGGAACTGCACCTCGGATATCGAGACCGTGGTCTCACGGAGATGCTTGTTGGCGAGATCACGGGGCTGCAGCCGAGCTTCCCGGCGGCGGGCGTTCCCGCGCTGTCCGTGAGCGGGCTGAGCGTGCTCCATCGGCTGCGCCGGGAGCAACGAACGCGGGTATTCGAAGGCAAGACAGATTCCGAGGTGGCGCGCCGGATCGCGCGCGATCTCGACCTGGAGATCGAGACGGGCGACACCGACGAGCAGCCGCTGCCGTACCTGATGCAGCACGCGGAGCACGACATCGTGTTTCTGCTGAAGCGGGCGCGCCGAATCGGCTACGAGCTGACCGTGCGCGAGCGCGACGACGGGACGCCAGTGCTGGTGTACCGCCCGCCATCCGAAGGTCGGGAGACGAAGCTGCGATTGAGGTGGGGAGGCTCGCTACTCTCCGTGACGCCGAATCTCAGCACCGCTCGGCAGGTGGGCTCGGTGACGTTGCGGGCGTGGCACCGCACGTCGAAGCGAGCGATCGACGTGACGGTGACGCGCCAAGAGCTCCCGGGGGACGAGCCGTTCGTCGAGGCGTTCCAGGACCGACGTGAGGTGATCACGGACCGACCGGTGGACAGCGAGGCCGAGGCACGGCGCCTCGCCCTGGAGGCGCTGCGGCGGATTCGGCAGGACTACGTCACGGTCTCCGGATCGACGGTCGGCGTTCCCTCGCTGCGCACCGGCGTGCTGATCGAACTCGACGGACTGGGAACGCGGTTCAACGGGACGTACTTCGTGACATCCACGACGCACAGCCTCGGGGAGGGCGGGTACGTGACGTCATTCGAGGCCCGAAGGGAGATGGCCGCTTGATGGGGGAGATGGTCAAGGTCGACCCGATCGTCGTGGGGACGGTGAAGGATCTCCGGGACCCGCTTCACCTCGGCCGAGTACGAGTGAGCTATGGGCACCTGGGTGAGGAGCTGAGCAATTGGGCGCGGCTCGCGGCACCCGGGATCGGCCAGCGTCGCGGGATTCTCTTCCGGCCGGAGGTCGACGACGAGGTGCTCATCGCCCTGCTGCAGGGGAGCGCGGATCAGCCGTACGTCATCGGGGGGCTGTGGAACGAGGAGGATCCGCCGCCGGAAGGCGGCGGAGAGCCCGCGAACGACCTGCGGACGATCCAAAGCCGGTCAGGGCACATCGTCCGGTTCGACGACACACCGGGTTCCGAACGGATCGAGGTCCGCGCGGCGAGTGGTACGCGCGAGGTGGTGATCGACGACGCCAACGGGCTGATTCAGGTGCGGTCGGATGACGGGCGTGTCGTGGTGTCGGCCGGACGTGGTGACGTTGAGATCGCGGCTGATTCGGACATCACGGTTCGGGCGGGCGGTTCGCTCGCGCTGCAGGCTTCGGACATCTCCATTGCGGCGGACAACACGGTCTCGATCAGCGGTACGACGGTGCGCCTGAACTGAGGAGTGTGACGATGGCCCCAGCGGCGGCGAAGCGAGGCGACCTGGTCAGGGCGACGGACCTGCACGCGGTGATCCCGCCGAGCGGGGGGCCCCCAGTCAGCACACCGCTGCCGTTCGCCGGGCGGCTGGACGGCGGGCTCTCGCCGGATGTCGTGATCGAGGGCGAAGCGGCGGCGACGGTTGGCTCAACGGCGACGAACGCGCCTGTGCACATCCTGCCGCCGGGATCTGGGACGTTCGCACACCTGCCGACGAACCAAGCGCGGGTGTCGGGCGGTAGCGACAGCGTGCTGATCAATGGCCAGCCGGCGGCACGGTTCGGTGATCCCGCGTTGACCTGCAACGATCCGGTCGATCTCCCCAACGGGACGATCTCCGCGCAGAGCTCGGTCGTGATCGGATGACCAGCGAGCTTAGCGGACGCGGACTTGCGTTCCCGATCCGGGTGGCCGAGGGAGGTGGGCTTCGGTACGCGACGGGGGAACGGAAGCTCCGCGAGAGCATGTGGCTGATCCTGGCAACGCGGCCGGGCGAGCGGTTGCTTCGTCCAGCGTTCGGCGGCCTCGACTATCACCCGTTCGAGCCGAATGATCCGGGAGCGCGGTTCCGGTTGGCGGACATCGCGCGACGAAACCTCACGCAGTGGGAGCCGCGGATCGACGTTCTGGAGGTGACGGCGGAGCAGGATCCGGAGCAGGAGTCGGTGGTGCTGATCCGGGTCGCCTACCGCGTGCGGGCGACCAACGCGGCGTACAACCTGGTGTATCCGTTGTATCTCGATGAGCGGGCCGTGCGATGAGTCTGCGGCCGCCGCCCGTCGACCGTCGGTCCTTCGACGACCTGGTATCGGAGTCGCTTCGACGGCTGGTGCGCTACGCGCCCGAGTACACCGACCACAACGAGTCGGATCCCGGCGTCGCGCTGATCCAGGTCTTCGCCTGGCTGGCGCAGCTGACGCAGGAGAAGGTCAACGAACTCCCCGAGCGGGCGTACCGGGAGCTGCTGGCGCTGGTGGGGTTGGAGCTGGAGCCGGCGCGCCCCGCGGAAGTGGACGTGGTGTTCACGGCGGCGCCGGGGGAGGCGAGCGGTGTGCCCGCCGGCACGTCGCTTGACGGTGGCACGGCCGAGGATGGGTCGCCGATTGTCTTCCAGACGACGGAGGCGGTGGACCTGGTGCCATACGCGCTCGAGGCGCTGCTGAGCTGGGAAGGCTCGGGATTCCGCGACCATTCGGCGGCGAACGCGCCGGGAGAGCCCGCATTCGATCTGTTCGGCGAACGGCCACAGCCGGGGGCTGCGCTCTACTTCGGTTTCGCACCCGTCCGCGCGGCAGCCCGCCGTGTGTTCCCACGCCGGATGTCGCTGCGGCTGTTCCCGGAGGAGGGTGCGATCGTCGACGACGTGGCGTCCTGCTCGAATGCGGCGATGGTGCCGGTGCCCCGGGCGCTGGCCTGGGAGTACCTCCCCTCCGCGGGCGCCCCGTGGCGGCCGCTTGAGATCCTTGCCGACGAGACGCGAGCCGGGGAGCGTGGCGGGTTCCTGATGCTCGAGGGGCCGGGGCCGGACATCGAGCCTGCATTGCTGGGGGCGGTGGCCGACCCGCTGTACTGGCTGCGCCTTCGGGTGGTGGAGCCGGCGTACGGGCGTGTGCCGCGAGTGGAGCTGCTTCGGTTCAACGCGGCGCGGGCGCGCAACGAGGTGCGCGTGCGAGACGAGCTGGTCGGCCGGAGCGATGGGCGGCCCGACCAGGCGTTCAGCCTCCACACGGTGCCGGTGGTGGCCGGCACGCTGCTGGTGCAGGTGGAAGATGCCGGGGGCGATTTCCGGGACTGGACTCAGGTCGAACAGTTCGGCGGCTCTGGGGGAGAGGCGGCGGCGCGGCGCGAGTTCCTGCTGGATCCCGCGGCCGGCCGGATCACGTTCGGGGACGGCCGAACGTCGGCGATCCCCGTCGCCGGCAGCCGGATTCGCGCGCATCGATATCGGGGCGGCGGCGGCGCGCGGGGCAACGTTCCGGCAGGGACGATCACGACGCTGCTGGATAGCGTTCGAGGCGTGGATCAGCGCGTCGAGCAACCGCGTCGGGCGATCGGCGGGAAAGATGAACAGAGCGTCGATGACGCGGTTCGAACCGCTCCCGCACGACTGCGGGCTGGATCGCGGGCGGTCACCGAGTCGGACTATGCGAGCGCCGCACGAGAGGTCGCCGGCGTGGGTCGGGCGGACGTTCTCGCCCTGGCCCACCCTGCATTCCCGGGAGTGACGGTTCCGGGCGCGGTGACGGTGCTGGTCGCGGGTGACGCGCTGCCCCCGCTCGACGAGAGCGAACCGGTTCCGGTTCCGGCCCCGAGCCAAGATCTGCTGCGGGTGGTTTGCTCGCGCCTCAACGAACGGCGGTTGCTCACCACTGAGCTGTTCGTGCGATCCCCGGTGTTCGTGCGGGTCGACGTGTGGGCGGATCTGGTGATCGATCCACTGGCGTCGGCCGAGGCGGTGAAGCGTGCAGCACGCGCACGACTGAACGCGTTCCTGCACCCGCTGCGATGGGAGCTGGGACGAGAGATTCTCCCAGTGACGCTGTATCACGAGCTGCTGGAGCTCCAGCCCGACGGCCTGCGGACGGTCAGCCAGCTCCACGTCCGAATTGACGGCAGGCGACTCCCGAGCTCATCGAGCGATCCCACGGCTCCCATTCCGATTCCGCGAGATGCGGTGGCGTATGCGGGCGATCACGAGCTGACCGCTACGCCGGGGGTGGAGCGGCCGTGATGGGCCACGCGAGCCAGCGGCGGTGGTTCCTCGCGCAGTCGAACGGCTGGGGCGCCGATCTCAGCGTGCTGGATCCATCGAGCGCCGAGGGCTTGCGGCTGGACGATCGGTCGCTCGGGCTCGCCCATCGCGCCGGCGGGCCGCTGACTCCCGATCCCGCCTTCCCGACGGTGGGTGGTCTGGTGTTGCCACCGAACGTGAGCGCCGACGCCGATGAGGTCTGGCTGGCGGACGGCGAGCGGGCCCTGCTGCTTCGTTTCGACGATGACCGCGGAGAGCTCCGACCGGCGATCACGGTGGGTGGGCCGGGTGCGCCAGATGACACCGGTAGCGGATTGATCGTCGAGGGTCGCGCTGGCCGTTTGCTGGTCGGATGGCAAGGCGGCCGAAGGCTGATAGTGCTGGACGCGCGGAGCGGGCAGATCCTCGATGACCTGGAGCTGCCGGCCGGGCAGGTGCTGCTCGACTTCGTCCTGCTCGATGGGCCGGCGATCGTCGCGACCATCGTCGCCGGCGAGGACGCACTATCGGTGCTTGCGTGGAGGTCGTGGGGGCCGTCGCTCGATGAGCTGCGCCGCGTAGCCAGCGGGCCGGCAGGCGCCTCGGCGCGGCTGGTGGCTGACGTCGAGGGTCGCGCGTATCTCTTCGACGGCACGGGCCGGCTGCTGCCGGTGGAGCCGTCGGGCGATTGGCTCGACCTCGCTCAGCGCCGCCCGCGTCCGAGACTGAGCCGGGCGGGCGTGGTGCGCGACCTGATTCGCGATGACTGGCGGCTGTCGATCGGACCTGGCGGGACGCTGGTGGAACCAGGAGAGCCGTCGGCCGGCTGGCCGTCGTTCGGCCCGAGCGGTGCGAACCGAGGGTCGCGACCGGAGGATCCCGTTGGTCCGCCGCCCTACGTCAGCGATGGGCGCCTCGTATTCGGGCCGCTCGATGGGGAACGTCCGGCGACGGTGTGGGATCGAGTCGAAGTCGACCTCGAGGCATTGCCACCGGGGGCAGCGCTGGAGCTGCGGACGCGCACGAGTGACGACCGGGAGGTGGTGGAGTCCATCTCACCGTGGAGCGCGCCGTCGGCACGAGTCGTGAGCGGCGATGAGCCGGAGCAGGGCCCGCTCGACCTCGCGGTGTTGAGCGCCCCGGGGCGGTACCTCTGGTGCGAGCTGCGACTCGCGGGCGGGCGGGAGACGCCCCTGATCTCCGGGGTGACGGTCCTGGCTCCGCGGCGTTCGCTGGCGGACCAGCTGCCACATGTGTTTCGCGAGGGCGACGAGCAGAGTCACCGTTTCCTGGAACGGCTGGTGTCCGCCGCCGAGCGGACGTGGGAACCGATCGAGCGGGCGGCGGACGACTTCGCGCGGGAGCTCGATCCCGCCACCGCCAGCGACGAGATGGTTGACTTCCTGGCGGCAGGCTTCGGCGTCGAGCTCGATGACGACTGGCCGGTCGAGGCGCGTCGTGCCGTGCTCCGGTCAGAACTCAAGCGGCTGGCAACCATCGGGACGCGAGCCTCGCTCAGCGCGGCGTTGCGGTCAGACTTGAGCGCACGCTGGGCGATCGATGCGGACGTGTTGTCCCGACTCGAGACGCCATTCATCTGGGAGCACTTCGCAGCGCGGCGATTCGGGAGCCTGAACTCGATCAGCGATCCGGCGCCGACGGAGGCACAACCGTTGATGCTCTTCGGCCGGGACCTGCTGGGACGGGTGACGCTGGGGGCGAGCGAGCTGGGCGGCGACCTGCTGCGCGACCACGGCGGAGCGGAGACCGACGCCGTGGCGATGGATGCGCATCGGTTCACCGTGTTCGTTCCGCGCGCGCTCGCACCAACGGACGACGACCTGCGGCAGCTGGAACATGTGATCCGGCGTGAGTCTCCGGCGGGTGCGGTCGGCACCGTCGAGCGGTTCGAGGCGAGAACGGTGGTGGGCGTGCAATCGACCCTTGGCGTCGACGCCGTGCTGGGCGATCCGCCAGCCGGGGACCTCAGTGAGGCAGACGACGACGTGAACGACCCGCGCAGTACGCGCCTCGATGACAACGCCGTGCTCGCTGGCGGGGCCGAGGCCGCTGGCTACGAGTCGTCGCCCTCCACGACAACCATGCCGCTGCCGTGGCGGCTTCAGTGATTCGGAGTGTGCGCTGATGCAGAGGAACCCGTACGCCCACGACACCCAGATGGCGGGAAGGGGAGCGGGCGCCCATCACCGCTGCGGCGGGGTTGGGCCAGCCTGTGGTTGCGGACAGTACGAGCGTCTCCGCGTCTGGAATGGCCGGCTGCTGATGGCGCGCGATGTGCGCGACCTGCAGGACGAGATGATTCGCCGGCTCGACGACCATCAACGGGGCGCACACGGCAGCGGGATCCTGTCAGGGTTGGTGGTGGGCCAGCACCCGCGCGAGGACTGCCGAGACGAGTGGGTGGTCGTGTCGGCCGGGAGCGGTTACGACTGCTGCGGACGCTCGCTGGTGCTGTGCGAGGACCGCGCACTCGAAGTGCCGTGCGAGGAAGTGCCGCTTGAGGACGGGTCGAGCGACGCGGAGGCCGCAGCCGCGCTTGAGCCGAACGAGGCTTCCTCGGCGCCCGTGCAGCAGACGGCGAGTCGAGGTGGCACGGACGGAGAGCCCTCCCCGGCGAGAGATGTCGAAGTGGGGTTCGTCCTCGTCGAGCGATGCGACGTGCTCACTGAACCGGTGCCGTCGCTCTACGCGGAAGACCTGTGCGACCCGGTGCGAACCGAATACGGGCGAGTTCGCGAAGACGTGCAACTGCGCATCGTGCCGCCCGACTCGGTGTGCGAGCGGTGCTGGCCACGCCGTCAGCCCGCGGGGTGGGAAGCCTGCCTCGAGGAAGACGAGCCGAGCTATGCAGCACCGGAGGACTGCGGCTGCCCGTGCGGCCTGCTGCTTGCTCGGCTCATGCGTGGTGAGAGCGGTGCGATCCAGATCGACACATCGCTAGCCCCGACGCTGGCTGGGCGGCGCGACTACACGCACGTGACGGCCTACAGCTGGGAGCACGGCTCGTCGACCAGCCTGAGCGATCTGCCGCGGGACGACGGGGTCCCGCTGCTGGTGGTGCGCTTCTCGGCTCCGCTGGCGCGCGACGAGTCGTTCCCCGGGGGGATTGATCCGGAGATCTTCGTGGTCTCTTTCCGTCCGCCGTATGGCGCGGAGACTCGGATCGCCGCCGATGCCCAGGACCAAGACAGCCCCGGACCGATTCTCTCGGAAGACGGACGGTGCCTGAGCTTTCGCATCCCGACCAACCTGGCGGTGCGCGGGGACACCATCCGGGGCACCACGGTGACTGTGCGGATCCATTGCGACTTCCTGCTGGACGAGCGTGGCCTCGCGGTGAGCGGCTCGCACATCGGGGGCGTCGCGCCGAGCAGGCAAGTCCATGAGGGCGGGACCTGGCTGAGCTGGTTCCGGGTTTAGCAGAACGGCGGGAGAGTTCGATGACGATGATGAGCACCCGAAGCGGGCCACGGATCGAACGTCAGCGTGCCGAGCGGACGGCGTGTCGCTGCGGCGAACCCGAGCTGTGCGGTCTGCACTGCCTGGAGCGGCCGCGGTTCAACGCCGGGGCGCTGCTGAGCGCGGACGACCTGCAGGCCGGCGTTGCCTACGCGGATCAGCGCTTCGCGCTGCGGAGACATGGCGCCGGGGTTGGGATCACCTCGGGTCTGCATGTGGCGTGCGATCCGCGCCGGGAGGGTGGGGTCGTGGTTGAGCCCGGGCACGCGGTGGGGTGCTGCGGAGAGGACCTTGTCGTCTGTGAGCCTCTCTGCGTCGACCTCGAGGCGCTGATCGAGACGTACGTGTCGAGCAACGAGCGGAGCCCGAACTCGTACACGGGAGGGCGGGGGCGTGCGTTCGACGTCCGCCTGGTGCCCGACGCGCGGCCGGCCGATCCGGTGGCGGTGATGAGCCGCCGAGCGTGCGGACATTCGACAAGCCTTCCTTCACGGGAGGAGCTCGGCGTGCGGATGTGCGTGGAAGAGCTCGGCGCGCCGCGAGACGACGGTGCGAAGCGGGAGCAGGAGTTCCAGGATCTCTGCGACGGCTTCTTCGGGCGCCTGGATGTCGGCAAGCTCCCGGATCGGGACGAGAGCCCCGAGGACCGGCTGATCCGGGCGCTGCGTGTCGAGCTTGGCAAGGCGCCGACACAGTACCGGTGCGGGCTCTCGGACGAGCTTGCACGGCTGGCGGCCCAGCGCGGCGACGCTCAAGCGCTGTGGCAACTCGCCGTGCAGTTGATCGACGACCGGCGGCAGGTGTTCCTCGCTCGTCGGTACGACGACTGCTGCGATCGGCGCGGGGTGCGTCTGGCCCAGGTGTGGGCGACACGCCGACCGGAGCCCTGTGACCGCCGGTACGCCGTCCGAGCGATCGACAACTTCCCCTGGGCGCGGGAGGAACTCCACCCAGAGGACCCGTGGTGGTCGCCGTACCAGGTTGGCGTGTACGACGCCTACTATCGAGATCCACGCGATGCCTGCGTGCTGCTGACGGACCGCGGGCTCACTGTCGAGCGGATGTCCGCGCGCGACCACTGGCCTGCGGATCGTGACGCGTCCAACGTGTCTGCCGCGCTCGGGTTCTACCGAGCAGCCTATTGCCGCGCCCAGCTCTACGTGCCGTGCGGCAGCCACGTCCGCGTGCTGGTCGATCGAGACCCGGTCACCGACAGGGACCGGGTGGTTGCGGTCCAGGCGTGGGCGGAGGGACGAGTTGAAGCTTCCGGGGCGACTCGGGAGGAGCAGCGTGAGCTCGCAGAAGAGACGTCAAGCCCGCGCGACTTTGCTGAGGCCGCAGGCGAGGGGGCGGTGGGACGCGACGAGGTCTCCCCGCGCTCCTTCTCCCTCGACAGCGTTCCGTTCCCGTTTGCCGCGGTGATCGATGGGATCGGCCTGAGGGTGCAGACGGCGCTCTGGGAGTGCGGGGTCAGGACGCTCGCGGAGTTCTGTAGCGCCACCTTTGAAGACGTTGACGAGTGCGTCCGGCCGATCCCGCTGCCGGGGTGGTCGAGCCGAGTCTGGGATGTCTGGAGGGCGGAGGGAGAACGGATTCTGGAGCTGGGGATCCACGCGCGGGCGCGCTGGCAGAACGACCATCTCGAGGCGGTGAACGAGGTCCGGAACGAGTTCGAAGCGTGGCAGCGTGAGAGGAGCGGCGGATGACCCTCGCCCGGGATCTGAATGGTGGATCGCCCGCGCCGGACCGAGGCTATTTCGGGCCGCCGCGGGCGGTGTATGCGGACGGCCAGGTGCTGACGGCCGAAGCGCTGCGGCGCGGATTCGAACACGCGTCCGCGCATGACCGACTGCACGCCGGTCTTGCGCACACGGCCGGTGTGCTCGAGGGCCTGCTGGTGCTTGCCGATGGGGAGACGAGCCAGGTGTTCGTCGAGCGTGGGGCGGCGATCGACGGCCTGGGGCGGTTGATCCTTGTGCCGGCGCGGATCGGGTTGACGCCGGAGATGGTGCGAACCGACTCCCGGCCGGGCAAACGCCAGGTTGAGCTGCTGTTCCTGGAGGAGGCAGACGAGGCGAGCGATGCGACGTGCGGGGAGCCGCAACGCTGGAAGCGAGAGGGCTTCTGGATCCGGTTGCGCCGGACGTCCGCGGGCAGTGCGCCCGGCTCGAGCGGCTCGAGAACGGTGTTGGACGAGCCGCTGGCACCGGAGTCGATCGAAAGCGCGGTCCGGCTTGGAACCGTCCACTGGGACGGGCAAGCCTTCAGCGATCCTGAGCTCGAACCACGGGACGTGGCCGGAGTGCGGGCGCGCGTGATCGAAGATCCCGACGGGCGAGCGGCGCTTGCGCTGGGAGACGATCGGACGGACGTGCTCGCGGAGCTGCGCGATGGGGCGGGCGAGACGTGGTTGCGCGTTGAGCCAGCGGGCGATGCCTCGCGCGTGTGGATCGAGGGCCGGGCATCGATGGGCGCGGTCGGGGTGGGTCTCCGCCGGGCGGGTTCAGCGCCAAGCGTCGATCGCGAGCCGGCAGCGATGTGGCTGGAGGCCGGGGCTGCGGGTCCAGACGCAGAGGGCCCGGCTGACGGAGCCGAAGACGTAGACGAAGGCTACAAGCCGGGCGAGCTGGAGCTCCGGATCCAGTTCGAGGATGGCGGGGTCGAAAAGGGAACGCACCGGTTCGCGATCGGCCATCCCGACGTGAGTGGCGGATTCGACCCAGCGTTCGTGATCTACGACCGGCCATCGGGCGGTGCGAGCACGACCGTGGAGGTGCGGGGCGATCTGCGCGTGCTTGGTACGGCTCGCCTCGCGAGCGCGACGCGGCTGGGTGGCGACGACTCCGACACGCTCGACGCGATCGTTCAGCAGCTGGCGGGGCCAGCGGGGCAGCTGATCAAGCTCTATCTGTCGGGGGATGAATACCTCGATGCTCAAATCGAGGCGCTGCGGACCAACAGCGACCAGATCGAGAAGCTCAGGGAGATCCTTGGGATCAAGGAAAGCTTCGACGTCGCGTGAACGGATCGATGCAGCACTTCGTCGGGCGGATGCGCGTTCGCGCGCCGAGCACGGTCGCCGATGCGCTGCGCACGCAGGGCGCGCTTCGCGAAGTCCGAGCGCGTGCCGAAGGCGTGCTTGGGAGCGGTGGGGGCTCGGGAGCGGCCGAGGTGGTGCTGATTCGCCAACTGGCGATCGACGTTGGCGTAGAGGACGAGCGCCCGACGATGGATGGGATCGCCCGAGGCGTGGCCGCCGCGCTCGGCGATGCTGATGCGGGTGGAACGGCCGGCGGCGGCGTGCTGCGTTTTCCCAACCGCGTGGCGTACCTCGCGTTCGTCGCGGAACACGTGCTGTCGGGTGGCGATCCCGACAGCTGGTTCCTCGGTCCGTACGGGGAGTTGATCGGTCCCGACATCGATCGCACCCTGCGCCGGCTCGCGCGAGCCGAGCCGGCACTGTGGCCTGAGGTGATGCGGACGCTTCCGGGACGCGCCTCGGTGGACGCGGTTGCGGCGTGGGAGC